>CAVOLM010000036.1:0-19805 GCA_963696675.1 uncultured Gammaproteobacteria bacterium | reverse complement strand
TCTTTCTCTTTAATCCGCTGCAGCAGCCAGCCGCGATGTGGGCCGCGGTCGTTTTCGGCTTGTGTCCACACATCTTGCCGGGCGCAACACTGGCCGTCGCTCGAAAACGCCGCAGCCACACAATGACCGTCTTGATCCCAAGCCCAGAAATGCACCGCCGCCCGGCGTCGGGATATGCCGCCCTTCTCAACCGGCGCAACCACACGCTCACGAAGATCAAGGGAATAGGGTCGCGCCATCCGCATGCTGGCCTCCATTCCAGCCATCATCTTGAATCAGAACTCCGCTGACTTGGGAATCCCAAACGAATCGGCCTTTTTGTTCCCCGGCAACGAGGAAGTGGTCTTGAATTTCGCGAGAACGGTTGGGCGGCGGAGTGGTTGCAGGCTGATCCAGGGCGGATTTTTCGCAAAGTCGAGTGCCGTGTCCGCGACACTGTTCATCACGTCTCGAATTTATCGGGGAAAGGACGGTAGACCAGGACGTCCGCCGATGCCGGCGGGGTTCAAACACCCTGCGCCTCCAAGGCGGCTCTCTCCTTGGTCTCACATCCAGCATCCAGACGCCGCTGCCCATCAGAAATAGAAAGAGAACATAGGCAGCGTCCCAGAAATGCACGGTCCACCCGACCATGAAAAACGCCGTCATGGTAATCAGAAAAGCCGTTCGATACGCTGTTATCTTATCGTCGAGGCCCTTCTTGAAACCTACCGCCAGGAAGATCGACAAAAAGGCCAGCAGCAGGAGAAAAGGCGCCGGCAAGCCGTAGCGGACTGCCATAGAAAAGCCAGAAATTGTCAATGCTTGATGGCATCCACTCGGGGCGTTCCCAATCGTTCAACCCAACGCCGAAAAGCGGGTGGTTCAGGACTGACGCAGACCCATAGTGCCATATCAGCATGCGATACCAATACGATCCTGGTTCGAATGCGAAATAACTGACGACGATTGCTGGCACAGATCGGTTGGCAACTATTTCAATCGATAGAACCGATCAAAACCAAAAGCCCGATCAGAATTTTCCACCGGATCTTGATGGCCCGTAACAACCAGTTCCATGACAGAAGGAACCCCTGGACGACTATCGCGATTAAAGGCCCGGAGGACAATGACAAAATCGACGTTGCTCCGACGATCCCGGTCCTGAGAGAACGCTGAAAGAAGCTCTTTTGGTAGCCGAGAACCAAGTGAACCAGGGCAAAGATACTGCCGGTACACACCCCGAACAGGATTGGATGATCAAAAACCGATCTGTACCCGCGTTAGCCCCAATCGCGGCGGCATCTGCGGATCCAGCTTGTTGGGAAGATCGCCGCAAACAGCTCGCGCGAAATGTTTTGCCCGGAAACGAACTCAAAAATGGCGAACGGCAACAGGAGTACCACGATCCTGAACAGTAGCTGAATCACATTGTAGAAATCGTCCGCGTCGCGGATGTAGCATCGCGCCAACAGATAAGGGCCGAGGGTTTCTATGAACACGATTCCTGATGTCTGGACGGACAATGCCATTCCATGGATAACAATGAGGCTGAGCATGCACCAGAACGAAAACAGCAGCAGTGCAATGTCTGCGGTCCTTATCCGCCCTGCTTTCCCGGCCATCCACATGCCCAAGCAGGGCAAGACCATCACGAGCAGGACAATACGGTAGAGCGACATTCGCAGCGGTCCGATAAAAATCACCCACGGCACGACGAGGGCAAGCAAGAACAGGAATACTGGCCAACGTATTTTCTTTCTTTTGGCCCGATGTGATTCGATTTTTTGTTGGCGCGGCACGGCAGGACCGCTTGCCTTGAATCCGAAACCAACTCTGCTTGCATTCGGCACCCGTCCCGGTACATCCCGGATCGAGCAGGACACCGTACTGCTCTGTTTGAAGTGAGCCCGCATAATTGAACCTGTTCCGTCAGCGATCGTCGAACTGAACTAGAGAGTGCGGATGAAGGGGCAATATCTGCCCCGGGCGAGGAAGTCCCGCACTCCTCAAGGCGATTGAAGATATGTCAGCAAGCATCTTGATCGATCATCCAGCGCGTGCGGCATAGATCCTCAGCCGTGCGACCGTGGCCTGCGGTCCGCGCGGCCCTGTGGTCAGCGAAGGCCGCGCGCCGGACCGCCAGCGGGGTGCGAGACTTCGCTGAGATCATCGCAGCGACGTCGGTGGGCCGGACGCCGCGGAGGAAGTCGACCGCGCCGTCCCGGTTCAGCGGGGTCGTCGTCCCAGTACGCCAGGCACAGCGGGTCGTCCGAGGCGAACGAGTTGGCCGGCGCGCCGATCACGTCGTCGACGAACACGCCGTAGAGCGTCCACTCGGAGAAATGGAGCTGTCCGGCGATCGCGGTGGTCCACGGGCGGCCTGTGGTGGCCGTCACCCGCGCGAGCATTCGCCGGACGATCGCCGGGTCCCAGGCCAGCAGCGACGAGATGTAATCGGTGTACGGCGGCTCCGCGGGCGGCAGCCCCAGCAGTGCGCGAGCGACCCGGTGCCAGATCATGTGGCGCGGCAGCCGTTCGTCGATCTCATCGGGCTTGCGGTAGAAGCGCACCACGCCGTTGCGGACGAACGTCTCCACAGTGAACGGTCGGAGGAACTCGATGTCGGAGTCGACGAGCAGCACCACGTCATCCTCGGATGCGGCGACCGCGGCCAGCTTGAGCACCTGTTGCAGGATCCAGCCACGCACCGGTGGGAACGGCCGGCCCAGATTGACCGTGAACTTGCTGAACGGTACAGGTACGAACGAGCGGGGCAGGAAGTCGGTCTCGCAGCGAATATGCGTACGTGGACCGGCGAGCCGACCGAACAGCTTGAGGTCCGACCGAGGCACGATGATGTGGTGGTGGACCGAGTTCGGGCGAGTAGTCGAGCACCGACCGGTGCAGGTCCGCGCACAGCTCGAAGTCGGGTGCGAAGCTGGGCGTGATCACGGACATTCGCGTCACGGCCCTCCTCCTGGCGATTGATCGCGCCTTGCCGGCTGGCCGCGGACGACCGCAGGGACCACGTCGTCGGCGATGCGCAGCATCGTTCTGAAAACATTAGAGCACGGTGGCGGCATCCGGCTTCAATTCACTGATTATCAATCCTGTAAATATGGATCGCATTGCCATCTGCAAAGCTGTCCGAGAACCGACCATTTGAGATGGGAATCGTCCTATTCTCGCCAATGACCGTGGCCGTGCCGCTATCGACACCCGACAACGACAACGTCGGCGTGCTGGCTCTATTCTCTTTGCTGCCGGCAAACACGTAGTACTTGTTGTCATGGAACTTCGCCATCGTCCGGACGGATGGACCGGCGCTGACGAAGCCGTCCGCGAATGGTGCGTTGAGCACTGGCGCAAGTTGCGTGATCGAGTTGGTTCGTGCTCTTTACGGCGGCGCGCACTGCCGCATATG
The DNA here is from genome assembly GCA_963696675.1 of uncultured Gammaproteobacteria bacterium. GTDB lineage: Bacteria > Pseudomonadota > Gammaproteobacteria > Steroidobacterales > Steroidobacteraceae > DATBVX01. The sequence continues at coordinate 16,399 of CAVOLM010000036.1, read as the reverse complement.
CCGGGTCGCGCAGGCAGTGCTGTGCTCTGGTTGGGGCCACCGAAGCTGTGGTTGAAGTAGATGATGCCCCGCGCCCCTGCGATGATGCTGTGCCACACCGCCGCCCTGACTTCAGCCGGCTGAATGGCCCGGGCCCCCTGCGCCGCCGTCTCGGTGAACGGCCAGCCCACCTCCACGAAATTCCAGATCGGCTGATACGCCATCCGTCGCGTCCAAGGCGCGCATACGATCGACCGTATAGCCGTAGTTCGCCGCCCGCCGCGTCTGGGTTGGCGTTAGCGGGTTGCCACCGTTGAGCAGCTTGCCGCCTTCCGAGCTCCCTGAGACGTTCGGATCGGTGAACCAGTAGATATCGTTCGATACGACGTGCTGGAAATCATTCACGAACCGCGTGGCCTGTCCATCTGTCTCCCAGAACATGACGCCCTTGCCGTAGTTGTTGTAACGCAAGCGGCCATCGTTCGGGAGCTGCGCAAGGATGTTGTTTAGCTGTCGTGTAGCCCTGGCCCGGCCCCTGCTGCATATCAATCTCGTCGAACAGCTCCCAACCTGCGACTGCGGGGCTGTTGATGGCGGTCTGGTTAGTACGCCATTCTGACTGCTGGAGAATAGCGCGCATGCCGTTTCTCTGGACAAGAGACAGGTTGCTGTTGGCGGTCAGGACGACGTAGAGATTGAGGCCAGCGTCCTTGTCAAGATCGATATCCGCCTTGAGACATGACGCTCTCAAACCAAACGCCAAGCGGGAAAGTAGCTCGGATCGGAAGGAAGCGAGTTGGAGAACTGGCTATAGTAGTTCTGGCCGCCATCCACATTGCGGAGCCGCACCACATCGGAAGATGCGACTGATGTGCGGAGGACAGTGGCCAGCGCCAGAGCCGTCACCCCAATAATTAGCCGCCGAGTCGAGGATGAGCGAGCCATGCCGACCAAGATTGTCAACGCCGTTCGATTCCGATTGCGGATGCTGACTGAACAGATTTGATGCAGGGCTGCAAGGCGTCCAGACTGTCGCGACGAACCGAGTGATGCGGCTGGCACTCAGGCGGCGGCCTCCACGGCGTAAGCGCTGCCCGCACCGCAGCTCTGTGCCCCGGCGATCCGCGAACGGCGCGTATTCCTTCCCCCACAATGATGCTTAGCCTAAACACGGCCGTTGATAGCGGCCCATGGTAGCGCCGGTGGTAGCGGATTCGATTGGCGGACAGCAGCGCCGACAGACGGGGGTTTTCACTATACTCTCCTTCAATGTGAACCGCTTGCGCCTGTGGAACATAGGCCACAGAGAATCCGCACTCGCGTACCCTTCGCAGGTAATCGACCTCTTCCATGTACAGAAAGAACGACTCATCCCAATCGCCGACGACACCACGCGCCCGCGCTGCAACCGCGAGAATGGCTCCAGTCGCCCATTCGATCAGGCCGCCCCGATCGTAAATCGCCGGATCGCCGATCATCTCACCCGTGCCGATACGGGCAGCGAACGTTCCCCCTAGAATGGCGTCCGTCCATGCCGTCATGAGGGAGGGTTCCCGGCGCAGTGACCAGCGGGTAGTTCCGTCCTCGGCCAGGATCCGCGGCACCGCGACACCGACGGACGAATCCGTCAAGCGATCGACCAGCAATCTGGCTGCGCCGGGGAGGAGACGGACGTCGGGGTTGAGAATCAGCAGATCCGCATCCGGGCGGACAGTGGCCGCTGCTGCATTGATGGCCGCGGCATAACCGGCGTTTCGGCCCATCCTGATGACTCTCGGCCGGATTGCGTGAGCGAGTGCGGTATCGACGCTGTTGTCAGCCGAGTCGTTATCGACCACGATTGTTTCGAATTGCTTGACCCCCTCTAGCCCGGCCGGCAGAGAATCCAGCAATCCCGGTAGGACCGACGCGCTGTTGTAGGTCACGATGACAATCGACAGCCCGACACTCCGCCGGCGGCTGCGTCATCAGCGAAGCGTCCCGAACTTGCACCATTACCCCTCAGGTCTTTGGCGATTGATCGTTCAATCTTGATCGCCTGTCCTCAGATGGCTAGCCTCAAAAGAAGCTGCTTGGCACTATTAGATTGTCTGCCAATTGTTGGTAGTGTCGTCAAAAGGTGGAGTCAATTTCAAACTAAAGATTAACTAAGTCGCAGAGTTAAGGTTTATCGACTACGTTTAATTCAGGAATACGAGGTACGCTGCTTCCGGTTGTCAACGTCGACGGCGCCCCGATTCCATACCACCGCTTTGCTCGCGCTCAAAAGACTGAGCATTTTGCGAGCGCGATAGGCACGGATCGCGAAAAGCACTGAAATCGCCTTTAAACGGGTTGATACGCCCTGAATTCGATCGCTGCCTAATACCTTCATGGAATCCACGATTGGTGACGCCAGAACTGCCAGTGCGCGAGCGATCCAACGAATTTTCCATGCCAGGCTTCCCACGTGCCATATTGAGATCATGCTGTGTATGACGGTCCCATTTCACACATAATTCTTGCAGCGAACGACGCGCCGGATGGAAAACAACCATCTCCGGAACGTAACGGAATGTGAGCCCTGCGGAGCGGGCGCGCTCGTCCCCATTCGACATCCTCGGCAAACTCGATTCCTGCAAACGGCCCAGCCTTTTCGTAATCCGTACGCCGCACGACCAAGTTCCCCGTTCCGCAGAAGCCATGTCGTTCGATAAACCATTTGAAACGATATCTAAAAACGCTCCTCATACGCTTCGATTGCCGTGAACGTATTAAAGCGATTACGCCAGATCCGAACATCCCCACCGAGAATTGTTCCTTCCGGCGAGGAACGAATGGTCTGAAGAGCATTGCGGAGCCAGTCGCGATGTGCGCGACAATCGGCATCGATGAAGGCAATGATATCACCGGTCGCGGACCGAACTCCGAAATTACGCGCGGGGCCGGGTCCCGGCTGTAATTCACGCAGCAATCGCGTGCCGGAATGATTAGCTACAATGTCTTCGGGAATGGAAACTGAGCCATTGTCGACAACAATGATCTCGAACAAACAGCGTTCCAAACTTTGAGAATCAAGACTACTAAGGCAGGCTTCGAGGGCCTCTGGCTGATTCAGATGAGGGATAACAACTGAAATCAAAGGCCCCTTTGAGGTCATCTTCCGTGCCATTTATCCTCTCATAAGCAGGTGCTGTAACGCTCAATGCGATCGGGAGCTAAATGGGTTGCGCACCTTGAATGCCCGCGGCGAACGCCAGCCCGACCCGGCGAGCCATTCTGCGGCGAACGTGGTCAATGAGACGCATTATCGATAAGCCTGCATCTTCTCCTAGAAATTGATGAACTCTCCAAGGGTTACGGGATAATAAGCCTCTTCAGACAACGTGAAAGGGTCGTAGCCAAGGACATCGTCAAGCGGGTCACGACGATCGCAAACGCCATCGAATCAAGGCCCGAAATCAGCAAAATCATGTCGTCGCTAAGGGTCGGAAATTTGACGCCTTTCTCCTTGGCAACTTGTTCGAATACGCTGAAAATCTCTGTCGGATCGTTATGCACCACCCTCAGCCGCAATATGACACGTCGAACGCCGCGTAGTTAAATGGTCGTAGCGAAATCTATAGCTAACACAGATCCATCCCCTAGGCCAAATAGGCTCAAAATCCGCGAAATCACGCAAGCAGATGTCGAACCCATTATTGATCTGCTCACCCGCGGCTTTCCAAGACCCAGGCGCTACTGGGAGGTGGGGCTTGCGCGCTTGCGAATGAGGTCCGTGCTGCCTGGTACCCCGCGCTACGGGTACATGCTCGAAGCCGATGGTCAGCACGTCGGTGCCATCCTTCTAATATCATGCCTGCGTGGGAGCGATGATCGACAGGTGCTATTCTCCAACCTCTCGAGTTGGTACGTGGAACCCGCATTTAGAAGCTATGCCACGCCGCTGTTCAAGCGCGCACTCGCCAACAAGCAGGCGACATTTCTCAACGTGTCGGCGGCAACCCACGTCCGGCCGATCGTCGAGGCATTCGGTTTCAAGCGTTACTCGGAAGGGCAGGTGTTGGCCCTACTGGCATTGGCCCGCAACCGAGGCGGGCAGGCACGTGCGGGTTGTCGACGTACACAGCTTGTGCGACAGCGATCTCGAAGCGCGCGAGCGCACGCTTGCTTGAGGCGCAGGCGGGCTACGGCTGCATCGCCATCTGCTGTAAGGCCCCCGACCGGATCCGCCCCTTCGTATTCGTGCCGCGCCTCATCAAGGGCAAAATCCCGTGTGTTCAGCTCGCCTACTGCCGCAATCTGACCGACCTCGTCGAGGTCGCCGGCAGCCTCGGCCGTTATCTCTTGCGGCTTGGTCGACCGTTCGTGCTCATAGACGCCAACGGTCCCATCCCGGGCATCCCCGGCAAGTACTTCCCAGGTGCGATGCCCAAGTATTATATGGGCGCTGAACCTCCTGTCGTCGGTGACCTAACCGAGACCGAGACCACCATCCTCGGCATCTGAACCGCTCCTCGGAAGGTGACTGGCGCGCTGGCATTGCCCGTCAGCAGTTTATTCCACCTTGCGCACGACCTCCCGGGATTTTTCCGAGGAATTCGGCGACGCGCTCAACGGCAGTGGCGATTTTCCTCATGGAGCACATGCGCGGAGCGCGCCGTCGTTTTCGGGTCGGCATGATTGAGCGCCCCGCTGCGCGCCTCAATTGACCTGACCATTGCAGCGCCAATTTCGGTGAACCCTACCGTAGGTTCCGGAATTTTAATGGTTATCGTGATTTGCTCCTCGGATGTATCACTAACTAAATTGGATGTCGCGTCCGCCAAAAACGTCTAATCCCAACTGAGTCACAATGCTTTACAGACGACCCGCTAGTCTGCCTTCGCTTCTAGAAACTAACTGCAAGAACTAAGCGTCGGATGGAGTTTTCGGATTGGACAACGGCGCGCTGATCGCGCAATTAGTGCGGCTGCGCGATGTTGAGGCAGTGCAGATGGAGGCGCTTGCCCGCGACCCATATTTCCTGCTGATGCAACCACCATGCTTCGTGCTCGGTGAGATTCCTGACGATGGGGCAACTGGACCAACTCCCGCCACCAAGCCCTTGACCTGACCTTGGTACGCCGAATTGTTCAGAAAATATGGCTTCGATTTGGTGGCGCCTTTCCGTTGCACGGCGACAGTTATCGACGCAACTGGTGAGCTATTCGTCGCACCGGCGAATGACACACCGATCGCCGTTCACTGCAATCTACGGCGAATTGGTATTCCCAACGGTAGCAGCTGCCGAGCGTTTGAGCGAAATTCTCCAGATCTCGCCGGTCAAAACTGATATGTGTGATTGTTTGCACATCCCGGCCAATCAACCTCACCAGATCATCAAGGCTATCAACGCGCACCTGCGCGACCAGCCCAACGCGGGCGACGGAACGCAAGACAGAGATTATAATTGCTAGTCGGCAAATTGATCACAATGCCGCAGGGCTGCGCGCTGTCGAGCCCAAATTTGAAAATCGTATCCGATACGCGACTTAGCCAAATTCTAGAGAGCGCCATACGCTGCTGTTGCCAAATCGTTTTGTACGCGGCCTCCTTCGCGCACCACTGGGTCAACTTGTCCACATCATCAGCGCAATCTAACGGATGCCGAATAGAATTAAACACTGAAGTTGCTACAAAGCGTCCACGGCGTTCGATATCGACACCAACCGCAATTCCGGCGTCGAGTGGTGCTGTGCAGCCGGCTGCGATGGCTCGTCCGGCGCAATGGCTTACGCTGAGCGTAACCATCGAATGCTTGTTACATGACCAAGATCCGATTGATTCAAGTATTGAAGAAATAGCTCGGCGCGAAGCATGCCATTCGGTGAGGCGCCCTGGTCCGGCTTTACATGGCGGCGGCGTCAGCCAACGACGCCAAAGAAGCGGAAGAACTCTAATCTCTATCCCGTTGACGCGCAGCGCACACCGTCGTTTCCTGAGCATCCAAGATAAGATGGTGGCAGAATTCGGCGCGACTTCACTTTCCGTGTCAACGCATGCCAGAAAAAGGCGGCCATCCATCTGAAGAGCACGCATGTCTCGGGAGATCACTTCATCCGTAAGAAAATATTTCATTATTTCACCTAGGGCAGATTCAAGTCATTTAGAAGCATAGCCTGCATGGGTGAAGTATTTTTGGTCTTCTTCTGTGCTGAAAGCGGTGAGCAGTTTTCCAATTCTGCAGCGGAGATTGGGGGTCGTTCGTTCGGCGGCTTTGCGCAGAAGCGTTTTCAATTTGCTAAAGGCCTGCTCAATCGGATTGAGATCGAACGAATATTTCGGTAGATGAAGCAGGCGTGCACGCGCAGTTTTTACGGCCCCTCCACAACGACCTCTTTGTGAGCCAGAAGGTTGTCGATGATGAAGATATCGCCGCGCGTATGCAGCGCCTACGCGCGCGAGCCACGTCGGGTCGCTCTCGCTCTGCAGCGCGCAGGCTTTTTTGAAGCTGATCCCGTATTGGGCGAAAACCGCCAGACTCCACTGCAACTGCCGGCGATGCGCCGCTCTGCCTCAAATTAATCCCTCAAGACTTGCTCATCCGAACAAAAATGAGTAGAACTTAGCCGAGACGCCCCGAATTGGCGGGCTTAGTACTCGATTTGCACAAGGCGAAGTTCCTCTCAGCTGCTAACCTTAACGGGCATGTGGATCTGGACGCGTAAATTGCTCTCTTTTGAAAAAATTATATAACATGCTACTTGGGTTAGGCAACACTCCGAGGTGCTTGGTGCGGAGCATGCGTTTGGTAGCCTATCGTGACCGGCGTCGAATCAAAAATCGAGATTGAAGTGTATGTCCGTCGAAGAGCAAATAAGGGTTCTTGTGATAGAGACCCTCAAGATTTCTCCCGACCTCTACTCGGAGGATTTAACAGCGGAAGACATTCCGCAGTGGGATTCGATCGCAAATATTCGATTACTGCAAAATACCGAGGCTGCGTTCAATATTAGCTTCGACGTTATTGATGCGATCGCGGTCGAGAATGTTTCCGACCTTATTGAGTTGGTGCAGCGGTACCGCGGGCTGACATGAAGCTTTCCGCCTCTTTGCATCGATCTTTGCTAAGGGCAGCAGACCGTTTCCCTGAACGTCTGGCCGTCAGTGATGCGCAAGCGAAGCTAACATACAATGAACTCGCATGTCGCGTTCGCGCGGGGGCAATGGGTTTGCGGAAGCTCGGTCTAAGCCCAGGCGATCCTGTCGCGTTTTCGCTTCCGAATTCCGCCGAGTTTATCGTCGCACATTTTGCCATCCTCGCCGCAGGGGGAATATGCGTACCCTGCGAATATAGAATTCCGCCTTTGGCCATGGCCCATATCCTTGGCCGCACTGCGGCGCGAATGGCGATTGTTGCGCCTAATCTCATCGAGGCATACGCGGCGCTGCACGACGCACCGCGCCCAATATTTCTGACGAGCGGCAGCGACAGGACTAAAGACGTGAACAGTTTCGACGCGCTTGTGGAATCGTGCATGGGTGAGGCCTTTTCGATTTCCAATCGTGGCGGCAGCGATACCGCGACCGTTCTTTTCACCACCGGGTCTACTGGCCGGCCTAAGGGTGTAGAACTCGCCCACGAGGCCACACTGTTCACAATCGGGAATCTGATCGAGGCGTTGGGTTATGGGCCCGAGGATCGCGAGCTTGTCACGCTTCCAATTTCGCACAGCTTCGGGCTGGGCCATGTTTACTGTAATCTTTTCGTGGGCGGCGCCGTACATCTCGAAAATAGCCTAGTTAACCTTAAAAGAATCTTCGACGGCTTAACTGTCTTTCGCGCCACTGGCTTTCCGGGCACCCCGACGGGCGTCGGCCTGATGATCGATCGCGCGGCACCGTTGTTCGCAATCGCAGCAAAAAATCTGCGTTTTATGGTCATCAATTCAGCCCCATTGCCGCCCCGGCGCATGTATCAATTGCAGGAGTTGCTGCCGCGGACCGAAATCTTTGTTTATTTCGGCTTGACCGAAGCATCACGTTCAACCCTGATTTCGCTCACCAAAGCGGGGCCAAGACTTTACGAGTTCGTCGGCCGGCCGATGCCTGGCGTGGAGATCAAGCTCGATCCGCTGACACAGGAAATCTTGATCCGCGGACCGCATCTGAGCAAAGGCTATTGGCAGGACGATGAACTGACTGCCGAGGCGTTTTGCGACGGCTGGCTCCAGACCGGCGATATTGGCCGCTTCAACGCAGATAATAATCTGTTCGTCACCGGGCGTCTCAAAGATCAGATCAATGTCGGCGGATACAAGGCCGATCCCAACGAAATCGAGACGGTCGTGCGCGAATCCGGACAGGTTGCAGACGCGGCTGTTTGCGGGGTCGAAGGTGCGTCGGGAGTGCCAGGCGAGGCGGTGGTTTGTGCAGTCATAGCAACCGGCAGCGCCCCAGTGGACACGCATATACTGACTACCTTTTGTACAGCTCGGCTCGAAAGCTACAAGGTCCCAACGCACTGGGTTCAAGTCAATTCCATTCCGCGAGCCGAGACTGGCAAGATAAAGCGCGGCGAACTGGCCGATCTGATGCGAAGCCGGCTCGAATGCGGGACAACCAGATGAACAAGCTGAGGCCGTTTCTGCCTTTTGGCCGTTTCTTTATGGCTTCCGAGATTATCATCGGAGCGGGAAGCGCCGGCACACTTGCAGTACTAGATGCTTCACGGATGGCTTTGCTGGTGTCGCGGACGCTTTCTTCGGATGAGAAGGCAATGGCCCTGCTGCAACGCGCAGCGCAGAAGACGGTTTCGACCGTCATAGTCATGCCTTCCGGTGAGCCAACGCTCACCCGCCTGAGCGAGCCATTAAAGGCGGTAACCGAATTTCGACCCGACTGGATCGTGGCGGTCGGCGGTGGCGCCGTTCTCGACGGGGCAAAGATTGTCTGGGCGCTCTATGAGCATCCGAGCCTTACACCCGAGCAAATGTCGCGCATCCACGCTTTGCCGCCGTTGAGGGGGCGGGCGAAGCTGGCGGCCCTACCCACGACTGCGGGCTCTGGTTCAGAAGTTAGTTCGACGGCAACTTTCCAATTTGAGCCAGGCGGCCGCAAGGCTTTCTTAGTGTCTCACGAGCTCGTGCCTGACGTGGCGATCCTCGATCCGACGCTGATGCGCGGACTTTCAGCGCGGGCTTTTGCCGCCGCGGGGCTTGACGCTCTGGCTCACGCGGTCGAAGGCTATGGGTCAAAGATCGCCAATCCGATGACCGACGCCTTGGCCGAAACGGCATCGCGCTCTATTCTTTTAAATCTCCCGTCTGCAGCGAACAATGCCGACAATTTGGCCGGCCGAGCCGAGATCATGGTAGCGGCCTGCTTTGCCGGTGGGGTGCAGAATTTTGCCATTCCGGGCCTTGCACACGCCATGGCGCACCAGCTCGCAGCGATTGGCATTCCCCATGGGGTGTCAACCGGTGGCCTCCTGGCCGCGGTTGTCAATGCCAACGCGGAAGCTGACCCGGCAGTCGGGGCCCGTTATGACCGACTTGCGAATGCGCTAGGGCTTTCGGACGGCTACCGCGGCGTGGTTACCGCGTTACATGGTCTTGCAGAATCGACCGGAGTTCAATCCGACTTGAAAGATCGGCTATCGGGGGCGGATTGGAGTGACCCAGATTTTGTCGCCGGCGTTCAGGGTGATCCCTGCGCCCGGGCCAACCCTATCACCGTTGATGCCGCCCTCATAGAGACGGTTGCCCGGGAAACTCTGGCATGACTGGGTTGAGACCGTGAGCTTATCCAAGAAGCCGATGTCCGCCATCGACCGGGTGTTTGGCGAACCCACATTTGGCCTTGATCACGAGCGGCGGCGGGCCTTGCTGCTCGCAGCCATGCAGGAGGCCTATCGGCACCATTTCGAGAACTGCGAGATCTATGCGCGCTTCTGCCGCCGTCGCGGCCTCGATGTGAAGACCGTATTCGAAAGGCTCGAGGACTTTCCATATCTACCAACCCAAGCGTTCAAGGAATTTGGTGACGCGCTGTGCTCGACCACATCCAACCGCATCCACACGCGCCTGCAGTCCTCGGCGACCAGCGGCCATGCCAGTACTGTGCTAATCGACGCGGAAACCGCTAGGCGGCAGGTACAGGCGTTGACCAGTGTGATCGCCGCAACGCTGGGGCCGAAGCGCCGGCCGTTCATCATTTGCGATGTCGATCCAGCGTCTGGTGCTCCAGGCGCGCTCGGCGCGCGTTCCGCGGCGGTGCGGGGATTTCTAAATCTCGCACGCGAAAGCAACTATGTTCTTCGCGCCAACAACGTCGGCGGGCTGGAGGTCATGCGCGACAAGCTTCTTGAGGTCATGGAGCGGCTGCGTGGTCTTCAGGAGCCGTTCGCGGTATTCGGATTTACTTACGTGCTCTTTGCCGACGTGATGAAGCCGCTGCTGAACGCGCCCTCGTCACCTCCCACCGAGGCTTCGCTGATCCACATCGGTGGTTGGAAAAAGCTGGAGGACCAGAGGGTCTCCCGCGACGAATTTGAGCAGGCGGCGCATCACGTCTTTGGAGTTGAAAGCAACCGCATCTTCGATTTTTACGGTTTCACCGAACAAATGGGTGTGGTCTATCCGGCGATCGGCCGCGAGGATCGTATCGCGCCCGTCTTTGCCGAGGTAATTGTGCGCGACCCGGCGACCCATGCGCCGTTGCCGCCAGGGCACGAAGGGCTGTTGCAGTTCCTCACTCCACTGCCGCACTCCTATCCAGGCATTTCCGTCATCACCGATGACGTTGGCATGATCCTGGAGGATTTTAACGCTCGCGCCGACGGCCTCGTCGGCACACGCTTTCGTGTCACCGGCCGCGCCAAGAATGCTGAGGTTCGCGGTTGCGGCGACGTGATGGCCGAGAAGATGGTGACGCGAATGACCGCGTCTTCCAATGCCTTGTACTCGGTCGACGCGCCACGACTGCTATTTTTCGATCGATCCTACATCGATACGGCTGATCCGATGAAGCCCGTAGTGCTGAGCGAACTACCTACCACTGAAATAGGTGCGTTGAGCGAAAAACTTCGCAAGGGGCGCGAGGGGCTCGATGCTTACACCTACGACGAACTCGCCACACTAATCGCCGCCGCGGCCCGACGCTGGCGCGAGCCAGAAAGTGGCCTCGATGCATTCCGCCAGCAGGGACTCTTATTTCTTGAAGGCTGGTGCCGGACCGAACATCTGGCCCGACTTGGCGACGAGGCGTTGCGAGGTGCGCGCGGCTATCTCGATGGGTTTCGGCCACTCGGCGGCGTAGGTCGGCAGGTGCGGGCTTATCCGCGCGGGCTGGTCGCGCATTGGCTCTCCGGCAACGTGCCTCTGCTCGGCATGCTGGCGCTGACGCAGTCGATTCTGTCGCGCAACGCGAACATTCTAAAGAGCGCCACTACATTTTCCTCCGCGCTGCCGGCGCTTTTGGAATCGTTCCGTGGGTTGGAAGTTAAGACGGCGAGCGGCCGCGTGCTTAAAGGCGACGACGTGCTCAAGTCGATCGCCGTTGTCTATTTTTCGAGGGAAAACGAGGCGGCCGGCACTGCGATGTCAATGTCGGCGGACGTCCGGGTCGCCTGGGGCGGCCGCGATGCGGTGGAGGCGATCGGGCGGTTGCCGCGGCGCTACGACACTGAGGACGTCATGTTTGGCCCAAAGTTATCTTATATGGCGATCGGGCGTGAGATGCTGGGCAACGAGCGGGCCAAGAAAAGGATTTGTCGCCGGGTCGCAACCGACGCCTCAGTCTTCGATCAATACGCCTGTGCGTCGCCACACACGATCTTCGTGGAGCGCGGCGGCGAAGTCTCGCCGCGCACGTTTGCCGAACAACTGGCCAGGGAGATGGCGGCGGCTGCGGTGCGTATACCTAAGGCACCAGTAGACGCGGGCACGGCTGCCCGCATCACCGCCATCCGTCTGCGCCATGAGTTCTTCGGCGAAGTCTGGTCGTCGCCCGGCACTATCTGGACTGTCGTTTACGAAGAGGGGCCCGGGCAGGCGCTTCCGGAGGCTTGTTATTCCCGGGTCGTGTTCGTCCGAGCGGTTGATGATCTGCTCGCAACCGCCGATTTCGCTTCGGCGGATATCCAGACAATCGGCCTGGGTCTATCTGGCGAGCGCCGGCAGGCCTATGCGGACCGCGCCGCAAAGAAGGGAGCATATCGGTTTCCTGAGATCGGCCGAATGACGGAGTTCGACTCCGTCTGGGATGGTCTTTACATGATGGATCGGTTCGTGAAGTGGGTTTCGCTCGGAGGCCCGGTGACGTGAGCGTCCACGCTCTCGGCCGTCCTCTTCTTAATAGCCATAGTCGAGTTGATCACGGCTCTGATGCGACACATTCTATGACTTCGGCCGCCCGCGCGACCCAGGTGCTCCAGTTGTTAGTGTGAATAAAACGCTGCGTCTGCGGTACCCAGCGGAGACGCGCGTCGCAGTACGCGCTCACCATGCCGGTGGTCACATCACTGAGAGCCACTTGGTCCAAAGGGTGACGCAGGAACCAATTGAGGGTGAGTATCTCGCTGTCGGCTCCGCGTTTTACGAGGCACTACTTCGTCGCAACGTGAGAATGGCGTCCGGCCCTTGCGCCGCTGCGCCTGCCGACGTCGCCCTCGTCTCCGCAGTATTGCCAAAGATCAATCTCGCTGTGCCAAAAATGTGCCAGCGGGATTGTTTGATGTTCTTGCGAAGCTTCAGGAAGTTCACTAAACGCTTGACTTGGTTAGTGAAGCCGATGGTCGGGGGGCAGGATCTGAACCCGCGACCTCCTCGTCCCGAAAGTTATATGCCCACGAGACTACCGCATACGTTTGTGGAGCATCGCCGCGTTCCGGCGCAGGCGCGTTTTCATAGATGGCTTGGCGGCAAGAACACGTTCAATATCTGCCTCCTGCCAAGCGCTGTCCATCGTTGTGCGTGGCTTGAGCCAGGCCTCGGATCGTGCCAGGCCCCCATCGCTCGTGTAGACGCATTCAAACCGTTCCCGGCGCAGGTGTGCCAGCACGCGCCGATCATACGATCCGAAAGGGACCGCTAGCTTTGTCACCGACCTGCCACACGTGTCCTCGATACGACGGCGCGCTTCAACCAACTCGGAATCAAGCGCGGCTTCGTCGAGTGTTCTCCAGTCTCGGTGATCCATGCCGTGAGTGCCGATCTCCATGCCTGCCCCGAGTAGGTCCGCGAGAGCCGCTCGATCCAAATAATGGGGAGCGCCGATTTCGGCCTGCGCAGACAAAGAAAGCGGCCTTAAGACCGCGCTTAGCAAGCTCGGGCAGCGCAATGGTGGCATCGCTCGCATTGCCGTCGTCGAAGGTGATGACAGTCGGAGTATCAGCTGTCGCGCGTGTCGCCACGATGTTTTCAAGCAGCATCGTGAATGCCTCCCGCGTCACCCAGTAAAACCGCTCTTCGGTGCCAACACAATCGTGCGGCGTATCGATGCCGTGCAGGCTCAGGACTAACTCTTGTGCCATTATCGACCTCGGTGAGCAGCATTTCGCGACGCGTTCAACGGATGTCTCCAAATTGATTGAGCCTTACGGATACTGTCCATTTTCGCGCCTCGCGACAAGAAGTATGTCCAGGCTCAGCACATTTGAGACGACAGGATCTAGCTCGTGAGGGTGAGATACTCGTTTGGGGGTCAGCCCGCCATGTGCGCCATGGGGTTGCTAGCGGCTGTGGAGGCGAAGGCATCAATGTATTGAGTTCGCCGGCACCACGGCTGGTTCATTTCGGCACAGTCGCAGTGCATGTTTGGCACCGTTCGACCAACCCACGCCAGATAAGCGATGAACCCGCGCAGGATCAAATTGGACGCCGATTTACAATCCGGACGCCCTTGGCCACGGCCGGGGTGGGATGTTATTAGATTTACCGCGAAGTGATAACCCATTGTCAGGTAAATACCCCATGACATCTGCGGACAAGCGGCCTTTGCGTCCGGGCGACATTGTCGAGGTCCGATCCGCGGCCGAGATCCTCGCGACGCTTGGACGAGTGACGCCGCTCTCGACAGGATGCCGTTCATGCCGGAGATGCTCCGTCACGCAGGTCGGCGCTACACAGTGACGCGCCGTGTCGACAAGATCTGCGACACGATCGCGGCCACCGGAAGCCGTCGCATGCATGCCACCGTCTACCTCGAGGATCTCCGCTGCGACGGGTCAGGCCACGGCGGCTGCCAGGCGGGCTGCAAGCTCTACTGGAAGGAAGCGTGGCTTCGCCGTGTCGACAACGATTCCGGCGCGGTCAATCCGAGCGACGGGAGTGTTGCCAAACTTGAGCATCTTGCGCAGGCCGGCACGCGGACCGTGCGCGAGGTCGGCGGCGAGCGGTCTGAGGTCTGGCGCTGCCAGGCAACCGAAGCTTTCAATGCCACCGAGCCCCTGAAGACGTCCAATCTTCGCACAGTACTGGCGCGAACTGACGAACGGCAATTTCGGTCTGCTCCGCTTCATCGGCCTCGCGGCCCGTGGGTTCATCATGGAGATCGCAAGCCGTGTCGGCCTGCTCAAGCCGCTCCCGTTGCGAGGCCCGGGGAGCCCAGTCCACGCCGGTAGAGCCGCTCGACCTCCAGCCCGGCGATCTCGTGCAAGTGCGGTCCCCGACCGAGATCGCAGCCACGCTTGACCAAGGCGGCCTGAATCGCGGGCTTAACTTCGACCGCGAGATGCTTCCCTATTGCGGGCGGACGTTCCGCGTTAAGGACAGGGTGCGGCGAATCATCGACGACAAGACCGGTCGCATGCTCAATATTCGCCAAGGACTGCCTCATCCTCGAGGGTGCCGTCTGTTCGGGCGAGCGCAGCCCCGGTCGCTGGTTCTGTCCGCGTCAGATCTACCCCTATTGGCGCGAGGCGTGGCTTCGCCGCGTCGAGAGCCCGACCGCACGTGAATCGCGGGACGGCTCTTCGGCCGCTCAGCGTCGGAGCACTCGATGCCGCGCGTCCGAGACTCGTGAGCGAGCCTTGCGGATCTCCTCTTTGATCCAGAAGCGCCGAAGAGCCCATTTGCAACGGCGCAACTGCGCCTCCGAAAGGTCCGCTGAAACCGCGAGAGCGTACAGCTCGCGATACAGGCGACGCGGGGACGTCCGCAGTTGCTCTGCGCGGACGGGATCGAGGCGACGCCTGAACGCGGCTCGATCGACGCCACGTGGGTAGGCGCGTGTGCGGTTTGCAAGCCGCTCGTCCACATGGATGATCGGGCCAAGGAGCGCCAGTTCGGCGCTGAGCAGCCAGTCGGTCCGCTCCGACGGACGGAGGAAATGGGAGCGCATCAGACAATCTCGCCGATAGATGCCGTAGATCGGATCGTATTTCGCGTCTCCGGCGTGGAAGAACCACAACATGCGCTCGAATCGCCGCGCCGGATCCGGCGAGTTCGGGAACTCGCCCCGATACTCCTCGTATCTGGTCGACCCGTCGGGCGTGTGGATTGTGAACCACGTGGTCACACCGATCGCGTCGGGGCGGCTCTCAAGTGCGCGCACACACGCGGAAAGGCACCTCGGCTCCAGCCAATCGTCGGCGCTGATCCAGCGAAAGAACGTGCCGCGAGAGGCGTCGAGCACGCGCCGCATGTTCTCGTGAAAACCGATATTGACCTGATTGACGCTCAACCTGATGACGCCGGTCGGCACGCGCGTAGTCCTCGAGCATCTCGATCGTCCCGTCATCCGAGGCGTTGTCGCAGATGACGAGTTCGAGATCGGTGAAGTCCTGAGACAGGATCGATTCGATGCACCGCTCGACGAAGTGCCGGCCGTTTCGTACGGCGAGCCCGATCGAAAGCGCCGGAGACTCCTCGCTCACCGGAACTTCCTCCGAATCATAACATTGCGGCATGAGAGGAAGCCCCTCCGTCGGCGAATCTCTGCCCAGCGGCCTTAAGAACTCCTCCATTGTTTCGAACTTCCATCCGATCGCCCGCTCCTAGCTTGATCACCTTCGCCATCCCGCAGACTAAGACAGCGTTCACGTTGCTGCCTCCTTTACGAATACGAGATTTACTTCTACGTCGAGTGAGGAGAGCTTTTCAATCCCTTGAAAAGGTCAAAATAAAATGTCTTCTGCCCTGTAAGAACAAGAATATCCAAAGATATAAACTGACCATGACGCCGCCTCCCAATGAGAGCCGCAAGAAAGGCGACTGCAAGTGATCCAATAAAATTGAACGCCAAAGGCTACGGCCGCAATACTTCTAACGTTTGCATTCAGCCGCGCTCGTGCCGTCCCGCTCAAATGAGAGTGATCTTACGCGCAAAGAAGGCTTCCGCGTAGCGTTCCGGTGCCCGAGATTCGATTCCCCTCAATCGAGCTAGTCCGAGGAATGTTTCGGCATCGAACCATTGCTTGGACCGTTGGCTGCCGAAGTGCGCATTCAACAATTCGATC
>CAVOLM010000035.1:0-6522 GCA_963696675.1 uncultured Gammaproteobacteria bacterium | reverse complement strand
CCGGAAGCCTCGGCCGTGGTATCGGCGTTCAATTCGGGCCCGTGGATTGCCGCGCAGACTCGACAAACTTGAAGCCGAGGAGCCGGGGGCTCACTTCGCGGAACAATTTCTGGACCGTGGCGACATTCATGCGGTGGCGCCCACGCGGGCAGCGGCCTTGCGGACCTCGACGATGCCGCGGTCGGCATCCACCTTCACCCAGTCGCCGGTTTCGATGACCGCGAGCGGGTCCTGGTCGAGATCGGTGATCGACGGCACGCGCATCACCACGGCGCCGAGCGCGATCTTGGTCGTCATTTCATTGAAGATCATCGCCTTCGGCGCCGTGCCCATGAGCCGCGTCATGTGAAACACCGCAGACCAGCCCGACGAGCCCTTCGCGCCGGGGAACACCAGCACCTTGTCCTTGAAGCTCACCCCGCGCAGCTCGTGGCGCGTCTCGATGATCGTGCCCTGCGTCGGGTTGACGCCACCCCAGCCGGAAATCGTCTCCTGCGTGACCAGCGCCTCGCCTTCGGCGCTGCCGCCGACGACCTTGCGGCCGTGCAACGTGATCGTTGCGCGCGCTCATGGGGCTTCTCCCTTCCAGCGGCCGCTCAGCGCCGCGTCGATGCAATCCTTCGTCGAGCCGAACCACGCCTCGATCCCGACCATCGCCGGCAGGTAGTGGGTCTGCTTTGCGGAATCGAGCGCGGCGACCTTCGTTCCCGGTGGCACTGCCTGGCTGATCGCCGAGCAGGTGTCGGTCAGCAGGACGCCGCCCGCGTCGCGGATCACCTTCGTGTAGCCGAGTCGCTCGGCCTCGGCTCTTGACGACGCGCGAAGTGAAGATCCACAGGTTGCAGTTGGCGCTGACCTTGTGTCCCGCGAGCAGCGCGCACGCGTCCCGGATCTGCTCGAGCGACTAGTGCGGGCAGCCGAGCATCACGTAGTCGACGCGGGTGCTGTGCCCGTTGGCGTTCAGCACCTCGTAGATCCGGCGCCGCTCGGCCTTGCCGTACGTGAACGTCTCGATCGGCGGCTTCGATCCGAGCGCGCGTCTCGAGGCTCGGCGCTTCCGGAGTCACGCCGACGATGTGATACATCTCGACGCCGCCGGACGACGCGGCCGCGGCGCCGAAATGCTTGTGTCGGATCAGGTCGGGCTCGCCGAAGCGGCCGACTGAGAACGGGAATGCGCTCCTGCACCGACCTCGCCGACGTAATAGCCGAGCATGCCCCAGTCCATGACGCTGGCGACGTCGACCTCGACGTTGATGCGGTGTGTCGCAAAGCGGTTCTCGTCGCGGTGCAGGCCCCAATCGGGAATCTTGCCGGTGAGCATCGCGGCGCTGGTGCTCTCGCGTCCTTCCGTGTTGGTGCGCGCGCCGAGCACCGAGTTGCAGTACACGACCGCGGACGATTCCATCCACGCGCAGTGCTCGCCTCTGACGGGAACGTTGCCCGCGAGGTACGGCGTGCACGTCTTCAGGATCCGGATGCCACGATCGGCCGCGTCGTGCTTCGCTGTCCTGGCTGATCTGGAACGCCTCGGGCTTGCCCCCGAGGCGCTGCCAGTTGTCCGGGTCGAGCCCGCCCTGCAGGTGGCAGCTGTGCACGAGCGACGCGCGGCACCTCGACCAGCTCGTCGCTGTCGAGATCGAAGTGCGAAAAGATGGCGTCGTAGGAGTTGCCGCGAACCCTTGTAGTAGTTCTGCAGGAACGGGTTCGACGAGCCCGGCACGCCCGCGACGTTGGTCGTGTCGACGAAGCGCTCCGCGCCGAGCGCTTCGGCGTAGCGCACCAGCAGCTCCATCGCCTTCTGCCGCGCCTTGCCCTCGCGCCCGTCGAGCATCGCCTGTTCGCTGTCAGTGAGTTTCATTATCGCCTGCCTGCAACTGCTTGCTAGCTTCATCGATGATGTACGCGTGGATGGCGTCCGCGTGCGCCGATCCATCGAAGCCTCGCTGCCGGCGCGTGCTGCTGAAGAAAAAAAGGCGCGCCTGATTGCCGGGCGCGCCTCGTGTTCTTTGGAGGAATCGGGCGCGCTGGTAGCGCGCCCTATCCTATCTCCGCATTACTGGAAGTTGCGGGTGAACTGAACGTACCAGGTGCGCGGCATGCCGGGCTGACCTTCGAGCGTCGGCTGACCGAAAGCGGTCAGATCGAACTTGTTGAGGTAGTAGTCTTCATCGGCCGCGTTGTTGAGACCGACTGCAGCCTGCCAGGCGTTCTCCGGGCTGCCCCACTCGAGACGCACGTTCACCAGCTCGTATGACGCCGAGCAGAAGTCCTTCGCGGTGATATTGTTGGTGGTACCGGTCAGGTTCGTCTGCAGCCCCGGGCAGATTTCACTCTGCCCGTAGTAGTCGAGCCGCGGCGTCAGCCTGCTGCCGTTCCCCATGCCGAAGTCATACGCGATGCTGAAGCTCCAATTGTATTTCGGTACATAGATGGGTTCGTCGCTGCTGATATTGGTCAGGGCGACGTTGTTGAGCAGACTCGGATTGTCGAACTCGTCGCCATTGAAGTCCGTGTATCCATACTGACCCGAGATGCTGAGCGCGTCGGTCGGTCGGAAGGCGATCTCGAGCTCCGCGCCCTGAATGGTGGCCGGAATGTTCTGGTAGAACGTGCGCGAAGTCGTGATACCCGGGGGCGGCGGGCCGTTGACATCGACACACCACTGACCGAGCGAATCCTGGACAGCCCCAGGGGTATTCGGCGGCACGATGCCGATGTAATTGCCTTGGGCGTCGGCGATGCACTCGGTCCCGCCGACCGGCAGAATGCGCTGGTTGTAGTCGGTATAGAACACCGCCAGGTTCGTGCGCAAGCGTCGGTCGAACATGTCCGCCTTGAAGCCGACCTCGTAGGACGTCGCCTCTTCACCGTCGACCCCCACGAACTGGGTAATTTGGAACGGACGAGGATTGAATGCCTGCGGTCGATAGCCCGTGGCCGCCGATGCATACGCCATGAACGTGTCAGTGAACTTGTAGTCGATGCCGGCCTTCCAGTCGGTGTGATTCTCCGACGTACTGAGTGTCGTCCGGACGATGGTGTTATCGAAATTCTCGTCCTTGTCGTCCTTGGAGTAGCGCAGTCCGGCCGTGAGGCTCAGCTTGTCGGTCACATCGAACACCGCGTGAGCGTAAGCCGACTGGTTCTTCGAGTCGGTCTTGTTGAGACCATTGACGAGGAAGGCGCCCGGAACAAACGCGGGAATCGAGACTTGCTGGCCGCTCTCCATATGGCCGTCGTAGTAGAAGCCACCCACAGTCCAGTCGATGAAGTCTGCTGCGCGACCGCTGAAACGCAGCTCGAACGTCGTGCCTTTGAAATCCTGGCGTCCATCCACCGTCTGTTCGCCCAATGGTGAACCGTCAGCGTCGGTGGCGAACTGGCTGTCGAAGTCGCTGTAGGAACCGATGAGTTCGACGCGAAACGCCTCGCTTCCGTGCCAATCGGCCTTGGCCGAGTAAGTGCGCTGCTCGATCGACGTGACCGGCTTGAAGGAGATGCCGGAGGCCGGATCCGAGTATGTGGCGAAGCTCGCCAGCGGGCTGTTGGTAATGAAGCGCTCGTCGTATGGGACGCCGTAGGCCGCCACCATCGATGCACTCCAGAAGTTGAACGGCACCGGCAGCTGCCCGTTGAAGGGACCCGGTGTGGTCGACCGGGAGATCGCCACCAGCGTATCGGCTCGCGCCTCGGAGTTATCGTCCTCGATCTCGCCTGTGAGCGTGAGGTCGAACGCGTCGCTCGGTGCGAAACGCAGCTGAGCGCGCGCGCCACTCACATCGGTGCCGCCCTGGGTGCCGAGCTGGCAATCGGCCTTGCGGTTGTAGATCTTTTGTGGAAGTGTTCCGCCGGCGCTCGGGTACATGCACTTGAAGTCGAACACCTTCTGGTAACCGTCAGCCTGCTTCGACACGCCGGACACACGTGCAAACACGTGATCCGAGAGCGAGAAATCATACGAACCGCGAATGTCGATGCGGTCGAACTGGCCGTAGCTCACCTGGATGTGCCCGGTGTTGTCGCCTACCGGCTTCTTGCTGACATAGCGAATGGCACCGCCAATGGCGCCGCGCCCGAACAGGGTGCCCTGCGGACCACGCAGCACTTCGACGCGCTCGAGGTCCATGAGATCCACCATGGAGCCCATCGTCACCGGGTGAATGATGTCGTCGAAATAGATACCGACGCCCGGCTCGAACTCGGCGAGGAAGTCATACTGGCCGATACCGCGGATGTAGGCGCTCATCGTGTTGCCGAACGCGGCCTGCGTCGGGCGCAGCGATAAGTTGGGCACGGTGTAGGCAATCTGGTAAGCCTCGGTGAAGTTGCGTACCTTGATGTCCTCGGCTGTGATCGCAGTGATCGCGATCGGGGTCTCCTGCAGTTTCTCTTCGCGGAACTGCGCGGTGACGATGATCTCCTCCAGAGCACCCGCGGCTTGCGCGGATACCTGGGCCTGCTGTTGCTGTGCCAGCGCAGTGGTTACACCAAGCAGCAGCAGTGGAGCGGTGATTGTCAGGATCGCCGATGAGATGAGTTTTTTCATGATCGATCGCCCTCGCAGACGGGGTGCCCCCCCAGGTCGTTGTGGTCTAAATGGTACGGAAGATGGCTCGCGTATCCGGCAACACTTTCAATGGATCGAACCCCATGCGGTCGCCCCGATTACAGCGCGACTTCAAGCACAATAGTCGATCCACAGCGAACGACGAGTCAACCGACAGCGCACGTAAGTACACCCCACAGGTGTACGTGTGGTGTCCGAGCCACGTATGTGAACGGAATGTGGGCAGACAGGCCTCGCCTCGAAATAGCACCTCAGCGCAGCCAAAGGAGCCCCAGCGGAACGTAGAAGAGGCCGAGCAGCACTGATAACGAGGTGGCGCTGGCCGCGAGCTCCATGTCCAGCCCTTCGCGCTGTGCCAGCACGACGACCGTGAATCCGATCGGCGCCGCGGAGCCGACGATCACAACTGCCCGCGTCAGACCCTGCAGATCGAGCAGCAGCGCGCATGCAATTCCGGTAGCCAACCCGACGCCAAGTCGTACTCCGACGGCCGCCAGCGCCGGCCGGGACAGCGCGCGCCGGCCATCGAAGAGGATCCCGAGCGCGACCGGCACCAGCAGCACGACCCAGCCGCCCAGAAGTTGCAGCGTGTCGAGCGCTACGCTGGAGACGGGCAGGTGCCACAGGTTGATGATCAGGGCCAGCGCGAGTGCCCAGAGCGGTGGAAACGAAACCAGGCGGCGCAACGCGTGGCTCCAGCCGCCGGCCCGGTGACCCAGCCGGGCCGCCACGAGATAGCTGAGAGTGCACACCAAGAAGGCATTGCCGAGATCAAAGAGCGCCAACTCGGCAAAACCGTTCACCCCGTGGGTCGTCAATATGAACGGAAACTCGATGGCTGTATTGAGCGCCGTGCCACAGGTAACGAAAGCTCCAAAGGTTTGCCCTTCAAGCCCAAGCCGGCGGCCGACTACCGCCATCACGGCCGTGGCGAGGACGATCGTGATCATCGCCATGGCCGGTAGCCAGACGAGTTCTGCGTGCAGAGGCATGCGACTAACGCCGCCCAGAATGAGCGGCGGCAGCCCGATCCACACCACAATAGTCAGCAGGCGCCTGCCGTGCCCGGCATCGAGAACCTTCCAGTGCCGCAGCGCGAGTCCAACAAAGAACAGGACGACAATCGCGACCAGGCGCAGCGTTTGCATAAGTATCAGTTACGCCCTGGGATCGCCGCTTTCGGTTCTGCGTCTGGCTTGTCGTTCATCTCCCGAGCCCGTTCGGATTTGATTGCGTGAACGACACGCTGCTGCACAGCGCGAACGGCAACGTGCGTAATCCCACGCGGTGTCGTTCGTGTCGGGCTGCGGGAGATGAACGACAAGCCAGACGCAGAACCCGAGCTAGCGAGCAGGTGCGCTGGATATGCGGAACACCCGCTCGGCGTTGCGATGGAAGATCTTGGCCTTTTGCTCGTCCGGAATCGGCGCCTCGTTCATGAAGCGCACCGCTTCGTGCGTCTCCTGGTACGGGTAGTCGATCGCCCACATGATGTTGTCCGCGCCGAGCACTTCGATGCAGAACTTGAGCGGGGCGTGCCAGTTCACGCCGCTGGTCGTGATCATGAAGTTGCGCTTGAAGTACTCACTCGGCGTGAGCTTGAGTTTCGGGCGATCCATCGCCACCGCTGCGCGGGCATGCATCCAGTCCATGCGATAGAGCGCATACGGAATGTTCTCGCCCATGTGGCCGATCACGATCTTGAGCGTGGGATAGGCGTCGAACACGCCGCTCATGATGAGCCGCACCGCGTGCAGGCCGGTCTCGACCGCGTAACCCCAGATGGCATGCTCCAGGTGATACTTGCGATAAGGCTGCGCCATCGCGGGCGAGGGCGAGCGCGGGTGGATGTAGATCGGCACATCGAGCCCCGCCGCGGCTTCGAGGATCGGCCAGTACTTGCTCTCGTCGAGGTACTCGCCATTGGTATGCGAGTTGATCATGACGCCGTT
>CAVOLM010000034.1:0-51502 GCA_963696675.1 uncultured Gammaproteobacteria bacterium | reverse complement strand
GATCTGCGCGCTAGGCGATGCTGCGGCATGGCCGGTGCAGAGCTTCATGAAGCACTTTCGCCATGAGTTCGTCTACATGATCGAAAACGGCGGACGCAGCATCGTCGACGATCAGAAGGCCGCCGCATGAGCGACGATCAGGTCAACATCGAGGTCGATGGCGTCGCGCTCAAGGCGAAGAAGGGCGCGATGATCATGCAGGTCACCGACCCCCTCGGCGTTTACATCCCGCGCTTCTGCTATCACGAGAAGCTCTCGGTCGCGGCCAATTGCCGCATGTGCCTGGTCGAAGTCGAGAAGGCGCCGAAGCCGATGCCGGCGTGCGCCACTCCGGTGATCGAGGGCATGAAGGTCTTCACCAAATCGCCGCGCGCCATCGCTGCACAGAAGGCGACGATGGAGTTCCTGCTGATCAATCACCCGCTCGATTGCCCGATCTGCGATCAGGGCGGCGAATGCGAGCTGCAGGACCTGGCGATGGGCTTCGGCCGCGACATTTCGCGCTTCAACGAACGCAAGCGAGTCGTCAAGGACAAGAACATCGGGCCGCTCGTCTCCACTGACATGACCCGTTGCATTCACTGCACCCGCTGTGTGCGCTTCGGCCAGGAAATCGCTGGCATCCAGGAGCTCGGCACCACCGGGCGCGGCGAGTGGATGGAGATCGGCACCTACATCGAGCGCAGCGTCGATCACGAGCTCTCGGGCAACATCATCGATCTATGCCCGGTCGGCGCGCTCAACAACAAGCCGTTCCGCTATCGCGCGCGTGCCTGGGAGATGACCCAGCACGCATTGGTTTCGCCTCATGACGGCGTCGGCTCGAACCTGTTCGGGCATTCGCTGCGCGGACGTTTGATGCGCGTGGTGCCGCGGCACAACGAGGCGATCAACGAGACCTGGATCTCGGATCGGGATCGCTTCAGCTACGAGGGCATCTACGCCGAGGACCGGCTGACACAGCCGATGATCCGCCGCGGCGATGAATGGCAGCCCATCGATTGGGAGGGCGCCCTCGAACAAGCGACCCTGGCTTTGAAAGACCTCGCCTCACGACATGGCGCAGAGTCGATCGGCGCACTGGCGTCGCCTTCCTGCACGATCGAGGAGCTCTATCTGCTCCAGCGGCTGATGCGTGGATTAGGGTCGAACAACATCGACCACCGTTTGCGCCAACAGGACTTTCGGGATCAGGCCTCGGACCCGACATTCCCATCGCTCGGCGTTGCCATCTCAGATATCGAGCAGTTCCAGAGCGCGCTCATCATCGGCAGCAATCTGCGCCGCGAAGTACCGCTCCTCGCACACCGCATTCGCAAGGCCGCCGTAAGGCGTGGGGCGAGGATCTCATTCCTCAATCCACGCCGTTACGAGTACCTTTTCCCGGTCGCCGCCTATGCAGTGGCCGACGGCGCACCGATGGTTGATGCGCTGGCAGCAATCGTCGCGGGAACCGCAAAGAAAGCCGGCAAGAGTCTGCCCACAAACGTGGAAGCGATTGCTACCGCCGTCAGCGTCACCGACGAGCACCGCGCTATAGCGGACTCGCTGCTGAGCGGAGAGCGTCGCGCGATCTGGTTGGGTGCACTTGCGATTCGGCACCCGGCGTTTGCGGATCTGCGCCAGCTGGCGGCGACGCTCGCTGAGCTCAGCGGTGCGAAGCTGGGCTATCTCGCGGAAGGATCGAATGCGGCGGGCGCGCACCTTGCCGGGGTGCTTCCGCATCGGGACGCGGGCGGGAAGGCTCTGCCAGCTGCTGGCCTCAGTGCGCGCCAGATGCTGGAGACGCCGCTCAAGGCCTACGTGCTGGTGGGCGGAATCGATGTGGACGAGGATCTGGGCGTCGAGCGCGCAGCACAAGTGTTGCGCGGCGCGGAATGTGTGATTGCGCTGACGCCTTACATGAGCGAAGCGGCCGGTCACAACGCGACGATCCTGCTGCCCATCGGGACGTTTGCGGAGACTTCGGGCACCTACGTCAACCTCGAAGGTCGTTGGCAGAGTTTCGCGGGCGCTGTGAAGCCGGTGGGCGAATGCCGCCCGGGCTGGAAGGTACTGCGGGTCTTGGCCAACCTCCTGGGCCTCGCAGGCTTCGAGTACACGAGTTCCGAAGCAGTCCGCGATGAATTGAAGCAGGCGATCGGCGAAGTTGCCCCGAACAATTCGTACACCGCGCGCCGCACGCTCAACGGCTCACGGCCCGCCGGCGCCCCGGCCGATGTGCCGATGTACGCCATCGATGCCATCGTGCGCCGGGCTCCAGCCCTGCAGCGAACGCGCGAGGCGCAACAGTCGTCCTCTGCGGCAGAGGCACGCTGAACAGATGCCAGAGACTCTTCTTAATACGTGGCTGGCGATCCCGGAGTTCATCCGAACCACTGTGCTGATCGTTGCGGTCGTCGTTGCGCTCATCCTGTGCGTGGCGATGCTCACCTATGTCGAGCGCAAGGTGATTGGCTACATGCAGGCGCGTATCGGCCCGAATCGTGTCGGGCCATTCGGGTTGCTGCAGCCGTTCGCGGATGTCATCAAGCTGATCCTGAAGGAGATCATTCTTCCGGCGAATGCGGCGCGCTTCCTGTTCCTGATCGCGCCGTTGATTTCCATCGCGGCCGCAATCGCGGCCTGGGCCGTGGTGCCATTCTCCCCGCAATTCGTGTTCTCCAACATCGATGCCGGACTCCTTTATGTCCTGGCGCTGACCTCGACCAGCGTGTACGGCATCATCATCGCCGGCTGGGCGACCAACTCGAAGTACGCTTTTCTCGGCGCGATGCGTTCGGCCGCGCAGATGGTGGCCTACGAGATCGCCATGGGCTTCGCATTGGTCGGCGTGCTGATGGCGGCTGGGAGTCTCAACCTCGGCGAGATCATCCGCAGCCAGGAAGGCGCATTCCTCGCGTGGAACTGGTTCTGGCTGTTCCCGCTGTTCCTCGTGTATTTCATTTCAGGCGTTGCGGAAACCAACCGCGCGCCATTCGATGTCGCCGAAGGCGAGTCGGAAATCGTCGCTGGCTTTCACGTCGAGTATTCGGGTACGGCCTTCGCGACGCTATTCGTGCTGCCCGAATACGCGAACATGTTCCTGATCTCGGCGCTGACATCGATCTTCTTCTTCGGTGGCTGGCTGTCGTTCTTCGATGGCTATCTGCCCGCCGACAGTGTCCTGGCGCAGCCGAGCTTTTTCTGGCTCGCGCTCAAGATTGCGTTCTTCATCTTCGTGTACCTGTGGCTGCGTGCCACCTTTCCGCGCTATCGCTTTGACCAGATCATGCGTCTCGGCTGGAAAGTGCTCATTCCGGTGACGCTGGTGTGGATCGCGGTGGAAGGGGTCCTCTCATACCTGGCGATCGGACCATGGGCCAGGACACCATGACCTCGATCCGTCATTGGGTGAAAACACTGACCCTGTGGGAGCTGCTGCAGGGCTTGAGCGTCACGTTGCGGAATTTCTTCCGCAGGAAAGTGACCATTCAATACCCGGAGGAGAAAACCCCGCAATCGGTCCGCTTTCGTGGCCTGCACGCCTTGCGGCGTTATCCGAACGGCGAAGAGCGTTGCATCGCCTGCAAGCTGTGCGAAGCAGTGTGCCCGGCGCTTGCGATCACCATCGAGTCCGACGTCGGCCCGGACGGCACGCGCCGTACGACGCGCTACGACATCGACCTCTTCAAGTGCATCTATTGCGGATTCTGTGAGGAGGCGTGTCCCGTCGATGCGATCGTCGAGACGCGTATCTACGAATATCACATGGAGAACCGCGGCGAGAACATCATGACCAAGGACAAGCTGCTCGCGGTAGGCGAGCGCTATGAAGCCATGATCGCTGCCGACAGAGCCGCCGATGCGAAGTATCGGTAACGAAGAGGGAAGGGGAGCGTCGTGTTCGTAGAGATTCTCTTCTACGCCTTCGCCGCGGTGCTGGTCGCCTCTGGGCTAGGCGTGATCACCTCACGTAATCCGGTGCATTCGGCCCTGTTTCTCGTGCTCGCATTCTTCACCAGCGCTGCGATCTGGCTGCTCCTGGAAGCGGAGTTCCTGGCGATCGTGCTGGTACTGGTCTATGTCGGCGCAGTGATGGTGCTGTTCCTGTTTGTGGTGATGATGCTCGATGTAAACATCGAGGAGTTGCGCAAGGGGTTCACGCGCTATGCGCCGCTCGGCGGCCTGATCGCCATCCTCATGGTGACGGAGCTCGTCAATGTCATCTGGGTCAAACGCCTCGGGCAGCAGGCGATCACGGGCAGCCCGCCGATGCCCGTCGACTACAGCAACACCAAGGCGCTTGGCGCGGTCCTCTATACGAAGTATGTGTACCCGTTCGAAATCGCTGCGGTGATCCTGCTGGTCGCGATTGTGGCCGCCATCGCCCTCACGATGCGGCGCCGCACGGGACTCAAGCGGCAGAACATCTCGCGACAGGTTGCCGTCCGACGCGGTGATCGCGTGCGCATCGTCAAGGTGGAGTCGGAGAAATCGCCGTGATCACACTGGCGCATGTGCTGACGCTGTCGGCGATCCTGTTCGCACTGAGCGTTGCGGGCATCTTTCTCAACCGCAAGAACGTGATCCTGCTCCTCATGTGCATCGAGCTGATGCTGCTCGCGGTGAATTTCAATTTCATCGCGTTCTCGCGCTTCCTCGGCAACATCGACGGCCAGGTCTTCGTGTTCTTCATCCTCACGGTCGCGGCGGCCGAATCGGCGATCGGCCTCGCGATCCTGGTGGTGCTGTTCCGCGAGCGGCGCAGCATCAACGTCGAAGATCTCAACACGATGCAGGGCTGACGGCGCATGAACCCCAACGTCCTGCTCGCGATCGTGTTGCTGCCGCTCGGCGCCGCCATCGTCGCCGGGCTCTTTCGGCCGGCATCATCGGTCGGGTCGGCGCCCACACGGTACGATCGGGGCGGTCGGTGTTTCGTTCATCCTCTCAGCCATCGTCCTCAAGCAGATCCTCGTCGATGGAGTGCCGACCTACAACGCCCCCGTGTACACGTGGCTCGTGAGTGACGGCATCACCGCGCAGATCGGATTCCTCATCGATCGGCTCACCGCGCTGATGATGGTGGTGGTGACCTTCGTGTCGTTCTGCGTGCACGTCTACACCATCGGCTACATGGCGGACGACGACGGCTACCAGCGCTTCTTCAGCTATATCTCGCTCTTTACGTTCTCGATGCTGATGCTGGTGATGTCGAACAACTTCCTGCAGCTGTTCTTCGGCTGGGAAGCGGTCGGCGTCGTCTCGTACCTCCTGATCGGTTTCTGGTACACGCGCCCGAGCGCCATCTTTGCGAATCTCAAGGCGTTCATCGTCAATCGGATCGGGGATTTCGGCTTCATCATCGGTATTGCGGCGATCGTCTATTTCACCAACTCGCTCGACTACCAGACTGTCTTTGCACAAGCGCCCGCAGGTTGCAACGTCAGAGCCTGCAGGTCGCCCCCGATCACACCTGGTCGGCGATGACGCTCATCTGCATCTGCCTCTTCATCGGCGCGATGGGTAAGTCCGCGCAGATGCCCTTGCATGTGTGGTTGCCGGACTCGATGGAAGGCCCCACACCGATCTCGGCGCTGATCCACGCGGCGACGATGGTGACGGCCGGCATCTTCATGGTGGCGCGCATGTCGCCGCTGTTCGAGTACTCCGAGACTGCGCTCAGCTTCGTGCTGGTCGTCGGCGCAACGACGGCGTTCTTCATGGGCCTGCTCGGCATCGTGAACAACGACATCAAGCGCGTCATCGCGTACTCGACGCTTTCGCAGCTCGGCTACATGACGGTGGCGCTCGGTGCCTCAGCCTACGGTGCGCGGCATCTTCCACCTGATGACGCATGCGTTCTTCAAGGCGCTGCTGTTCCTGGCCGCGGGCTCGGTGATCATCGCGCTTCATCACGAGCAGGACATGCGCAAGATGGGCGGGCTTTACAAGTACATGAAGATCACCGCCATCACGTCCTGGATCGGTGCGCTGGCGCTCATCGGTACGCCGTTCTTTTCAGGGTTCTATTCCAAGGACGCGATCATCGAGGCGGTGCACGAGTCACACCGCTGGGGCGCGCACGTACGCGTACTGGTGTGTGCTGCTCGGCGTCTTCGTCACGGCGCTCTACACCTTCCGCATGATCTTCCTGACTTTCCATGGGCCCGAGCGCTTCGCGCATGCGGGGGAGGGCGGTCACGGACCCGAGGCGCAGGAGCACGGCGAGGCCCATGATCACGCTCACGCTGCTCACGATCACAAGCCGCACGAGAGCCCGTGGGTCGTCACCGTGCCGCTCATCATGCTGGCCATTCCGTCGGTGATCATCGGCTACTACACCGTCTCGCCGGTCCTCTTCGGAGATTATTTTGGCCAGGCGATCTTCGTGCTCGAGCACAACGATGTGATCGGCGAGCTGGCGCATGAATTTCACGGGCCGGCGAGTTTTGCGTTCCACGCATTCCAATCAGCACCCTTCTGGCTGGCCGCCGCGGGAGTTTTCACGGCGTATCTGTTCTTCCTCAGAAATCCCGCCTGGGCGGAAGCGGTACAGCGCCGCCTGCACGCGCTCTATGTGCTGTTGACGAACAAGTACTACTTCGACTGGTTCAACGAAAATGTCATCGCGCCGCTGGCGCGCGCGGTGGGGCGCCTGTTCTGGAAGGTGGGCGACGAGATCCTGATCGATGGTGTCGCCGTCAACGGCTCGGCGCGCGGCATCGGCGTCATCGCCTCCGTGCTGCGGCAGGTGCAGTCGGGGTACCTGTATCACTACGCGTTTGCAATGATCATCGGCCTGTCGGCGCTGCTTGCCTGGCTGCTGACTCGATAAGAAAAGGAGAATCATGCCGAGCGGGATGGGGCTGCTGAGCCTTCTGATCTGGTTGCCGGTCGCGGCGGGGCTGCTGATCCTCATTCTGGGTGAGGGCAGGGCGCCGCTCGGTCGCTGGATCGCGCTCGTCGCCTCGGTGCTCACGCTGATCGCGTGCGTTCCGCTCTGGACCGGCTTCGATGGCACGACCGCAGCCCCGCAGTTCCCCGAGCGCTTCCCCTGGATCACGGCATTTCACTCCGACTACTACCTGGGCGTCGACGGCATCTCGATGCCGCTGATTCTTTTGACCTCGTTCATGACCGCGCTGGTGGTGATCGCGGGCTGGACGGTCATCGAAAAGCGGGTGTCGCAGTACTTCGCCTCGTTCCTGATCATGGAGGGGCTGATGAACGGGGTGTTCGCGGCCCAGGACGCACTCCTCTTCTATGTGTTCTGGGAAGCGATGCTGATCCCGATGTTCATCATCATCGGCGTGTGGGGTGGGCCGCGCCGGGTGTACGCGACCATCAAGTTCTTCCTCTACACCTTCCTCGGCTCGGTGTTCATGCTGGTCGCGCTGATCTACCTCTATCTGCAGAGTGGCAGTTACGAGATCGCGGCCTTCCAGGCACAGCCGCTCGGATTGACGGCCCAACTCCTGATCTTCTTCGCGTTCCTCCTCGCCTTTGCGGTGAAGGTGCCAATGGTCCCGGTGCACACCTGGTTGCCAGACGCGCATGTTGAAGCACCGACCGGCGGCTCGGTGATCCTGGCCGCGATCATGTTGAAGATGGGTGGCTACGGCTTCCTGCGTTTCAGCCTGCCGATCACGCCGGATGCGAGCCGCGAGCTCGACTGGCTGATGATCACCTTGTCTTTGGTCGCAGTCGTGTACATCGGCTTCGTCGCACTCGTCCAGCAGGACATGAAGAAGCTGATCGCCTATTCCTCGATCGCACACATGGGCTTTGTCACGCTGGGTTCTTTCATCGCCTTCGACATCTTCGCCAATACCGGGATGCTCAAAGGCGCTGCCATGGGGATCGACGGGGCGATGGTGCAAATGATTTCGCACGGCCTGATCTCGGGCGCGCTGTTCCTGTGCGTCGGTGTGATGTACGACCGCCTGCACAGTCGCGAGATCAGCGCGTATGGCGGCGTGATCAACACGATGCCAAAGTTCGCCGCGCTGATGGTGCTGTTCGCACTGGCGAATTCGGGGCTGCCCGCGACCTCGGGCTTCGTTGGAGAGTTCCTGGTGATAGTCGCGAGCTTCAAGGCGAACATCTGGTACGCCGTGCTCGCCGGCACAACTCTCGTGCTGGGCGCCTCCTACACACTGTGGCTCGTCAAGCGCGTGATCTTCGGGCCGGTTGCCAACGAGGGCGTGGCCGCTCTACAGGATCTCAATGCGCGTGAGTTCATCGTGCTCGGCGTGCTGGCGATTGCGGTCCTGCTTCTCGGCGTGTGGCCGGCGCCGCTCCTGGATAGCATGCACGGCACAGTCGAGCATCTCGTCCAGCAGATCACGATGTCGAAGCTCGGAAGCTGACGCATGGATTTCACGGCAGTCAACCTGGTTCCGGCGTACGCCGAGCTCTTCGTCCTGGCAGGCGCCTGCCTCATCCTGCTCATCGACCTGTTCCTGAGCGACAAGCAGCGCTGGATCACCGCGACCCTGACGCTAGCGACACTCGCCGGCGCGGCGCTCATCACGACCTATGTTTCAGGCGTGAGCGCTCGCGTCACGACGTTCAACGGCATGTTCGTCGCCGACCCGATGGGCGACGTGCTGAAGCTCTTCCTGTACCTCGTCGTGGGTGTCGCGCTGCTGTACGCACGCAACTATCTCACCAAGCGCGAGTTGTTCCGCGGCGAGTATTACGTGCTGTCGCTCCTGGCGATGCTCGGCATCATGGTGATCATCTCGGGCAACAGCCTCCTGACGATCTACCTGGGGGTCGAGCTGCAGGCACTGGCGCTGTACGCGATGGTGGCCTTCAACCGTGAGTCGGGGGTGTCGGCGGAAGCTGCGATGAAGTACTTCGTGCTCGGCGCGATCGCTTCAGGGACATTGCTCTACGGCATTTCGATCATCTATGGCGTCACCGGAACCTTCGCGCTCGACGACGTGGCACGCGCGCTTGCGGAGAGCGACGCAAGTGATGTCGGGCTCTTGTTCGGGGTCGCCTTCATCGTTGTTGGCGTCGCATTCAAGTTCGGTGCCGTGCCCTTCCACATGTGGATCCCGGACGTGTACCACGGGGCACCCACCTCGGTGACGCTGTTCCTGGGATCGGCGCCCAAGATCGCATCGTTCGCGTTCGCGATTCGGGTGCTTGCGGAAGGCCTGGCGGCGACGGGCTCGGCCTGGTCCGACATGCTCACGATTCTGTCGGTGCTGTCGATGGCCTTGGGCAACGTGGTCGCGATCGCACAGACCAACCTCAAGCGCATGCTGGCGTATTCGACCATCTCGCACGTCGGCTTCATCCTGCTTGGCATTCTCGCCGGCACGCAGCAGGGCTATCAGGCGGCCATGTTTTACACGCTCTCGTACGTGATCATGGCGCTCGGTTCCTTCGGCATGATCCTGCTCCTGAGTCGCCAGGGATTCGAGGCAGACCAGCTCGATGACTTCAAGGGTCTCGGCCAGCGCAGCCCGTGGTTTGCCGCAGTGATGCTGATGTTGATGTTCTCAACGGCGGGCGTGCCGCCCTTCATCGGTTTCTTCGCGAAGTTCTACGTCATCCTCGCGGTGCTGGATCAGGGCATGACGTGGCTCGCTGCCGTAGCCGTGTTCTTCTCGGTGATCGGCGCCTTCTACTACATCCGCATCGTGAAGCTGATGTATTTCGATGACCCACAGGACACGAGCCCCATCGAAGCGGATCGCTCGATGCGCTTCATGCTGAGTCTCAACGGTCTCGCGGTGCTGGTGCTGGGCGTAGTTCCCGGCTGGCTTTTCAATCTCGTCGCTCAGACCTGCTGTTCGGCGTATCTCGTAGCACACGCGCTAAGGTGAGAGAGGAAGGAGCCGCTGACAGAAACGGCAAGGCCGGTCACGCGTCTCATTGGTGAGGCGCTGCCGGCCTGCTCTCAGCACTTTTGCACCTTTCGGTGCTCCGTGCGCTACTGCGCTTGCTACTGAACCGTGATCTTCAGCGGCTTCGTCACCTCGACTTCGAGCTTCGGCAGGTGAACCCGAAGCACTCCGTCCTTGCATTCGGCCTTGATGGCATTCACGTCTACATTCTCGGGCAGCGCGAACATGCGCTCGAACTCACCGTAGAAGGTCTCGCGGCGCAGGACCTTCACATCCTTCACGTCGCGCTCGAACTTCCGAATGCCCTTGATCACGATATCGCCTTCCTTCGCGTATACCTGGACGTCCTCACGCTTCACGTCGGGGAGATCCAGCTTAATGAGAAACTCCTTCTCCAGTTCCACGATATCCGTCACGGGCACCCAGCCTGCCTCGAGCTCCTTGTCGAACTCGCGAAGCGCCGGCAGCTGCCCGAAAAACGGCCTGAAGTACTCGTCTATCTCGCGGAACGGACGCCACGTTGTGATTAACCTCGTCATGGCTCCCTCCTTTCTCTGAACGGTTTCTGAATCCTTCGGCGACCGGACCCCCGGCCGCAGAGAAATGATGACGGATCCGCGACGCGCCAACCATTCGTACAAGTCCCTACGTATTTGCCGTAGGCGCGCTCATAGGCGGCTCCGTATTCGGGTCTTCTCCAGCAGGATCAGGCTTGCGAGTCTCGCTGGGGACCGGGTGGCTGCGGGCTTGACCGATCAACTGGCGCGAGTGGCTTTCTTCAGCCTGACTGACGGTGGCCTCTTACTCGGGGGCTTGAGCAGCTGCGCGAGAGCTCGGCAGGCATCGGTAGACGTGAACACGCCTACCAGTTTTCCATTCTTCGTGATGATTGCAGAACCAATGTGTCGCTCTGCCATCTCCTCCGCTACGGCCGCGACCGGCGTCGAGGCAGGCACGATGTAGGGATCCTTTACACACACGTCGCTGACCTTGAGCTCCTTCTCGGGCGGGTAGGCAAAGTCCGGACCCAGCACCAGCTTGATATCACGGTCGGTGAGCATTCCCACGATCTCTCCCTGCGACGTCACTGGCAGGTGGCGAATGCGGCGACGCTGCATGAACACTCGCGCTTGCGACAGCGGGGCATCGATGTCGATCGAATAGGGAAATGGCGTCATGAACGCGACTATCTGCGGTATGGGTTTCATGCTCGATTCCGTCTGCCCTATGATCGCCCGGGTCTGCTCGAAGCGCCATCAGGAACTTTCCGAAAGCCAGGGTTGCCCGGCAAATCTGCGCATTCACAGGCGAATTGGAGTGGCTTTCGGCGCTGGGTTCCTAAACAGTCGCCCCCGTTAGTACCGGACGGACGGAACGCGGTCTCCATTAATCTTCAGGGAGAAAACTATGAAACGGTTTCCGGTGGTATTGGCGTCACTGGCTGTTCTGCCCTTGGCGGCGTCGCATGTATCAGCAGTTCAGCAATCAGAGTCCTTCAAGGCACTTGACCCGCTGGCACTGAGGGCTGGCACGTATACGGTATGCGACGACGCCCGTGACCCTCGCGATACCCAGAGCATCCATCTGAAAGAGGGAGACAAAATAACCATTGGCAAGATTGGCGCTGCGTCCGAAGTGCAATTCGACAGACGGCTCGTGAGTATGGTGGCGAGCGCGGACGCCCGGCAGCTAAGCGCCATTGTGGAGTTCAGTCACCTACAGAACGGGACAGTGCAGGCAGTAAAGCACCTGGTGCGGATGGTCCGTGATCCTGGCTATAACGGCACCCGCTGCACAAGTAACAAAGTACTGACCATTAATTTCTGTCCGCTCTCCGAAGATGGCACTTGGCAGTGCCGCGCTCTTAATTGCGAGACAGAAGGCGCATGTCACCAAGGGGATGTTCACGCTCAAAATTGAACGGAACCTACGTCGTACTATCGGCGCACCCGCTCCTGACGGCAGGAGCGGGGTGATTGTCGAGCGTATCGCCGGGACGGACTAGTTAGTCGATGGTTACGTTGCGGGCGCCGCGGGGCCAGGTGTCGCGGGTGTATCCGAGTTCCAGATGTCGCGGATGATGTACCACTTGCCGTTCTTCTTCCCGAAGACCGTGACGTACTTGCCGGTGTCGACAGTGGTGCCCGACTTGTCCGTGACAGTGTAGGTGTTCCATTCCCAGCCAAGGTCCCCCGAGACGCCGAATTCGGCCGAGGGGCTCTGAGTGTCGGTGAGCCCGCCCGCCGCCGCAGTTGCGATGTCCTTCACGTAGGCCTCGCGAATCGCTGCTGCACCGCGCGCCGCAGGTGCCCCCGGAATGTTGAGCACTGCATCCTCTGCGTAGAGCGCCGTGACACCGTCGACGTCGCCGGCGTTGTACGCCTTGAACCAAGCTGTATCGATGGCACGAATGGCTGTTTCGTCGGCGGCGGCATCGGCTGCCGGCGGCGCTGTCTTCGCGCAGCCCGCCAGTACGACCAGGCTAGCCGCAACTATCGCTATGCTTCTGGGTGACATGACTTGGATCTCCCCTGTTGAGTTGTTGTACCTGAAATCAATTGAGAGCAGCGTCCGGCAGAGCGTGCAGATAGCTGTAGAGGGCAGCAATCTCCGCATCCGTAAGCTGCGACAGATTCGTTTGTGCCCACGCGCCCATCACACCAAGCTTTCTCCCGCCGATCGCAACGCCCGTTCGTAGCAGCTCCATGAATGCTTCCTGAGAATAGGCAGCCACGACTTGCAGATCCGGACTGGTGAAATCGGGATTGGAGGTGCCGCGCAGATCGGTCCCGTGACACTGGACGCAGCTCGTCCGCGCAAGGTAGCGCCCGTAGGTCGCTTCCTCGTTCGTTGCCTCGGGCGGCGGAACCGTCTCAGCAATGAGCTGCGCCACCAGTTTGAACTGGCCAATGGCAAAGCCAAGGCGCCCCGCCGGGCCGAGTGAGAAATTCGGAGCCGGCCCCTCAACCGCCGGCAAGCTCTTCAGAAACGCGATGATGCGGCCCAAGTCTTCGTCAGTGAGCAGGATAAACCCTTCGGCCGGCATGACGACCATGCTGTGACCGTCGGGCCGCAGACCATACCTGATTGCGACCACGAGCTGCGCGTCGCTGTACTTGCGAACAGCGGCGGTAAGATTTGGCGCGACGACATGCGCGATGACCGGCTCGTCGAACAGGACACCGCCCTCAGCCTCCTTGCCATGGCAACCCGCGAAGCAGCCGTGGATTGTGGCCAGCCGCCGCCCCTCGGTGATTGATTCGGGATCCGTCGGGATCGATATCGAAACCGAGGGGATCTCGTAGGTATGTCGCAGGTGGCGCTCGGAGAGTAGATACGCCACCGCGTACGCGATGATCGCCAACGCCACCAGGCTTCCCAAGCCGATGCCCACCCACCGGAGCAGACGCTTCATTGTTGTTCTCGTTTCAAGAGCGGCGCCGAAGTGTGTCTGCTACTCGGGCTCGGCGCAACAGCTACCGGCGCACCGCACAACGGGGAACCTGACCGTGTTTGAATTGCCCAACCGACGCTCACGCAGAAAGGAGATCGCCATGGCCTATGTAGACGGATTTGTCGTTCCCATCCCCAAGCGCAACACGAAGAAGTATGTCCGCCTGGCGCGCCGCGCGGGCAAAGTCTGGCGAGATCATGGCGCCCTCGAATACCACGAGTGCATCGCGGACGATGTGAAGCCGGGCAAGTACACCTCATTCCCGCAGGCCGTAAAACTCAAGCGCGGCGAGGTGGTGTGGTTCTCATGGATCGTGTACCGGTCCCGCAAGCAACGCGATCGCATCATGGCCAAGGTCATGAAGGACCCACGCCTCGCAGACATGATGGATCCCAAGGGAATGCCGTTTGACGGCAAGCGCATGTTCTGGGGCGGGTTCAAGGTTGCCGTCAGTCTCTGACGCAGGCTTCGATCCGGGCGACCTACGTCGCGCGAACTGCTACAGCGCTAGCTGGGGTTTCGCTGCAGCGCTCTACGCACGAAGCGGACGGCGAACCAGCAGAACACGACGACCAGAGCGATCGCCGCAAGCGGTACCAGCACTGCGAGCAGCGAGACGAGGAGTGCGCCCCCGAACTCCGCGGTAGCGATGACTGGATTGCCGATGCCTCCAGTCAGCGCGGTGGATTTCGCACGCAACAGCGCCGTCACGCTTTGTGTTAGTCCGGCGGCACCGCCGCCCGCGATGAGCGCGGTCGCCCACTTCACCATCGGCGGCAGATCGACCATGACGGCCGCAGCGATCACGGTGCCCGCGAGGAACGCGGCTGGCGTGGCGATGACATCGAGCACGTTATCGACGCCCGGAATGTAGTACGCGCCGATCTCCACGATTGCCGCGATGCTGAGCATGACGAGAGCGGGCAGTGTTCCTAGCCAGGCGAAGCTCTGGCTCAGCTCAAGGTGACCAGTGTAGGCAGCAGTGCTGGCGACGAGCAGCGGCAGGAAAATGCGAAAGCCAACGGCTGCTGCGAGCCCAACCCCGAGCGCTACGGAAACAACGAGTTCGACGGACACGCCACCAGCCTCGGTCCAATGCCGTAAGACAGATCGAGTATAGAAGCTCCTGAGCCGCGTGGAGGAGGGCGAGCGCTTCTGCGTCACCGCCCGCGCCTTGCTATTGGCCAAGCCGCTTCTGTAGAATCCGCGTCCCTCAGGTGCGGGGTGGAGCAGTCTGGCAGCTCGTCGGGCTCATAACCCGAAGGTCGCAGGTTCAAATCCTGCCCCCGCTACCATCTAT
The DNA here is from genome assembly GCA_963696675.1 of uncultured Gammaproteobacteria bacterium. Lineage (GTDB taxonomy): Bacteria > Pseudomonadota > Gammaproteobacteria > Steroidobacterales > Steroidobacteraceae > DATBVX01. Next base: position 36,900 of record CAVOLM010000034.1, on the reverse strand, counting down.
ATCAATGGCCGCATTTCTTGCGGCCATTGTCGTTAGTAGGGCCCGGACATTGCCGTTCAATACGGCAACCGGGACCTGACGCCCGCCGTGCGTCTCTACCTCGATCTTGACTCGGCCGAGGAGGGTCCGCGCAAGGCGCGACAGGTCATCGACTTCGAGCAAGCGTTCGAAGTCTCCATCGGCGTCAACCAGCTCAGCGGACCGGTCTTTTCGGAGGCGAGCCTGAAACGAGATTCTGCTTCACCGCCAACCTAACCCGATCGGCGTTGCTTTCGAGTCCCAGGCCGCTCAACCGCGTCTCTGGAGTTCCTCGAGCACCTCTCGGGTGTGCTCGCCGAGTCGCGGGGCAGGCCGCGAAACCGCGAGATCCGCGTGCGAAAAAGTAATGGGTGTGCGCACGCCTGGGAGGCGGCCCGCATACGCCCATGGCGCTTCAAGATCCAGTCTCATCCTGCGATGTGCAATCTGCGGATCGGAGAACACGTCTGCCAGGGTGTTGATCGCTCCGGCTGGAATTTCTGCCGCAGCCAGCGCACACAACAACTCGTTCCGGCTTCGCCGACGAAGGGCGCAGGCGAGAATCGGTGTGAGTTGATCTCTGTGCTGCACGCGTGCCGAGTTGGTGTCAAAACGCGCGTCCTCGGCCAGGTTCGATTCGCCTAGAAGATCGGATAGCCTGCGAAACTGCGCGTCATTGCCAACCGCGAGCATGAGGTGCCCGTCCGCCACCTCGAAGACCTGGTAGGGAACGATATTGGGATGCGCGGTCCCCAAACGACGGGGAACGACACCCGACACCAGGTAGTTCAGGTTCTGATTAGCCAGCACGCCGACCATGCAATCCAGAAGGGACATGTCGATGTGCTGCCCAACTCCCGTCACCGTACGCTGTGCCAGTGCCGCTTGGATCGCAATCACGCCGTATAGGCCGGTGAAGATGTCGGCAAACGCGACACCAATCTTCTGGGGCGCGCCGTCCGGCTCGCCCGTCAGATCCATGATTCCGCTTAGGGCTTGTATCATGGCGTCGTACCCCGCGCGCTGCGCATACGGTCCGCTCTGTCCGAAGCCGGTGACGGAGCAGTACACGAGTCGTGGATTGAACTCACGCACGGTCGAGTAGTCGAGGCCGTATTTCGCGGTGCCACCGACCTTGAAATTCTCGATGAGCACGTCGGCGTCTTGCGCTAGAGCGTGAACGAACGTGCGGCCCTCGGCGGTGTGCAAGTCAGCGACCACGGAACGCTTGCCGCGGTTGCACGCGTGGAAATACGCGGCGTCGCCCTGGGAACCGTCAGCGAGACGGACGAACGGAGGGCCCCAATGGCGCGTGTCGTCGCCCTCGGGAGGTTCGACTTTGATTACATCTGCGCCGAGATCCGCGAGCGTTTGACCAATCCACGGGCCGGCGAGAATCCGCGCAACCTCGAGCACGCGCAAGCCGGAACACGGCGGGTCCCGAGTACTCATCCGCTTTGCGTGTAGGCGCGTTCGTTCACCACTATGTTGTGCAGTAGTCCCACCTTCGCTACTTCGACTTCGATGATATCCCCGTGCTTCATGAATAGAGGTGGATTGCGACTGAAGCCCACACCGGCGGGCGTGCCGGTTACCAGTACATCGCCCGGTAGCAGCTCAAAGATGCGCGAAACGTATTCGATAATGCGCGGAATCCTGAAGATCATGTGCCTCGTGTTGGATGACTGCATCACCGCGCCATTGAGCCGTGTTTCAATGTCCAGACTGTGGGGATCGGGCACCTCATCGGCGGTGATCATCCAGGGCCCAAAGGCCCCGGTCCCGTCGAAGTTTTTCCCTGCGGCGATCTGCTTGGCATGGAACTGATAGTCGCGGACGCTCGCGTCGTTGTAGATGGAATAGCCCGCCACATGACACATCGCGTCAGTTTCCGCGATATGACGACCCCGCTTCCCGAGAATGACCGCTAGCTCGCCTTCCCAGTCCAACTGCTCGGATACACGTGGCCCGATGATCGACTGCCCGTGCCCAACCTGCGAGCGGGCGTAGCGTAGAAAGATGGGCGGAGACTCTGCCAGGTCAACTCGCACGCCCGCGGCTATGACTTCGTCGTGATGGTCGCGATAGTTTCGCACCAGGCACACGATCTTTTCCGGATCGGGAATGACGGGCCGGAATTCCACATGGCCGAGGGGAATAGCCTCGTCTGCGCCGCCGAGAACTGCATCCCGCCGCGCGAAATCCCGACTGGTGATGAATTCGCGCAGCGTGGGGTAAAGGCTGCCGCAATCTGCGACCGAGTCGCCGTTCACGACGCCCCAAGAGGCGCGGCCATTATGCACGAACGACATCAATTTCATTGCGGCATCCCTTGAGAAAGACCCGTATTCGCAGTTGCACGATCAGACGCTGTGGATCTGGGAGCACCGTCTCTGGCTGTTCCTAGATTATGCATGATCATGTACTGTATGCATGGTCATCTGGTTAGTCTTACGACCGAGGGGCTCTGAATGAAAGTGCGTCGGATTGTCACTGGGCGCGATGGAGCGGGAAGATCCTGCTTCGCTGCGGACGGCACGCCATCGAAGGCTCACGACTTCGTCCACGTACCCGGAATGCAGGTTGCTCACCTGTGGGCAACCGCCTCGATGCCCGCGCTCCCGGCCGCGTTCGGCGACCCAACCGCAACGCAGACCTCCATCGTCCCGAAGCTGGGTGGGACGCAGTTTCTGATCGTTAGGTTTCCGCCCGATTCGGTCATGCAGAGCGCAAGTTTCGATCCCGTGGCAGCCGGGGCGGAGAACCGAATCCATGTCCCTGGGCTTGCCGAACGATTCGAAACGGACAATCCCGGCATGCATACGACCGATACGGTCGACTACGGGATCGTCCTCGATGGCGAGATCTCCCTCGAGCTCGACGATGGACAGGTAGCGCATCTGCAGAAACACGACGTGGTGGTCCAAAACGGCACTCGGCATGCTTGGCGCAATCGCAGCGAGAAACCTGCGCTGATGGCTTTCGTGCTGATTGGCGCGAAGCGTTAGCGCTGAGTTCGGGTTGGCACGCTAGGCAAAGCACAAACACGACTCGCGTGGTGTGATCGACTTCGCCCTGGATTTGACGGACGGAGCTTGCGCGTATTTTCGGAGTTCAATTGACCTGAACATACGGCTCGAGCGGCATGCAAATCTCGCCGCATCGAATCGGCACGCAGGCATCGGGGAATTCCTGCACGATCTCTACGCCTGAACTTCGGGCCCATTCGAGGTAACGGCTCAGATAGGTCATCGAGCCCGCCGGCAGCGCGTGTCCGCTGGGTCGGTCGTGCAGGACCAGCAACGGCCAAGTGTGCTCAGACGTAGCTCGCTGCGCGTCGGCCACCCATGCCTCGGCAGGCACGCCTCGATCCTTTGGAATGTGTGTCCACAGTACGACGGTTCCGCGATGCGCGATGAGATAGTCACGCGCTTGCACACTCAACAGATGCGGACCGATTTTTCCACGACCATTGGGGCGGAACAGGCGTGCCTCGTGAGCTAACGAACCGAGGAGCTTTTCCATGTCGCCTATTTCGCGCTCCACAGCCTCGGGGTCCTCCCGTTGGCCGAGAGGTTGGCCATGCGTCATCGAATGGTTGCCAATCCAATGACCCTCCGTATGCGCGCGATGTGCGAGCGCTCGCGCCTCGGGCAATTGCATCTGCGTGCCGGTTACGAAAAATGTCGCGAGCACCTCGTATGATTTGAGGACGTCGAGCACGTGGTCAGTGACTCCAGGCGTCGGGCCGTTGTCGAACGAGAGGGTCACGCGAGCCATGGGGGCTACGCACACAATTCGCGGCGCACTTCTGCTGCGGCAACGCAGAGGTTCTTGAGGCGTGAAAACGCCACGTCGCGCGACATGTATTTCATGCCGCAGTCCGGCGCGGGGCTCAAGCGTTCTGGCGTGACATAACTCAGCGCCGCGCGAATCCGCCGGGCTACAACCTCGACTGGCTCGGCCTCCGGCGTCGAGTGATCGAGCACGCCGAGCGCGATGCGCTTGCCTGGTAACTCCTTCAGGACTCCGAGATCAATGCCGGGTTGCGCCGCCTCGATCGAGATCTCCTGCACAGCGGAACTCGCAAGTTCCGTGAGGTACTCGTAGCTGCTTGGTTTCTGTCCCTTGCGCAGGAACGCGTATCCGAAGCAGACATGAACCGCAGTCTCGACCCGCAGGCCTTCGAGCGCCCGATCTAAGGACCGCACACCGAACGCGCGTGCCGCCTCAGGATTGTTGCGCAGCCAGGGCTCATCGAACTGAATTACGTCGACGCCGGTTTCTTGGAGCAGGTGCGCCTCGACGTTCAGGGCAGCGGCAAACTCCATTGCCAGAGTCTCCGCGTCGCCGTAGTACTCATCCTTCACTTGCTGCGCCAGCGTGAACGGTCCCGGTAGCGTGACCTTTGCAAGCCGCCGGGTCTGCGCGCGCAGGAATCGCGCCCAGGTGACTTCGACCGGTGCCTGATGGCGAACTGGGCCGACGACGCGAGGTACCCGCAGCTCGCGTCCTGCGCGATTGAGGATCGCGGCGGGCTGCTCGCTGTCCACGCCAGCCAGCGCTGTGACAAAGTGATTCGTGTAGCTCTCGCGGCAAATCTCCCCATCGGTCAAGACGTCAAGTCCAGCGCTCTCCATGTCCCGAATCGAGATCGTTGTGGCATCACGAAGCGCCTCCTCACGAACCTCGGCCTCCACACGCCATAGCTCCCCGGCCTTGACACGCGGCACAAACTGCCCACGCAGCATCGGTTTGTTGATCAGCCAGTCCGGCTGCGGGTAACTGCCCACGACCGTGGTCCGCAGGAGGGCGACAGCCATCAGATCAGCCCCTCGTAGGAGCCCCCGTCGAGTTGCAAATTCTGGCCAGAAATGAATCCCGCCTGTGCGCCGCAAAGAAAAGCACACGCGGCACCAAACTCCTCCGGCGTGCCGAAACGGTTTGCCGCAATCGAGGCCATAATCCGCGCTCGGGCGGCTTCGCGCGTAATCGAGAGCTCCCGCATCATCCGCTCGGTCATGAAGACTTGGCGCGGAGTATCGATGCGTTCGGGCAGAAGGTTGTTGAAGGTGACATTGTCGCGGGCCACTTCGCGCGAGATCGCTTTGCAGGCCGCGGTGAGACCGGTGCGCGCAGCAGTGGATAACGCCATTGTGTATCGGGGCGATTTCACCATGGCCGAGGTTATGTTGACGATGCGACCGAAACGTCTGGCGCGCATCCCCGGCACGAGAGCTCGAATCAGCAAAAGCGGGGCGATCATGTTGGCTTCTATTGCTTGCAGCCATGCGGTTCGATCCCAGTCCTCAAGCTGCCCTGGAGGAGGCCCGGCGTTGTTGTTGACCAGAATGTCGGCTTCGGGGCAGGCAGCCACGAGCGCTTCCCGTCCGGGCTCGGTGAGGATGTCTGCGGCCACGAACTGCACCGCAGCTCCGGGAATCTCCTGTTGGAGAGTGGCGCGGGCGCGCTCGAGTTTCTGCGCGTCGCGGCCGTTAATGACGACAGCCACACCTTCACGCGCGAGCGCGCGCGCGCAAGCGAAGCCCAAGCCCTGTGAGGAAGCACAGATGATCGCTTTGCGTCCGGAAAGCTCAAGATCCAAATCGTCGACTCCTGGTTGAGATGGAAAGGGGCGCTAAGGATTCGCGAGTTTCAGACCGTAGCCGCGGTATTACTGCCCAACAACGCCTTAACTTCCAGATACTCCTCGAGCCCAAAAAATCCGCCTTCGCGGCCATTGCCCGAGCGCTTGTAGCCGCCGAACGGGGCAAAGGGATCGGGCGGTGCACCGTTTAGGTAGACCCGGCCGGTGCGGAGTCGCCGCGCCACGTCGCGTGCGTGGCCGAGGTCCGCTGAGTAGACCCAGCCCGCCAGGCCGTACAGACTGTCGTTCGCGATAGAGATGGCTTCTTCCTCGGTCCCATACGGCAAGATCGACAGCACTGGACCGAAGATCTCCTCTTGCGCGATCGTGAACTTGCGGCCTACATCGCCGAATACCGTGGGCCGCACGTAGAAGCCTCGCTTGAGTCCTGCGGGTCTGCCCGCCCCTCCGGTAACGAGCGTCGCGCCTTCTGCAATGCCTGTTGCGATCAAACTCTGAATCTTCTCGAATTGCTCTCGGTTAGCGATGGGGCCCATCGTCGTCGCAGGATCCGTGGGATCTCCCACGACGACGGACTCTGCAACTGCCTTGGCAGTCGCCAACGCGCGCGCGTGCTGGGACACATGCACGAGCATACGGGTCGGCGCCTGACACGACTGTCCTCCGCCCACGTAGCAGCGCTGCACACCCGCAGTGACGGACTTCTCGATGTCGGCATCAGGCAGAATGATGTTTGCGGATTTCCCGCCGAGTTCCTGATGCACCCGTTTCACGGTTGCTGCGGCCGCTTGCGCGACCTGCGCGCCCGCACGCGTAGAGCCCGTGATCGAGACCATATCAATGTCAGGATGCGCAGCGAGACGCTGCCCGACCGTCGGCCCATCCCCATTGATCAAGTTGAACACGCCGCGCGGCACATGCGCTTCATGCATGACCTCGGCTACAACGAGCGCGCTCAGGGGGGTCCGCTCCGAGGGCTTCACGATGACCGTACACCCGGCAGCCAGGGCGGCCGCGACCTTGTTCATTAGGGTGCCAACCGGCACGTTCCAAGGTGAAATGAGACCCGCTACGCCGATCGGCTCGCGGATGATCAGCGTGCTACCGAGCGTTCGCTCAAACTCGTAGGACTTCAGCGTTGCGATCGCATTTCGCAACAGGTTGAGCGTGCCCTCCGCATGGAACGAGCGCGCGAACGCGCTCGGTGCGCCCATCTCGGCAGTCACGAGCGCTGCGATGTCGGTGACACGAGGCTCGTAGGCGGCGATCATCGCCTCGAGCAGCTCTACACGTTGCGCTTTGCTCCACCGGGAATAGGATGCGAAGGCCGTGCGCGCCGCCACGACGGTCCGATCAACATCTGCCTCACTGCCGAGACTCACCGAGGCAATGCATTCCTCAGTGGCCGGATTGATCACTTCGGAGCGCCGCGGACTCATTGGATCGACCCATTCACCGTCAATGTAGAACTTGAGCTCGTTGGACACGCGCGGTACGTCCAGTTGTAAGGGTGCTTTAGCCCGCGGATGGTGGATACTGGGCCGCGAGCACGGGCACGTTGTCACACTCCGTCGGCGTGCCGACGCCAGTCGTTGTTGGGGCGACGATCTCCCGACTGCCACGCGTTGAGAGTTTGACGGGCCGTGCGACCCTGCCAGTCATTGATCGCGTCCGCTTCTGGAGGATCGACGGTAAACTCGACGATCAGGCCATCGGGGTCAGTCACGTAGAGTGACTTACAATAGCCATGGTCGATATCGCGCGACTTGACGCCTGCTGCCAGGCATCGCGCGCGGATGGCACTTTGCGTCTCTTCATCCACAGATAACGCGATGTGGTGGTAGAGATTCTTCGGAACACCGCCGGCATACACGCTGCGCTGGATTTCCGGATTGGCAAACGTAAAGAACGCGAGCGCGCTGCCGTCAGCCAGTCCGTAGAAAGAGTGGCAATACGATTCGCCTTGGAGGTTGTTCGACACCTCGATCCACGTGGCGCGTAAGGGCAGGCCCAAGATGTCTTCATAGAATGCGCGGGTACGCTCCTGATCGTTCACGACGAAGGCATTGTGATGGAGCCGAACTGGCAGAGCCGCCTCTGCTCGGGTCCCGTGGTTGGCTGTCATCAGTTCCTCCTCACGTTGGGCGCGACGCGCGTTTCTCGCCATCCGCCATCACAAGATAGTCGAATTGGAGCCCGCGGAGTAAGACGTGCACTACGACGAGTTGGTCCAAAACCGTTGACCTGGAGCGCTAACGAGTCTCGAGCACGCGCAAGTAAGGATCCGCCGCTGCTCCGCTGATCGCCCGCCAACGTCACGTTCAGGGACATTGCCTGCACCCAGCTATGCGGGGCGGTTGAACTCGATGTCGATCGTGATCGACACGATGTCACCGATCAATGGCAGGTACTTCGACATCCCGAAATCGCTGCGCCTGAGCGAGCCTGTTGCGCTGAAGCCGAGTGTGGGCCTGTGGTCGAAGGGATTCGGACCTTCCTTGTTGAGTTTCGCCTGCAGCGTCAGGGGTCTTGTGATGCCGTGCATAGTCAGACTTCCATCGATCCGTAGCGTCCCATGGCTACCCGGTGTGACCTTCGTCGACTCAAAACGCATTTCCGGGTAGCGAGCCACATCGAGAAACGCTTCCCCCCTCACGTCCTCGTCGCGAGCAGGCAAGGCCGTATCCAGTGAACGCGTCTTTACGGTGACGGTTATGCGGCTGTTTTCCGGCTTGCGTGCGTCGTAGTAGAGCGTCGCATCGAACTCGCGGAATGACCCGTGTTTCTCAGTGAATCCGGCGTGATTTATCGAGAACAGCAGATCTGCGTGCGTCTTCTCAAGCTGGTAGGTCTGAGCGGTTGCTGGTGAAGCAGCAAAGGCCAAGGCCAGCATCGTCATTAGCGCTGTCCGTGTGGTGAGCGACTGATTGTGCATAATATAAAGATAATGCATGATAGGAAACACAAAAGACAGTAACGACATTGCGTGCGGGCGATCGCCTGCAGTGAGGGATTGCGGCGACGTCGGCGATGGGTGCCGACAGATGGTGGCGGGCCAACCCAAATCGCGTGCATATCTGAACAGTGAAGGGGGGCATATGAAGTGTTTGGTCCGGAACAGAATGTCCGCATTCGCGGCGGGGTCGCTTGGAACGCTGGCCTGGTGTACCTGCGCAGCGCAGGACACAGCGCCTGCACAGCGCGAAACTCTGGAAGAGGTAGTCGTCACGGCTCAGAAGCGCTCGGAGGACATCCAGGACGTTCCGATCGCGATTACAGCCGTTACAGCCCAAGACTTGGAGAGGAAGGTTATCCGCGATGTGGCGACGCTGACCAATGTCGCTCCGAATGTCACGCTTGACCCCGGAACTCCGTTCTCCGGTTCGGACGCGGTGCTTGCCGCCTACATTCGCGGCATCGGACAGAACGATTTCGCGTTCAATCAAGATCCAGGCGTGGGTGTCTACATCGACGGGGTTTATCTTGCCCGCAGTGTCGGTGCCAATACGTCCATGCTGGACGTCGAGCGCGTCGAGATTCTCAAAGGCCCACAGGGCACATTGTTCGGCCGCAATGCAATCGGGGGCGCGATTTCCATCGTTACACGCGACCCGGGCCAGGACTTCATGTTCAAAGGAGAGGTCACTGCCGGGGATTTCAATCGCATGGACGTCATGCTCACCGCGGATCTGCCTATCTCTGCGCGCCTTCTGAGTTCGATCTCCTTCTCTTCCGCCAAGCGTAATGGCTATCAACGGCGCATAGCCTTTGCCGGGCCTAACGTAACCGACGGCGCGTTTAACAATCCCTTCGCCAATATCCCTGATTGCGGCCCGCTCGGCACGATCTGTCCGTACGTCAGCGAATCAGCTGACTCGTTTCCCTCAGCCGGCTACGAAAGCAGTTCGCGACAAGGTGGGCAGGATCAGTGGAATGCGCGTGGCAAGATGGTGTTCCTTGCAAGCGATGCCATCAAACTCACGATAACGGGCGACTACACGGACGTCGATCAACCCGCGCAAGCCAATAGCATCCTTGCCGTCGACAGCAGCTTTGCAACTGCGCAATTCGGGCTCTTCTATAACGGGTGCTTGGCGCAGAACACGCCGATTCCGGGAGGGATTCCTGCTGGGTCGCTGGTCTGTGGGCCGCGCGGTGGGTTGACGCCCACGATTCAGCCGTTTCTCGGAATGCCGGCCTTGGGTGGTATCAACAATGACGGCAATTCCAGTAACAACCAACTCCCGTATGACGCGCGCTTCATCCCCGCGGACATCGACACGACGTACGCGACGGCCAACAGCTTTTCGAAACTCACTAATTGGGGTGTAGCGACGACCCTCGACTGGTCATTCACTGATGCGCTCTCGCTAAAGTGGATCAACGCCTATCGGGAGTTGGAGTGGACGGCAGGAACGGATCAAGACGCTTCGCCGATGACGATACTAAGCACCTCATTCACCATGCCGCAGCATCAGGTATCCGAGGAGGTTCAACTTAATGGCAACGCGTTCGGCGAACGCGTGAACTTTGTGTTGGGACTCTACTACTTCCGCGAGAGCGGGCACTTGGGCGATCTGGTCACCTTCCCAGGCGCACTGCTTACGATCGACTCGATGAATGACCTCACGACCACCGCGAAGGCTGTTTACGCGCATCTGAACTTCAAGATCACTGATAAGTTGATGCTAACTGCAGGTGCGCGCTACACCGACGAGCACAAGGAATTCGAGGGGCATCAAGCCGACGACAATGGCTTCGTATACAAGATTGCAGGCTGCTTCCCACCGCTTGCCCCCAGCCCGGTGCCCGGACAGAACTGCCGGCAATTGTTGGGATTCCCAACCGACAGCGAACCGCTGCGGTTCTATCCGCCGGGAGTGAGCGAGCAAGATTTCGAAAACACCTCGCCAAGATTTGGCATCGAATACCACATTAACGACGATGTGATGACCTACGCGACCTGGTCGAAGGGTTACAAGACGGGCAGCTGGACAACACGACTGTCATTGCCGCACGCGACTTATGATCCCTCACTGTTCTTCGGGCCAGAGTTCGCGGAGGCGGGTGAAGTCGGGCTGAAAGCGCAATGGCTCGATCAGCGGCTGCGAACGAACATCGCCGCGTTCCACACCGATTACAGCGGGATACAACTGAACTCGCAGATCGGTATCTCGCCTACTCTCGTGAACGCCGGCGATGCACGAATCTACGGAGGGGAGATCGAAGCGCAGATGCTCATTGGTCGAGGGCTGTCGGTCAGCTCGGCCCTGGGGTATGCGAACGCCGAATACACGCGGCTGAACAATGTGTCGGATAACGGGTTCCCCATCACGTTGAGCTCTTGTCCGGAGCGAACGTCCGATCCCAACCATCAGTGCGATCTACCCAAGACGCCGGAGTGGAAGTTCTATTTGGGGCCGCAGTATGAGTTGCCGTTTTCAAATGGTGCGGCGCTGCGCCTCAATGCGGACTGGACCTACACTTCAGAGATGGCTAACGATTTCGGCAACACCGAGCAGCTGATGCGCAGCAGCGTGAACATGGTAAATGCATCCGTTACGTATCAGGCGCCAGGTGATCACTGGGAATTCAGTGTCGGCGGGACAAACCTCGCCGATGAGCGTTACATCATGAACGGATTCAATCAGGGTGGCATTGCGGTGATCTTCGGAACTTACAGTCCGCCGCGGCAATGGTTTGCGACGTTTCGTTTTCGACCCGAGCCGAGCGGCACTCAGTGACACAGGACGGCACTACGCAAAGTCATGAGCAAAGTGCTCGAAAGGCGAGATTGTGCGTGCTGAGCAGAGTTGTTAGCCTTCTCAAACTCAGCGCGACGGCATTGTGGTGCGCGCTGGAATGGAAACTTTCTGTGCCGCGGAGATCCTATGACCCCCTTCATTGAAACCGAACGGGCGCTACCTCTCGTTGATCAGGGCTACCTCGCGCTGCGAAGCGGAATCATCAGGTGTGAATATCCCCCGGGAGCGCGCTTGAAGATCGACTCCCTCCAGCGGTCGCTGGGTGTTTCGAGCAGTCCCCTTCGCGAGGCACTCAACCGTCTAGTTGCCGAGGGTCTTGTGGAGATCGATGACTGGCGGGGCTTTCGTGCCGCCCCCATTTCCATCGCTGAACTGAATGAGCTCACGCACCTGCGCGTGATGCTGGAAGGGGACGCGCTGCGCCGTTCGGTAATGCTCGGGGATGACGAGTGGGAAGGCCGGGTTGTCTCAGCTGCGCACAAGCTTCGCCGGAGCGAAGGGCGAAGCGATGGGCAAGGTGGTGGCCCCGCGGTCGATCTGGAGGACTGGTCTGCTCGGCACCGGCAGTTTCACCTCACTTTGTTGAGCGGTTGTGGCCCGCGCCAACTGCGTTTGTGCGAATCACTTTTCGACCAGGCTGAGCGATATCGACGGATCGCAAGCCTGTCGGGGCAGCCGCGAAAGAAAAATCTCGAGCACCGCAAGCTCGAAGAAGCCGCCCTTGCGCGTGAGGCGGACAAGGCGGTCGAAATTCTCAGCGCTCATATTCGAAAAACGGCCGTGCGTGTCGTGGAAGTCCTGCAGGAATCGCAGGAGTTGCCGAAAGAGGGCCGCGAAGGCTGAGTCGACGGCTGCCGCGGCTCAGTTGAGCGACCTACCGGGGGATACCATGTCAAAGACAATGCTTGCAGCTCGCTTGCACGAGTTCGGCCAGCCTTTCTCGCTGGATACAGTGCCGGTACCGACGCCGGGGCCGACCGATGTGCTGGTTTCTGTACGAGCGTGCAACGTCGTCCCGAATCTTGCGAATGTGATTACACACTACCCAAAGTGGTTTCCTTACCTGCCCCTGCCGAAGCTGCCCGCGACATTCGGGCTGGATGTTTCTGGCATTGTCGCAGAGGTCGGCTCCAAGGTGATCGGCGTCTCCGCCGGCGATCGCGTGTACATCACGCCGGAGCGCTCATGTGGCGCCTGCAAGGCGTGCCGGAGCGACGATCCAACGGCGTGTCAGTCCGTGACGTTCCAGGGATATTTCGGTTTCGGTCCCGGTTCTGCACAGGTGTTCGAGCACTATCCCAACGGGGGGCTGGCGGAGTACATCGTAGTCCCCGCGCGTGCCTTGGTGAAATTGCCCGAGAGCATCTCCTTCGAAGCGGGCGCGCGCTTTGGCTACTTGGGCACCGCCTACGCGGCATTGCGAAAAGCCAACGCCGGGCCGGGCATGTCCGTCATTATCACTGGAGCAACGGGCACGCTTGGAGTTGGTGCCGTGCTGCTCGCGCTGGCCATGGGCGTGACTCGCATTTTCGCCGTTGCCCGCAGACCCGCGGTACTGGAACGGATCCGCCAATGGGACTCACGTCGGATCAGCGTGCTCTCATACGGCACCGAGCCGCTTGAGGCGTGGGTGCGAGATCAAACGGACGGCATCGGTGCAGACGCGATGATTGAAGCCCTGCCCACGGGTGCGCCCGCGACCGTCACGATGGATGCGTTGAAGTCGCTGCGACGCGGCGGCCGTGGCGTATGCATCGGCGGAATGTCGGAGACGTTGCCGATCGATACAGTGTGGTTCATGTGCACGATGCTGCAATGGATAGGCTCCGTATGGTTCTCGGTTGCCGAAGGAGAGGACATGGCCGCAATGGCAAACGCGGGCACTCTGGATCTGTCTCCCTACGAGCATCATCGCTGGCCGCTTCACGATGTGAACAAACTCATGGCATCGCTGGAGGGCCGCGAGAGCGGTCTTGCCAACTTCGTCGTCATGCCAGGGAAGATCTGATGCACCGATAAGATGCGGCGGCAGCGAAGCAGAACTTGCTTGCCGTAGCCTGCTAACTGGGCCACTCGACATGAGCCGTGCCGATCTGCCGCCTTTCTTGCTCATCCACGGCGCGTACCATGGCGGATGGTGTTGGGCACCGGTCGCACGAATCCTCCGCGCTCGCGGTCACGAGGTGTTCACACCGACGCAGACCGGGCTGGGTGAGCGACGCCACCTCATTTCGAGCACGATTGACATGGAAACGTTTGTGCTCGACATCATGAACGTGATCGAGTTCGAACAGCTGGACGACATCGTTCTTGTAGCTCATAGCTACGGCGCGCGGTCGGCAAACGGCGTTGTTGATCGAGCTCCCGCCAGGATCAGGCGGCTCATTTACATCGATGGCGGGTTGGCACTGAACGGGTTGAGTCGTCTCGATTCCATGTCACCGGAAGCACGCGACGAGCGCATCCGCGCATCGGAATCGTTCGATGGGGGCATCAGCGTACCTCCGCCGCCCGCCGATACTTTTGGAATCAGCGATCCGGCGATTAGCAATTGGGTGAATCGACTCATGACTCCGCAGCCACTGAACGTAGAAAGGACAACGGTGAATCTAAAGAATCCAATCGGAAACGGACGTCCCGCAACGTATGTCAGATGCACTCACCCACCGTTGCCCATGGTGAAGCCAAGCGCCGAGTACGCGAAGAAGCGTGTCGACTGGCGATATCTGGAGTTTGCTGCTGGGCACGACGCCATTGTGACTCACCCAGAGCAGATCGCGAATATCCTCATCGAGGAGATCAGCGCCGGCAGCCCCAGCGGGACGTCGCAGCGGTAAGACGATCACGGATGCGGCCCGGAGGTAGTCAGTCCAGCACTATGTCGGCGTGCGCGTCGTGCTGTTTTCACTTCAAACGAATGTCTCGAAATTTCATGCGCCTCGAACTACGAATCACGCCCCCGCTACCAAATCCGTTTGCTCGCCGTTGACCGCAGGCAGAAAGGCGCTCCCCACGGCGCCTTTCTTCGTTTTGAGCCTGATTCCCCTGGTCGTCGCGACCATACGGATCTCACCACCCAGAATCCCGACCAGCTCCCGCAACTGCGGATCTGCCGGAAGAGTCGAGTAGCGATATCCCTCAAGCAACACGGAGCGGCCGCAACGCTCGCAGGTGATATGGGCAACCGTTCGTCCGATGGACACATGCCGAGGGTAGCGCGGCTCGCCGGTGGATTGCTGGTGGATAAGCTAGCGTCTCCAGTAAAATTTGCTGGCCATACGGCAGCGTGACCTTCGCATGGAAGTAATAGAACTAGGTTCCTGGAGCGATTTCGACGCGGCTCTTCGTGAAGTACGCGCCTCGTTGGCTCGCAACCAGGGGCAAACGGGTGTGTCGGAAATGATCTTTCGTGGTCAATCGGATGCGACCTGGGCGCTGGACACGACGCTGGAGCGCTTTGACGAGTTCCCCCGGTCATTCTTGGAGTACTACCGCATGATGCGGGTAGCCCATCCGCAGGTTGAGGCTCACACGGGCAGATCGTGGCCAATGCCCGAGTACAAGTTCTACGAAGAGTGGACCAAGAATTTTGACAGTATCTACGGGTATCCCCGTGAATGGCCCGCCTACGATTTCATGGCCTACTTGCGACATCATGGTTATCCGTCACCCTTACTTGATTGGTCACGGTCTCCGTACGTGGCGGCGTTCTATGCGGTTCGGCACCAAGGCGAGGGGAGGAGTGGTCGCGTAGCGGTGTACGCCTACTGTGAAGACGTGGGGCACGGCAAGACAAGCGGAAGTTCGCACCCACAGATTGTGCAACTCGGTCCCTACGTCTCAACGCATCGGCGTCATTTTCTGCAGCAGTGTCAGTACACCGTCTGCGGAAGCTTCACGCCTGATCATGGCTGGTTCTACAAGTCACACAGTTCGGTATTCACGCAAGAACAGCGGGAACAGCAGGATGTACTTTGGAAGATCACTTTTCCCGGTGCGGAACGGGAGCGTGTCCTTGCCCATCTCGACGACTTCAATCTGAACGCGCATTCGCTATTTGGCACTGAAGACACGCTCATGGAGACGGTCGCGGAGCGCTACCGTCTCGGCCGCAAACGGCGTTGAGATCCGCACACCCCGCAAGCTCCGGCTCGCCACCGCACGGCGCCAAGTCAGCGGGGCGGGCGACACGGTGCCGGTGCTTGTTGAGCACTGGCCGGCGAGTCTAACGTAGGTCCAGCTGCACGCGGAAAGTGGAAAAGCGGTCCCCCGCTACCACCTGATCCGACAGCCCTCAAAAGCACCGCCGTCTGCAGATTCCAATGCGCCGTGAGCCCGCCATCTGGCTCGGGCGCTAAGCGAATCTCGCCACCAAACAGCTCCCGCAAGATCATGCGCGCCTTGAGTGCGGCCCTAGTGTCGCCGTTGAGGCCCTTGCGGATTTGTGCCCTGTAGAACGTCGCCGCCTTCGGGAGGATCGACAGGATCTTCGCGGTCTCCTTCGCCGCTGGCTGGTGCTGCTCGAGTTCCCGCCGCTTGGCCTCCGCTCGTTCGATGGCGAGCTGCAGTTCATCCGGCGTCATGTCGGGATCGCCCGCCTTGAGACGAGCCCGCAGCCGGTCGATTCTGGCGTTGAGTTCCTGTAGTTCCTTGGGCTGCTCCGCACTGCGCGCCTGCCGCTGCACGATTCGCTCGCGGTACTGCCGTTCGATCTCCCGCGCCATGCGCTGCGCGCGCTCGGGTGCGAGCAACTCGTCGAGGATCGGATCGAGCAGTACACGCTCAGCGTGCTCGCGGCGCACGCGGATGCAGACAGGTTCGGCGGCTCGGCCTGCGGATCGGTGCCTCATTCGTTGGAGCAACGCTCACGGACTGCACGAGGCTTTACCACGCGGGGGCATTTTCGTCGGTACGGCATCGCACAGAAATACGTCCCCGGCCGCCGGTTCGCGGCGCTGATGTCACTGCACTGGCAACCGTTCGACGCGCGTCTGCAACGCGAGCAGGCGCAGACATGACAGATGATCCGGACAGACGCGGTGCGGCCTGCCAGCGGGGCTCTGCGGCACCCATAACAAACATTCGGAACGACTCGCAGGCGAGGTGATCCGCGCCGCACATGCGCGATTGCGGGCAGTGATCGCACGGGCACGGGCCATCGAGTTCGATGCCCGGTGCCACGCGCACGGCGGTGTTGACGATCACGGCGGGGGAGTGTAGCGCGCTGGATTTGCAATCGGATTTGCAGTTGGTGCGCGGAATCGGAAAAACACGGCTCTCGCACTATTTTGTAGCTGCCACCAATTTATGCGTTTACGTGCGCATCGTGGTCGAATCTGCGCGAAATCTAGGACTCTTAATCCGTTGGTTATAGGTTCGAGTCCTATATGGCCCGCCAGCTCACTGCATGGCTGGCCGCTCACTACAAATCGATGCCTTGCATCTGTGCCTCGAGCCGATCGCAAAGAGCCCGATAGCGCGGATGCTGCGCAAGCGGGACACCGAAAAGCGGATCTCGCGTGATCCAAGCGGGCCCTGGACCGGGCGTGGAGGTTGAAAGCTCCTCGAGAAGATCAACCGCCTCGTTGTGTGCGCCCGACCAGGCAAAGGTCATTGCGGTCGAAGTCGCCGCAGCCATCCAGCTAAATGCGTCGGCCGATGGCGGCATCAACTCAAGAGTCTTGCGCCCGGCTGTGGTGGCTTGCCCGCGCTCCGCGATAAATGCATAGCCCTGTGCCGCAAGCAATCGCAGAAACCACGCGTTTCGCTGGGTTTCCTTCTTGGTGCGCCACGAACTCAAGCACGGCACGCCCATGTTTCGCGGCTTCCTCCGTGTTGCCGAGCAGGAGCGCCGTCCAGCCGCGGTACTGTGCCATCGGGCGCTGACCAAGGCCGAAGAGAAACTGCTGCTGCCCTGGCCAGCAATAATACGGACTGAAATCTCGGACACCCCGTCGAGCAATCTGCTCAACTCGGCGAAACGATGCTCGATTCTCAGAAGGTTGAAATGTCGGTCGAGTAGCGGAGCGACAAGATGGTCCGGTGGTAACTCTCCAGAACGGCGCGCCAATCCTCCGTGCGTCCGCTGTAAGCGAAGACCACCAAGGCCCGTGCAGTTGAAGTGCTACATCGTCCGGGTACTGCTGTAGCCCGCGATTGAGGACCGGCAGCGCCTCTTCTGTTTTGCATACGCCGAGGAGCCCTGCCGCGACTGCCCGAGAATAAACGGATTGCCGGGATCCAGGTGGAGCAGGCGCTCGTTGATTTGCTCAGCCTCGTCGCCACGGCGTATGCGGTAGAGTAGCGTTGCACTGGACGTCTGCCACATTGTATCGGCCAGACCAGCGAGCTCCGCCTCTCGATGCACCGCCAGTGCGCGCGGTGGGTCAAAGTCGATCCAAGTCCAATACGAAGCTTCAGCCGCCAGCACCGGTCGGGATCCCTCGGTGCGAGGCGCTCGGCAGCGGCCAGGTGTTCCTGGATGCGGCGCACCTGCTCCTCACTCGAATCGTAGTTCCACGCAAACGCGACCACACGGTAGGTTGCTCGCTCCGCGTAGGCCAATCCAAACGAGGAGTCGAGCTCTATCGCGCGACTCAGCAGACCTTCGAAGTCGCTGAACCGCTCGGCCGAGGCAAAAGGGGCTCAGTACATAGCGCGCGAGCTTCGCTTTGAGAACGAGATCGTAGGCCTCCGGGTTTCGCGTGGGAGGGACAACACCCTGCGTATGGCCGACCAACTGCACTGGCAGCCGCGACGCAACCTCGCCAGCGACGTCGCTTTGCAGTGTCAGCGCATCTGTGAGCGTGCGGTCGATAGTTTTGCGACCACAAATGGCGATCATTGTGCGCATCGATTCCAGCTGCAGCGTCAGGCGCACCTTGTTCTCCTCGCGTCGTACCGAGCCTTCCATCACATGACTCGCGGCCAACTCCTTTGCCACCTCCAGCAGAGGCTTTGGCTTGAGTTCTTGTAGATCATCATCGTCGTGCGGGAAATGACGTCCATTCCCGGTGCTCGCCGTGCGAGTGTCGACAAGATCTCCTCGTGTAGTCCGTCGGCAAAAAAGGCATCGGCGGGGTCCGGGCTCAAATTTTCAAACGGCAGGACGGCAAGTCGCAGCCTGCGGACTACGGATGCGGGCGCGGCGGAATCGGAGTCGTCGCCGGCGGGGACGGAGATGTCACCGTCTTGACCGCCGCGACAAACCGGTTTCCTCGCCCGGGCACCGTAACGATGAAGCGATGCTCATTGGCGCGCTCACCGAGGACCCGTCGCAAGGTGGAGATGTTCTGACTGAGGTTGTTCTCCTCGACAACCACGTTAGGCCAGATCGCCTGCATCAGCGTCGTCTTGCTGGATGGAGCTCCCCACGGTGCTCCACCGGATCGAGGAGCGTCTCGAATACCTTGGAGGTGAGGGGTACGGGCTGCCCGTCAGCGCGCGACCGCAATAGGCGCTGTGCGACATCGAGCTGAAATTCGCCGAATTCGTGGACGGAGCGCGGGTATCGAGATCGTGCATTGCGGCAATCTGCGGAGGTCACATCATCTTCCGCCGGACATCAAAGAATTCTCGCGCGGAGCAGCATTATCTTACGCCCGGCCCGAGGGGAAATCCGAACGGCGCCGGCAGAACGAACACCAAGGTCCGCCGGGAGCGCACTAAAACACAGAGACTCATCGCTCGATCGGCACGCTGACGCCCGATGACTGTTCGCCCATGTCTGGTAAGCGACGCAGAGATCCTCATTCGCGACCGACGCAGAGTGCTTTACGCAGTACGGTACCGGGAGCTGTCCGGTGACGACCTGGGACCGCGGCTCCAGATGGCGAACACAAGACGCTTCTCGCTGGCGACCGACGTGAAGGTCTTTTTTGCGATGCCAGACAGCCTTGGCGGGTCGATAAACAAAATACCAACGGATTACTACGGGCAAATATCTCCGAAAGGAATGGACCTTGTCGGGCATCAATCAAATCAGGCTCAACGCGGTTGCGCGACGGCTGAACGAACAACCCAGAGAAACGCTCAACTTCCAAACACCCGCTGAACGATTTAGCCAATACGTTTTGCGTCGATCGGTTGAATCCGCAACCCAAAGCGGACGTTCGCGGATTCGAAAGGCGGACATTCGGCGGGCCTAGAATCGTCCAGGCGTCGTCAATGCTATTCGTCTTGCCATACTGGCAGCCGCAGAAGGGTACAGGGCGCCGGCGTCGCTCTATTACCGGTTATGCGGGCAGATTCAGGGGTGACCGATGAAGCTCGCGTCGCGAGGTCGTCGTAAGTGGCCTGCTTCTCATGTGTGCGACGCAGGCTCAATGCACGCTGGGGCCCGGGCTTTCGACACCCGAGGAACGGCCGAAAGTCGTCGCTCTCACGCGGCTGCTCGAGCGGGATCCCTTAGTCGAGAATGCCCCCGCTGCTCGACAGTGGCTGCAAGAATGGGTCATCGAGGCGCCCGATATCAGGGTCCACGCGTGCGATGATCTGCTCGGCCACGGTCTGGGCGACAGACTATCCTTACTCACGCGAAGTCAATCTCCAGGCGATGTTCTCGGCCGGCGCGTTCGCGATCGAGCATGAGGACAAGGCGAGAGATCACATTGCCCAGTATCACGCGGGCGTCCAGGGGGCCTTGAAGGCGTATGAGGTCTTGGCGAAGTCGCGACCGGACGCGAAGTCAGCGTTCCTGGATGACTTTCTCGCGAAGCGCGATCGCGGTGAGCTTGCTAGCACGTCGCCAAATTGGTCAACGAAAAGTGCAAGCGGCCAAACACCGTCTTGATCGCCCATCTGGCTGGAGCAGGAGTGGGACTCGTCTTGGGCCTGCTGGTTGCGTGGTGGTTTGGAGGTCGCCGAGCCTATCGCGTTACCGCCTTAGGAGGTGTCACGGGAGAAAACGGTAGCGCAAGACTTGCGAGGATCCGTCAACGGGTCGTGTTCGTCTGCGCAGCGTACTACGTGATTGTCCTCACAGCCCTTCACATCCTTGAACCGGCCTTCGATCCGCGATTCAGGTTCATGAGTGAGTATGCATTGGGGCGGTACGGATGGCTGATGACGACCACATTTTTCGTTCTTGGCTTAGCCACTTTCGTGGTCGCAGCCGGGCTACGGGACCAATCGTCTCAGAGCGCGCGCATCGGATTCGGGCTACTCACGGTCGGGGCGCTGTTCGTATGTCTGGCGGGGGTATTCAAGGATTCCATACCTCACCTCTTAACTGGCGCTGTAGCCTTTCCAAGCCTCGTCATGGCGGTGTTGCTTTTGTCATGGAGTTTTCGGCAGGCGGCAGGGTGGCAAGCGATTTACCGAGTAACGCTCTTCATTGCTCTTGCAATGCTCGCCGCCTTCTTGTCCATGGTCGCCGATGTAGGGATGCCGGGATTGCAGCAGCGAGCTTTCATTTTCCTGTTGCTATTGTGGCTTTTGATAGTCATCCACCGGTCCGTTCGGGTAAGAGGTGGCGCCGCCTGACACTGCTTCGCACCCTTGTCCCCTCCGTGGTCGGCGCGTCTGAGCCGCGACGTTCAGTGGCCGCTCATGGCCGATTGAAGCCATCGATTCAGCCGAGTGCGTCAGCCGGTACTCCTCATCAACCCACACCACAAGCCGCCGCTACCTCGATTGCGAGGCCGAGCCGGCATGTCTACCCGATCTCTTGCGGTCTCTCACGGGGCAACGAGGGGGATGGGTCGATTGCTCACAGCCAAAAAGCGGGCCCCCGCTACCACACAAACTTGACGTGTACCGTTGGTGCCCTATGCGCGCAACAAACGCGAACGCCGCCCGAAGGCGACGCTCACGTGACGATCATTGGGATTAGGGTTTCTCGCAATCCCTGCGCTTTATCGGCTGCGTGCAGAAAACGCCACCCTCCGTGATGGTCTGGTTGCCCCCCGCCTCGGTGGCGAGGATCTCGAACTCATAGATTCGGTTTGATTGCAGGAATTGTTTCGGCACGAGGAAGCTGGTCACCCCCTTTGGCAGGTCAACATCGAACTGCGCCGGTATTTTCCCCGGGGGCAACGGCTCCGGATTCGTGGCGTCGGCAATCAACACATGGTAGCCGACGACATTCGCAGGCCCGAGCTCGGGAATAATCGGGTCGGTCACCCTCTTCCAACGGATTAGAAGATTCTCACCAGGCGAGACGACATCGCCGTCCTCGGGCGCCAGGATTTCAGGGCCGGCAGGAACCTTATGCGAGAGGAAGGCGACGCCCCTGAATTTCGCGTCTTCGCTCGCGCCTTTCAAGATGTACTTTCCTTCGGGCCACGCAGAAAGAAGCTCGGTTAGCCAGATTTCGGGCTCTTCCTCGTCGCGCTCGCAGCCGAGCGCACGCTCCAGGTCGATGATCTGCGGCTCCACCCGTTCCTGGAAACCTTCCGTGACGTCATGCGTCACTCCCGGGCCACCGACCGCTCCGAACTGGTAAACGATCTGGCCGTTCGGGTCCTTGACCGAACCCTCGGAGACGCCGTCGGTGTCGAAGCTGATCTGAATACCCATGTCGCAGGCCGACGCGTTCGTCTCGAAATGGATGTTCGTGATCTTGAACGGCTCAGCCCCATTTGCGGGAGTCGCGACCGCCGCCAGGGCGGCGCCGGCTACGACGATATGACATAACATTTCACCGTATCGATTCATTGAAGTTTCTCCAAACCACTGCGCGGAGTATTGCGCGAATTTGCAGCAGCAAGCCGACCTTCCCACAGGATTAGACGCGCGCCAGCGCAAAATCCATCGACCCGCCCAGCGCTCAAATGATGATTTGGGTCAGTGTCAGCCCGCGCGTCGGCGGCGCATGATGCGTAGTGCCCGAAGGCGTGGATTCCTGTTCGTCTCGCTAGGGCGCGCTCATCGGAGCTCGAATCGCACGCGGAAAGTGCAGGATCGCGCCCCCGCTACCAACCATTCAAGGCCTCGGCGCTACGCGCCGGACCTTTTCATCTGTCCCGCTGTTGACCCGAAGCAGCCATTCCCATTAGCGCATCTCAACGTCAACGAATTCAGTGACGTTCGAAACTAAAAGCGAGCCCCCGCTACCATTAAATCCGCACTAGCTCCTGCGTCCTGCAGGAGCGGTGCAATCCCCAGCGAATATTCGGCCCATAAGTACTTGCCGGACTTATCCGGTTGCAACGTGATGCGCTCACCCAGAACGTCCCGGAGCGCCGCGCGTCCGCGCTCAGGGTCTGCTGTTAGGACCTCGTCGAGACGATTGACCATCGCGAGGAAGCGCTTGGGGACGTCCGGCGCGGTTATCGTCACTGGCGTCAGTGGCTGTCTCCTTTGAAGGCGGTCTATTTCGGCTTCAGCGGCGGCGAGGCGGGTCGCCAGAGCAGGGGAGTCTCGCAACACGCCAGCCGCGATCGCATCGGTCAAATTGTCGACCTCGCTCTGAAGCTCCGTGATGCGTTTCCCGTGATTGGCCTGCGGTCGCTGCAATGTCTTTAGAGCCGCCCGCACGCGCCGCTCGACATCGGCAATCACTCCAGGGCTCTCAAGATCGTCACGGATCCCGTCGAGCAATACTGCCTCAACCAGGCTGCGCGACACGTTGATGCTATTGGTGCATGCGCGCCCGTGCCAGTGTGAGCTGCAGGCGTAGTACGCACGATTGCGCATGACGAAGCTGCCACTACATATGCCGCACACGAGAAGCCCCGTCAGCAGGTACTTCCCTGGCCGTCCGGCTCCGCCCGCGCGCTTGCGCAGGCCACCTCGTACCAAGGTGCCGACACCATGACTTTGCCGCGTCTGGCGTTTCTTCGCTCGGCTCCACAGTTCTTGCGGGACGATGCGCAGCCGCTCGTCCTGGTACTTGTGCGCAGGTTGCGCATTCATGGCCATGCGGCGCTTTGAGCTATCGGCGGCACCGCGTTGCCAACTGGATCTGCCCCAAATGATCTCTCCAATGTAGCGGCGATTGTTCAGGATGCCGGAACCTCGCGTTACGTCGCCGTGAATGGCGGAAGCCAGCCAGCCAGACTTGCGACGCCTCGAGCGATTCCAGCTTGAGCCGGGAGACGGCACAGCTTCCGCGTTCAACGTCGCCGCGATCGTTCGCGGACTTGCGCCGTCCGCATACATGGCGAAGATTCGTCGGATGATGCTCGCTTCATTCTCGTTGATCTCGATACTGCCTGTGCCGCTGTTCCGGGCCGCGACGTACCCGAAAGCCCTGCCGCCTGTCGGCTTTCGGGCGCGTGCTAGGCCCTCAAGTCCGCGGTGCGTGCGGCGGGCGATTTCATCTCGATAGGCTTCGGCCATCGCACCATTGACTGAGAGCAGGATCTTGCTCCCCTCGGGCTACGGACGCCTTGTCGCCATCGTGTACGCGGGCGACGTCGACGTGAATGCAGAACTCGTGAAGCAAGGCCACGCTTGGGCGTTTCGCAAGTACATGCGCAAGACTGAGGACGCCGATTTGTGCGCGCTGGAGCAGGCGGCGAGAAGCGACAAGCGCGGCCTTTGGGCGCTACCTGCCAATGAGCGCATCGCGCCGTGGGAGTGGCGTAAGCGAGGGAACCGCCCGACGTTCACCGACTATAGTGGCGAGACCGCGGAAAACTGCATTGCTGCCATCGGCGCTCTTGCCAGTGCAGAAGCGCCAGCCAGAGCTCTTATTGAGCCTACGACTGCCGGAGAGCCGTTCACATGCGGGACTAAGGCGTACTGTCGCGAGATGGTCTCTTGCGAAGAGGCGCGCTTCTATCTCGCGAAATGCGGGTTCACAGAGTTGGACGGCGACGGCGACGGGATTCCCTGCGAAACGCTGTGTTGGTGATCCTTGAACAGACGAGTGTCCGAATAACGGACCCTTTGCGGTCATTCGCGTTGGCCCGAAGCAAGATCTAATGCGATGCATTGCCCTACGATTTCTTTGGATAGTCGAGCGCCACTTTTGCGAGATTCGCCTTGCCGACGCTTGACCATGACCTTGCAGTGAACGTGAACTTGGCGACAGCGCACGTCGGCATGCGCACGATGTCGCTTGAGAGGCGACGCGCGAGCTCGGTCAATTCGGGGTTATGGCCGAAGAGCATCACGCGTTCCAGCTCGTCGTCGAGCCTGTGAATGACGTTGAGCAGTCCATCCGCGTCGCCGCCATACAGCCGATCATCTACGACGATATCCTTGAGCTTGTAATCGAGCTTCTTGGCGATTATCTCTGCCGTCGCGAGCGCGCGCATCGCCGGGCTCGACAGGATCAACTCGGGCTTCACATCGCGCTTCGCTAATCGCTTACCCATCTTCGGCGCATCGCGCTTGCCGCGGTCGTCCAATGGCCGGTCCTTGTCAGGCAACGTTGTGTCGTCCCAACTCGACTTTGCGTGGCGGACGAGAAATAGCGTTTTCATGCCAGATCCCGTGCTGCGGGAAGACCTGTCGGCCCAGCGTTGATCGCACTGACTGGAACGACAGACCTATGCATCCGCGTCGGCGGCTGCGCCACAGGAGCCAAACGCACATCGCCATGCGGACGGGAAAGTGCACGTCCATCAGTCAGCTGCACCGAAGCCTGTACCAGATGGGCTGGACTCACTGGCAAAGCGTGACCGGACATCACCATGATGAGAACTGACCGAGGCGCGGAAACTGTGGAATTGAGTGAGGCCAGATGCCGACCGAATCGCGATCAACGCTTTGTCGTGCAATTCAAACGCATTGATCGATCACGATCGGCACCAGGTGGTATTAGACTCAATCTTCCAAATCGTTCTATGAAGTCAGAGTCTGCAGTTCTTTCTTGTCGCTCGCAGTGGGCGCATGGTTCAGATTGAGAATGACACGCGCGAGGGTTTTGACCGAACCGGACGCCTTCTCATCCTTCATTATGGCCTCGAGTTTCGGCTTGTCGGCAGCCGCTACGGTGTGCTGAACATTCATGAGAGCCTGGGCGACAGTTCGCTCGTCCGCACTCACTGATTTGTCCTCGGCGATCTGCTTCAGCGTCTGCTTTTCGGCATCATTGGGAAAATGATTGAGTGTCGTCAATATTCCCGCCATCGTTTGCACAGCCTTGCTCTCCCCTGCGTTTGCGATGCTCGCAGTGAAGCCAAGGAATACAAAGGCCGATAATATGCTTATCCAATACCGCATGGTCATTCTCCCGGGCAATCAGCCCGCAACATGTATTACGAGGTGCCCGCTGCAGCGAGCCGGGTTATGCTCGGCACAGTCCTCGCGGGCGTCAAGCCTCGTGTTTGTGTCCTGGAGATCGCCACCGCGGCCCGAGCCCAGGCCGCGGCGAGGATGGGCACCGCCTGCTTGCCCGGGTGTTGAGCGATCCTGGAAGCGGCACGCAACTCCGAGATCCGGCCGGTGCCGGCGGCAACGCGTGCGCATGAGCGTTGGAGCATGACGGACACATCGAGTCCTTCAACGGAAGGCTTCGCGACGAGTGCCTGAACACGCATCAGTTCTTGTCGATCGAAGACGCAAAGAGCAAGATCGAAGCATGGCGGCATGACTACAACCATCGCCGTCCGCAAGGGACTCAGCTCACGTTAACCGCGGACTGAAGCTCTAGACCGGACTAACTCGGGTGTCAGGTCGGCGAACAATAGCCTCACGTATCACTTCTAGCGCCGAGTTGCCGACTGTGGAGCGACCGACGGGGTCGATTTAGGTAATGGTACGTGTCGAGCGCGTTACTTAAGCACGGCAATTGATCCGTGTTGTTCGATCGGGGGAACGAAATCAAAATGTCCAGGCAGAAATTCCTTGGCGCCATGCTGCTCGTCGGCATTGCGGCGCTGCTCTTCCTGGTAGCGCCGCTCGCCACGGTCTATACGGATTGGCTGTGGTTCCTGGAAGTGGGTTACGAACAGGTGTTCGTGCGCACGTTGACGGCGCGATTCTTGGTCGGCGGCGCAGTGTTCCTGGTGGCCTTCGCCGTGCTGTACGCGAACGTGCGGCTCGCCCAGGGAGCCCTCAGGCAGCGTTCATTCACGGTCTTCGGTTCCCAGGGTCCAAGAACGATCGCGCTCGATATGGGTCGCCTCAGGCCGCTGTTCTACGCGGGAGCGACGCTCGTAGCCTTGCTGATCGCCATTTCCGCTTCTGGCAAGTGGTATGTCTGGTTGATGGCGCGTAATGCGGTGCCGTTCGGGACCAGCGACCCGATCCTCGGCTACGACGTATCGTTCTATCTCTTTCAGCTGCCGCTTCTGCAGTTCGTTCAGAACCTGGCGCTCACGATCGTGCTGCTGGCCGTCATCGGCGTTGCCGGCGCTCATTTCGCCGGCCAGAACCTCATGTTGGATCCGGGCAGGGGACTGTTGATCG
Source organism: uncultured Gammaproteobacteria bacterium (assembly GCA_963696675.1). GTDB lineage: Bacteria > Pseudomonadota > Gammaproteobacteria > Steroidobacterales > Steroidobacteraceae > DATBVX01. Next base: position 10,206 of record CAVOLM010000034.1, on the reverse strand, counting down.
GTCACGCGGCGCGCAGGCACCTGAGCATGCTGGCCGCCGTGCTGTTCCTGATCCTTGCGTTCAGGGCCTGGCTGGGCATTCCCGAGCTGCTCACCAGTCCGTCCGGCATCGTGTACGGCGCCTCGTATGTCGATGTGTCTGCACGCATCCCGGTGCAATGGGTTCTCACTGTGGCGGCGTGCATCGGTACCCTGCTGGCGCTCTACCAGTACACGACCGAGCGATTATGGCCACTGCTGGCAGCCGTCGGTCTTTACGTGGGTGTAGTGCTCGTGGGCATGGCGCTCACCCTGATTCTGCAGCGATTCGTCGTGGCACCCAACGAGCAGGTCCGCGAGACGCCATACATCACCCATTCGGTCGCCGCCACCCGCGTCGGCTTTGCACTGCAGAACGTGGTCGAGCGCCAGCTTTCGGGCGAGGCGACGCTCACCCCGGCGGACATCGAGCGCAACGCGGCAACATTCGACAACGTGCCGCTATGGAACGATCAGCCCCTGCTCGATACGTTCGGACAGATCCAGGAGATCCGCACCTACTACGATTTCGTTTCGGTCGACAATGACCGTTATGTGATCGATGGCGAATACCGCCAGATCATGTTGTCGGCGCGCGAGATGAATTCCGCGGCGCTGCCGAGCGGCACATGGATCAACGAGCGGCTCACTTTCACGCACGGCTACGGACTCACGCTCGGACCGGTGAACGAGGTCACGCACGTGGGGCTGCCGGTCCTGTTCATCAAGGACCTGCCGCTGACCTCGACAGTGGACCTGAAGGTAACGCAGCCCGCGATCTATTTCGGCGAACTCTCCAACGACCATGTATTCGTCAAGACAAGAACCCAGGAGTTTGACTATCCGCGCGGGGACGACAACGTGTTCGGCACGTACCAGGGCAGCGGTGGCGTGTCGGTGGGTACGCTGCCGCGACGCCTGTTGTTCGCCGTCCGCTTCCGGTCCCCCGATACGCTGTTCTCACCGAATCTCATCGCCGCAAGCCGGGTGCTCATGTACCGGCGCATCTCCGAGCGCGTGCAGCGGATCGCACCGTTCCTCGAGTACGACAGTGATCCGTACCTGGCGATTTCCAAGGGGCGTCTGGTCTGGATTCAGGACGCCTATACCGTCAGCACTCGCTACCCTTATTCGACGCCCGCGGCCAACGGCATCAACTACATTCGCAACGTGGTCAAGGTGACGATTGACGCCTATGACGGCAAGGTCGTGTATCACCTGCTGGATACCCAGGATCCGATCGCAGCGACACTCGGGCGGGTTTTCCCGCACCTGTTCAGGCCCCTGAGCGAAATGCCCGAGGACCTGCGCACGAGATTGCGCTATCCGACCGGGATTTTCGCGTTGCAGGCGGGCGTGTTCGCCACGTTCCACATGACCAATCCGGCAACCTTCTACAACCGCGAGGACCAGTGGGACATCCCATCGCTGGAGCAGGGCCCTGACGCGGCACCGATGACGCCCTACTACACCATCATGAAGCTGCCGGGCGAGACTGCTACGGAGTACATCCAGATGCTGCCCTACACGCCGCGCCAAAAGGACAACCTCGCCGCGTGGATGGTCGCCCGCAGTGACGGCAACAACTACGGACAGCTCGTGGTGTTTCAACTCCCGAAGCAGACGGTGATTTTCGGGCCACGGCAGATCGCCGCACGCATCAGTCAGGATCAGGTCATTGCACCGCAGATCACGCTGTGGAACCAGCAAGGCTCCGAGGTCATCCAGGGCGCGTTGCTGGTGATACCGATCGAGGAGTCACTCGTTTACATCCGGCCGCTGTACTTGCGTGCGGCCAACGGCCGAATTCCAGAGCTGAAACGCGTCGTGGTCGCTTACCAGAATCGGATCGTGATGGAGGAGACTCTGGATGCCGCGCTGGCGCGTCTGTTTCCTGCTGCCAGTGCTCGACCATCAACCGTCGCGACGACACAGCCGGTCCAAACAGTCGAGCCGGCCGCATCAGGTGCCGTCGCCGAACTCGCGGCACAGGCGCAGAGGCACTACGAGCGCGCACTCCAGGCGCAGCGTGAGGGCGATTGGGCGCAGTACGGCGAAGAGATCAAGCGGCTCGGTGAAGTGCTGCAGCGGATGCGCGACCAACCGTCGCGGTGAAATTGAATGGTGCCGGCGCGGGATAGTATGCCTGCTAGCCCAACACGCTTGCGCACCGAAGCCCATCCACGTCGATGAGTTCAAGCGCGCACTCACTGCCGACGAGTCCTGCTTCACTACCAGCCGATTTATGCCCGCAACGGTGAGCGGTGGACGATGTGCGGCGCTGAAGCGCTGGTGCGCTGGCAGCATCCCGATCGAGGGCTTCTATATCCCGGCCAGTTTCTCAAGGTGGCCGAAACGGGCGGATTGCTCGGTGAAATGACTGACTTCGTCATCGCGGGGGCCGTGCGCCAGGCAAGCGTCTGGCAAATCGGCGGACTCGAGTTCAGCGTGTCGATCAATCTGGCGCCCGCGCTGGCGTACGACCGTGGCTTTCTCGGTCGCTTCCTGCAGTAGAGCTTGCCGTCGTTGCCGAAGTGGATCGCCCCGCCGTTGTGATTCGTTGCTCCCGACAGTGTGTTCAGTTCGAGCAGCACGACCTCGCTGCCCGGCACCGCGACATTACCGTTTGCCGTGAATCGGCTCACCCGGTTGTGAATGGTCGGGCTCGTTGCCGTGTAGTAAGCGTAGACGAAGTCGTTGGTCGCAAAGTTGGGGTCGAACGCGACACCCAGCAGGCCGCGTTCCCCGGCGTCATCGACATTCAGAGTGAGAAACGGGGTCGCGAGCAGGTTACCGTTCTGGACGATGCGGAGCTTCCCGCTTTGCTGGCACACGAACAGCCGGCCGTCCGGTGCGAACGCCATCGCGGTGACATCGCCCGGGATGTTGACGAACGGGGCATCAACGAAGCCCGACGGCACCGTCGCCGCCCGCGCCACTGCGTGCCGGCGAAGCGAAAACTTAGTGCGTTTCCACGTCAGTGAAATCAATGGAGTGCGAAAACCCAACTCGCGCCCTCGCTACTTCAAACGTGCGGACTGCTGGATCGTAGGAACAGGCCATATCACGCCCCCGCTACCATTGTTTCAGACAGCTTAGTTTTCAGCAGTTTGGATCGCGCAAAGCCACGGATCAGGCTGCAATTCAAACTCCGCAACTAAGTGGCACAAGATGCGTGCGAATTCACCATCAGCGCGTCGTTATTGGTCGGTGCTCGCGAGCAAGCCGCGTGCCTGCGTCAGGCGCGGACTGTTCGGATGTTGTGCTGCAAGGTTTTTTAGTGCCGAGGCAGCCAGCGCTCCGGCTTCGGCTCGGTGGCCAACGGTCAGCAATGCTTGCGCTCGCCGCAGGTCGGACTCGGCGCGTTCAACGCGTGATGGGGGCGCGATCGATGCGCCGGCACCGTCGGCATCAATGGCACGCAGCAGGTTTAGAGCTCGAGCCGGGTTGCCCGATGCGGCCGCTGCCAATGCCGCCCATTCGTGCGCGACGACAAAGATCCAGCTTCCGGTGGCGCCATCTCGGCGCAGTCTGTCCAACAGAGCTGTCGCGGCCTCGTAAGCGGCGCCCGCGCCCTGCTGCGCCATGAGAACCTGGACAGCCGCCAGATCGATGCGATAGGCCTCCACCGGCGCGAGATTGCGGGCCATCGTGGTACGCAGCGTTTCGATTTGATGCTGTGCTTCGTCCGCACGCCCGGCCCACAACAGGTACTGAATGCGAGCCAACGGTAGGACGAGCGTGTCGCGCGCGTTCGGATGGGTTGCGTTCGGATCGACGATAGTACTGAGTGTTCGCTCAGCGGCTGCGATGTCGCCGGCCAGCAACGCGCCTTCCAGGCGCCGGCCGCTCAGAGCGACTGTAATCGCTCGCGATTTCTGATCGGTCTTGTCGCTCAATGCGGTGAGCGCCGGATCGAGCAAGGCGACAGCGTCGGAATAGCGCTCCTGCCGATTCAGCACGCTTGCCAGCAGTCCAATCGCGGCCTGCGTGTCGTGATCGGCTGCGCCATACAACTCGTGAGTTTTGTGCGAGCCTCGCGCAGATTGGTTTCGGCGTCCTTGCTCAGCCGGCCGACATCGAGGTAGGCCGAACCGAGGTAAAGCATATTGGGCGCGACCTCAGCGATCTGAGCGTATCCGCTGGCCAGGAATACTCGTTGCGCATCTTCAAGCAGCGCCAGCGCCGCGCGACTGTCGAACCCAAGCTCGAGCCGCCCCATGATCTGCAGCAGGTTGGCGTAATCCGTGTCTTTCGGGAAATGCTTCTCCGCGATGGGGCGCGCTTCCTGCAGCAGTGCCTTGGCCTCGCCGCGTTTGCCGTTGAGCGGAAGGATCAGGCCAAGGTCGGACGACAGAAAGACTCGAAGCTGAAGCAGCGCCGGGTCGGTGGACTGGGGAATCCACGACAGCCCTTCCCAGAGGATCTGTTCACTCTCTGCAAGTCGACCCAAATTGCGCAAGGCGCGACTCGCAGTCATGTGTGCGAAGACGATGCTGCGGGTGTCGGCGCGGGTCTGCTTCAGCACTTCGAGATAGCGGGTTGCCACGTTGAGGGCAGCCTCGAACTCCCCCATAAAGCTGAATTGCACCGAGGCCGCGTTGAGGATGCCCGCCCAATCCTCTGGACGTTGCGCGTACTGAGGTTCCAACTCCTCTAGCTTCTGCGTCAGCAAGTTGGCAATCGAACGCGGCTGCGCAAATGTCTCTGCGTCCCAGCCGGTGATGGTTGAAAGTAGTTCCACGTACAGTTGACGAACGCCCTCGTGTCGGCCGACAGCCTGCTGTGCTAGGCGGGCCTGCTCCTTTGCCTCCTGCGCCTGCCATAAGGAAACCGCGGTCGCGGCGATCAGCGCCACGCTGATCCCCGTGGCCGCTCCCACCGCCATGCGGTTGCGCATGACGAATTTGCGCGCGCGGTAGCCCCATGAGGCCGGCCGCGCGTGCACGGTCTGGCCGGTCAGATATCGGCGCATGTCATCGGCGAGCTCCGCGACCGTCGCGTAGCGCTGCGCCGGTTGTTTGGCAAGCGCCTTCAGCACGATCGTCTCGAGATCACCACGCAGCGCGCGAATTAGCCGTTGTTCGCTCGCGCTGCGCGCCCGTGCACTCTCGGCGGACACCGCACTGCTGGGCCGTGCCGGATCGACCGCGACTATCGCCTCCTCCATCTGCGCCGCTGTTTGGAGCTTGAGCTGATAGGGCAGTTGGCCGGTGAGCAACTCATACAACACGACGCCCAGCGAATAAACGTCGGCGGCGGTCGTCAGAATCTCACCCTTGATCTGTTCGGGGCTGGCGTAATCGGGCGTCAGCACACGGCCGGTGAACTGCGTGAGTTGCGTCTCCGCGCTATCTCCCCGTCTGACAGCAGTTTGGCGATGCCGAAGTCGAGGAGCTGCACCTGGGCATCGTCGGTCACGAGGATGTTTGACGGTTTCAAGTCGCGGTGGATGACGAGGTTGGCGTGGGCGAACTGCACGGCGTCGAGCACTTGTGCAAACAGCCCAAGGCGCGCGGCGATGTCGAGCCTGTGCTCGTCGCACCACTTGGTGATGGGCTGACCGTCGACGTATTCAATCGCCAGATAGGGCAGGCCGTCCTCGGTCACGCCAGCGTCGTAGAAACGAGCGATGTGCGGGTGTTCAAGTCGAGCCAGGATGTCTCGCTCGCGGGCGAATCGTGCCGCGAGATCGCGACGCAGGCGGCTGATCAGTGGCAGCTTGAGTGCGACATCGCGCTCGAATGCGCCGTCGGCGCGCTCGGCCAGCCAGACATCGGCCATGCCGCCTCGCCCAATCTCGCGCTTCAGCCTATAGGGACCGATGCGCGAACCGACGGCAAGCCCTGTCGCGCCGATCGAGCTTCCAGGCACATCGAGTGGCGGCAACCGCTGCAGCAGGTCGGAGGTCTCGCTGGTGGCATGCGCTGCCAAGAGCTTGCGCAGGAGCGGCGCGAATTCTGGCTGCGTCACGTCGAGGCGATCAATCCACATCGCCCGCGCATCGGGCTCGAGATCGAGCGCCTCGTCCAGCAGTTTCGAAAGCACACCCCAGGTGGCGGGCGAAATATCCATGTTGCGAGCCTCGCGACTTCACATACGGAGAACAGCCGCGAAACTGGTCACGGACCTCATTCTTGCAGCGTGGCGAGCAGGAACGCGCGCGCCTTTTCCCACTGACGCCGTACCGTCATCTCGGAACTTCCCGTGAGCTCGGCGATTTCTGCCTTGCTGTACCCGGCGAAGTAGCGCATCTCGACGATGTGCGCGAGTGTCGGATCCACGGTCTCGAGCGCCTGCAGCGCATCGTTGATGGCGATCAGCGAGAAATCGCCCTCCCCTACGGATAGCTCGTCGGCAACACTTGTATCCAGCTGCACGGCGACACGGCCGCCACCACGTTTTTGTGCGAGATGTTCCCGCGCAAAGTCGATGATGATGTTGCGCATCGTCTTAGCCGCGTAAGTAAAGAATTGTTTGCGGTCCGCAAGCTCAAGTTCCGCGGCGCCGACCAAGCGCAGAAAGCTTTCGTGCACGAGCGCTGTGGTATTCAAATGGGCGATGCCGCCCTGTGAGCGCAGGCGCGCGTGGGCGATGCGACGTAGGTCGGGATACAGCGCCGTAAAAATGCGATCCAACGCATCGCGTTCGCCCTGAGCGGCGAGTCGCAGGAGCAGCGTTAGCGGCGTGTCGTAGCTTGGCACCTGCGCTGTACCCGAAAACGAGTCAGCGGTTTTGGTCGAGTCTGCTCCAAGGTCACACCGATGTCACGGGCCACATCTGACACCCAAACTCTTCCCGCGGGGCGGTCCTTCGATCCGAAACGTTGCGCAACTTTGGTGTCGCGAATCGTGAAAAGGTCGTATCCGAACCCAGAGCATCACGAAATGGCATCCACATTGCGTGAATAGCGGCTCCGGGCCGATTCAAGCAATCCCTTCACCCGGGTCCTCTGCAAACAACACCACAAGCGAGCCCCCGTTACCTCATTGCAAGGCCGACCCGGCATGTCTACCCGATCTCTTTCGGTCTCTCAGGGGCAACGAGGGGGATGGGTCGATTGCTCACAGCCAAAAAGCAGGCCCCCGCTACCAGGTTATCTGGGGTTGGGTGGTGCCACCGTTGGCAGCAGACCGAGCTGGCGCATCATGCCGATGTCATCGCGATTCGCACGGTGTTCCACGATCTTTCCATCCTGTAACTGATACCAGTGGATGTGTTGCACCTCGAACCGCTTTTGTGTCGGCGCGATCCCGATTAGCATCCCGCCATTTACGGGGCGTTTCCCCACGCCGCGGTGCGTGCCGCTGACCGTGCAGCGCACGACCACCGAGCTCCCTTCGGCAACCATCTCCTCGATCTCCATGCGCCAGTCGGGGAACGTGGTGTAAATGTCTTCGAGCACGAGCCTGAGGCCTTCCCGTCCTACAGTGCGACCATGATTTTTCGCGTCCAGCGCGTAGTCCAGGATTGCTGCCTGCACGTCGCCGCGATTCAGGCGTTCGTGATGCTGACGGATGATGTCTTGATTCCGCTTCACCTCGTCCGTAGCTTGACCCAAAGCCAGAAGCGGCATCGCCAATGCCAGTACCATCGCGACAATTCTCTTCATGATGTCCACCATTGAAGCGAGTGAAGCTGCGTTCACGCGAGCCATGCGCACGGTAGCACCTCACGTCCGCTGACACTGCTTTGGCCTTTGTGCAGGCCTGGTGAATCGGAGTCCGAACTCGAAGCGCTCTTACCTCCAACCGTCTGTACGTTGCGCAAACAACTCCAGCGTCGCGCTTCTGTCGTTGGGTTCTCGAGCGATACCAGGAACGTCGAATGCCGGCGCCCCGCGCCCTACAACGCCGGGAAAGCTAACCGCCAATGCCGAGCGTCCGGAGCATCCATTCTAGGAAACTCGTGCTGCGGGGTTGACTGACCGCTTGTGGCCGAAAGGTGAGATTAGCCCGGTCGCCGATGCGGCAAATCAGCGCAATTGAATATCAATGAATTCAGGGGTGTTCGAAATCCAACTCGCGCCCCCGCTACCAAATCCTCAAAGGCCTCGGCGCGAACCGCCGGGGCCTTTTCATTTGTCCGCTCACGACCCGAAGCAGCCTTCAGGGTCGCTGCAATTGCCCCTCGTTTTATTGACGCATAACGAGTCGCGTGGTCTAGTGATTTCATGGGGTTCCGGGTTCATCCATGTCGATATGCCGCAATTCTGCGGCGTTATAAAGCCGCATTTATGCGGCCTAATTGTAGTTAGGCGGCACGGAACATTCATCGTAGCGGAAAGCAAACAGGCCCACGCAAGGAGACAGGGGAAAGGCATGAAGTTAGAAAAGGCGGCTGCGATTGCGGAGATAGTGAGTTCCATCGCCATAGTCGTGACGCTGATCTATCTCAGCGTTCAGACGCAACAAAATACAAATGCGCTGTTGGCCGTGTCCCGACAGGCCACGTTAGAGGGAGATCTGGAGTGGTTATCGGATTTCATCAGTTACCCCGTCGATTTCGCTTCGGCTGATGAGGCAGACTGGTCAGCCGAACAGGAACTAAGGTTTTTCGGCTTCCTCATTAAGGCGCTAAGAGTGCGCGAATTTGCTTGGTTCCAATACCAGTCCGGGATCCTAGATGAAGCGACATGGCAATCATATCTGAGGCCCATGAGAGGCTTGCTTGCATCTGGGCGGGCGAGACAGTATTTCGACGAATATGATGGTGACGCAGAGTTCAAAGCTTACCTAGCGGATTGGCTCGAAGACGACGCCAATTCGCTTTGAGCTCGAAGAAATGCGGGTGCCGCCTAACAAAGGGATGGAGCTGACAGGCCAAATTGTCACGCACTTTGCAGGAGCAAAGGTCGCGCCAATTTGTCCTGCAGCTCATCCCCGATGTTAGCCCGAACTGGGGAGGAACCGGCATGGGGGAGCACGGAGCGATCTGTAGGTTGGGCGTCTTCTACGACGGATCGTTCTTCTCGTACGCCCAGAACTACTACTACCACGATCGGCAGCTGGGCTGGCTTCGCTTCCCCGAGTTACATCACTTCCTGGAGAAGTACATCGGGTTGCGAGAGCAGGGGTTTGCTAGCTACAAGGTCGTCTACGCAGCATGGCACCAAGGTCTCTTCACATCCAAGGACGCGACTGCCGATCAGCTGAAGCGCGATCGCGATCGGTACCACGACCTGATGCACGCCGGCGTGGATCCCAAGTATCTGCCCATGTCGCAGAAGCACGGCGAGAAGGGCGTAGACGTCGCTCTCGCCGTGGACGCCCTGCAGGTCGGTTTGGGCCAGATGATCGATGTGGCTGTTCTAGTCACCGGCGACGGCGACTTCGTTCCGTTGGTTCGGGCGCTGAACAAGCAAGGTGTTCGCGTGCTCGCGGCCTACTTTGCATTCGAGACCAAGGACGGCGGCAAGAGCTTCATCAACGAGCGCCTGCTGGCAGCAGCGAACTACGCGGTTGACATCAACGCCCTCGGATCGTCCAAGGAGCACAAGCAGGACTTCGCGACGCTGTTCAGGAAGGCGCGAGCGCTGTCGGGCTAACAATAGCTTCCACCGACTCGCTTCGCTTGCAGGTGAAGCCAAACACGTTAGGCCCCGGACGACGCGACGGAGCAGATAGCGAGCGGCTGCTTCTGGCCGAATTGGGACTGAGCGCCATCGACCTAAAGGGTGCCCTCGGCTGCACGCCGGTTGGAGCTTTTGCTTGCCCGAAGACCCGATCTCTTGCGGTCTCTCACGGGGCAACGAGGGGGATAGGTCGATCGCTCACAGCGAAAAAGCAGGCCCCCGCTACCACTTCTTACTAGGGCCTCGGCGCGAACCGCCGGGGCCTTTTCATTTGTCCGCTCTCGACCGATTCTGTTGAAAAACTCCGATTTCTGTCGGGTTCAAAAAATGTGAGGACCGAGGAGGCGGCGGATCGTTTGCGACGCGAGGGGGGGACACGTAGTCGGTCGGAAATCTGCGCGTTGAGCTTCACGTTGCCGCATACGCCAAGCGCCCATGCCATTCTCGTCGCGAATGAAAGTCGGCGAAAATTTCGCCTATTCCGATTTTGGAGTTTTTCAACAGAATCGACCCAGAGTGGTCTGACGGCTCCCCCGTTAGCGGCCGTTCAAGAGTGATAGAGCGGACACTGACCGACCGCAGGTCGATCCTGACCGAGTGTCCCTTAGCCGGCGA
>CAVOLM010000033.1:0-68279 GCA_963696675.1 uncultured Gammaproteobacteria bacterium | reverse complement strand
CCGCGGACGCGCTCGCGCGAGCAGCGGCAGCGAAAGTAGACCGGTGCGGGCTCAAAGAGCCGCACGTCCTCTTCATGAAACAAGCGCCGCAGCAGTTCACGCTGCGGCAGCTCGAGCAGCTCTGCCTCGGTCAGGGTGCTCGCGAGCTGATCGATGCGGTTCCAGGCCTCGGCCGGGTCCTGCTCGTCACGCAGCACCAGGGAAGGCTTGCTGCGTCGTTCGGGGAGCCGTTGCAGCAGCAGGCCGGCCGCGGACTGTGAATTCGCCGCCAGCCAGATGCGGGTCGGGAGCTGCTCGGAGTCGCGAAAATAGGCCTCGAGGCAGGCGGCGAGGCCGCCACTGGCAAGGGGAACCACGCCCTGGTAGCGGGCCGCGAGGTCTGCAGTTTCCACGCTGACGGTGAGCTTGCCATCCCCGGCCATGTCGCGCAGATCGCTTGCCGGCACCTGCGCGGTCCACCGTGCGACACCACGCAATCCGAAGCCGTGACTGCACTGCGCGACCAGCAGGTGCATCGGACCCGGCCCCTGCAACTGCAGCGTGAGCGTCCCATCGAACTTGCGTGTCGAGGCGATGAGCGCCGCAGCCACGGCCGCTTCACCCAGCACCTCACGAACCACCGGCGGATACTCGTGGTGCTCGCACATGGCCTGCCAGGCACTGTCGAGATGCAGGATGTGCCCGCGCAGCGGGCTGTTCTCGAACACGAAGCGACGAATGCGATCGCGATCAGCCACGACTCTCATCCGGGGAGCTTGCGCTTGAGCAGCTCGTTGAGCTGCGCCGGGTTGGCCTTGCCGCCCGTGGCTTTCATCACCTGGCCGACGAAGAAGCCAAAGAGCTTCTCCTTGCCGGCGCGATAGTCGGCGAGCTGTGAAGGATTGGCGGCCATCACCTGTTCGATGGCGCGCTCGATGGCGCCGGTGTCCGTGATCTGCTTGAGCCCGCGCGACTCGATGACCGCATCGGCTTCGGCGGACTCGGCCCACATCACCTCGAACACCTCTTTGGCGATCTTGCCCGAGATCGTTCCGTCCGCGATTCTCTTGAGCAGGCCCGCGAGCTGCGGCGGCGAGAGCCGGCTCGCGGCGATCTCGAGTGCATCGCGATTCAGCGCCGCAGCCAGGTCACCCATGACCCAATTGGCGGCAAGTTTGGGCTCGCCGCCGAGCGTCGCGACCACTGATTCGTAGTACGCCGCAAGCTCCCGGTTCGCCGTGAGCACAGCGGCGTCGTAGTGCACCAGGCCGTGCTCGCGCACGAACCGCGCCGCTTTCTCGTCGGGCAGCTCCGGAAGCGTCTTGCGCACTTCTTCGATGAACGCTTCGTCGATGGCGAGCGGCAAAAGGTCCGGATCGGGAAAATAGCGGTAGTCGTTGGCCTCTTCCTTGGAGCGCATCGAACGCGTTTCATTGCGCTCGGCATCGTACAGGCGCGTCTCCTGCACCACGGTACCGCCGCCCTCCAGGATCTCGATCTGCCGCGCCACCTCGTAGTTGATCGCCTTCTCGATGAAGCGGAACGAATTGAGGTTCTTGAGCTCCGCACGGGTGCCGAACTTCGCGGCCCCCTTGGGCCGGATCGAGACATTGGCATCGCAACGGAACGAACCTTCCTGCATGTTGCCGTCACAGATCTCGAGGTAGCGCACCAGCGTGTGCACCTTTTTCATGTAGGCAACCGCCTCCTTGGCCGAACGCATGTCGGGCTCGGAGACGATTTCGAGGAGCGGCGTGCCGGCGCGGTTGAGGTCGATACCGGTGTAGCCCTTCAAACCCTCGTGCAGTGACTTGCCGGCATCCTCTTCGAGGTGAGCGCGCGTGATGCCCACGGTCTTGCGTGTTCCATCCTCGAGCAGGATTTCGAGCGCACCATCTTCAACCACCGGCCGCTCGTACTGGCTGATCTGGTAGCCCTTGGGCAGGTCTGGATAGAAATAATTCTTGCGGGCAAACACCGAGCGGCGCGCGATGCCGGCGCCGATGGCAAGACCGAATTTCACCGCCATCCGCACCGCTGCGCCGTTCAGCACCGGCAGTACGCCCGGATAGCCGAGGTCGACGAGATTCGCCTGCGTGTTGGGTGCCGCGCCGAATGCCGTGGACGAGCCCGAGAAGATCTTCGACCGCGTCGCAAGCTGCGCGTGGATCTCCAGGCCGATGACTGTTTCCCACTCACTCATAGCCGCGGGGCACTCGCCGGTGCCAATCGGTTTCTCTCTGGTACTGGTGGGCGGCATTCAGGAGCTTCGCTTCGCTGAACACCGGGCCGATGATCTGCAGGCCCACCGGCAGATCCTCGACAAAGCCGCACGGGATCGACACGGCGGGCAGTCCTGCCAGGTTCGCGCCGATGGTGTAGATGTCGTTGAGATACATCGTGATCGGGTCATCGGTTTTCGCGCCGATTTCGAATGCCGGGGTGGGCGCCGTCGGTCCCATCAGCACGTCGACCTGCTCGAACGCGCGCCGGAAGTCATCGCTGATGAGCTGGCGGACTTTTTGCGCCTTGAGGTAGTACGCGTCGTAGTACCCCGCCGAGAGCACGTAGGTGCCGGTCATGATGCGCCGCTTCACCTCGGCGCCGAATCCTTCGCCGCGGGAGCGCATGTACAGATCGAGGATGTCGCGCGGGTTCTCGCAGCGATGCCCGAAGCGCACCCCGTCGAAGCGCGACAGGTTCGAGGAGCATTCTGCCGGCGCAACCACATAGTAGGTCGGCACGGAGAGCGGCAACGCGGGCAGACTGACTTCGCGCGTTTGCGCACCGAGCGCCTTGAACACCTCGAGCGCACCCCGCACGCGCTCCGCACAGCGCCGCTCCAGGCCCTCGTCAAAAAATTCCTTCAGCAGTCCGATCCGCAGTCCTTTGAGGGGTGCGTCCAGCGCGCCGACGTAGTCCGGGACCGGAGAATCGACACTGGTTGAATCCCGCGGATCGAACCCCGCAATCGCGCCGCAGGAGGAGCGCGGCATCGTGCGCGGATTGCGTGAGCACACCGCCCTGATCGAGGCTCGAAGCGAACGCGATCATCCCGTAGCGCGAGACGCGCCCATAGGTGGGCTTGACGCCGACGATGCCGGTGAGTGCGGCGGGCTGACGAATCGAGCCGCCCGTGTCGGTGCCGGTCGCGGCCGGCACCAGGCGTGCGGCGACGGCCGCAGCCGAACCGCCCGAAGATCCGCCGGGGACACATTTCGGATTCCAGGGATTGCGCACCGGGCCGTAGTAGCTGGTTTCGTTGGATGAGCCCATGGCGAACTCGTCCATGTTCGTCTTGCCGACGAGCACAGTGCCGGCTTCCTTGAGCTTCGCGACCACGGTCGCGTCGTACGGCGAAACAAAGTTATCGAGCATCTTCGAGCCGCAGCTCGTGCGGATGCCCTCGGTGCAGAAGATGTCCTTGTGCGCGATCGGCACACCGGTCAGCGGACCGGCGCGGCCGGCCTGCAGCTCCTGGTCGGCGCGACGCGCGGCCGCGAGCGCCTCCTCAGCCGTCACGGTGAGAAACGCGTTGAGCCCCCCGTTCAGGCGCTCGATGCGCTCGAGGAGCTTGCGGGTGAGCTCGACGCTCGAGAAGCGTCGCGCGCGCAGCCCCGCGGAGAGTTCAGCAATCGTCAGCGTGTGCATGAAGAAAAAAGACTATTCAATGACTTTGGGCACGAGATACAGACCCGCCTCGACGCGAGGCGCGTTCTTCTGGTATTTCTCGTGCTGGTCCCGCTCTGTCACTTCATCCGCTCGCAGACGCTGGGTCTGCCCACTCAACGGGTGTGCCATCGGCTCGACGTCGCCCGTCTGGGCTGCATTGAGCTGCTCGACGAAGTCGATGATGCGCGACAGCGTGCCGACGTACTGCGCCAGCTCGCTCTCCGCGATCTCGAGACGCGCAAGGCGGGCGATATTCTCGACGTCGGTGCGGGTGAGGCTCATGGAAGAACAGTGAAAAGGGACACAGAAAAGGCTGAAAAATCACGTGTAATCATACACCTTCGCCTTGCTGAAAGTCCTGCCCGTTGTTAGAGTACCGCAACTTTTTTTCCGCCCTCCCGCGTCAGGTCCAACCCGCAACATGTTCAAGCGCCTCAGAGGTTATTTTTCCAACGACCTCTCGATCGATCTCGGCACTGCCAATACTCTGATCTACGTTCGCGGCCGCGGCATCGTCCTCAACGAGCCGTCGGTGGTCGCCGTGCAGGACGAGCCGACGCGCGGCGGCAAGATGATCGTTGCGGTCGGCGCCGAAGCCAAGAACATGCTGGGTCGCACGCCGGGACACATCACCGCGGTGCGTCCGATGAAGGACGGCGTGATCGCCGACTTCACCTACACCGAGAAGATGCTGCAGTACTTCATCAAGAAGGTGCACGGCAATCGTCTGCTCAATCCGAGTCCGCGCGTACTGGTGTGCGTACCGTTCGGATCCACGCAAGTGGAAAAGCGCGCGATCAAGGAAAGTGCCGAAGGCGCCGGTGCGCGCAGCGTCGATACGGTGTACGAACCGATGGCGGCCGCTGTCGGCGCGGGCCTTCCCGTGCACGAAGCGCGCGGCTCGATGGTGCTCGACGTGGGCGGCGGCACTTCCGAAGTCGCGGTCATCTCGCTCAACGGCATCGTGTACGCCTCTTCAGTGCGCATCGGTGGCGATCGTTTCGATGAGGCGATCACCAACTACGTGCGTCGCAACTACGGCATCCTGATCGGCGAAGCCACCGCCGAGCGCGTCAAGCTCGAGATCGGCTCCGCATACCCCGGGCAGCAGGTGCGCGAGATGTCGGTCAAGGGACGCAATCTCTCCGAAGGCGTGCCGCGCAGTTTCACGCTCAACAGCAACGAGATCCTCGAAGCGCTGCAGGAACCTCTGCAGGGCATCGTCGGCGCCGTCAAGCAGGCGCTGGAACAGACTCCGCCCGAGCTCGGCGCCGATGTGGCCGACCGCGGCATCGTACTTACCGGCGGCGGCGCCCTGCTGCGTGACATCGACAAGCTGCTCATGGAGGAGACGGGACTGCCGGTCGTGGTCGCTGATGATCCGCTCACCTGCGTGGCGCGCGGCGGCGGCCGTATTCTCGAGCTCACCGACGAACACGGGCCGGGGATGTTCGGACTGGAGTGAGCCACCGGCTCACCAATGGTCGCGTTTCGCAACGCTGAGTCCCGACCGATCCTGGGGCGCGGCCCGTCGCCCGGATTACGCTTCTTTTTCTTCGCGCTCGTCTCGATCGGGCTCATGTGGCTCGATCAGCGCCAGGGCTACCTCGAAGCCGCACGCCGCGCCCTGTCGATGGCGACCTATCCGGTGCAGGTGGCGGTCAATTCCCCGACCGCGTTCTGGGACTGGCTGCACGAGGTGTTCGCGACCCGCGAGCGCCTGCAGAAAGAGAATGCACAACTGTCGGTTCGCCTGCGCGATGCGGACTTTAGACTGATGCGCCTGGCGGATCTCGAGCAGGAAAACCTGCGCCTGCGCGGACTGCGCGATGCGACGTCGCGCGTCGCCCAGCGTTTCGTGGTCGCCGAGATCCTGCGCGTGGATCTCAATCCGTTCCGCCACCGCGTGATCGTCAACAAGGGCACGCGCGATGGCGCCTTCAAGGGCCAGCCACTCCTCGATGCCACCGGGATCTTCGGACAGATCACGCGCGCCGGGACATTTTCCTCCGAGGCGATCCTGATCACCGACGCCGAGCATGCGATTCCGGTCCAGGTGAATCGCAATGGCCTGCGCACCATCGCGGTCGGCACCGGCGACCTGGACCTGCGACGGTTGAGCCTGCCGTTCCTGCCCACCAACGCGGACATCAAGGTGGGAGACCTGCTGGTCTCATCAGGTCTCGGCGGCGTGTTCCCGCCCGGCTACCCGGTTGCAACGGTGACCAAGGTCGACAAGGGCAGCGCGCAGACGCTGGCCGCCATATCGGCCGAGCCCGCGGCGCGGCTCGATCGCGATCGCGAAGTGCTGCTCATCTGGACCGACGAGCCGCCGATCGATGTCGATGTCGCGCCCACCGAACCCGCCGCGCAAGGATCCAAGCCGTGAGCTACGACGCACTGAACCGGGTGCCGATGCTGCTGAGCGTGCTGGCCGGCCTGATTCTCAGCGTCCTGCCACTGCCTCACTGGCTCAACATCGCGCGCCCGGATTTCCTGGTGATCGTGGTGCTGTACTGGTCGATCATGGTGCCGAGGGCTGGCGGACTCACGCTCGCATTCCTCGCGGGCCTGCTGCTCGACGCATTCAAGGGCGTCGTGCTCGGTCAGCATGCCTTGGCGCTGTGCCTGGCGAGCTACATCGCGATCAAGCTGCACCTGCGCGTGCGGATCTTTCCGGTATGGCACCAGGCGCTCACCGTGTTCTGGTTGCTCGCGGTCTACCAGTTCATGTTGTTCTGGATCGACGGCATGACCGGTCATCCGATCACGACCTACGCCCGCTGGATTCCGGCGTTCACCGGCGCGGCACTCTGGCCGGTTTTCGCCGGGCTTCTCGGCAACGCCTACCAGCGCACCTAGGACTCCTAGTCGTGGCCAGCCGCGTCCGCATCAAGGATCACTGGGCCGAGCAGCGCATGTTCCTGCGACGTGCGATCGCGGCCGGCGTCATCATGGCCGTGCTGGTCGGCGCGGTGCTCGTCAAGCTCGTGCAGTTGCAGGTGGTCCGCCACGACTACTACCTCGATCTCTCCCAGGGCAACCGGGTGCGCGTCGAGCCGCTGCCGCCGAATCGCGGCCTGATCCTCGATCGCAACGGCGTGGTGCTCGCGGAGAACCTGCCGGCCTACCAGCTCGAGCTCACGCGCGAGCAGGTCCCGGATATCGACGCCACGCTCAAGACACTGAGCGGCCTCGGCCTGGTCGAGGCAGAGGACATCGATCGCCTGAAGCGCCTGATCCGCTCACGTCCCCGGTTCGAAGGCGTGCCGATCCGCCTGCAGATGACGGATGAGGAAGTCGCGCGATTCGCGGTGCGCCGTCATGAATTGCCGGGCGTCGATATCCGCACGCGTCTTACGCGTCACTACCCCTATGGTGCGATCGCCGTTCATGCGCTGGGCTACGTGAGCGCCATCAGCGAGCAGGACGTGGTGCGCATCGACGCGAGCGAATACGCGGGAACTACGCTCATCGGCAAGGTCGGCGTGGAATCTTCGTACGAGCAGCAGCTGCACGGCTCGCCGGGATACCGGCAGATCCTGGTGAATGCGCAGGGTCGCCCCGTGGAAGGCGACAACCCGCTGCAGGCCGACCTCTCGTCGAAGTCGGCCGTCGCCGGCAGTGATCTGATCCTGAGTCTCGACCTGCGTGCGCAACGCGCCGCGGAAGAGGCACTCGCCGGCAAGCGCGGCGCGGTGATCGCGATAGATCCGTCCAACGGCGACGTGATCGCTTTCGCGAGCGTGCCGGGCTTCGATCCGAATGGCTTCGCCCGCGGACTGAGTCGCGCCGACTACAGTGCGCTGGAAGGCGACATCGATCGCCCGCTCTTCAACCGTGTGATGCGCGGCGCCTATCCGCCCGGCTCGACGATCAAGCCCGTGATCGCGCTCGCGGGGCTCGACTACGCTGCGATCGATCCTTCCCAGGTGCGCTACTGCCGCGGCTTCTTCACGCTGCCGGGCAGCAGCCATCGCTATCGCGACTGGAAGCCTGCAGGCCACGGCTGGGTGAACCTGCAGGAAGCGGTCGCACAGTCCTGCGACACGTATTTCTACGGCGTGGCGCAAGCTCTCGGCATCGACCGACTCTCGACTTTTCTCAGCAAGTTCGGCCTGGGCCAGCGCACCGGCATCGACATCGACGGCGAAAAGCCCGGCCTCGTGCCGTCGCGCGAGTGGAAGCAGAAAGCTTATCCGCGCGAAAGTGTCTGGTTTCCCGGTGACACGGTCATCATTGGCATCGGTCAGGGCTACCTGCTCGCCACGCCGCTGCAGCTCGCGCACGTGGCGAGCGTCATTGCCGCGCATGGCACGACCTTTCAGCCGCGGCTGGTAACGGGTGTGCGCAATGCGCACACCGGCGAGGTACGGCGCCTGCCTGCGCGGCCCTCACCGCCGGTGGATCCCGATGAACCCGCACGCTGGCAGCGTGTCGTCGATGCGATGATCGGCGTGATGAGTCCTCCGCACGGGACCGCGCGCGCCACCGCGGTCGGCTCGGCCTATCAGATCGCGGGCAAGACCGGAACGGCGCAGGTGTTCACCGTCGGCCAGACCGAAAAGTACAATGAAGAGGAAGTCGAGGAACGCATGCGCGATCATGCGCTGTTCATCAGCTTCGCTCCCGCGGAAGCGCCGCGCATCGCGGTCGCGGTGCTGGTCGAGAACGGTGGCCACGGCGCCGGAGTGGCGGCTCCTGTGGCGCGCAAAGTCATGGATGCATATCTGCTGCCCCCAACTCCGCCCTCACCACCAGCCTCACCGCCCTCATGATCTACGATGACCTGCAACCTTCCACTGCACGACGCACGCTCACCGCGTCGGCGCGCCTGCTCGGCAAGCTCCGACTCGATGGTCCGCTGCTGCTCGGCATCTGCGCCACTGCAGTGTTTGGCCTGGTGATTCTGTACAGCGCGTCCGGGGAAAACCTGGCCCTGACGCGCGGACAGTTCCTGCGCATGTGCCTTGGCCTCGTCATGCTGGTGCTGCTCGCGCAGGTGAGCCCGAAGTACCTGCGCATGTTCGCACCCTGGATCTATGCGATCGGCATCCTGCTGCTGGTCATCGTCGCGGTGATCGGCGACATCGGCAAGGGCGCTCAGCGCTGGCTCGACCTGGGGGTGCTGCGCTTCCAGCCGTCGGAAATCATGAAGCTCGCGGTGCCGATGGCGGGTGCCTGGTTCCTGCACGAGCGCCCGCTCCCCCCTGACTTCAAGCTGGTGGTAGTGCTCGCGTTGATGATCCTGTTTCCGGTCGCACTGATCGCGGAGCAGCCTGATCTCGGCACCGCGCTCCTCATCGGCGCCTCCGGCGTATTCGTCGTGCTGCTCGCAGGCCTGCGCCTGCGCGTCATGGTCGCCGTGATGGCGCTGCTGCCGGCGCTCGCCTGGCTGGGCTGGGGCATGCTGCACGACTACCAGCGCAAGCGCGTGCTCACCTTTCTCACCCCCGAGAGTGATCCGCTCGGCGCGGGCTATCACATCATCCAGTCGCAGATCGCGCTCGGCTCGGGTGGCGTGTTCGGCAAGGGATGGATGAACGGCAGCCAGGCGCAACTCGAGTTCCTGCCGGAGCGCTCCACCGATTTCATCTTCGCTGTCGCGGGCGAAGAGTTCGGTCTCATCGGGCTCATCCTGCTGCTCGGGCTGTACCTCTTCATCATCGCGCGTGGCATGTACCTGGCGCTGCAATGCCAGGACACGTTTTCGCGCCTGGTCGCCGGCACCATCAGCCTCACCTTCTTCGTCTACGTGATCGTCAACGCGGGGATGGTGAGCGGCCTTCTGCCGGTGGTCGGTGTGCCGCTGCCGCTCGTCAGCTATGGCGGCACTTCGATGGTGACCCTCATGGCGGGTTTCGGTATCCTCATGTCGCTGCATTCCCATCGCAAACTCGTGGGGTCGTGAACTCGAGCCCGACCCGCATGGACGCCGAAGACCTGCATTGATGATCCCGACTGCCGCGCGCACTGCGCTCCGCACCTTCATTACCGGCCTGATTGTCAGCGCAACGGTCAGCGCCGGTGAAGAACCGGCGAGCGTGAATATCGATCCGTCGCGTCCCCTGGTGCAGTCGTTCATCGCGCGCATGAGTGCGCAGTACGGCTTTTCTACCGACGAGCTGGTGCAGCTCCTGGGCCAGGCGCAGACGCAGCAGGGAATCCTCGATGCGATGTCACGGCCCGCCGAGCGCGCTCTCGCCTGGTACGAATACCGGGCACGCTTTCTGACCGAGCAGCGCATTGCCGACGGAGCCGAGTTCTGGTCCGAGCATCGCGAGCTCCTGGACGAAACAGCGCAGCGCTATGGCGTCGCGCCGCAGTACCTGGTCGCGATCCTGGGAATCGAGACTTCGTACGGCCGCATCATGGGACGCTACCGCGTTCTCGACGCGCTCAGCACTCTCGCCTTCGACTATCCTGCGCGATCGAGTTACTTCAGCGGTGAGCTCGAACAGTTCCTGCTGCTCACGCATGAGGAATCGCTCGACGCGCTCACGGCAGTCGGCTCGTACGCCGGAGCGATGGGCGCACCGCAGTTCATGCCGGGGAGCCTGCGCCGCTTTGCCGTGGATGCCGACGGCGATGGCAAGCGTGACCTGTGGTCGGATTGGGCGGACATCCTGGCGAGCGTCGCCAACTATTTTCGTGTGCACGGCTGGCAACCCGACGGCGTGGTGCTCACCGATGTCGATATCGATCAGCAGCACGCCAACGGCCTCGACTCCCGACCCCTGGCGCTCACCGAGACCGTCGCCTCGCTGCGCGCGAAAGGCGTGCAATTCAGAGAGGCGTTGCCCGATGACGCACCCGCGATGCTGATCGCGGCGGACGAACCCGATGAAGTGCGCTTTCGGGTCGGCCTGAATAATTTCTACGTGATCACCCGTTACAATCGCAGCCCGCTCTACGCGATGGCGGTGAACGATCTTGCCAACCGGATACTCGAGCGTGTGTTCAGCGATGAACCGCCGGGCTGAGGGATAGGCACGAGCGTCGGCTGCGTTCCGGCACGCGTTGCGGTCGGCGTGCTGCTGCTGTTGATCGGCGCATGCAAAGCAACTCACCGCGGCCCGCGCCCGTGCCCACAGGCCACCTCCTCCACCGCCCACGGATGTGACCAAGATCCCGGACGCCGTGCCGCAAGTCGAGCCGCGCAGCCGCAGCGGCAATCCCCCGTTCTACGAAGTGGACGGGCGACGCTATTTCGTTCTCAACTCGAGCGCAGGCGTACCTGGAGCGGGGTGTCGCTTCCTGGTATGGGCGGGATTTTCATGGTGGCCGCACGGCGACCGGCGATACCTACGACATGTACGCGATGACGGCGGCGCACAAGACACTTCCCCTGCCGTGCTACGTGCAGGTCACGAACCTGAGCAACGGCCGCAGCGTCGTGGTGCGCGTCAACGATCGCGGACCTTTCGTCGCCAACCGGCTCATCGATCTGTCGTATTCCGCGGCCACCCGGCTCGACATGATCCGTGACGGCACTGCGCTCGTTGAGGTGCGCAGCGTCGATGCCCAGGGCGCCGCAGTTGCACCCAGCGTCGCGTCCGCCGCACCGGCCGGGGTCGACACTCTCTATGTCCAGGCGGGAGCATTCGCCGATGCTGCGAATTCCGAACGGCTGTTGCAGAAGTTGCGGGCCGCCGGTATCGGCCCCGCATTCGTGCGCAACGACCAGGTGGGCGGTAAAGCGCTGTATCGCGTGCGCGTGGGACCCGTACCCACGGTCGCAGAGTTCGATCGACTGGTGCAGGAACTGAAGGGCATCGGCGTCGACGATGCACGGCTCGCGGTCGATTGACTGCATCTGGCCAGCGCCGCCAAACCGGATAAACTGCGCGCTTTCACAGGATCCAAGATGAAACTGCTCACCCTCGGGCTTGCGGGCCTGCTGCTGACTCAGAATGTCTCGTTCGCGGCCCCCGTGCCGGTGCCGCCTCCGCCGAGCCTCAAGGCGCGCAGCTACGTGCTCATCGACCACGACAGCGGCCGCACGCTGGCGCAGAGTAATGCCGACGAGCGTCTGGACCCCGCGAGCATCACGAAGCTCATGACCGCGTACGCGGTGTTCCATGCCCTCAAGGAGGGCAAGCTGACCCTGAAGGAAACGGTCGACGTCAGCGAGCATGCGTGGAAGGCAGAAGGGTCGCGCACCTTCGTGCAGGTCGGCACGCAGGTCCCGGTCGACGTCCTGATCCAGGGCATGATCGTGCAATCGGGCAACGATGCGACGATCGCACTCGCCGAGCGCGTCGGCGGCACCGAAGAGACCTTCGCTGCGTTGATGAACAACTACGCGAAGCAGCTCGGCATGAAAGGCTCGCACTTCGTCAACAGCACCGGGCTCCCCTCGCCCGAGCACTACATGACGGCGCGTGACATGGCGATCCTGGGCTCGGCGATCATTCGCGAATTCCCCGACTACTACCGCTGGTATTCGCAGCGCGAATTCACCTGGAACAAGATCCGGCAGGAGAACCGCAATGGCCTGCTGGATCGCGACCCGACGGTCGATGGGATAAAGACCGGTCACACCGAAGCCGCCGGCTATTGCCTGGTGAGCTCCGCCAAGCGCGGCGACATGCGACTGATCTCGGTGGTCCTTGGCACCGAATCGATGAAAGCGCGCGAAGACGCAAGCCAGGCGTTGCTCAACTACGGCTATACCTTTTACGAAACCCAGAAGCTCCACAGGGCGGGCGAGGTGCTACAGACCGCCCGGGTGTGGAAGGCTGCTTTCACGCCCATGCAGATCGGCCTGCGTCGTGATCTCTACGTCACCGTGCCGCGCGGCCAGGTGAACGGCGTCAAGACCACCGTCAGCGTCCAGCCCCAGCTCATCGCGCCGCTTTCTGCACAGAAGCCGATCGGTACCTTCAGCGTTGCGCTCGGCGAGGAGGTCCTCGGACAAGGGCAATGTCTACCCGGTGCGCGATGTGCCGCAGGGCGGCTGGTGGAGGCGCATGGTGGACACCATGCTGCTCTGGTTGGAGTGATGGCTGAACCGTTCCCGGTCGCATACCTCAACGGCGAATTCGTGCCGTTGAAGGACGCGCGCGTCTCACCACTCGATCGCGCGTTCCTCTACGCCGACAGTGTCTACGAAGTGATGCCCGTGTATGCGGGACGGGTGTTTCGCTTTCGCGAGCACTTCGATCGCCTCGACCGGAGCCTCGGCGAATTGCACATGCGACCGGTCTATGCGCGCGAGAGGTGGGCGACACTCTGCGACGGCCTCATCGCGCGCAACGGTGGCGGCGACATGTACCTGTATGTGCAGGTTTCGCGCGGGGCGGAGTACGGCCGCAATCACGCCCCCTTGCCCGACATCGAGCGTACGGTATTCGCCTTCGCTTCCGCACTTCCGCCACTGACGCGCGAGCGACTCGAGCGCGGCGTGGCGGCGATCACTGCTGAAGACACCCGCTGGTCACGCTGTGACATCAAGTCGACGGCACTGCTTGCCAACGTCCTGCTCAAGCAGCTCGCGATCGATGCGAACGCGGCCGAAACCATCCTGATTCGCGATGGGCTCCTGATGGAAGGCGCTTCCACGACCGTGCACGTCGTACTGGGCGGGGAAATTCACACGCCTCCCAAGTCGCACAGCATTCTCCCGGGCACGACGCGCGATGTGGTCAGTGAGCTCGCAACACGCAGCCGCATCCCGTTCCGCGCCGCTCCAGTGACCGCCACCCAGCTCAGGGAGGCACCGGAAGTGTTCATCGCCGCTGCAACGATCGGCACACTCGCCGTCACCCGTCTCGACGGGCAAGCCGTGGGCACGGGCGTGCCGGGGCCGGTGTGGAAACAGGTCCATGCGGCATTCGAGTCCTATAAGCGCGAGCTCGCAGGCACGCCGGCGTATTGAACCCAGGTTCGTGCCGTGCCCGACGTATTCGAGTTTCCGTGTGAATTTCCCATCAAGGTCATGGGACGGGCGAGCGAAGACTTCCGGCGCATCACGCGCGACATCGTCGAGCGCCACGCCGGCACCCTGAGCGACAGCCAGGTCGTCGAGCGGCTGAGCAAGGATGAGAACTTCGTCGCGCTCACCTTCACGATCAATGCGTCGAGCCGCGAGCAGCTCGACGCCCTGTATCGCGAGCTCACGGCCTCCGAAGACGTGCTGATCGCCCTATGAACACGCTGGTCTGCTGGAAATGCGGCGCATCCCTCGCGGCCCTGACGCTGCCGCTGCGCCGACTCGAGGAATGTCCCGCCTGTCACGCGGAGCTGCACGTGTGTCGGATGTGCGTTGACTACGATACCTCGGTCGCCAAGAGCTGCCGCGAACCGATCGCCGAGGAGGTCAAGGAGAAGGACCGCGCCAATTTCTGCGATTACTTCAAGCCGCGCCCCGATGCCTATCGTCCACGCGATCAGGCCGCGGAGCTCAAGTCGCGCGCGGCGCTCGACGCAATGTTTGGCGGTCAGGCCGGAGCGGCCGGAGATGGATCTGCCGGCGACAGCTCGCGAGCCAGGCTCGATGAGCTGTTCAAGAAGAAATAGAGTCGCCGCAGCAGGATCGGCTCCAGCCGCGCGGCCGCACTTTTGGGGTCCTGCAACTGCGACAGGTCGGCGAGCCGCACGACTTCGAGGCCGGCAAAGCCACACGGATTGATGCGCGAAAACGGCTGCAGATCGTTGCCGACGTTGAGCGCGAGACCGTGATAGCTGCAGCTGCGCCGCACGCGTAAGCCGATGCTCGCGAGCTTGCGCCCGCCGACGTACACACCCGGCGCATCGCAGCGTGCCTCGGCATGGATGCCAAACTCAGCACAGAGCTCGATCACCGATTCCTCGAGACAGGTCACGAGGTCGCGGACGCGAAGTCGCGCCCGCTTCATGTCGATCAGGGGGTAGACGACGAGCTGGCCCGGCCCGTGATAGGTAACCTGTCCGCCGCGATCCACATGCACCACCGGGATGTCTCCCGCGGCCAGGACGTGCTCGCGTCGCCCATTCAGGCCGAGCGTGAAGACCGGCGGATGCTCGAGAAACCAGATCTCGTCCGGCGTCGAGGCATCCCGTACTTCCGTGAACCGCTGCATCTCGCGCCAGGTGGACACGTAGTCCACCTGCCCGAGCCGCCGCAAGACGGGTGCGGGTGTCTCCAGGGTGACGGTGTCGATGACGGCGGCCATGGCTCAGCCTGGCGCTGCCGACGAGACCGCGAGTCCCGCATTGTTGCGCTCCAGGGCGCGCTCGGCGCGATAGCTCGAACGCACCAGGGGTCCTGAAACGATTTCGAGAAACCCGAGCGCCAGCCCTGTTTCGCGATAGCTCGCGAATTGCTCCGGCGTCACGAATCGCTCGACGGCAAGATGGTTCAGCGTCGGTCGCAGGTATTGACCGAGCGTCACGATGTCGACGCCCGCGGTACGCAGGTCCTTGAGCGTGTCCAGAATCTCCACGTCCGATTCGCCGAGACCGAGCATGAGGCTGGTCTTGGTCAGCACCTGCGGCTGGTAACGTTTCGCGTGAGCGAGCACCGCAATGGTCTGCTCGTATCCGGCGCGTGGGTCGCGTACCGGGTGCGTCAGCCTGCGCACGGTCTCGACGTTCTGTGCGAAGACATCGACGCCGGAATCGATCACCGTTTCGACGTCCGCGGGCACACCCTGAAAGTCCGGCGTCAGCGCTTCGACTGCCGTGCCAGGGTTCATTTCCTTGATGGCGCGCACACATGCTGCATAGTGAGCCGCGCCGCCGTCGGCGAGGTCATCGCGATCGACGGAGGTGAGCACCACGTACTTGAGTTTCATCAGGCTCACGGAGCGAGCGACGTTGGCGGGCTCCTCAGCATCCAGCCAACCGTGCGGGTTGCCCGTGTCCACGGAGCAGAACCTGCAGGCGCGGGTGCACACCGCGCCCATCACCATGATCGTGGCGGTTCCCGCGTTCCAGCACTCACCGATGTTCGGGCACTTGGCTTCCTCGCACACCGTGCTCAGCCGATGCTCACGCACGATCTGCCGCACGGCATCGAATGCGACACCGCTTGCCAGCGGGGCCTTCAGCCAGTGCGGCTTGCCGCCGAGCGCGCGACGATCGCTCGCACCCTGTGACTTCACACCGTCCTTGATCGCGGTGAAGCCCTGCGGCGTGCGGTACTTCTCGCCGCTGCGAACCGGCCCGGCGGGCGATGCGATGGGAATGCCTTTGAATGTGGCCATGGGCTGCCTGGGAGAATGTCAGGCGATTTTACCCGACTGCAACTGCGCCAACCGCTCGGGCGTCCCCACATCGCTCCAGGCGCCCTCGTACAGCTCGCCGCTGAGCGTCCCTGCATCGATCGCACGTCTGAGCAGGGGCAGCAACGGGAACCGGCCCGCCGTGCATCCGGCAAAAAACTCCGGACGATACATGGCGATGCCCGAGAAAGTGCAGGTCCGTGCCGCCTGCGTGCATCACGCGGCCATTCTCGAGACTGAAGTCGCCCCGCGCGTGATGCGCCGGGTTGGGGACCAGCACGAGATGCGCCGCGGCTTCGGTAGCGAGCGTCAGACGCGAGAACGGGAAATCCGTCCAGACATCTCCATTGACCACGATGAACGGCGTGGGGCCGAGCAGCGACAGCGCATTGAAGATGCCGCCGCCCGTCTCGAGCGGCTCAGGACCCTCTTCGGTGTAACGAATCGACACTCCCCAGCGTGCGCCATCATCGAGCGCGGCGCGAATGCGTTCCGCCGAGCCAGGAGAGATTGATCACGATGTCGCGAATCCCGGCCGCGCTGAGCGCCTGCAGGTGGTACTCGATCAGCGAGCGCCCGCGAACTTGCAGCAGCGGCTTGGGTAGTTTCCTGGGTCAACGGCCGCATGCGCTCGCCGCGTCCTGCGGCAAGGATCATTGCCCTCACGCGCGCGCCTCGGCGGTGCGCTCAGCGAGGATCGGCGCCACTCGCTTGCGCAGAAAGCGTCCGAGCGGCTCGAGTTCGGCATGGCGTGCGCAGGTCGACTGGACGTACTTCAGCGTGAGCGGCAGGTTGTCGAGATACTCAGCCTTGCCGTCGCGATGGAACAAACGGGAGAAGATGCCGAGCACCTTGACGTGCCGCTGCACACCCATCAGGTCGAACCAACGCAGGAATTGGCCCTCGTCGGCGCCGACGTCCACGCCCGATGAACACGCCATGGAGCGATAACGCAATACCCAGTCCTGCACGCGCTCCTGCGGCCACTCGATGTAGCAGTCGCGAAACAATGACACCAGGTCATAGGTGACTGGACCGTTTACTGCGTCCTGGAAATCGAGCACGCCCGGATTGTCGCCTGAGAACACCATCAGGTTGCGCGAATGGTAGTCCCGGTGCACGAACACCTTCGGCTGCGCCAACGCCTCGCGACACAGCAGGTCAAAGGTTGCCGCGAGCGTCTGCTGATCCTCGGCGCTCAGGTCGAGCTTCAGGTGCCGGCCACAGAACCACTCGGGCATCAGCTTCATCTCGCGCTCGAATACCGCGCGATCGTACGCCGGCAGATGGCGCGCATGCTCGGCGCCTCGGGACTGGATGCGATTCAGTGTCATCATCGCGTCGAGATAGTGCGACTCGACGTTATGGTTGGCGCTGAGATCTTCGAGGTAATGGCGCGTTCCGAGATCGGTGACCAGCAGGAAACCATCCGTGTGCTGCTCGGCGAGGATACGGGGCACATGCACACCGATCTCTGCGAGCATGCGGGCGATCATCAGGTAGGGCCGCACATCCTCGCGTCCGGGTGGCGCATCCATTGCGATGAACGTTTCGCCGTCGCGCCAGACACGAAAATAGCGCCGAAAGCTGGCATCGCCCGATGCCGGCGCGATGCGATCCGCGCCGAAAGTCAGCTCGTTGGCCAGCCAGTCACGCAGCAGTTCGAGTCGCGCGTCGCTAATGAGTGGATCTCCGTGGGGAAACAAACGTCATTATAATGTGTCCGAACGCAACACCCCGGTAATAATCAAGTACTTGATCACCTTGTCACGTCGCTCCCGCTTCCCGGCACACCTCGCGCTTCTGATCGTGCTGGCCTGCAGCCGCGCGGCGGGCGATGAGCCTTGCTGCGCCAACGCAGAGAGCGCGACCAGGAGCAAGCTTTGCGGACCCGTTGCCGCGCCATTGCCGCCGGCGACATCCACCACCACACCCGCCGATGAAGACATCGAAGTGAGCAGCCAGGGCGCCGAGCTCAGCCGCACGGGCGATGCGCTATTGAAAGGCAAAGTGGACGTGCGACAGGGTGACCGACATCTCAGTGCTGAAGATGTGCAGTACGACGACGCGACGCAAGAGCCTGAGCATGGAGGGCAACGTCGAGTACCAGGACCCGCTGGTGCGTGTGCGTGGCGACACCGGCAAGTACGACGCTGCTGGCGGTGCTTCGTTCGGCGGTGCGGAATTCGAGCTGCCGTCGCGACCAGCGCGCGGCTCGGCCCAGGAGATCGTGGTCAAGCGCGATGGGCAGGTGAGTCTCGACGACGTCAGGTACACGACCTGCCCGGTGGGCAACGAGGACTGGGTGCTCAGGGCCGGAGACATCGACCTCGATACGGCGGAGCGCGATGGCACCGGACGCCGCATCCGCCTCGACTTCAAGGGCGTGCCGATTCTCTACACTCCCTACATCTCATTCCCCCTGGGAAATGAGCGCAAGTCCGGGTTCCTGTTTCCCGGAGTTCGGTGTCTCGGACCGCAACGGAGTCGAGCTGGGCGCGCCGTACTACTTCAATCTCGCCCCGAACTACGATCTGCTGATGACGCCCAGAATCTGGACCAATCGCGGCCTCGCGCTCGAGACCGAGTTCCGCTACCTCGGTCACGGCGATCGCGGCGAGATCGATGCACTCGTCCTGCCCAGCGACAAGCTGCGCGACAACGACAATCGCAGCTACGTGCACTGGACCAACCGCAGCGATTTCTGGGAGCGCTGGCGCTTCGTTGCCGATGCCGCCAACGTCAGCGACAACAACTATTTCGAGGACTTCGGCCAGGGCTCCGAGATCACGAGCACCCTCTACGTCAAGCGCGACGCGCAGCTGCGCTACTACGGCGAGCACTGGACGTTCCTCGGCGAAGCCGAGAATTTCCAGACCATCGACCAGAGCATTCCGCAGGAATCGAGGCCGTACACGATACTGCCACGCATCCTGGCACGCGGCCTGTGGGAAGACACGCCGCTCGGTCTGGAGTATCAGCTCGACGGCGAGATGGTCTACTTCACGCGCGATGAGGGTGTGACCGGGGGGCGTCTCGACGTAGAACCGCAGATCCGCTGGCCGCTGCGCAGACCCGGCTACTACATCGTGCCCGAGGCCGCATACCGCTTTACGACTTATGAGCTCGATGACGTCGTGACCGGGGCGCCCACCTCGCCCTCGCGCGGAGCACCGATTCTAAGCCTGGACAGCGGTCTCACCTTCGAGCGCATCACCCCGAATCGCATTACGACACTCGAGCCGCGGCTCTTGTACCTGTATGTCCCATTTCGCGACCAGGCCGATCTGCCGGTGTTCGACACCGGGATTCCGGATCTGAACCTGGTGGAGCTGTTCCGCCGCAATCGCTATATCGGCGCCGACCGGCTGAGCGATGCCAACCAGCTCAGTGGCGGTGTGACCGCGCGGCTGATCGACACCGCGACCGGGCAGCAGTACCTGAGCGCGACCCTCGGCGAAACGTGGTACTTCGAGAGCCCGCGTGTCTGCTTCCTGACGAGGTGCCCACGAACCGGCAGTATTCGAACTTCGTCGGTGAGCTGGAGCTCAGCGCCTATCGACACTGGAACATGCGCCTGGGACTGGAGTGGAATCCGGAAGCCACCCAGAGCGAGAAGGGACAGATCAGCGTGCAGTACAAGCCCGCCGCGCAGTCGGTCGTCAACCTGGGGTACCGTTTCCGGCGTGACCTGATCGAGCAGGTCGACGGGTCCGTCGCCTGGCCAGTTTCGCGGCGCTGGAACATCTACACCGGCGCGGTCTATTCGCTGCGTGACGAGGCGCTGATCGACGAGTTTGCGGGTTTCGAATACGTGAGCTGCTGCTGGCGCGTGCGGCTCGTGCAGCGGCGCTACGTCAGCAGCCGTACCGGCCAACGTGACAGCTCCCTGGCCGTGCAGCTGGAACTCAACGGCCTGAGCAATGTCGGAGTGCCCGCGGACGCTTTTCTCGAGAACGCAATTCGAGGATACTCGCGCACCCGTTAAAGCACCTGATTACCGCGGATTCGCCTCTATGCCCCTGGCCAGATCCCTTGCCCCCCTGCTGTTCATCCTGTTGAGCGCCGATGCGTTGGCGCAAAGCCGCGAGCTCGCCACCAGTGGCGTCCTGCTCGACCGTGTGGCCGCTGTGGTCAACGACGGCGTGGTGCTGAAAAGCGAAGTCGACGATCAGATCCAGATGGTGACCGAGCGGCTGCAGCAGCAACGCACCGAGCTCCCGCCGGCCAACGTGCTGCGTCAGCAGATCCTCGAGCGTCTCGTCGTGCAGGAGATCCAGCTGCAGCGTGCCGACCGCGGCGGCGTGAAGGTTTCGGACGAGATGCTCAACAACTCGCTGCGCGACGTGGCGGAACGCAACAAGATGACGCTCGACCAGCTGCCACGCGCCCTGGAATCGCAGGGTATCAACTACGCCGCCTATCGCGACTCGCTGCGCAAGGAGATGACGATCTCGCTCCTGCGTCGGCGCGACGTGCTGGAGAAGATCATCGTCACGCCGCGCGAGATCGACCAATACCTCGCCAAGCAGAGCGGCTCCATCGACAACCAGGAATTCAACATTTCGCACATCCTGCTGGCCCTGCCCCAGGCAGCGACGCCGGGACAGCTCGAGGAAGTGAGTGCCCATGCACAGGACGTTTACGAGCGCGCACGCAAGGGCGAGGACTTTGCGCAGCTGGCGGTGACCTACTCGAACAGCCAGACTGCCCTCGACGGCGGTTCGCTCGGCTGGCGCAAGGGGCCGCAACTGCCAACCTTCATCGCGGATCTCGTCGCTCACATGCAACCTGGTGACATCGCGGAGCCGGTCCGCACTCCGAGCGGCTTTCACATCATCAAGCTGAATGAACGGCGCGGTGCTGAAGAGCAGGTCATGGTCAACCAGGTGCATGCGCGCCACATCCTCATGCGCACCAACGAGCTGCAGGACGATGCCACCGTGAAACAGAAGCTCGAAGCGCTGCGCAAGCGCATTCTCGACGGCGAGGACTTCGCCGGCGTGGCGGCGGTGTCGTCCGAAGATCCAGGTTCGGCCTCGCAGGGGGGCGACCTCGGATGGGAATCACCGACGAGCTTCGCGCCTCAATTCACGCAGGTGCTCGAAGGGTTGAAGGAGAACGAAATCAGCGAGCCGTTCCAGACCCAGTTCGGCTGGCACATCGTCCAGCTGCTGGGAACGCGCACGCATGACAACACCGACGAGGTGCGCAGGCAACGCGCATTCGCGGCGCTGCGCGAGAGTAAGGCCGACGAAGAAACCGAGCTCTGGCTGCGGCGGCTGCGGGACGAGGCCTACGTCGAGTACAAGATGTAGCGCGCCCGGCGGGTCCGAATGACCCCTAGAATAATCCTGACTTCGGGCGAGCCGGCCGGGATCGGTCCGGATCTGTGCCTGCAGCTCGCTGAGCGGGACTGGCCCTGCGAGCTGATCATCGCGGCAGATCCCGCGCTGTTGCGCGCCCGCGCACAGCTTCTCAATCTCGATCCTCAGATCGAGGAGTACTCACCACTGGCTGAACGAACCGCGCACCATGCGCGAATGGTGCGCGTCATGGCCACGCCGCTGGCGACTGTGGCGGAACCGGGTCGGCTCAACGCTGCGAATGCCCACTACGTGCTCGCGCTTCTCGACCGCGCTGTTGAGGGCTGCCTCGCCGGCGAATTCGACGCGATGGTGACGGCGCCCGTACAGAAGAGCGTTCTCAATGAAGCCGGCGTCGCCTTCACAGGGCACACCGAATACCTCGCGGCACGCACGCACACGTCTCGACCGGTGATGATGCTGGTGGCGGAGCGCCTGCGCGTGGCGCTCGCGACCACCCATCTGCCATTGCGCTCTGTGAGCGAGGCGCTGAGCAGCGCGCTGCTGCAGGAAGTCATGTCCGTCATCGACGCGGACCTGCGCAAGCGCTTCGGCCTCGCGCGGCCGCGCATCCTCGTGTGCGGACTGAACCCGCACGCCGGTGAGAGCGGTCATCTCGGACGCGAGGAGATCGAAGTCATCGCACCCGCGGTTGCCGCGGTACGCAGGGATGGCATCAATGCGAGCGGTCCGGTGCCTGCGGACACCGCGTTCACGCCGCGATCGCTGGCGGGTGCCGACGTGGTGCTCGCCATGTATCACGACCAGGGATTGCCCGTGCTCAAGTTTGCGGGCTTCGGCGGCGCCGTAAACGTAACGCTTGGCCTGCCATTCATTCGCACTTCCGTCGATCATGGCACGGCGCTGGATCTGGCCGGCACCGGGCAAGCCGATGTCGGCAGTCTCGCGGCAGCCTTGCAGCAGGCGATCGAGCTGGCGCAGGGCAGCGCATGACGAGGCCGCGCGCGCAAGCGCTTCGGCCAGCATTTTCTTCACGATCCGAAGGTCATCGAGCGCATCGTTGCAACGATCGATCCGCGGCCCGGCGAGGCACTGATCGAGATCGGTCCGGGCCGCGGCGCCCTGACCGCACCTCTGCTGCAGCGCGCCGGCGAACTGACTGCAATTGAAATCGATCGCGATCTGGCCGTGTGCCTTGCAGGCGCGGTTCGGCGCAGCCGCTCAACCTGATCGTCGCTGATGTACTGGATGTCGATTTCACCACCCTGCGCTCCGACCGCAAGGCGCTGCGCGTCATCGGCAACCTGCCGTACAACATTTCGACGCCGCTCCTGTTCTATCTGCTGGCGCAACGCGAGGCGATTTTCGACATGCACTTCATGCTGCAACGGGAAGTGGTCGAGCGCATGGTCGCGGCGCCTGGATCGAAGGCCTACGGGCGCCTCACGGTGATGCTCGCGCCGTGGGTGCGAGTTGAAGTCCGTCCTCGACGTCGGTGCGGGAGCGTTTCGGCCTGCGCCCAAGGTCGCTTCGGCCGTAGTGCGCATCACCCCGCTCCCCGGGCCGGCATTCCCGATCGTCTCCACCGAACGCTTCGAGCGAATCGTGCGTGCCGCCTTCTCGCAGCGGCGCAAGACTCTGCGTAACGCGCTCAAGGGACTGGCGAGCGAAGGGCAGCTGCGTCGGCTGGGGATCGATCCTGGCTTGCGTCCGGAGCGGCTCGAGCCGCGGCAGTTTGCGTTGATCGCGGCCTCGCTCGAGGCCTGAGAAACCGCCGGCGAGTCCCCGCTATAATCGGCCCGGTCCAATGCCGGAGGCCGTCATGCACGAATACCGCAAGATTCTCCTCGTCGTGGATCTCACTGAGGACAGCGAAGTCGTCGGCGCGCGAGCTAAGGCGATCGCGGCCTCCTATCAAGCCACCATCCAGTTGCTGCACGTGGTCGAATACGTGCCCGTGGAGCCGATGGGCGAAACGCTGTTGCCCGCGGTACAGATCGAAGAGGAACTCATCGAACGTGCGCGCGTGCGGCTCAAGGAACTCGCCGGCGCCCTCGGCCTGGGCAGCAGCGAGTGCTTCGTCGAGGCAGGTAACATAAAAGCGGAAATCATCCGCGTGGCGCAGGAACAGCAGGTCGATCTCATCGTGCTCGGCAGCCGGGAGCGCCACGGACTCGCAATCCTGCTGAATTTCACCGAGGACACGGTGCTGCACGCATCCCCATGCGATGTACTCGCGGTTCGCCTGCACTAGCGCTTGAGTCATTTCCGGTACACTGACCCCATGACCGCTACGGGCTCCAGCCGCGAGAAGACACGCCACGCGATCCGCGTCGACGTCGAGACCAATTTCGTCGATGAACAGTCCGATCCACGCGAGCGGCGCTTCGTATTTGCCTACACCATCACGATTCGCAATGAAGGACTGGTACCCGCACGCCTGATGACACGGCACTGGATCATCACCGACGCCAACGGCAAGGTGCAGGAAGTACGCGGCGACGGCGTGGTGGGTGAGCAGCCCTATCTGAAACCCGGCCAGGGCTTTCGGTACTCCAGTGGCGCCATCATCGAGACACCGGTCGGCGCCATGCAAGGCACCTACCAGATGGTCGCGGACGACGGCCAGCAATTCGATGCGCCCGTCGCGCCATTCACGCTTGGCAATGCCCGGAGTGCTCCACTAGGAGACAAACTCCTAATGGCTGTTTACGCCATCGGCGACGTCCAGGGATGTGACGAGGAGCTGGGCGAACTTCTGCAGCGCATCCGTTTCCGCCCCGATCGCGATCGGCTGTGGTTCGTGGGCGATATCGTCAACCGTGGTCCCCGCTCTCTGCAGGCCCTGCGACGCGTATATGCCCTGCGCGACAACGCAGTCGCTCGTCCTCGGCAACCATGACCTCCACCTGCTGGCCGTGGTTCACAGCCGCAGCCGGCGCCTGCGCGTTGGGGACACGCTCGATGCAGTACTCAACGCGCCAGATCGCACTCGCTTGCTCGATTGGCTGATCCGTCGCCCCCTCTTTCATCATGACGAGAGCCTCGATCTCGCGATGGTGCACGCGGGCCTTCCGCCCCAGTGGGACCTGTCAGTGGCCCGCTCGGCTGCCGCCGAAGTGCGCAAAGCCCTGCGCGACAACGCGGTCGGTCTGTTCGCGCACATGTATGGCAACAAACCTGACAAATGGAGCGCGACACTCACCGGCTACGACCGGCTCCGGTTCATGGTCAACTGCTTTACGCGCCTGCGCTACTGCGATGCCAGGGGTCGCATCAATCTCAAGCTCAAGGATGCGCCGCGAGAAGTGGGTACACCCTGGCTACCGTGGTTCAAGGTGCCCGGCCGCGCGAGCCGCAATGCGCGCATCGTCTGCGGGCATTGGTCGACGCTCGGCTACTACGACCACCACAACGTCCTTAGCATCGATGCTGGCTGCGTATGGGGCGGGAGCCTTTGTGCCATTCGCCTGGATGAGACTCGCGACCCAGTGCGCCTGCGCTGTCGCACGCACCAGAGGCCGGATCAAGACTAGAAAAGCGCTCCGCGCGCCGGTTGTGGCGACGGCGCGTCTATAATGTCGACATTCCAACCGCACACGCCATGCTCGATCTATTCAACTACGTCGGGGGCCGCACCCAGCCGTCCCGATCGGGACGCTGGTTCGATGTTTACGAACCCGCCACCGGCCAGGTGTATGCACGCGCTCCCGAGTCGGACCCGGGCGACGTGCAGCAAGCCGTGGAAGCCGCACGCGGCGCGTTCGCCGGGTGGCGCGACCTGCCGGGCGCCGAGCGTGCTGCCTGGCTCAATCGCATCGCCGACCTGATCGAGCGCGATTTCGACGCCTTTGCGCATGCAGAATCGCAGGACACGGGCAAGCCGCTGAGCCTGGCGCGCTCGCTCGATATCCCTCGCGCCATCGCCAACCTGCGCTTCTTCGCCGGCGCTGCAACTCAGTTCGCGAGCGAAGCGCACGCCATGGAAGTGGGCGCCATCAACTACACCTTGCGTCAACCGCACGGCGTCGTCGCCGGAATCTCGCCGTGGAACCTGCCGCTGTATCTGCTGACGTGGAAGATCGCTCCCGCACTCGCAGCCGGCAATTGCGTCATCGCCAAGCCTTCTGAGATCACGCCACTCACTGCTTCACTGCTTGCCGAGCGTTGCATCGAGGCGAAACTGCCCGACGGCGTTCTGAATGTGCTCCATGGTGCAGGTCGCAATGTGGGCCAGGCGATCGTGGCACACCCGGACGTGCGTGCCATCTCCTTCACAGGCGGTACTGCCACCGGACGCGCCATCGCTGCAGCCGGCGCGATGCAATTCAAGAAGCTTGCGCTCGAGCTCGGCGGAAAGAACCCCACGCTGGTGTTCGGCGACTGCGATTTCGAGCCCGCAGTGCAAGGCGCAGTTCGTGCGGCGTTCGCGAACCAGGGTGAGATCTGCCTGTGTGGCTCACGCGTACTCATCGAGCACACGATCTATGCGCGCTTTCGCGAGGCATTCGTCGAGCGCGTGAAGCGCTTGCGCGTTGGGGACCCGCTGGAGTCCGACACCGACCAGGGCGCACTCGTCTCCGAGGCTCATCTGCACAAAGTGACTGCGGCAGTCGAACAGGCGCGCGCCGATGGCGGTCAGGTTCTTTGCGGTGGTCAAAGCACGACCGTGGACACGGCGCGCTGTCGCAAGGGATGGTTCCACGAGCCCACGGTCATCGACGGGCTGAATCCGCAATGCGCGGCGAACCAGGAGGAGATCTTCGGCCCCGTTGCAACCCTTCAGTCCTTCGGCGATGAAAACGATGCGTTGCGCATCGCCAACGGCACGCCGTATGGGCTAGCGGCCTCCATCTGGAGCCGCGATATTACGCGGTGCCACCGCGTGGCCGCGCACCTGGAATCGGGCCTGGTCTGGGTGAATACCTGGATGCTGCGCGATCTGCGCACGCCAATGGGTGGGGTCAAGCATTCCGGCCTCGGGCGCGAAGGCGGGTTCGAAGCCATGCGTTTCTTCACCGAGCCCCGCAACGTCTGCGTCAAGTACTGAATCACTGCCATGACATCGGAAATCGTTGTTTCATCGCGAGCGCCCGAAGCGCTTGGCTCATACCCTCACGCGCGTCGCGTGGGAAATCTGCTGTTCATTTCCGGCATGGGGCCGCGCAAGCGCGGCGAGAAGGGAGTTGCCGGCGTCGAGTTGGACGCGTCCGGACGCGTACTCGGATATGACATCGAGGCGCAGTGTCGTGCGGTATTTGACAACGTGCGCACCGTTCTCGAGGACGCCGGCTCGAGCTGGGAGCGCCTCGTCGACGTGACGGTGTTCCTGACCGACCTCGAGCGCGATTTCGCCACGTACAATCGAATCTATGCCGAGTATTTCGGCGGCGTGCGCCCGTGTCGAACCACCATTGGCGTTGCACGCCTGCCCGGCCCGATCGCGATCGAGCTCAAGTGCATTGCGACCCTCCCGGAGTGAGCTGTCATGCGACCCATCCAAGCCTTCAACCTGCACCGCTGGATCGATGAGAACCGCCACCTGCTCAAGCCGCCGGTCGGCAACAAGCAGGTGTTCAAGGACGCGGAAATGATCATCATGGCGATCGGCGGCCCGAATTCGCGCAAGGATTTTCATGATGATCCCGGCGAGGAGTTCTTCTACCAGCTCGAGGGCGACATGGTGTTGAAGACCATGCAGGACGGTCGTGCGGTCGACGTGGCGATCCGCGAGGGCGAAGTGCTGCTGCTGCCACCTCACGTGCCGCACTCCCCGCAGCGTTTCGCCAACACGGTAGGCTTGGTTGTAGAACGGCAGCGCCGTCCCGGCGAGCAGGACGGCTTCCTCTGGTACTGCGAGACCTGCAGCCATGAACTCTACTCGGAGTATTTCGAGCTCAAGAACATCGAGACGGAGCTCGCGCCGTTGTTCGAACGCTTCTTCGCGAGCCTGGAAAAGCGCACGTGCAAGCACTGCGGCGCCGTGATGCAGCCCCCGAAGCGCTCATAGGTCATGAACTGCACTCTTCACTGGCGGCGACTTGATTGGGTAGGTCCTTTCGAGACCGTGAAAAACAGGACGTTTTTCACGGAGCCTACAGGGACGTATTTACGGCGTTCTCGAAAGGACCTACCCGATCGAGGCGTCGCCAATATGCAGTTCATGAGATAGATCGAGCGAACGATGCTCAAGATCGACATGCATACGCATGTGGTGCCAGAAAACTGGCCCAACCTGCAGGAACGCTACGGCTACGGCGGCTGGGTGCAGATCGAGCACACCGGCCCCGGTTGCGCGCGCATGGTCCAGGAGGGCAAGCTCTTCCGTCACATCGAAGCCAACAGCTGGGACGCCGACAAGCGCTTCGAGGATTGCGCGCGCACCGGCGTGAACGTGCAGGTGCTGTCGACCGTGCCGGTGATGTTCAACTACTGGGCGCGCGGACCCGACACGCTCGACCTGAGCCGCTTTCTCAACGATCACATTGCTGGTCTCGTCGATCGATATCCCACGCGCTTCATCGGGCTCGGCACGGTGCCGATGCAGGAGCCGGATCTCGCGATCCAGGAGCTGGAGCGCTGCGTGACGCAGCCTCAAGCTCCCCGGCATCGAGATCGGATCGCACGTCAACGGGCGCAATCTCGATGATCCGCGCGTGGTGGAAATCCTGACGGCCGCGCAGGATCTCGAAGCAGCGGTGTTCGTGCATCCCTGGGACATGCTGGGCCGGGAACGGATGTCACGCTACTGGCTGCCGTGGCTCGTCGGCATGCCGGCGGAAACTTCGCTCTCGATCTGCTGCATGATCTTTGGCGGCGTGTTCGCGAAGCTGCCGCGCCTGCGGGTGGCCTTCGCACACGGGGGCGGCGCCTTCCCGGCAACGCTCGGTCGCATCGAGCATGGATTTCATGCCCGCCCGGACCTGGTCGCCGTCGCCAACCAGACCAACCCGCGCGAATATCTCGGTCGCTTCTATGTCGATTCGCTGGTCCACGATCCGGACCTGCTGCATCTACATGATGAAGCTGATGGGCGCGCGCAGCGTCGCGCTCGGCAGCGACTATCCGTTCCCGCTCGGCGAGGATCATCCGGGCAAGATGATCGAGTCGATGCAGCTCAACGATGAAACAGTTGCACGTCTCCTGCACGGCACCGCGCTCGAATGGCTCAATCTCGATCGGAAACGATTCGAATGACGCGCCTGACGATCGCAACCGCCGAAGGCGCGCTGCACGCTGACCTCGATGAACCACTCGATATCTCGATCCCGTACGATTTTGCCGGCGAACAACCGTCTCATTTCGATGCGGCACCGGCGAGTGCTGCGCCTTTACGAGCCGGCTCGTTCGTGGGCGATGTGCGTCTTGGCGGTAGCTGCAATTGCGACGAACTGCACCTCGTGCCCCACTGCAACGGCACTCACACTGAATGTGTGGGCCACGTGACGGCCGAGCGAGTCAGCGTGCATCAGCAGGTCCCCGGCGGGCTTGCGCTGGCGTTGTTGCTCTCCGCCAGCACGGTGCCGATCGAGGAGAGCAACGAATCCGCCGATCCGGCGCCGCAGAGCGGCGATCGCTTCATCACGGCACGCGTACTCGAGAACCTCTGGGAGCATCACGCTTCGTCAGGTGTCACGGCACTCGTGCTGAGGACTCTTCCCAACGATCCCGAAAAACGCACGCGCCGCTACGGCTCGGAGACTCCGCCACCCTTCCTCTCCAACGAAGCCGCAGCGCTGTGTGTCGCGCGTGACATCGAGCATCTGCTTGTCGACCTGCCGTCGATCGACCGGACCCACGACGAGGGACGACTGAGCGCGCACCGCATCTTCTGGGGACTGCCGCCTGGCAGCACGAGTTACACGCTCGCGCAAAGACCACGAGCCAGCGTGACGGAACTGATTTTCGTTCCCGATTCGATTGTCGACGGCCGCTACCTGCTCGATCTGCAGATCGCTCCGTTCGTGAGCGATGCGGCACCCAGTCGGCCCGTGTTGTACCGGTTGCAACCGGCATGAGTTTCGAAGCGTCGCGCGAGCATGCCGAAACGCTGGATCGCAACGACCCGCTGGCCGAGTTTCGCTCGCGCTTTCATCTGCCGCCCGGACGCGCGCGATCCACCGCGATCTACTTCTGCGGCAACTCGCTCGGTCTGCAGCCGAAGGGGGTGCGTGACCTGATCGACGAGGAACTGGAAGACTGGGCCCGCTACGCGGTCCTCGGCCATCTCGAAGCGCGCCGCCCCTGGCTGCCCTATCACGAGCAGCTCACGAACGACACCGCACTCCTCGTCGGAGCGAACGCCGCGGAAGTCGTGAACATGAATACGCTCACCGTCAACCTGCATCTCATGATGGTGAGCTTCTACCGGCCGACCTCCGACCGGCACTGCATCCTGATCGAACAAGGCGCCTTTCCGTCCGACCGTTACGCGGTCGTGTCGCACCTCGGTCATCACGGCTATTCGGCCGCAGCAGGCCCTGATCGAAGCCGCGCCCCGCAGCCGGTGAGGATTGCGTGCGTCACGAGGATCTCGAAGCGTTGCTGGCGCGCGAAGGCCATCGCATCGCACTGGTGATGCTGCCCGGCGTGCAATACCGGACCGGGCAGAATTTCGACATCGCGCGGATTACGCGAGCGGCGCATGCGGCGGGTGCAAGAGTCGGCTTCGACCTCGCGCACGCCGCCGGCAACGTCGCGCTGCAGCATGCACGACTCGGGCGCCGACTTCGCGTGCTGGTGCACCTACAAGTATCTCAACGCCGGACCAGGAGCCGTTGCCGGCTGCTTCGTGCATCAGCGGCACGCCGAGGCGTCCAACCTGCCACGGTTCGCCGGCTGGTGGGGCCACGACAAGGCCAAGCGCTTCCTCATGCAGCCCGACTTCGAGGTGCTGTCGGGCGCCGAGGGCTGGCAGATCAGCAATCCGCCGATCCTGTCGATGGCTCCGCTGGTGATATCGCTGGCGATGTTCCGCGAAGCCGGCATGGGCCGCGTGATCGAGAAGTCCCGGCGGCTCACCGGATTTCTTGAATTCCTGGTGAGTGAGCGACTGCGCCGGGCAGATCGAGATCGTGACGCCGCGCGATCCGAACGATCGCGGCTGCCAGCTCTCGCTACGCTTGCGCTCGGGCGTGCCGTCCGGAAAGCGCGTGTTCGCCGCGCTGGAGCAACGTGACGTCGTCTGCGACTGGCGCGAGCCCGACATCATTCGCGTCGCGCCAGTGCCGCTCTACAACACTTTCACCGAGGTCTGGGAGTTCGTCGACGCGCTGGCCGCAAGCCTCGCCGA
Organism: uncultured Gammaproteobacteria bacterium; assembly: GCA_963696675.1. GTDB lineage: Bacteria > Pseudomonadota > Gammaproteobacteria > Steroidobacterales > Steroidobacteraceae > DATBVX01. The sequence goes on along the minus strand of CAVOLM010000033.1, from coordinate 37,803 downwards.
GTGAGCACGGTGAAGTTCTCCCCTGCCACGATTGTTGGCGCCGGTCCCGCCGGCTCGCTGCTGGGAATCTTCCTCGCGCGCCGCGGCGTGCCTGTGACCGTGTACGAACGTCGCCCTGACATGCGCCGCGAAGTCGATCAGCGCCGGACGCTCGATCAACCTCGCGCTTGCAGATCGGGGAATTCATGCGCTGGAGCGCGCCGGCGTCCTCGATGCCGTGCGGCCACTGATGATCCCGATGCGCGGACGCATGATTCACGACGAGCACGGGCGCACCACGCTTGCAGCGCTACGGGCAGAACGACAGCGAGGTCATCCATTCCGTGTCGCGCGCCGAGCTCAACAAGCTGCTGCTGACGGAGCTCGAGCGCATCGCATCGATCACTGTTCGAGTTCCGTCACAACTGCCAGGGTCTCGATTTCCGTGCCGGGCGGCTGCGCCTGCTCGATGAGAGCGAGCGGCCGGACGAAGGAAGTCGCGGCTGCGGCCGTCATCGGTGCCGACGGCGCGAGCTCGGCGGTCCGCGCCGCGATGCACGCGGACGGCCGCACGCAGGCGAGCGAGGAAGTGCTCTCGCATCGCTACAAGGAGCTGACGATTCCGCGCCGGCCCCGGTGGCAAGCACCGCATGGAAACGAACGCGCTGCACATCTGGCCGCGCGGCGGCTACATGCTGATCGCACTGCCCAACATCGACGGCAGTTTCACGGTGACGCTGTTCCTGCCGGCTGAAGGTCCGGAGAGTTTCGCCACACTCGCGAGCCGCGATGCCGTGCAGAGGTTCTTTGCACGTCGGTTCGCGGATGCTCAGCCGCTGATCACCGACCTCAGCGAGGACTTCTTCGACCACCCCACCGGGGCCATGGTGACCGTGCGCGCTGCGCCCTGGAAGTTCGCCGATCGCGCGCTGCTCATCGGCGATGCCGCGCACGCCATCGTGCCGTTTCACGGCCAGGGCATGAATTGCGCGTTCGAGGACTGCGTGGCGCTCGATGCTGCGCTCGACCGATACGAAGACTGGGGACGGGTATTCGCGCGTGTCGATCGCGTGCGCAAGCCCAACGCCGATGCGATCGCGCAGATGGCGCTCGAGAACTACGTCGAGATGCGCGACTCGGTGCGCGATCCGAAGTTCGTCCTGCAGAAGGAGCTGTCGCTGCAGCTCGAGCAGCGCTTCCCGGAGCAGTTCATTCCGCGCTACTCGATGGTGATGTTTCATCACGAGATTCCGTACACACAGGCACTCGAGCGCGGCCGGATTCAGCAGGAGATTCTCGACGAACTGACGGTCAAGGCGACGGCCGTCGATCAGATCGACTGGTCGCTCGCGACGCAGGCTCGTGCAAACGAGATTGTCGGCTCTCTAGGGGTTACCGAAGCCGTTGACATGGCGTTAACAATGGTAGCTACTCAGTTGGGACTGCGAGCTATCGACCTGTAGAATTGCGCTCATGCCCGGCGATGCAGAACTGACTCAGACCGACACACGCCGCGGCACATCCTCACCAGGAAATCGAGTGGCAGCTCGCCGCTCGCGACCTGACCCAGGTGCGTCAATGGTTGAGCGACCATAGCGGCTTTGGCGGCTTCACGATCGAGCCGCGCCCCAGCCGCACGATCTACGACACGTACCTTGACACGGAGGACTGGCGCTTCCACCGCGCCGGGTTCGCGTTGCGCCTGCGGGACGTTCCAGGTCAGGCGGAAGCGACTCTGAAGGACCTCGCGCCCGGGTCCGATGGGCTCAGGATCAGGCGCGAGATCAATGAGGCACTTCCGTCAGCTGAACAGGCTTCCTTTACGCAAAGCAATGGGCCGGTCGGCGTGCGGGTGCAGGCGGTGGCCGGCACGCAGCCGCTGCGGACGTTGTTTCGCGTGCGCACACAGCGCCAGTGCTTCGCTGTCATGAAGGACGAGGGCGAGCAGGCTGCAGAGATCGCCCTGGATGAAACGATAGTTGCGAGTGCCGACGGAGGGTCCAGGGCGCGCCTGAAACGGGTCGACGTGGAAGCCTTGACTGAACCCGCGGAATCGCTCGAGGGTCTGGTGGATCAGCTGCGCGTCGAGTGCCAACTCGAGGCCGCGACAGACAGCAAATACGAAGTGGGGTTGAAATCCACCGGGCTCGCCGCACCGGTATCGGCGGATCTCGGCTCGATGCTGATTGATCCGACACTGAGTATCGGCGAGGTCGCGCGCGCGAATCTGCGCCGCCATTTGTGGACCTGGCTGACCTGCGAGCCCGCTGCGCGGCTCGGCGAGAATGAGGAGCGCCTGCACGAATTGCGGGTCGCAGCGCGTCGACTGGATACGAGCCTGGGACTGTTCGAGGCCTATCTGCCGAAGGCGATCTCAAGGCAGCGTCCTGCCTGGAAGGCGCTCGTGCGTACGCTCGGCGCGGTGCGCGATCTTGATGTCCAGCTCGGCGAGCTGGATCGATTTGCGGCGGAGCTGAGTGAAATCGATCGCCAGCGGCTGAGTCCGTTACGCAGCCGACTCGATGCGGAACGGCAACATGCCCGGGCCAGCATGCTGGCCGCGCTCGATCGAGAGTCGACGCGGCGCCTGGTCGAGCGACTGCGCAGTCGCACTCTTCAAGCCGAACCGGATGGCCGTCAAACGCAACAACCCGATTGCCGCGCTGGTTGCACCAAGGCTGATTCGCCGAACTTTCAAAAAACTCCGGCGCTCGGCTGACGAGGCGGACAAGCACATGAACTCGGCTGCCTACCACGATGTCCGGCGGCGCACGAAACGCTTGCGCTATGCGCTCGAGTCATTCGAAGGCTTTTATGGCGAGAGCGCGAGCGAGTTGCTGCACTCCATCCGACGCCTGCAGAACAGGCTCGGTTCTCACCAGGACGCAAGCGTCGCGGCCGACAGGTTCCGGGCCATGGTCGGCACCCGAACGTGCAAGATGCCGGGGGAAACCGTTTTCCTGATGGGCGTCTTCACCGAGCGTCAGCGTCTGACCGCTGACGACATGCGGCGGCGTTTCACCAAGTCCTATCGTCGAGTGCGCGGACGGCGTTGGAAGGCGTTGCGGCGCTCGATGACCGAGCTCGCGACTGCCCATGGCGGCGGCACCGTCGACCCAACGTCCGCACTCCATCCTTAGCTCCTCACATCACTCCGTCGGCAGCGCGAACGCCATCAGGTAGTCGCCCGCGGGGAGCCATTCCGCTCAGCGCGAAGTGACCGCCCGCCGCGACGACCACGAACTGGCGGCCGTTGTCGCCGAGCCGGTAACTCATCGGCACCGAGTTTGCCGTGGTCGGCAACGTGCCCTTCCATAGCTCCTTGCCGGTGCTGAGATCGTAAGCCCGGAACGCGGGATCGGTGCCGGCGCCGATGAAGATCAGGCCCGTCGCGGTGATGAGCGGACCGCCGATCGAGAAGGCCGCACCGTCCATCTTCGACAGCGGCCACTTGGCGGCGGGGCCCAGCTCACCGAGCGGACGCGTCCAGGCAATCTTGCCGGACGACAGATCGACGGCGTCGAGCGTCGCCCACGGCGGCTTGGTGCAGGGCGCGCCCCACGGCGAGAGCACCGGCACGACAACTGCGCAATATGCAGAGCCGGTTTGCGGCAAGTCCGGGTTGAGCGGGCCGCATTGCGCCCGCGGCACGAGCTTGACCGACAGCGCGACATGAGTCGTGGCCACGACCATCCGCTTGCTGACGGGATCGATCGCAGGTGATCCCCAATCGTTGCCGCCGAACGTCGAAGGATTGATCACCGACCCCTGCAGCGACGGCGGTTGATAGATGTCGCCGGTGCGCAATCCCTTGAGTGTCGTCGCGACACTTGCCCTTGTCCCAGAATGTGAAGCCCCACGCATCATCCGGCAGTCAGCCGCGTTCGGGCCGTTGGCTGCGGGGAGCGAGGTACGGGCTGCGTTGCGCTCAGATGTTCCTCCGGCACCGCGCCGTCCTGCGGCGCAGGCTTCTCCTCGACTGGAAAGAGCGGCTCGCCCGTTTCGCGATTGAGCACGAACGTGAAGCCCATCTTGGTGACTTCGACCAGCGCCGGAACGCTCTCGCCGTTGATCGTCAGATCGAGTCAACGTCGGCTGTGCCGGCATGTCGTAGTCCCAGAGATCGTGATGCACGGCCTGGAAGTGCCACACCACCTTGCCGGTCGCGCCGTCCAGCGCGACCACCGAGCTCGAGTAGTAGTCGAGCCCTTCGCGGTCGGCACCGAAATAGTCGTTGCCGGCGTTGCCGGTCGGCAGGAAGACGAGATTGCGCGCGGGATCGACCGAGATGATCGACCAGACATTGGGCGTGCCGGCGCGATAGGTTCCGTCAGGATTGACATCGGTTTCGCCCGGCGGTACGGCATTCCACGCCCACCTGAGTGCACCGCTGCGCGCATCGAACGCGCGCACGACGCCGGCCGGCACGCCCTTGCGGAAACTGTCGGCGACCAGCGCGCCGACGATGACCGTATCGCCCAGGATGGCCGGCGGACTCGTGACGCTGTATTCCTTCGAGCCGTGCGGTGTCAGCCCGACGTTGAGATCCACCTCGCCGTCCTGTGCCAAAATCCGCACACGCGCCGCCACTCTCCGCATCAAGCGCGATCAACCTCGCGTCGAGCGTCCCGGTGAATATGCGCTTGCCGCACTTCTCCTGGCCCTCGGCGCCCATCCAAAGCGAGACACCGCGACAAGCGGGCGCGTTCTCCTGGCTCATGTCGACATGCGGATCGAACACCCAGCGTTCCTTGCCCGTCGCCGCGTCGAGTGCGAACACCCGGTTGTAAGGCGTGCAGTAGTAAAGCGTGTCGCCGGAGACGATCGGTGTGGCGCCGAAACCGGTCTGCTGCAGAGGGCCGTTGATCGCGCCGGCGCCTTCCGCGGGCGGCCCGCGAACATCGCCCGAGCGATGAACCCACGCGACCTTCAGTGCATGGACATTCGCCGGCGTGATTTCATTCGCTGGCGAATAGTGCCCGCCGCCGGGGCTGCCGCCGAAGCTCGTCCATTCCGCGCCCGGGCCGTTCGGACGATCGACCTTGCCGCCGTCGCTGCAGGACGCGAGCAGCATGCAGACGATGAGGCATGCGCGCGAGAGCTTCTCGATTCAACGTCATTGCGCGCTCCCGATCTATTGTCGTCCTCATAGCCAGCGTCGCACGCGCTGCTTGTACGCGAGATAGCGCTCGCCGAAGATTTCCTTCGAGAAAGCGCTCTTCCCCTGTGATGAATTGCGTCTGCAGTATCCACGCGAATACCGGAACGGTCAGCAACGCGCCCAGGCTACCGAGCAGGATCGCGGCGCCGAGCAGGCTCAGCACGAGTCCGAGGTACATCGGATTGCGCGTGAACCGGTAGAGGCCCATCGGTCACGAGTGCGGTGGAAGGCTCGAAGGGTACGACCGGCGTGCCGACTCGCTTGAACGCGCCGGCACCCGGTGGCGCTGATCGCAATGCCGAGCACGCACGAGCAGCGCGCCAGAGTACGACCACGGCGCGGGAACGATGCGCATGATCGGCATCACGTAGTGCAAGCGATCAGCGAGCCGCACTGCAAGCAACAACCAGACCGGCGGAAGAATCCTGCGTTGGTGTTCCATGCATGTCTCCAGGCCGGGCGCTATTGTAATGGGTCCAGTCGAGCCGTTTGCCGGTCGCTGTCCCCTCGGCGTACCCTCCTCGCCCGTTCGCCCCGTGGTCGGCGGCGTCGCTGCCTCGGGCCGATGACAACATCAACAAACCGAGGGGGATAGCCCATGGGTGGAATCAATGTTCCGCGCTGGATCGGCGGCGGCGTTGTCGCCGCGCTCGTCATCTACGTGATCGAAGGATTCATGGCCGTCAAGGTGTGGGGAGCACCGGTGACGGCACGCCTCAATGAGCTCGGACTCGCGGCGGCGATGAGTTCGAGTGCCTACCTGGCTTACGCGGTACTGTGCCTGCTGGTTGGACTCGTGCTGATCTTCTTCTACGCCGCGGCGCGGACGCGCCTCGGACCGGGCGTTCGCACTGCGGTCATCGTATCGATTGCGATGTTCCTCGGCGGCTACGTGCCGGGACTCATCGACCATCACGTCATCGGCCTGTATCCGGACGACCTGCTGGTGAAATGGGGCTTGCAGGGTCTGATCGAGACCGTCCTCGCTGGTGTCGCCGGCGCCTGGGTCTACAAAGAGTGAGGGACATTCGGGGTCGCCGCGCGACGGCGACCTCCGCTCCAGCGTCACGAACGTCATCGCGTAAGCGTTCCGGTCATCCGCCGGCCTGCGCGGTTCGTTGCACGCTGCGCCACTCATTCCAGTCGATGTTGGGAAAGCGCGTATCCCCGCGATCGGCGCGTGCACCCGGGTGAGATAGATGCGTTGCGCACGCGGCAGACACAACCGAAAGATGTCCGCTCCACCGATCACCATGAGCTCCGTCGGCGTCCTGAGTGGCCGCGAGTGCCGCCTCGAGATTCGCCACCGTTTCAATGCCGGGCGCATCGATCGGACGGCCGCGTGACATCACCAGATTGCGCCTGCCCGGGCAGCGCCTTGCCGATCGATTCGAAGGTCTTGCGGCCCATCAGCATCGGCTTGCCCATCGTCACACTTTTGAAGTGCTTCAGGTCCGCCGGCAGGTGCCACGGCAGGCGATTTGCGTTGCCGATCACACCGTTCTCGGCCATCGCCACCACGAGCGACAGAATGGGCTGCGATTGGGGGCGATTTGTGCGCTCGATCACGCTTGACATAAAGGCCCTGTGAGCGGCTCCACGCGCTTGGAACTCAAAGACTTATACAGTGAGCGAGCCGATTTGCGCAGGGTGTTCCGCAGTGACGGCGGAGGCGGCGCGGCGGCGATCACGATTGCAAGGGTAATCCTGAGTGTTGCAATGAGGCGAACACTGGCGTGGCTGGCCTTGGTGGGGCTGCTCCTTGGCCCCGCCACGGCCTTTTCACAAACCATCACCCGCTACGCGCGCTTCGTCGGCAACATCAACTTCGTTGCGACCGGCGGATCGCTCCGTACGCAGCCGAATACGGGTGACGCTTGCGCCGTTGGCGCGAGCAGCACGGCTGCGCGTCGCCGGCATTCCAGCGGGCTCGACGATACTCGCCGCCTATCTGTACTGGGGCGGCTCGCAGACGGGAGCCACGATCGACTCGACCGTTACTTTCGCCGGTTCGGCGCTCACGGCGACTCGCACGTTCACCACCACGTTCAACAACGGCGGCACGCTGTTCCCGTACTTCGGCGGCTTCGCCGACGTGACGACACGCGTCACCGGGAATGGCAACTACACATTCAGCGGACTCACCGTCAACACCGGCGCGCCTCATTGCGGCAGCCAGGCCGTGGTCGCGGGCTGGGGACTCGTCGTGATCTACCAGCGCGCGGCGGAGGATCTGCGCGCGATCAACGTATTCGACGGTTTGCAGTTCTTCCGCGGCAGCTCGATCACGCTGACACCTGACGGCTTTCGCGTGCCGGTCGCGCCCATCAACGGCAAGATGGCGATCGTCGCGTGGGAAGGCGATCCGCAGAATTCGACGCCGCTGAACGGGTTCAACGAGCAGTTGAGCTTCAACGGCAACGCGCTCGATGACGGCATCGTCGTGCCCGCCAGCGATCCGACCACTCAGCCCTACGACGGCACCGTCAACACGCTGGGCGTCGCGACCAGCTACGGCGTCGACGTCGATACCTTCAACGTAGATCCATACGTCTCAGCCGGGCAAACGTCGGCGACGACCGTGTTCTCAGCGGGCGGCGACCTCGTCCTGCTGACGGCGCAGGTCGTGAGTGTCACGAGTGAGCCGAGCGTCGATCTCAGCATCACCAAGACTCACGTAGGCGAACTTCTCCGCCGGCACCAACGGCGTGTACACGATCCGCGTCAGCAATGGCACCGGCGTGGGGCTCGAGCAGGAAGACAACACCATCACGGTGACGGACACGCTCCCCACCGGATTCACATATGTATCGGGCACCGGCACGGGGTGGAGTTGCAGCGCCGCGGCTCAGACCGTGACCTGCAATCACCCGCCACCGCTCGCGCTGGGCGCGACCTTGCCCGACCTGTCGCTCACGGTTCTGCCCGGCCAGGCGGGGGCGCCCTCGAAGATCAATACGGCTGTCGTGTCGAGCGCGAGCCTGGATTTCAACACAGCCAATGACACGGCGAACGATACGACCAACGTCGTGCTGCCGAATCTCTCGACCTCGACCAAGACCGTGTCGGACCTCAATGCCGGCGATGCGAATCCCGGCGACACCCTGCGCTACACGATCACGTTGCGTGAAACGGCCGGCGTCCTCGCACCGGGCGTGCGCGTGACCGACGACATTCCAGCCAACGTCAATTCCTTCAGTGTCGTGACCTTGCCGGCCGGTGCCGTGAACAATTCGACCGGGGCCGGCACCGGGGCCGATGGCACAGGATTTCTCGACGTTTCCAACATCACGGTGCCCGCGAATGGCACCGTCACGGTCGTGTTCGACGTGAGAGTCGCAGGCGGCACACCGCCCGGCGCGACCATCGATAACACCGCAACCGTCATCAATACGTTCGGGCCCGGCGCGACGCCGGCGGCGGCGCAGATCATCGTCTCGCAATCCCAGATCCCATCCAGCGGCAACAAGGTTCTCTACCTGAGATCAGGCCTGCAGTTGTCACGCACGCCGGCGCCGGCGGCGCCGCCCTCAGTCACCATCGTAGAGGGCAATAGTCAGACCTGGGTGCTGGCCCCGGCGCTGGCGACTACTTTCACGCTGCCCGCGGGCAATGCGCCCGTGCAGCTGTATTTCACTCGCACTGGAAACGGCACCTCGCGCGTAGTCCGGGTCACGCTGACGGCGAGCGGTGGCATCACGCTGGGCACGGCGCAAGTCACATTCACGCCCAGTGACACCACTCCCACACTGCAGACGTTTACCGTGCCGATCACGGCGACCACGCTGCCCGCCGGCGCAACCATCTCCTTGCAGGTGACCAACAACACCACGGGCAGCGGGAGTCGCGACGTGCTGGTGTACCCGGCCAACTCCGCGGCCCAGCGCTCGAACGTCAGCTTCAACAGCAACACCGTCATCAGCGTCAGCAGCGTGGTGAGCTACAACGCTGCGTACGCGGGTGGTGTCGTGACGGCTTCGTTCTTCCCCGGCTCAACTGTTTTCATGCGCGCCGTCGTGAGCGATCCGTTCGGCAGTTTCGATATTTCGAGTGCCTCGGTGACACTTCTGAATCCAGTCGGTACCGCAGTGCTCACCAACTCCGCGATGACGCAAGTCAACGACTCGGGGGCCGCGACGAAGACGTACGAGCTGAGCTTACGCCCTCCCCGGCGCCGCACCTGCAGGTTCCTGGACCATGAGGGTCACGGCTGCCGAAGGAACGGAAGGCACGGTGACCGACCTCGGTATCGGCAGCTTCGATGTCGTGATACCGCAGCCGACGCTCATCATCGCGCGCACCTCGCAGGTGATCTCCGATCCGTACAACAATGCGACCAATCCCAAGCGCATCCCGGGCAGCGTGCAGCTGTACTCGCTCACGATCACCAACCAGGGACCCGGCACTGTGGATGCGAGCACGCTCGTGATCAGCGAGTTCGTGCCGCCGAATTCGGACCTCTACGTCTCGACGGCGAGTGGCGATCCGGTCGCCTTCCTGAACGGAACACCCGTGAGCGGCCTGAGTTACGTGTACGCGTCGAACGTGAGCTATTCGAATCAGCCGGGTGGCGTGGCGCCCTACACTTACACGCCCGTGCCTGATGCCGCGGGCTTCGATCCCAATGTGACCGGTCTTCGAATCGCGCCGACCGGCACGATGAGCGCCGCCGGTCCCGGGGGTAATCCGTCCTTCACCGTCCGCTTCCGCGTCCGGTTGCGCTGATTCAGTGCGACCACTGCGTCGGGGAGCGGTCCCAGCGGTGAGCACGTAATCGGCCGAGCAGTTCCTCGGCCAGCGGCTTGCCATCAGACACGGCGATGTTCGACGCCACGTGCGCGATGCTGCGCATCCCTGGAATCACCGTGCTGACCCGCGGATCGGAGATTGCGAAGCGCAGTGCCAGTTCCGCCATCGTCATGCCTTCCGGCACCACCGGCCGCAACGCTTCGACGCGCTTGACGGTCGGCACCAGGTTAGCCTTGCCGAAGTAGATGTTACGGAAGTCGCCCGAGGGCCACTTCGAGTCGAGCGTGAGAGTCCCGGTGAGTGAACCTTCGTCGAACGGCACACGTGCGATCACCGCGATGTCGAGCTCCTGGCACACCGCGAACAGCTCGTCTTCGGGCGACTGGTCGAAGATGTTGTAGATCACCTGCACTGCATCGATGAGCCCGGTCCGAAGAGTCTGCAGGACATTCGCGGGCTCCCAGCGATTGACGCTGACCCCAGCGGCGGCAATGAGGCCCTGCCGCTTCAGATCGTCGATGGCGCGAGCCCAGCGTTCATCGCGCGCCCATGCATCCTCCCAGACGTGGAACTGCAGCAGGTCGAGCCTGGGAAGGCCGGTATTCTCGAGTGAGCGCACGGCGTATTCGCGGATGTGATCCGCGGGGAACACTTCGTCGAGTCGCATGCCCCGACGCGAAGGCCAGGTGAGATTCTTCGGTGGGATCTTGCTGGCGGAATACAGCCGCTGATCCGGATGGGTCCGAAACAGCTCGCCGAGCATGCCCTCGCTGTGCCCGTCGCCATATGCCCAGGCGGTATCGAAGAAATTGCAGCCGAGGCGCACCGCCTCGTTGAGCGCGGCGCGAGTACGCGTGTCGTCGGATCCGGTCCAGCCACTCAGGCCCCACATGCCGTAGCCGATCTCACTGACTTGCCAGCCGAGTCGGCCGAAGCGCCGGTAACGCATGTCAGGGCAGCCTAGATCCAGACATCGGACGGTGCGGTCATGGCGCCACCCGCCTCTCCCGTGTTCACGGTGCCGACCGGCTCGATCAGCATCAGGTGGCATTCTTGTGCCGCCTCCGGCTTGTGCTCAACGCCCTTCGGCACTACGAACAGCTCACCCTTGCGCAGCACCACGTCCCGATCGCGCAGATGAATGGTCAATTCCCCGTCAAGGACGATGAAGGCTTCGTCGGTGTTCTGGTGGTCATGCCACACGAACTCGCCTTGCAGCTTCACCAGCTTGAAGTCGTAGTCATTCATCCGCGCGATGATCCTGGGCGACCATTGCTCGGAAATCATTGCAAGTTTTTCCGCGAAGTTGACGCGTACCCATGATTTTCGAGCTCCAACCAGAACGCAGGGAGTTAGTAGAGCCGTGCACGCTGGACTCAGTCAAGGCAGCGAGCGCCGCCCGGGCTTGCGCCTGCGGCGCGATGCATTACCCTACCGCCCCCTGACCTCCTCCGACCGTAAGAGAAGTACATGGACACCCGGCTGATCCACGGCCTGACTGCAATTGCGTTTCTCACTTGTGGCTGCTCTGCGATGAATCACGGCGACACAACCAAGTCCGGGAGTGTCCCAGCCTCCACCCCGGCGAATCCCCTGCTGGCACCCTGGACCGGCCCGTACGGCGGCGTGCCACCGTGGGATCAGGGCTCACCGGAACGCTACAAGCAGGCGCTCGAGATCGCTCTGCAGGAACGGCGCACCGAATATGCGGCGATCGTGAGCAACCCGGCGGCACCCACTTTCGACAACACCTTCCTGCCGATCGAGCGCGCTGGGCGCACCTATACGCGCGTGCGTCGCATGTTCTTCGTAATGATCAACAACGAGAGCACGCCCGAATACCAGGCACTCAACAAGGAAGTGGCACCGAGGCTGGCCGCTGCGGATGACGAAATCTACTTCGATGCGGCGCTGTTCAAGCGCATCGAGACGATCTACAGGGCGCGCTCTGGCGCCGGCCTGACCGCGGAGCAAGTGCGCCTGGTCGAACGCACCTACGACGAGTTCGCGCGTTCCGGTGCGACACTGAACGCCGCGGACAAGACACGGCTGTCGCAGATCAACCAGGAGCTTGCGGGCCTGTTCGCGGATTTCTCCGACAAGCTGCTCGCGGACGAGAACTCGTGGGTCGTGCTCGACGGCAAGGCCGATCTTGCGGGACTTCCGGATTCGATCGTCTCGGCGGCGGCGGCAGCCGCAAGGGAGCACGGGCTCGATGGCAAGTGGGTGATCGTCAACACGCGCTCGAGCGTGGAACCGTTCCTCACATTCTCGACGCGTCGCGACCTGCGCGAGCAGGTGTGGGGCAAGTTCGTCAATCGCGGCGACAACGGTGATGCGAACGACACCAATGAAACGATCCGCAGGATCGTCAAGCTGCGCGCCGAACGTGCCAGGCTCCTGGGCTATCCATCGCACGCGCACTGGCGCATGGCGGACACGATGGCCAAGGATCCGGCCAAGGCGCAGGCGCTCATGATGCGCGTCTGGTCAGCCGCCGTTGAGCGCGTGCATGAAGAAGTCGCCAACATGCAGAAGGTGGCGGATCGTGAGGGCGCGAAGATCACGATCGAGCCCTGGGACTATCGCTTCTATGCCGAGAAAGTTCGCAAGGCGCAGTACGACCTCGACCAGACCGACCTCAAGCCGTATTTCGAGCTCAACAACATGATCCAGGGCGCGTTCTGGTGCGCCGAACAGCTCTACGGCATCACCTTCAGCGAGATCAGCGGTCAGGTACCGGTGTTCAATCCCGCCGTGCGTGTCTGGGAGGTGAAGGACAAGGCGTCCGGCAAGCCCATCGGGCTCTTCTACGGCGATTACTACGCGAGGGGCAGCAAACGCTCAGGTGCATGGGCGTTCTCATACCAGACCCGCGAAAAATTCGAGCGCGATGTACCGCCGATCACCTCTAACAACAACAATTTTGTGAAAGGCGCTCCGGGTGAGCCCGTGCTGATTTCACTCGACGATGCGCGTACCCTGTTCCATGAATTCGGACACGCGCTGCATGCGCTGCTGTCGCAGGTCAACTACCCGGATCTCGCCACCACGCCGCGTGATTTCGTCGAGTATCCATCGCAAGTGAACGAGCACTGGGTGCTGACGCGACCGGTGCTGGACAAGTTCGCACGCCACTACCAGACCGGCGAGCCGATGCCGCAGGCGCTGCTCGACAAGGTCAAGGCTTCGGAGAAATTCAACCAGGGTTTCACCGTCGTCGAGTACCTGGCCGATGCCATCGTCGACATGGACATTCATACGCGGCCCGATGGCGAGATCGATCCGGACGCCTTCGAGCGCGAGGATCTCAAGCGGATCGGGATGCCGAAGGAAATCGCGCTGCGCCACCGCCTGCCACAGTTCGCACACCTGTTCAGCAGCGACAACTATTCCGCCGGGTACTACAGCTATGTCTGGTCGGCGGTCATGGATGCCGACACCTGGAAAGCATTCCTGGAGGCCGGGGATCCGTTCGACAAGGCAACCGCTGCGCGCATGCGTGAATACATACTCGCGCCGGGCAACTCGACCGATCGCGCCGAAGCGTTCCGCCAGTTCCGTGGCCGTGATCCCGATGTCAACGCCTACCTGGAAGACCGCGGATTTCCCACTGGTGGGGCCGGAAGCGCGAGCAGAGCGAACTGAGTCAGCGCCTCACGGGGCGCGAGCCAAGAACCAGCCGGTGATGCTGAGCCGATCACGCGCGGTGAGCATCACTTCGTGCTCGAATCTCGCGCTCAGGAATAGCACCAGGCGGCCGGCCTGCGGCGCAAAGTCTATCGTGCGTTCCTGACTCCCGGGATACAGGCGCAGCGCGCCACCATCCTCCGCTCGCCATGACTCGTTGAGATAGAGCACAAACGAGAGCACTCGCCGCGTGCTGCCGGCGAATCGATCGAGATGCCGGGCATAAGCGGCGCCCGGGCGATAGCGCGCGAAGTGCAGCTCCAGTTCGAACAGGCCAAGCTGCAGCTGCGCATTCATCGCGCGGCGCAATTCCTCGAGGCGCTCGATCAACACCGCTACGGGCGCGCTATAGGGCGCATCCAGCCAACGGGTTTCATCCCCCCTGATATCGGGATTCAGCGCGTGCCGGGCGCCAATCGCCGCAGCATGCAATTCACCGCGCGCCGCGAGCTGACGTGCTTCAACCCGCAAAGGGGTGATCAGGTCGGCAGCCAAAAACCCGTCGCAGCAGCTCCATCCCTGGGCCGCGAGGTCCGCGGCGATCCCCGAGAAATCTTTCTGCCACAGCCGCTCCGGCACGCCCATCGGGTTCAGCGACCGTTGGCGCGTCGCCGGCGCTTGGGCAGCTCCGGCGGCGCGAGCATCGTGCCGCGACACGCCGGCGCACCGCACCGACAGCCATAAATGGCGTCGATGTCGGGCGGATCGCCGTGCTCGCGCTGGATCTGGTAGTCGTAGGCGAGCTCCTCGCCCGGCTCGATGGTGCGCGTCGCGTAGATATAGATGCGGTTGTTCTCGATCACCGATTCGCAGTTCGGCTCGCACGAATGGTTGATGAAGCGCGCCTCGTTCCCGCCGACACCGGCATCGATGACCGTGCGCCCATCGAGAATGAAGAGGAAGGTGTGATTGTCATGTGGATCATGCGGCTGGTAGCGCCGATCAGCCTCCTTGTGGCTCACACGCTCACCGGTGTACTCGATCACGCGCGTACCTTTGCGAATGCGCCTGATGGCGAACACACCATTGCCATGCACCCGTGAGCGTCGTACCTGCAGGAGCGGCAGCCTCTTGCCATCAGCCAACCTCAGCATCGCGACTCCTAGACCGCCACCGGCGCTTTGATGGCCGGCTCGTGCTGATAGTTCACGATCTCAAAGTCCTCGAACCGGTAGTCGAACAGCGTCGCTGGGAGGCGCTTGATCACCAGCTGCGGCAACGGATGGGGCGTACGTGAGAGCTGCAGGTCAGCCTGCTCCAGGTGGTTGACGTAAAGATGACAGTCACCCCCGGTCCAGATCAGATCGCCGGCGACCAGGTGCGCCTGCTGCGCCAGCATCTGCGTCAGCAGCGCGTAGGAGGCGATATTGAACGGTACGCCCAGGAAGATGTCGGCGCTGCGCTGGTAGACCTGGGCGGACAGTCTCCCCTGCGCCACGTAGAACTGGAAGAAGGCGTGACAGGGCGCCAGTGCCATGCGCTCGAGCTCACCCACGTTCCAGGCGCTGACAATGATACGGCGGGAATTCGGATTACTGCGCAGTTGCTCGACGACCTGGGCCATCTGGTCGATGTGCCTGCCATCGGGCGCGATCCAATCGCGCCATTGCTTGCCGTAAATCGGGCCAAGCTCGCCGTTCTCGTCCGCCCATTCATCCCAGATGGTGACCCCATGCTGGTGCAGGTAATCGAGGCTGGTTTCCCCACGCAGGAACCACAGCAGCTCGTGGATGACCGAACGCGTGTGCACTTTCTTGGTGGTGACGAGCGGGAAACCCTGCGCCAGGTCAAAGCGCATCTGGTGGCCGAACACGCTGAGCGTGCCGGTGCCGGTGCGATCGGCCTTGCCGACCCCGTGCTCGCGCACGTGGCGCATGAAGTCCAGATACGCCTTCATCGATAGTTGCCGGAAGGCGCGAGCTTGCGATAGGCCCAGATGAGGAGCGCCGCACCGATCAGGATCATCGGGAACGACAGCACCTGCCCGGTCGTCAACCAGCCCCAGGCGAGGTAGCCGCCCTCACCCATGTTCTCGTCCGGGATGCGCACGAACTCGATGCCGAAGCGAAACACCCCATACAGCACCAGGAATAATCCCGTGGGCGCGAGCCGGGGCCGCGGCTTCGCGGTGTACAGCCACAGGATCGTGAAGAGCACCAGGCCCTCGAGCGCCGCCTCGTAGAGCTGCGAGGCGTGGCGCACTTCGCCGTTGACGATAAACCCCCACGGGACATCCGTGATTTTCCCCCACAGCTCGCCATTGATGAAATTGCCAAAGCGTCCCGCGAACAGACCGAGGCCGGGAAGTGGCGCCATGAAATCAAATACGTCCGCAATCGCACGCCCGCGTCGCTTCGCGAAGATCGCGATCGCGATCAATACGCCGGCGAGGCCGCCGTGGAACGACATGCCGCCCTGCCAGACCTTGAGAATCGCGAGCGGGTTCTCTGCAACGACATCGTGCCCATAGACGATCACCCAACCGAGACGCCCGCCGAGAATCACTCCGAGCGCCGCAAAGAAAATAAGGTCATCGACATCGTTGGGCTTCCAGGTAGACCCGGGTTGCGCGGCGCGACGGCGCCCCAGCCACCACCCGCCTACGAACCCGATCAGGTACATGATCCCGTACCAATGGACCTGGATCGGGCCGAAACCGAACAGGGGCCCGATCGAAAACGCCACGGGGTCGAAAGCCGGATAGGGAATCATTGCGCCTCAGTCCTGCACAGCACGGCAGAAGTATGCTTTGAGATAGCGGGTCTCTGGAATTGCGGGATGCACCGGATGATCGGGCGCCTGCCCTCCGGACTCGATCACCTGCACGAAGCGACTCACATGGCGGGCCGCCTTCTGGATCGCGGCCAACAGCTCCTCGCCCGAGAGGTGATACGAACACGAGCAGGATACCAGCATGCCGTCACGTGACAGCAGCTGCAGCCCGAGTTGATTGAGGCGCCGATACGCCGCCTGCCCTTTCGCCGCATCCTTGCGTCGCTTGATGAAAGCCGGCGGATCGAGCACGACGACATCGAAGCGCTCGCGTGCTGCGTGCAGCGCCTCGAGCACTTCGAAGGCATCGCCTTTGCGCACGTCGAGCTTCACGCCGTTGCTGGCCGCGTTCGCCTGCAGCCATTCCACGGCGTGCGGCGAAGACTCGATACAGGTGACGTCGGTGGCCCCGTGCCGGGCAGCGGCGATCGCCCACGCACCGAGGTAGCTGAAGACATCGAGCACACGCGCACCCGGCACGTACTTGAGAAACGTCGCGCGGTTCAGTGCCTGGTCGAAGAACCAGCCGGTCTTTTGTCCCTGCGCGAGCGGTACGGAAAACTGCAGGCCATTTTCTGCGACAGTCGCCTTTTCAGGCACCACGCCAAACCCGGTTTCGACGTACTCCGGCAGGCCCTCGAGATCGCGCGCCCCGCTGTCGTTTTTCCACAGCAGGCCCGCCGGATGGATCACTTTCTCGAGCGCCGCAGCGATTTCCCCTTTCAGGCGCTCCATGCCGGCGGTACCGATTTGCGCCACGCACACATCATCGTAGCGATCGATGACGAGACCGGGCAGCTCATCCGATTCGCCGTACACCAGGCGATAGTAAGGCTGCTCGTACAGCCGCCGCCGCAGGCTCAATGCCACCTGCAGGCGGTGCACCAGGAGCGCTTTGCCGATCGGATGCGCGGCATCGCGAGTGACGATACGCGCACAGATGAGCGAGCGTGGGTTCACGTACCCATAGCCCAGAAAACGCTCACGATCGTTGACGATGCGCACCTGATCTCCGGGCGCGAAGCTGGTCAGCGGCGTGGCATCGGTATCGACTTCATTGCTGAACACCCACAGGTGTCCCGCGGTCAGTCGCCGATCCTCGCCGCGCTTCAGGCGCAGCTCCGGAATCGCGGCTGGCGCGGCGGCAGATTCCGCGCGCATGACGGGTGGGAAGGACATCGGCTCCGGCAAATCGGGATCGCGTATAGTGGCGCGCATTCTAGCCGAAGCGTTACGACATGCAGCCGTCCTCTGCATCCGCTCAGAACCGTCTCGCCCGCGAGACCAGCCCGTACCTCCAGCAGCACGCGGCGAATCCCGTGGACTGGTATCCGTGGGGCGAGGAAGCATTGGAACGTGCTCGGCGGGAGGACAAGCCGATCCTGCTCTCGATCGGCTACTCCGCCTGTCACTGGTGCCACGTGATGGCACACGAGTCGTTCGAGGATCCGGCAACTGCCGCCCTGATGAACCGCATGTTCGTGAACATCAAGGTCGATCGCGAGGAGCGTCCTGACCTCGATCGTATCTACCAGCTCGCACACCAGATGCTGGCGCGCCGCGCGGGCGGCTGGCCGCTCACCATGTTTCTGACGCCGGACGATCAACGGCCGTTCTTCGGCGGAACGTACTTCCCCAAGGAGCCCCGCTACGGCATGCCGGCGTTCGCAGATCTCCTGCAGCGCGTGGATCGCTACTACCGGGAACACGGCGAAGAAGTGCGCACGCAGAACGCGGCGCTGGTCGAAGCCTTCGGTACGCTCTACACGCCCGCGCCCGAAGCGGGCCAGCGACTCACCGCCGAGCCACTGAGGCAGGTGCGCACACTCCTGGAGGACGAGTTCGACAGCCGTTACGGCGGTTTCGGAGCTGCGCCCAAGTTCCCGCACACCACCGGCCTCGAACGTCTGCTGCGTCACTGGCATTTCACCGCACCGGATCGCGAGCCCGATCTCAAGGCGCTCTACATGGTGACGCTCACGCTCAAGCGCATGGGTGAAGGCGGCATCTACGATCAGGTGGGCGGCGGATTCAGCCGCTATTCGGTCGATCAATACTGGATGATCCCGCACTTCGAGAAGATGCTGTACGACAACGGTCCGCTCCTCGCGCTGTATGCGCAGACGGCCAGCGCGACCGGTGACGGTTTCTTCGCGGAGATCGCCGGCGGCATCGCGAACTGGGTGCTGCGCGAAATGCAGTCACCCGAGGGCGGCTACTACTCGAGCCTCGATGCCGACTCGGAAGGTCACGAGGGCCGCTTCTACGTATGGGACAAGCATGAGATCCAGAGCCTGCTCGACCGCGACGAGTATCGGATCGTGGAACGGCGCTTCGGGCTCGACGAGGCGCCCAATTTCGAAGGCCATTGGCACCTGCACGCGCGCGAGTCGCTGGAGAAGGTCGCGAGTCGCGAAAAGCGCGAGCCCGCCGAAATCCAGACCATCCTGCAGGGCGCGATGAAAAAGCTCCGGCGCGCACGCGATGCGCGCGTGCGGCCTGGTCGTGACGAAAAGATCCTTACCAGCTGGAACGGCCTCATGATCCAGGGCATGGCGCTCGCAGCTCGTGTGCTGAAGCGTGCGGATCTGGAAACTTCCGCGACTCGCGCTCTCGATTTCGCTCGGTCCGCGCTGTGGAGCGATGGCCGGCTGCTGGCGACGTTCAAAGACGGTCGCGCGCATCTGCGCGCTTACCTCGACGATTACATCTTCCTGGCGGATGCCAGCGTCGAGCTGCTGCAATATCGCTGGCGAAGCGCCGACCTGCAATTCGCAATCGCACTCCTGGATGGGGTGCTGGAGCATTTCGCGGATGCCGAGCGCGGTGGTTTCTTCTTCACGGCGGACGACCACGAGGCGCTGATGCATCGGTCGAAGACTTTCAACGACGAATCGCTCCCGAATGGCAATGCGGTGGCCGCACGCGTCTTCGGGCGTCTCGGACACCTGCTTGGCGATTCCCGTTACCTGCAGGCGGCCGAGCGCACGCTTCAGTCCGGTTGGGTCGCGATGGAGCGCCACCCGCAAGGTCACGCATCATTGCTCAACGCACTCGAAGAACACCTGCAGCCCGTGGAGATCGTCATCATTCGCGGCGCGGAGAACATCGTGCGCCGCTGGCGCGATGAGCTCGCCGCGGTGTATGCGCCCCGGCGCCTGGTGTTTCCGATTCCAGACGCTACGGCCGATCTGCCGCCAGCGATTGCCGACAAGCGCGCGACGGGCGATAACATCGCTTACATTTGTCGCGGCATGACCTGCAGTCCCCCGATCAACTCACTTCCGGAGCTCCTCTTGCAACTCGGAACAGCGGCTTGAATACGCGCACCGCGGGCCAGGCGCGCTGGTGGATCCTGCTTTTCACAAGCGTCGCGCTGTTCGGCAACTACTACGTCTACGACTCGATCGCACCGATCGCCGACCTGTTACAGCACCAGCTCGGCTTCACCTCGACTCAGCTGGGCACCCTGAACGCGATCTACAGCGCGCCGAACATCGTCCTGGTGCTGGTGGGTGGCGTGCTCACCGATCGGTTCGGCGCCGCACGCGTCACGTTCTGGACCGCCTTGATCTGCGTGGTCGGTGCGATGCTGACGGCGATCGGCAGTCACTTCGTCGTGATGGCGACCGGCCGGCTGCTGTTCGGCATCGGCGCAGAAACCATGATCGTCGCCACGCTGGCGGCACTCGGACAATGGTTCGCCGGCAAGAGCGTCGCCTTCGCGATGGGGCTCGGCCTCAGCATGGCGCGGTTGGGCTCATACGCCGCTGATCTTGTCACCCACGTATGCGGCGGGGCTCTATCAGCGGGGCTGGCAGCCGCCGCTGTGGTTTGCAGCCACGATCATGGCGCTCGGCCTCGTCGGCGCCGCGGCTTATTGGTGGGTCGATGCCCAGGCGCGCGCCCGGGGCGCGCAACTCGCCGCAACCAGCACGGATCGATTCGTCTGGTCGGACGTGTGGCGCTTCAATCGCTCGTACTGGTACCTCGTCGCGCTCTGCGTGCTGTTCTACTCGGTGATCTTCCCGTTCCGCAGCACGTTTGCGATCGCCTACTTTCAGCATGCGCACGGGTTGCCGCTCGATACCGCAGGACAGATGAACAGCTACGTGTTCCTGGCTGCGGTCTTTGCGACGCCACTCTTCGGCTGGATCGCTGACCGGTTCGGGCGCAGAGGCCTGCTGATGGTGTTCGGATCGCTCCTGCTGCCGCTCAGCTTCCTGATTCTCGCCGAGACCTCCTGGAGCCTGTGGGTCACGACGGTGCTCATCGGCGTGAGTTTCTCGCTGGTCCCCGCCGTGCTCTGGCCCTCGGTCTCGATCCTCGTGGAGCCGAAGCGTCTCGGCACGGCATTCGGCCTGATGACGATGCTGCAGAACATCGGCCTCACCGTCTGCAACGTCGTGGTGGGCGCGATCAACGATGCGTCGCATGCCGGCGCAGACAATCCCGTCGGCTACCTGCCGATGCTCGCGTTCTTCGGCGCGTTGAGCCTGCTGGGATTCGTGTACGCCTGGTTGCTGCGCCGGCGCGAGCGCGGCCCGCAAGGTCACGGACTGGAGCAGCCTGCAGCGAGCCTCTGAGCGCTATTTTCTGCGCTTGCTGCGCGTCGTGCGCGTGGTCTTCTTCCTGCTGGCGCGGGTCTTGGCTGGCCTTCTCTTGGCTCGCGCTGCATCCCGCGAGGCCAGGGCGACTGCACAGGACTTCCGTGCCCACTGCACCAGCAGCTCCGCCTCCTCGAGCACATCCGCTGGCACCTGGAAATACGTCATCGAATAGAGCGGCTTGTCCTTGAAGGGCCGGAAGGCGTCCATGCCGCGCGCGGTGTAGTCGGTACGGTTCGAGTCGTCGACCTTGAGATACAGGACGTCATCGTCGATCAACCCGAAGAACAGCCCGTCCCAGTAGAGTCCCACACCGCCGAACATGCGGCGCGAGCTCACTCCGCGCAGCTGCGCGAGCTGCTCGAGCACAAAGCTAAGGAAATCGACACCTACTGGCATGCGCTGCCCTGCGACTTGTACATGCGCCCGTCACGGCAGAGGCGAGCCGCCGGAGGGATGGTGCACGTACTTTGCTTGATTCTCATTTTGTAGACGCACGAACATGCTGTTCGGCGGCAACCGGAAGAAGCGATATACGCGGTGCGAGTGAAGCGACAATTGCACATCCGGAACGAGCTCGATTTCTTCGCCGAACAGCCCTGAGTCGATTTCATGCACCAGGCGGGCCTCGCCGGTCAAACGCGAGCCGAAGTTGAAGGTCTCCAACTCATCGAAGTAAACGACACAACCGTTCGGAAGCCGATTAATCAGCCGCTCGAAGATCGTGCGCGCCGAAGAGTAATAGTCCGAATCGATCCAGACGAGAATGGGCGGCCATTCCGCGAGCGACGCGAGGAAGGCGCTGGCGATCGTGCTTTCAAAATTGCCTTTGTGACGGCGGTAGTTTGAATAACGCTTCGAGCAGTAAGCGTCGAGCGCGTCGTAGCGCCCTTTGAATTGCCCGGGCACCCAATTATCGCGAGACACCCAATCCTCATCCCTTTCATCAGCTGGCGCTGGCATGCCCTCGAAACTGTCGAAGCCGTGCACGACCACACGATTCTCCAAGCGCAAATAGCGTGTGGCGTAGACGAAGCTTCACGAATGCGTAGACGTCGGAAGTTCCGCACTCGAGCACAGAGAACTTGCCGTGGTAGTTGCTGGAGAATTCCTTCAAGACGGCGTAGACGTGATCGAAGCGATAGAACGCGAACAGGGCGTTGCGCATGAAGCGCCGCGGCCAGTCGATGCAATACAAATAGAACGTAGTCTTGAGGATAGTCACCCGGTAAGAGCGCCGAGAAAGCGCGCAGCAAGCGAATCAGCGGTGAAGGCTTCGTCGCGTAGCTCTGTTCATGCATGGATGCTCGCGTAATCTGCTGGCGGCTAGGAATACGCATACGGCCCGTCCTTGGGAACATGACGTTCAGAGCTGCGATTGTGGTTCGGCCCGTCCCCTCCGAGGCGGCACGCATCCACTAGCGGCAGCACCTTGCTCAATGTCTCTATACCTTCCGACGGCATCGGTCGTGTAGGGTTCCCCATGCCTAGGCGCGCGAGCCTCCGCGCCCAGCGCGGCCTACCTGTTGGCGTAGTAATGGCTTGAACGGGCCTTGCGGAACTCCGACATCTCTGGGAACCGACTCTCGAGGAAAGCAACATCAATGGTAGCGGGCTTGCTAGCGAGCACCTCACGACCGCGTTCTGTCAGCTGGTAGCGTCCCGGGCCAATGGCTCGGAGCAGGCCAGCCTTCTTGAGATATATGGTTGTCCAGCCCACCCGGTTGTGCAGCCGCGTCTGCCCGCTTTCGAGACGTTGCGATCTGTCGTCATCGGACAGCTGAAACTCTTGAGCCAGCCACTCGACCGCTTCGGAAAGAACGTGTTGCTGACCGTCACCGGCGAGCCTCAGCATCGGCAGCATCAAGCTCTGGAAATCAGGGACAGCCATGTTGAGCACCTAGTTCGGAGCAGCAGCTTTCGAGCTGGGGAATTGGGCAAATGGCCCTTGGCGGCCCACGGATTGCCCCTCGTGCGACGCGCGCACTTACAGATGGCGACGCATCGTAGGGCGGCTTCCGCACGCCGGACTTGCAATGGGGGACATCTGTTTACCCTTAGGGGACTGCGCGTGAACGCTCAGATTTCAATCCTCGTCGTGGGCCTTGTAGCGGGCCTGGTCGGCTTCCTCATCGCGCACACAATGCATCTCGGATGGCTAGTTGCGCAATAGACAACGGTGGTACCAACCGCATGCTGTGAGGAACCAAGTGCGCGTCCGATAGCCCGAGCGGCATGCGAGTGACGGCGCTGCAAACGCGGCAGTACGCTAGTGCCGCACACCCAAGCAGGAGCCACCTATGACGTGCCTGATTTCGCGTCGCGCGCTTCTCGGGACGGGCGTCGCCGTGGGCGGCGCTCTCTGGATCGGCATTCGCACGCCATGGGCCGCTGCCGACGATTCGGAAACGCTGGCGGGCTGGATCCGCATCGATGCCGACGGGCGCACGACTCTGCTCGTGAATGCCACGGAACTGGGCCAGGGATCGCAATCAGCGCTGGCCCAAATCCTGGCGGATGAATTGGAACTGGATTGGCAGCAGGTACGCGTCGAGATGGCGCCCGTCGAGCCCGCGTACTACGGCGTATGGAAGACCTATCAGACCGGCGGCAGTGGATCGGTGCGGGGTATGTTCGAACGCCTGCGCACAGCCGGTGCCACCGCACGCGAGTTGCTGATCCGCGCCGCAGCGCGCCGCTGGAATGTCCCCGCTGAGACTTGCACTGCACAGCACGGCGCCGTGCATCATGCATCGTCGGGCCGGAGCGCCGCGTATGGCGAATTGGCGGGCGATGCCGCGCGACTCTCACCGCCGTCAGAAGTTGCACTCAAACCGCGGGAGCGCTGGCAACTCATCGGCAAGCCCATCCCGCCGTTGCAGCAGCGCGCGAGGGTCAACGGTAGCGCGGTCTTTGGCATCGACGTCCAGATGCCGGGCCTAATGTGCGCAGCCATCACGCAGTGCCCGACCTTGGGCGGCACGCTGGAGAGTGTCGACCCGGCACCTGCATTACGAGTGGCTGGCGTGAGCCGCGTCGTCAAGCTCGACAACGCCGTGGCCGTGGTGGCGAAAGATTACTGGAGCGCGCGCCAGGGCCTGGCTTTCCTCGCACCAAAATGGCGTAGCAAGGTGAACCCGGCGCTCAATTCGGATGCGATCGCGCAACGGCTGCGCGAACTCACGAAGGTCGAAGGGACCGCGACTGTCGCCAAGGGTGAGAGCGAGAGCGACCTGCGGCATGCAATGCGCCAGCAGGACTGGCGAACGCAGCGCGCATCGTCGAAAGCACGTACGAGGTGCCGCTCCTGTCGCACTCGCCGTTGGAGCCCATGAACGGCACAGCGCTGGTTCGCGACGGACGCGCGGAGCTTTGGGTGCCGACACAGGTTCAGTCTGAGATGAAAACCGTTGTCGCCAAGGCACTCGGCTTCGCCGAGTCGGCGGTAACCATCCGTACCACCCTGGTCGGCGGCGGCTTCGGTCGGCGGTTGCAGACGGACTACGGCGTACAGGTTGCGTTGATCGCGCGCGAGGTCGGCGCGCCCGTGAAGCTCATCTGGTCACGCGAGGAGGATACCCAGCACGGTTTTTATCGTCCCGCCGCTGTCACGCGGATGCGGGCCGGCCTCGACGCCAACGGCGCGATCACGGCGGTGCGTGCACAGATCGCCTGCATGGATGCGGATGAGCCCACGGTGGACTGGCCGGGCAGCTCTATGCAGCTGCCGAATCTGCTCATCACCTACGCGAGTTGGAATCCTGGCGTGCCGCTCGGTGCCTGGCGCTCGGTCGACGCGTCTCAGAACCTGTTTTTCTTTGAAAGCTTCATCGATGAAGTGGCACACGCGCTGCAGAAGGATCCGCTCGAGATGCGGCGCGGCCTGCTGTCGCGCCAGCCGCGTGCGCTGCGCGTACTCGACGCGGCCGCGAAGCTCGCCGGTTGGCATGAGCCACTGCCGCAAGGTCGTGGTCGCGGCATCGCCTTCCTGCGCGGCTTTGGATCACTGACCGCGCAGGTCGCCGAAGTGTCCGTCGGGCCCGGCGACACGCTGCACGTGCATCGCGTGTCTTGCGCGGTCGACTGCGGCACGGCCGTGAATCCCAACATAATTCAGTCGCAGTTCGAAGGCGGCGTGATCTTCGGGCTGAGTGCCGCCGCTTTCGGCAAGATCACGGTCGAAGACGGCCAGGTGCAGCAGAAGAATTTCGACACTTATCCGCTGGTCCGGATCGACCAGTGCCCGCGCATCGACGTCGAAATTCTCGAGAGTCCGGGCGAGACGCTTGGGTGGGATCGGCGAGCCACCCGTGCCTCCGGTCGCGCCAGCGGTGGCCAATGCCATCTTCGCAGCGAGTGGCCGGCGCATACGACGCCTACCATTGAGCGACGAGGGGCTGCAACTCGCAACGTCGCTGGCGTGAGCTCGCTGCCAGCGTTGGGGCACACAAGACTCCAAATTCTTCCTGAGGGTACCGGCGGGCGGAACCTGTTACATTTCGCGCGCCAACGCAGGAGGATGCCCTGACACCGCACTCCGCTTCAGCCCCCGCGCGCGGCGGCTTGTTCTCGTACGAGAACGGTCTGGTGCTGCTGCTCGGAATGACGTTCGGCTTCGCCTACTTCGATCGCACGGCGCTCAATTTTCTCACGCCGTTCATCGTCCCGGATCTCGCGCTCAGCAACACGCAGGTGGGGTTGCTCAGCTCGGGGCTTTCGATCACCTGGGCGCTGTCCGCCTATGCTCATCGGACGCTGGTCCGATTCGGCGGGTGTGCGCAAGCCGTTCCTGTTAGCGTTCATCGCCATCTTCTGCGCGTGCTCATTCCTCTCCGGTATGGCACCGAACTTTCTGCTGCTGCTCGTGGCGCGCATGATCATGGGCGCCGCCGAGGGTCCTGTACTGCCGGTGTGCCTGGCGATCGTCAAGCCGAATCCTCGCCGCACCGGCGCGGCATCAACGCCGGCTTCATGCAGAACTTCTTCGGGACGCTCCTGGGCGCAGTCCTGGCACCCCTCGTGCTGGTCGCTCTCGCGAACGCGTTCAATTGGCGAGTCGCGTTCTACGTCGCCGGCATCCCCGGCCTGCTGTGCGGGCTCGCCATCTGGCTCTGGGTGCGCGAGCCCCGGGACTCCAGGCCCGTGACGAAGCACGAGCGTATCGATCTGCGGCAGATGCTCCGCGTGCGCAACATCTGGCTCTGCTGCCTTATCAGCATCTGCATGATCGGCCACGTCGTCGTCTTGCTGGCGTTCCTGCCGCTTTATCTCACGAGCATGCGCGGTTACTCCACGACGCTGATGAGCTGGGTCATGAGCGTGGCCGGGATGGCGGGACCGTTCGCGTTCCTCGTGCCGGCACTCTCTGATCGGATCGGGCGCAAGCCCGCCACGGTGGTGTTTTCCTTTGCGGCGATGCTTGCGCCATTGGCGGCGCTGTATTTCCACGGCCCACCGACGCTGCTCGCGGCGATCATGTTCGGCGGCATGCTGAGCGCGGGCGTTTTCCCGCTCTTCATGGGCATCATCCCGGGCGAAACCATTTCGCGGCGTCATGCGGCGACGGCGATGGGCCTCATCGTGTGCGTCGGGGAAATCGGAGGCGGCGTCGCCACGCCGGTCGTGGCCGGCTGGCTCGCCGATCGAAGTACGCTCGCTGCACCTCTCGCGATCGCCGCCGCGGCAGCCGCGATCGCGGGCGCGCTGGGGCTGCTGCTTAGAGAAACGGCGCCAGTGAGAGGTGGGCGCGGTTTCACCGAAACACCCCTAGGACGCCGCTACTGCGATTCTTGCGTCTTCTGGAACATCGCGGGCAAGCCGCCGTCGCTCGTGATGACGCGGCGCTTGAAGTACCAACGTCCATGGCGCTTGACGAGCTCGTCGTGCTCGCGGCCCTGCTCGATGAACTGCGGCGGCGCCGTCACCGATTCGGAATTAACGCCCGTCCATATGACATCTGCGGTTGCCGTGTCGCCGTTGACGACGATCTTGGGATTGGTGAGCAGCATGCGGAACGTTCCCGGCCGGCGCGGCGATCCTTCCGCGAGCTTCTTGTAGAGATCCTCGATGCCTTGCCGGCCTTGCGCGACCAGGCCATTCACATTGAGTACGCCGTCTTCGACGTAGAAGGCGCCGAAGTCGTGGCGACCCGCGCCGAGTTGCCCGTAGTAGTCGACCAGCATGTCCTCGATCTGCGCTCGATCGAGCAGCGTTGTCAACGTCGCCGCCGCGTCCTCGGCGAGCGACGGCTGTGTCGACGCAGCCAGGATGAGTGCAAGCGGCAGAATGAGAAGGAAGTGGCCGAAGGTCTTACCCCTGAGCGGGGCGTGTAGGGAATCAAGCATCTGACGCTCTCCTCTATTGTTATCGTCGGCAGACGCGCGAACCAGGCAGATAGTAACTTCAAACGCCATGCGCGCGAAACGAATCGAGCGCCATAAAGGAACTGGCTGCAATCACCGCTACGGCGCAGTTGACAGCTCTCGTGATTTCCTCTTTCCACCATCGCGTCGATATTGAAATTCGCAGTCTGCGACCTGCCGAACAGACTTCTTTCGACGACGAGCTTGTAACGGTGCACTGTGGTACGTCCTGCGTGGGTCCACAGTGACACCCTTTGCGTCAGCAGTGTGTAGGCAACTGTCGCGACCGACAGACACGCGAGTTGCAATTGCGTGTCAAATTTGATGCAGTCGCGCTGCTGCGAAAGGCGGCACGTCGCTTGCGCTCCGCTCACGCATCGTTTCAGGGACTTCCCGAACGAACAAACCAGAATGGAGATGTGCATGAAGTGCGCGATCGTTGTGAAGGTGGCCGCTGCCGCAGTCGTCGTGGCTGGTCTTGTGGCGTGTGCGGATCTGAGGCCACTGCAGGCGGAGATCGACAATCTGAAGTCGCAGGTCAGTAAGCTCCAGTCCGAGCTGGCGGCGGCACGTTCTACGGCCGATAGTGCGAACAGCGCGGCTCGGTCCGCCAATCAGGCGGCGAGCGGTGCGCAAAGCACGGCGAATCAGGCATTGGCCGCTGCACAGGCCAGCCAGTCGTGTTGCGACGCGACCAACGAGAAAATCGACGGGATGTTCAAGCGCCCGGTCCCGAAGTAGGCCAGCTCAAAGACCCAGTTGCTCTGCTGAAGACGCGCGGATAGTACGGATAAACGGTATTTAGTTCAGTCGCCGCTGGATGGAGGCTGAGTCGGTTAGATAGATGACGTCATGAAGACGAGCATACTTGGCGTTTCGTTGCGTCTGAATGTCGGATGTCCCCTCGTGGAGAAAGGCGCATATCAACACATAAAGTTCTGCGCCATTAGACTGCGTTAGCCGCGGGATAACAAAACTGCGAGTACAAACCACATAACGACTCTCGGTTCCCCTATCCACGTGAACGGCAATTGGTTCTTCAAAGGAATCAGCGGCTACTTGGTCTGATCTCGCAAGAGTGTTGGTGGACGTCGATCGGCCACCGGCGATGGATGCGGGCAATTGGTAGTTGCGGGAAGGCCCAAGGCGGTTCCACGGCATCCTGGTGGTCCTTTGAGGTCTTCCTCATCTGGGAATGCATGTTCATGCAGCGCGAACTAGTCGGCGGCGTCTGCGGAAATTTGCGAATTGAGCCCCCGATTTGAACCTTGGTCGTGGGTTGTCTTTTTCTCAATTAACAGCAATAGGTGGCGCAACTACCTGAGCCACCATCTAACTGCGACTGGGCGTGCTTAGGTACCGTCACCAGTACCCACAGTTTCAGACAATCGAGCCGCCCTTCGCTTTGCGGCTTATACCCGCCGTGGCCAGGTCCAATGTGGCGTCGCTAATTGAAGTCAACCGCAACAATTCCGTTCGGCGAGAGCCAGGATGCGTTGAGGAGATGCGGAACCGGTCACAGGAGTCGCCCAGCGCGGGGCGATACAGTGCGCCCCACAGATCGTGAGCCCGTTAGTGGAGGATCCGGGAATGGAGACTTGGGTCTTGATCTTGACGCTCAGCACAACGCCCAATCAGGCACCGCCTGTTGCAAACATTTCGGGCTTCGATTCTCAGAGCGAGTGCGCCGCGGCGGGACAGCAATGGAAGCACGAAGCGGGCACGTCCGGTCGGGCGACCTTTACCTGCGTAAAGCAATCTGACGAGCAATGAGGAGGCATCCTCCTCGATTGGCACGATCTCAATCGCTCGGCTGCATAGACACCGTGTCTCTTGCCCTAGCGAGGCTCACGTTGTCGTGTTGGCAGTACATCTGGCGGTACAGGTCACGTGACTCCTATCAATACTCTTGTAAGTCGCGCAGATACGTCGTCACTTGCTACAGATAAGCGCTGCATTGATTCATGGAGTCTCATTGCCTTCGCGCGGCGACGAGACACGAGTGTCCGCCACGGATGATGGCGTTTGGAGCACTCGTGACGCTGCGAGGGGATCCGGCGTGCCCAGTGAAGTCTAGTTCAATGCATCTCTACTCGATACGGAGCAGTCGTCACGGGGAGCGTGGCGATCGACACCATCGGCCATACCAAGTCGGGAGCGCCGGACGAAAGCGGGTAACACGTGGTCTGAAGTCCGTTATTGCCCGGTACCATTTCCATGCGGGATTGCATCAAAGCCCCCGGCATGGTCGTTGAGCGATTGACGCGCGTAACGGTGCGACCATCTGGTAGCACTGCGACGTCCTGCAGCGGCACAATCTGATCGACAAAATCGACTACATAGCTGGACGGACCAATCAAGCGATACGCATTGCCCGCGCAGTTAACTTGGTCAAAGTAGAGACTCAGGCTCGGCCACCAACCGAGTCGAGAGCGGTATGCGATGATTGGTGCCCACGCTGAACCTGTATTCACCCACGTGATGACGTAGTTGCCGCTTTGTACGCTGCCGTCGGCCGGACCTACGTACATTGCGCGCCCCACTTCGACGCCGTTTGCGCCCATAACGACAAGGACCGGGCTTGACGGTCCCTGCGGACCGGCCGGGCCCTGCGGGCCATCAACACCTTGCGGCCCCTGCACGCCTGTGGGCCCCGGTGGGCCCTGAATACCCTGCGATCCTTGCGTTCCTTGCGGTCCAGGTGGGCCTTGCGGCCCGGGCACGGGCTGAATCGCGTCAACGCGTCCGCGAAGTGTGCTTAGGTCTGACTGTGTTTGTTCGAGCGAATCCGCATTCGCGTTGACGGTGGTCTTGACGGACTCAAAGTTGGCGTTGACTTCATTGGCGCGCGCGGGCGTGCCTGTCTGAAATGTGTGAGGGACCGACGCATGGTCTGCCGCATGGATGCCGATTGACCATGTCGACATCAGAATCAACGAAGCGAGCAGAACGCGTGTCATTGCCATGTCCCTGCCTCCCAATCGGTCTGGTCCCAGACCAAGCTCTGCGGCGCCGGGGGATTGTTGGCACGAGACGAGTTGCCGCCACTGCACGCAAACAGCAGCACTGTTGCCAAAATCAAAACTGCCGAACGCCACATCACCACACCCGTCAAATCTCTGACGCCATCGCACATTGCCGTAGTTTTCCTGCGAGGCGGTGGCGAGTGGTGTGACAGGGATCTCGCCAAATGATCGGGCTTCGGGCTCCTGTCCCATTTTTTGAGCCCGGCCTTCAGGCATTGCAGGTTTTACTGATTTTTCACGTCCGATGAGGTAGTCGTTGTCCACCCAGGCTCGAATCGCGGGAATCTCCACGAACGCAAACGAAACGCGGCGAGCGTCACGCGGTTCTGTCCGCGATGATGCGAGCATGCTCGCCCATGCTCGGTTCCACTTGACCATTGCCATCTGTCAGAGATTCCCTGAAGGCCCGCGGCGCGCTGCGTGGCTGGCCTTGGGGACACGGGGGACGGCCAAGAGAAGGCAGCGTGAACTTCATGTGCGTACGATGTACCGTGAGAACTGTCATCCGACAAGACTGCTTTAACAGCAATCCCTGCGGTATGAGTGCCAGCGACGGCCGTGCGTGATCGTCAAGTAGCAAGAGCCATGCGCGCATTTCCTCTGTGGCTTGTCGCGGGTCTCGCGATCGGCGCAGGCACGTTTGGTCTGCGAGCGCAGACCAAACCACTCGATTGGAAGCTATACGGTCTTACGAAAGTCAGCTCCGACCAAATGGAATTGTTTTATGAGCGCAGTCAGATCAAGCACGTTCAGACAGGGTACGTCCTAGTGTGGACAATGAAGCTGAGCGCGAAGGAAATCGAGGCGGCGCGCAGAGCGATGGGCAAGGACCTCATTGACCGGGTTGAACGCAAGGTTGCCGCGAATTACGTTCCCCCTTACGGGCGAATCAAGGAGCTCAGCCGAGATGAGATGATCGCCGTCATTTCCTCGGAGGAAATCGCAAATGACGTAGAAATTCAGCCTCGCGCGCGAATTCTGTACCAATTGGACTGTCCCGGTCGGATGTACCGGGAGCGGAGCATCTACACCGCAAGCGATGGGACAACTCGTACGCCCGACACCACGAGCCGGTGGCAACTCCTCGCGCCGCAGACTGACGCGGCCTCGCTCGCTATTCTGCTTTGCCCTCCCTAGCACCGTCCTACGACGTGCCGACCGAGCGAATTGCGGTGTGGGCGCTTCCGATGCGTAGCCGACAGGGGACTCGGAATACCGGCCGCGATTCACAAGTTGACGCGCAATTGTTTTGCCAAGTTCAGTGATTGCCTTCTTCCTGATTGACAGCAATAGGCGGCGCAACTAGCTGAGCGGACGTCGAGTCTCGACTCGGCGTCATTGAAGTACCGCCACAAGTACCGACGGTTTCAGGCAGTTGAGCCGTTGTTTGCTCGATACTTCGCTGCGTGGTGCCCGCGTCGACGAGTGACAATGCTCGCGCGAAGGCGCGCCCGTCGTAGTGTCGGCGTGCGTCGGATTTGACAGACGCGCGCAACGACCGCCCCCACCCAACACAGAGGCCTATACTCGGGTGGGAAGGGCCGAGTGCCATGGTCAAAGACAGCCGAAAAATCGCTGCGATTCTGGCCGCGGATGTCGTCGAGTACAGCCGGCTGATGGGCGTAGACGAGGGGGGAACACTCGCGGCTCTCAATATCCGTCGTGCGATTTTCGATGAGCTCGTCAAAGAATTTGACGGGCACGAGTTCGGCAGCGTCGGCGATAGTCTCATGGCCGAGTTCCCGAGCGCCGTGAACGCGGTGCTGTGCGCGCAGTCGATCCAGCAGCGCACCGAAGCGGAGAACTCATCGCTCCCGCTCGCACGTCAGATGCGTCTGCGCATCGGTGTGAACCTGGGCGATGTCATCGAGGAAAAAGGCTCTGCGTTCGGTGATACCGTGAATGTCGCCGCACGGCTGCAGTCACTGGCAAGACCGGGCGGCGTGCTGATTTCTCGGCCGGTCTATGACCAGGTCCATCTCAAGATTGCCGCGCGTTTCATTGACGCCGGCGTGCACCAAGTCAAGAACATCGTTGAGCCCGTCGCCTGTTATGAGGTTACGGAGTCGGTCGCAGCGCGAATTGACTGGCGACACTGGCCGTGGCTCTGGTATCGCGGCACGCGGCGTTGGAGTACCGCCAGACTCGCCATTATTGTTCTGCTCTTGGTTCTGGGCGGCTGGATCTTCTGGCACTACGAGCGCGCGATTGAGGGGTCGCCGGCCACGACGATGCAGCGCACCCCGCCAGTGCCTGCAGCAACGACCGCCGAGTCTCGCCCCTCGATCGCTGTTCTTCCGTTCGAGAACCGCAGCCGGCAGGAGGACGACGCCTTCTTCGTCGATGGCATCCACGACGACATCCTGACGCAGCTCACCAAGGTTGGCGCGATGAAGGTTATCGCCCGTAGCTCCGTCGAGCAATTCCGGAAGACCCAGCTCACAACACGGGAGATCGGCGAGAAACTCGGCGTGATGAGAGTGCTCGAAGGCGGCGTACAACGTGCGGGTGATCGAGTGCGCGTCACGGTTCAACTCATCGACGCGGCGACCGACACGCACCTCTGGGCCGAGAGCTACGATCGCGAACTGACTGCCGCTAACATATTTACCATCCAGAGCGAAGTCGCCACGGCCATTGCGGCTGCGCTGAAAACCACGCTGACACCGATCGAGCGCCAGAGCACCAATGCCATTCCGACGCAGAGCCTCGATGCCTGGGAGGCCTACCAGCTTGGCAGGCAGCGCATGGCCAAGCGCACGAGCGCAGCGCTCGCGGACGCTGAGAAGTTCTTCCGGAAGGCGATCGAGTTTGATCCCAAGTTCGCGCTTGCCTACGTGGGTCTGTCGGACACGCTGCAATTGCAGGTCGGCTACAGCGGCGTGCCGCGGGCCACCGCTCTGACCAAGGCCGAGCAAGCCGTCGCGACGGCCCTGAAGCTCGACCCGAACCTGGCGGAAGCATGGGCGTCCTCTGCGAGCATCGCCGACAGCAGAGAACAGGTCGATCGCGCCGAGACGATGTACCGACGCGCGATCGCCTTGAATCCGAACTACGCTGCTGCTTACAGCAGTTTCAGTGGCATGCTGGCCAGGCTCAGTCGAGATGACGAGGCGCTCGGCTATGCGGAGCGAGCCGTGGAGCTCGATCCCCTGTCGGCGATCATCAACCAAAACCTCGGCACTTACCTGGAGTCTGCGGGACGCTTTGACGAGGCCGAGGCTCGTTATCGCAAGGTTATCGAGATCGATCCCTCAATGCCTTCCCCCTATTGGTCGATGGGGTTCCTTATGGCATACGTGTTCAATCGAAACGCCGACGCGGTACCGTTCGGGGAAAAGGCCGCCGCATTGGATCCGGGGAATCCACGCTACCCATGTTGGGTTGCCGGGCGTTACCTGGACCTCGGCGATGAGGCCCGGGCGACTCGGATGGTGCAGGCGGCCCGGGAACGCTGGCCCGACGCCAGTCCGCCGCTCAGGATATCCGGTTTCCTGCACCTGTATCGCGGCGACTTGGCGGCGGCGGCGCAAGACGCGCGTAAGCTCTTGGCGGTCAATTCGCGTATGGAATTAGCGTTGCTCTTGGCTCGCGACGTCGACTTGCAGAGCGGTGACGTTGAAAGCGCGCGGGTACGGTACGCGAAAGCCTACCCGGAACTCTTCGCGGCAGAGCCTTCGAAGATCGACTTCTCGAATTGGGACATTGCACTTGACCTCGTGATCGTCTTGCAAAAGACGGGAGCGAGCGAGCGAGCCAGCGTTTTGCTCGATCGAATCGAGGAGTTCATCCGAACGATTCCCCGCATGAGCGCATTTGGTTACGGGATGGCCGATGTGCGGATTTACGCCCTGCGGGGTCAGAAGCGCGAGGCACTTTCAGCACTGCGCGAAGCGGAAAAGGCCGGATATCGCTTCGGGTGGCGCTACGTCCGCGACTTGGATCCTGACCTCGCCTCAATCCGCAACGAACCCGAATTCAAAGCCGTGTTCGCCGACATCGAACGCGACATGGCGCGACAGCGCGCGGAACTCGCTGCCCGCCCCAAGAACGCGCCGCTCGACCTCAACACAGCGTCGAATTGACGATCAACCTTCTAGCGCCTTTCAGCGACGCAACAAAGGCGCGCGGAGTGAATTGCCGATCTGGTCATTGGTTGTCTTTCTCTTGATCAATAGCAATTGAAGCCGCAACTCTCTGATCACGGTTCGCAATAGACCTCGCCTTCCGGCGCGTACCGTCATAAGTACCGACACCCGAGCTAGTGATAGCCAAAGCTTGGCCCTACTTGATATCCACAAACGGGGATTGATTCACTCGCGACGCGATGCTACGGCATTGCGGCAGCGCGGTTTAGTTGCGCCAGTTGGCGAGCATTGTCGGCGTGTATGCGTACGAACCAGGCCGTAAAGCGCGGATCGCTGCGGATACTGTCGAACAACGGATTGTCTTCGCCGCGATAAGAGAATCCGTAGAATCCGCCTAAGAGAGAAGCGGCCAGTGCGCCCCGATATCCCTCGTCAAAGGCGTGATCAAGGGCATCGAGGGCCTGATCCCGTTCGCCGAGCAAGGCGTGTACTTGCGCACGGGCGATATGTCTCGTCGGCCAGCGCGGCGCTCGCGGGCCGTCGAGCCAGGCCGCGATTCGCAGCAGCAATCGATCCGGCACGGATCGATGGCTCGTACGTTGCAAGCCCGCGGCGAGTGCGATCGCAGCGTCGCAGTTCAAGAAGTTGATGGGGCTGTCATCCTTCGCCAGTTCCGGATATTGCTTGAGGAGAATGGCCGTCGCACGCCCCGGCTGACCGACGATTAGTGCCATGTGCGCCGCCGATACGACGAACCATTGATCATCGAATCCTTGTTCGAGGGCGCGCGTGCGCGTTTCGAGCGCCTGTGGATACTTGCCCTCGATGCCGAGCTGAGCGGCCTCTATCACCATTTCAACGAACGGATTGCCTGCGATTCGGGGCAACCATTCGGCCGCGGTCACTCGATCGCCGAGTTCGAGGCTCGTCACATACGCAAACACTGCGATCAGCGGATCCGCGTCGAGCTCATAGGCCTTCGTATACCAGGAGTGCGCATCAACGAGGTGGCCATATCGCCACTCCATCTCACCCGCATCGCGATATGCACTGGCGAAGTCGGGGTAGCGAGCGATCACCTCATTGATATATCCGCGTGCCCTGTCGTATTGCCCACGGTAGAGAAACGCCTGGGCCGCGGCGATCTGCGCTGAACGCATGAACGGATCGAGCTCAATGGCTCGCTCGAACAGGCGAAGCGCACGCTCCGGATCGTTGTGCCACGCAGTGCCGTACCAGTGATGCGCCTGCGCATTCGAGGGATCGAGCTCGATGGCACGCTGGTAGTCCGCGATCGCCCGTTCGAGCCCCTGGACTTCGCCGTGCGCTTCGTAGCGACGCAGTGCGAAGTTTGCGCGCGACGCGTGTGCTTCGCTCGACATGGGATCGAGCTTCACCGCGCGCTCGGCCGCCTGCTCGCCTAGCTGCTCGCCGTGCTGAAGCTCCTGCGAATGAAGGTCGATGAGCAAATAGTAAGCATCAGCAAGGCCCGAATAGGCGTTTGCGTACAACGGATCGCGCTTGATTGCGTCCTCGAATAGCACCTTGGCGGCGCGCAGGTTCGCCAAGTCACGCTCGCGCATGCGCCCCCGTGCAACGAGATACAGCCGATGGGCCTCAGGATTCTGCGTCCCTCGCTTGGCCAGATGCGCCTTGTCGGCGGGCAGGAGTTTCACTTGCAACGCGCCGGCGACCGATCGCGCAATTTCTTCCTGCACTGCGAAGACGTCCGTGACCTCGCGATCGAATGTCTCCGACCAGATGTGAAAGCCGTTCGTGGCGTCGATGAGCTGTGCCGTGATCCGAACACGCGGCCCCGCCCTTCGAACGCTGCCTTCGAGCAGATGATTGACTCTGAGCATCCGTGCGATGGTGTCCGGTGGCACTTTCCTTCCCTTGAAGTAGAAGGAGGACGTGTGTCCGGCCACCTTCAAGCCCTGAATGCCTGCGAGCACGCTGATCATTTCCTCGGTAAGCCCGTCGGCGAACGGTTCGTTATCCGCCTCGTTGCTCATATTCACAAAAGGCAGCACAGCGATCGTCCTGATAGGACGAACTTCAATTGAGGACCCCAGAGTCCGGGCCGACGAATGGTCGGGGCCCCGCTCCTCAATGACTAAGAAGGTTCCAATGATGAGCAGTACACTGACACCGCCAATCGCCGACCACCACCACGGTTTGCTCCCAATCGATGAGAGGATTCGATTCACCCGGCGTTCTGGTGCCGTCGCTGGCTTTGGTGGAGTGGAGGCGAATAGCGGAGTAACCGTGGCGAGCATTCGATAGCCACGACCTCGGATACCGGCGATGTACCGCGGGGAGCGCGCGTCATCCCCAAGAGCGTCTCTCACGACCTTGGCACGCTGACTGATGGTCTCTGGACTGATAACGAGGCCTGGCCAGACGCGTGCACTCAGCTGATCGAAGGTGAGTAAGTTTGGTGCGCCGCGTGCCAACGCGACGAGGAAGTCGAACGACAGCTCCGCGAGCGGGATTACGGTCTCGCCGCGCGTGACCCGCTGGCGACCGAGATCGATCGTCAGATCATCGACGCGATAGCCCGTTTCGTTGGCGGTTCGACCGGCTTCTGTGGTGCGCTCCATACGCTGCGCACTCTCCCCTTGGTTGCCTAATGGTACTGCGCCCATCCAGAAGTCGTTGGCAAAACATCACCGAGTCATGGGCGTAAATCAGGCAACCTTCATGCGGCGACATCTACCGGTGCTTAGTGTGCCTGCGGTCCTCGCAACTACTACCCACGACAGGAGATGCCCATATGACAACCTCAACCGGGAAGCACCTGACCCGCACCGCCTTGGTAGTCCTTCTTGTCGGCTCGGGAACCGCATTCGCGGATGCCGCGCAGCCGAAGCCGTTCGATCCCGCGCCCATCACCGTGCGCTATCACGACTTGAATCTCGCCAGCCCGGAAGGCGCCCGAGTCCTCTACGGACGCATCACTGTTGCGGCGCGCAAGATCTGCGGGCCCAACTTTGCGCAGTTCTATCCGGGCGTGCGGAGTAAATGGAAGGATTGCTACAAGGCAACCGTCGACGACGCCGTCAAGCAGGTCAATGCGCCGGCGCTCACCGCGCTGCATGCGAGTGCGATCAACGTGGCGGCCCGCTGAGTTGACGATTCGGCGCAGGCGAGGCGCACGGATGCGTCTCGCCTCGAATCCCTGATCACTTCGGCCAGAGCCTTGCACAGGAAAGACGCCAGTGCCACCCGTGCGGGTGTTCACGATGTCGCGATGATGAAGCATGCGCTCCTCGCCCAGCGCACTCGGCAGAGATGAAGAGCCCGGGGCGTCGCCAAGCGCGAGTCGACGATCTAGGCACGGCTCCGCTTCATCTTTTCTCAATTAAC
>CAVOLM010000032.1:0-13405 GCA_963696675.1 uncultured Gammaproteobacteria bacterium | reverse complement strand
CAGCACAAGGAACGCCTCTCGGCAGGACCGATGCGTAAGCTGGATTGAAGCGGGCTTCAAACAGTCTGGCCGCTTTCCGGCGTGCCCGGCGCTACTGTAGCGCCCATCGGAAAACGTGCTCACAACCTATGAGGAGAGCCCACATGTCAGTACGCACATTGCACCCCAGCGACTTCCATCTGTCCGAGCGTGAGTATGAGGGCGACGACCGGTTTGAGCGGGCCGACGAGTTGCTCCGCGTGGCTGGCCTGAGGCTGGCAGAGGTCGGACGCGGAGTGAACGAAAAGCTCGCGATCTTCAACCGCATCCAGCTCAACGCCATGGCGGCGCCGCAGCGCGAGCCCTGCTTCGAGCTCTAGAGTTCTCCTGCAACAGCCGTGTCGGCTCGCACAGCATGCATATCGCTGCAGTGGCGCGCGCCGACCTCCGGCTGACTCTAGAAGGCCTGCAGTAACTGCACGAGAGCGTGCGTATCGAAGCGGCAATACTCGCGCAGTAATCGCGCGATCTCATCGCGGCGTTGTACCGACGTCGAAGGATGGATCGCTTCGAGATACGCCTGCTGCGCGCCCTCGCCCTCGCGAATCTCGCCCAAATCCTGGTACCGCAGTCCCGCCACGACGGTTGGCAGGATCGCCTTGAGCGACCAGCTGCCCTTCATGGCCGGGTGATAGTAATAACGCTGAAAGAGTGGCAGCACGTTCACGAGGCGCGGCACCAGGGCGCGCAACGACCCGCCCAGCGCCGGGACCAGCTGCGCCAGTGTCTCGATGCAGCCTCGCTCGTAATGCGAGAACACCACGATTGGTCCCGACTCGCCGAGCTCCTCGAGGAGCGCCTGCGCCAGGCCCGGCGCAGGGAACTCCCCGGTGAGGTCCAGGTATTCGCGGTGCTCCACCTGCCCCGCCGACTTCTCGACGTGGATCGACCACTGGAAGGGAATCGCCTGGCGGGGATGTGTTCCGGCCCAGATCGGCACCGCGAAGTCGATGGCTTCGAAATCGAGGTAGTAGCGTGGCCAGGGGATCGCGCGTAATTCCGCACCGAGTGCAGACTCGATCTGCGCACGGCCCGAGAGCGTGGCGCGCCACACGCGCAGGCGCTTCTCGCCGCTGATGGCCGTCTCCGGCACGTCGCGCACATCGCGATAGCCGTGGGCCACATACTCGTCGATCTTCGCGCCGAGCTTGAGCACATCGAGCGGATATTCAGTGTGCGGCCAACAATAGCTGACGAACGGGCATTCGTGCGGCGAGCGGCAATGCTTGCCGACAGCAATCTCGGGCTCGGGGCCTGCGAGTGTGTGCCGCGCCATACGGCCCCAGGTGGCGACCTGGTGCACGAGGTGGCTCGCCAGTTCGCCGAGCGGTACTT
Organism: uncultured Gammaproteobacteria bacterium; assembly: GCA_963696675.1. Classification (GTDB taxonomy): domain Bacteria; phylum Pseudomonadota; class Gammaproteobacteria; order Steroidobacterales; family Steroidobacteraceae; genus DATBVX01. Next base: position 12,031 of record CAVOLM010000032.1, on the reverse strand, counting down.
CGACCAGAAGCCCGCGATAATCGCCGTTGCCCGGGTACACGAACTTCGAATTGAGGTGCGCCACGGCGATCTCGTCCAGGCGCACTCCCACGCCGTTGATCACCCAGCTCTGAATGGCAACGTCCGGCACGTACTCCTCCTTCACCCGGGTACCGGATTTCACTTCGATGAGGCGCGTGCGACCGGAGCAGTACTCCAGGACGTCGGCCCGGACCTGGACGTCCTCGTGCCTGAAAGTGGCTTCGAAGAAAACCTTGGCGCTCCCGGCCCCGGCACGCGGAAAAAGCTCGCCCTGTGCGCTGTCGAATGACAGCCAGTCATCGGTTCCAGACGCGACGCCTACCTCGCGACCTTCCGTGTAGAGCTGGCGGGCCATTTCGCCGACGCGCTGGCCGGATTCGAAGCGCGCTCGCGCCGCGCTCGTGTATTGGCCGACGTGAGGTCGATGCACTTCGAGCCACAGGCGCTTCGGGCACTGCAGGTGGGAGAGCAGGCGGGACTTGGACAGGCGCACGGGCTCGGACGCCGTATATAGAGAGTGGCTTATGTTAACTGCCGCGCCGGACCATCCAGCCGTCGTAGCGACCGCCATGCTGCTGCGCAACAGTGGTGAACCGGTTTGAGAGCGCGCTGATGTCTGCCACCACCAGGCGCATCGCCTTGCGCGCGTGCAGGCTCACGCCCTTGACGTCGTCCTTCATCGGATGGCTGTCGGTCGCGAACCCCTCGGGCTCGAGCTGTCGCGCCACGCTTTGCGCCGCGGCGTCGTTGGGCAGCGCGAAAAAGAAATCGAGCTCGTGCGGCTGGAACGGATCGAGGCCCTTTTCGCGCAGCTGCCGGATAAGCCTTTCATCGAAGCCTTCGCGCCGCTCGGCGCGCCGACGGCGCATCGTGAGATAGATACGCACCGCCGCTAACGTCACGGCCACCAGGATCAAGAGCAGCAGCGCCTTCACTGAATCCCCCGTCAAGTGACGACAGCTGACGACTGTACACAGCGAACCTGCCCGCGTGGAAGCTCGCGGTCCGTGGGATGCTCAGGCTATTTTGGGACCCACCTTTGGCAGATGGCGGGGAGACAAATGATGAAGCGTCGCACCGCGCTGCAATTCGGCCTGGCGTGCGGTATCACGACGGCCTGGCGTCGGATCGCTGGTGCGGGGGCGGCCTCGATGCCTGCGCCGGCAAGTGCAGCGCCCGCACCTGATGCGCCGGCCGCGGAAGAGGCAGCGGGTTTCGAGGACAACGCCTGCCGGCGCCGCCTCGGCCATGCCGCAGCTGCCCCTCTGGGCGTCGGCGCTGACTCTGCCGCGAAGTTTCTGGGTGGCCGGGGCGAGGGGCAGCATCTGATCGACGTCGAACAGGGCTGGACTCTGACCCATGACAGTCTGCTCGCGCATCGCATCGGCCCGCCGCTCGCGGGAACGATTGACGATCGCTCGCGGCCCCATGGCACCGCAGTGCTCGGTATCGTTTGCGGCGCCAGTACGACCGGCGGCTATGTTGGCCTGGCTCCGAAGGTCGCATCGGTGCACGTGGCATCGACCGTCGAGAACCTCCGCGCCGCGATCAAGACCGCCATCGATCACCTCGCGGCCATCAACGAAGCAGACCGATACAGCGGTGGCGGCGTGCTGCTGCTCGAGACCCAGGCTCGCATCGCGTCGTCCCAGGGTGGAATGGGGCACTTGCCCATTGAAGCGCTGCCGCAATTCTTCGAGCTGATCGCAGGTGCTACCGGCAGGGGTATCACCGTGATCGAAGCTGGGGGCAATGGACGCGATACGGTCGGCGCCCCGGAAGGCATCGACCTGGATGAATTCGTGGACCTCAATGGCAGCCGGATCTTGCGACGCGACTCCCCCCGTGGGGACTCCGGCGCAATCATCGTCGCGGCTGCACGCGCCGATGTCGTGGATGGTCAGCACGAGCGTTACTTTTCGAGCAATTTCGGGAGCCGCATCGATTGCTACGCCTGGGGCGAAAGCGTGATCGCGCCTTCCTCGACGCCGACGGCGCCGTTCTCAGCGTCCGCTTGCGTTGGAGATTTTGGAGAGACATCCGCGGCTGCCGCGATCATTGCGGGCGTTGCACTCATCGTGCAGGGCATCGTCGCCGCAGCTCAGCCCGGGCGGCGGCTGGCTCCACGTCAGTTGCGCGAAATTCTGGGTCGCCGCGCGCTGGGCACGAGGTGTGTAAGCGCCAGCGGCGAAATCGGCGTCATGCCTGATCTCGCGAAAATCCTCGCCGCCGGCGTACTGGGCGTCACTCCGGTGCGGCGCTCGCAGCGGACCCCGGCGGCCGAACGCGGATGATGAAAGTCTCGCCGTAAACCGGGGCCCCGCTGCCCTCGCCAGTCACCGTCAATTGGTAGCGGCCGGGCTGCAGCGACGCGGAATCGGCAAAGACATTGATGTACCGGCCCGCTGGCCGCAGGTCCTTCACAACAGCCACAGCCTCGGTCGAGCCGTCATCCTTCAGGCGTGCAAGAGATACGCTGTACTGCTCTGCGCTGCCGGGCGCTGTCGGCATCAGCTGCAGCTTCAGTGCCTGGCGCTCGGCCGGAAGCACGATCTCGGCGTCATCCTTCTCGCTCCGCGTGCGGAGCATCGGCGGTGTCGACGCCACTGTGGGTATCTTGCCGGAAGCGTCGACGAACGCGGACGCGGTGGATGCGAGCATCGAAGGCGTGCTCGCGCCCTGCCAGCGCACGAACACCAGTCCGATCGCGAGCACGCCGATCGATGCGGCAGCTGCGAAGAATCCCGGACGCTCGAAGAACGGCCGGGCGCGTACGATCTTGTCGAGCTCGCCGCTGTCGCGCAGCCTTTCCATGCCGACTTTGAGCCGAGCCGTAGCTTCCAGCTCCTGAGCGACTTCAGGATTCTGCAGCAGGGAAGCTTCGAACGTAGCGCGCTCCGCGTCGCTGAGCTGATCCGCAAGATAGCGGTTGGCCATCGTCGGATCATCCTTGAACTTGCTTTCGACCTTCATGGCAAAGACTCCTCGATGACCGTTACTCATGCCAACACCAATACAGATAAGAGATCCGATTTCGCCAGGCCCTGCGCCTCGAGCAAGTCCTTCAAGCGGCCGCGCGCGCGATGCAGCACCTTGTCGAACTGCGCCGCATCCAGATTGAGATCGTGGCAGATCGACTCCTTGTCCTCTTCGTCGAGATAGAACCGCGTGAGGATGAGCCGGTCGCGCGGTGTGCCCATGCTGTTGATGACGCGCTTCACGCGCGCCGCGATCTGCCGCTCAGCCCAGCTGTCCCTGGAGGTTGCATCGTCAGCGATCGTGTCGAGCTGCGAACTGTCGGCACGCGCGCCGGGTCGCTCCGCCATGCTCCTGCGCCGGTTGCGCAGGAGATTGACCGCCACCTGGAAGATGTAGCCACGCGATCTGGTCGGGACGAGCGATCTGATTCGCCTGCCACTTCTCCCAGGTGATGCAGATGGCCTCGCTCAGTAGGTCGGCGGCAACATTTGGGTCACGGGTGCGCCGCAGGATCAGCAGCCTCAAGCCGGTGTAGTTCTTGAGAATCAGCGACTCGATAGCGGACTTGGTCATTCCCTCACCGGGCATCGAGCGCGTCGACCCATCGGCCGATGTGCCTTCGACAGCGCTCGTCACGGGCGCAGGGTCAGGCTTCGGCACCAGTCGCAGCCTTCTCATGGGTGAAGCCAAAGATGCAGTGAGGCGGCTCATATTACGGGTTCACGGCGTGGACGTCGCCTCCGTGGGGCTGATCCTTGCCCGGCGGACATTCCCAGGCGGGTCTCCTTTCGTTGTCAAATCTCTGGTAGCAGAACCGCACCGTGATCAGGCGCGGGGGCCTGATGCGCTGTGGCTGCCTGGTGACCGCGGTGATGTCAGGGCAGAACCTTCCGGGAAGATCTCGCATATCTTTCGGTTTCATCTATGATCGTGATCACGCGCAGGGGCTCGCGTTCGCCGAGTCGATGTGGCGCTACCAGTCTCTGTCTATCGCAGCATCCCACCATATCCAGCGTTACTGATCGGTCCGACGTTACCGGTGGGTTCGAGTCGCGATGAAATCTTACGGTCGCGACAAATCCCACGTTACCGGTAACTGCCTCGCCATCGATATCGATCTTGTCTCCTACGTCCAACGTGAACCCTCTCGCCAAAGTAGGACTATCGTCAGGCTCATAATCCCCGACGCTGCACACTACGTATGGACCGTTCCGCACTGGCGTTCCCTCGAGAGGACGGGACGCAGGGGCAGTTTGAGCCGAGGCATCCATTACTCCGGCTAGAGCGGACGCGCCGCCGGACTGGCCGTGCCCACCGCAGGACGCCAGCGTTATCGACGTAACCAGGAGCATCATTATTTTGGTGTTCATAGTCTTATTCCTCGAGTTGCTCTCGTGCATACACGTTCTCGCCGCTCATCACGACGCCAGCACGACAAACGCAGCCCAGTAGTAAGGCTGGCCGAAGGTCGGGTCCTGCATCATCTCGCGCGCGACTGCCTGAGCGGCGGCAGTCGATGTCAATCCTCCATTCATGTAATGACGGTAGAAGCCTTGCATGTACTTTTCGGTGGCCGCATCTGAGACTCTCCACAGGCTCCCCAGCACGTTGGTTGCACCGGCGAGCAGGAAGGCCTCCGAAAGGCCGAACGAGAGTTGACCACGATACTCTTTGCCAAGGGAACCCTCGCAAGCACTCAGCACTACGGCGTCCGCCTTGAGTCCGAGACCTACGATATCGCGCAGGCTGAGAGCCGCCGCATTCTGGCCGACTTCGGCGGGCCGACTCGACAGTACGATCGACGACAGCTGCGGATCGTGGACGTCGAGTCGCGCATGAGTCGCAAAATGAAGCACCCGGAATGTGCCGAGGGGCATCGCTAGCACCGCGGCTTTAGTGGCGGCCTCTCCCAGCAGTACATCCGCGTGCCATCCGTTCGCGATCTTGACGATGCTGTCTACTTCGCGTCTCGATCCCGGCAAGCGCGGGATTTGCGGCTGGCCGGCGCTCGGAGGATTGCCCCGGAGCTCGGCGACTTCACTGCTCTTGTCCTTTCCGCCAATGACTACTGGATCGCCCACGAGGAGAATGCGCTGGTCAGCCCCGGCTTTTTCCGATTTTGCAGCGGGCTGCCAGCGATTCAGTGCGGGCTGATAGGCAACCGTGGCTGTCTCGACAAGGCGCCGTGGAGCGCCTGTGTTGCTCGACTCGAGCCAAACCGCTCCGAACGGGATTGCACGCAACGCCCCATCCGCAACGATGGTCACGGCGCCGTACTTCGAGACCATGGCGCCAGCCGGCCCGACGATGGCCCGGCTGGCCTTGAGTTCGCGATCTCGGGCCGTGCCTTCTGCAGGCGGCCGGCTCCACAACGCATACAAGTCCTGAGCTGCCGCTTCAACATCCTTACCCGCAGCGAGTGGGTATGCCGTAGCCGTGTCCCGCGTGATGCACCAGATCCAGCTTCGCTCCTCGCCGAGCAGCCACGTCACAAGCGCCGCATCACGAGCCAGTGAGCGCTGCAGCTGTGGTAGTGAAAGTCCCGGTGCGGCGGTGAGCGTCTCGGCGCCTGAGGGCTTCTTCTGAACCGCCACATCGAGCTGCGTTCTCAACAGCGCGATCTCCCGGCGCAGAGTCGCGATCTGATCGGCCGGCGGGTTGTCCAGGTCCAGCAGGGTCGCCAGGCGGTGTCGCTTGGCTGCGAGGCGAGAGTCGAGATCGCTCAGCACCGCTGAATCGGCCGCGTTGCTCCGTAAATCACCCCGCTGTGCGAATTGCCGGAAGTCGGCCAAGGCCCGGGTACGCAGCAGTTCTGCCGTGCCGAGTGCGGCCGCGGCGAATCGATCCTTCTCCTTTGGAGTCGCGGCGCGCTGCCACAGCGTCATGTTGAGGTCTGCCTGCAACTCGTAGGCAGCCGCGCGATTCGAGATGTACGTGGCGCGCAGGTCGGGATTAACGGCGCGAATTCGCTGTGCGTTGTAGAGGCTGAGCGCCTTGCCGACATGGCGCAGCGCGGTGTCGACCTGGCCGTTGCGGCGCTCTTCGGAGGCGAGCAACGTGTAGTCCTTCGCGGCGTAGTCGTCGTCTCCGGCTGCCTCATGTGACTGCGCTGCTTTCAGCAACAACTCGCGTCCCGCTGCATCGCCTTGGCGGCTGCGCGCGTACCCGGAAGCGCCCATCAGCATGAGACGCGTAGTCGCCTGCTCGGGCAGGTCGAGCTTCAGCCCACGCTGATAAGTCTCGACCGCAGCGCCTACGGAACCCATGGCCAACTGGTCCTCTCCGATCGCCAGGAGGACTCGGGCTTTCTCAAACGGAGAGACCGCCTGATCCAGCGCCTGTGTGTGCAGTTTCAGCGCTGGCTGAATCGCGCCCTTCTCGCGGCTCACATCGCCGTTGACTACCAGACTGGTGAGCAACCCCTGCCGATCCTGTACTGCCTTGGACTGGCGCAGTTCAAGAGCCTGCTGCAGGAATACTTCGCCACGCTCTTCCTCGCCGAGTGTCAGGTAGACCCTGCCGAGCTGGTACCACGTCCGCGCGCGGTCTGCGAGCTCGGTACTGCCTTCGGTCAGCGGCAACGCGGCCAGAAGCGATTCGAGCGCCTCGTCTGTTCGACCAAGCGCGTGCTGTACAACCGCGAGGTTGTTCAGAACGGCCAGATAGGTTCGCCGGTTGCTCTGCGGGTTGAGCTTGCCCAGCAACCGCTTGTAGGCCTTCACCGCCTCGACGTAGTCACCGCGCTGAAAGTCGATGACCGCAATGTTCTGCAAAGACTGAATCTCGCTCGCGGACTCATCGAGAGCTGCGAACATGCGCGCCGCAGTTTCGTAGTGCGCCCGGGCCTCGCTGAGCCGCCCCTGATAATGGCGCGAGACGCCGAGGTAGTTGATGGCAGCAGCCTGATCGTACGTCATCCCAACCGCTGCGAAGCGTCGCGCAGAGTCCGTCAGAATCTGCTCTGCCTCATCAAATTGTGTACGACCTGATTTCGGCGTCGCTTTTGCAGCGGCCTGGCCTGGACCTGCGGCTTCGATCAGTGACTCTGCGCGCAGTGTCTTCGCCTGCACTGACATGATCGGATCCGGGGCTCGATCAAAAGCTTCCGTGGCCAGTGCGGCGCTTTCCGCCGCGCGGGTCCAGTCATTGAGCGTCCAGAAGTAAGTGCTCGCGGTGCGCAGGTGAGCCTCGCCTTCGAGGCCAACGGCGCGAGCTGCCTGCAACGCGGTCCCCGCCGACTGCAGGGTTGTCAGGCGCCTTCGGGCATCATCCGCGCGCGGCGACTCCACCACCATCGCGGCCGAAGTCAGATCCGAAAGTCCACGAGCGAGCGCCGATCCCGGCGCCGCATCGTCAAGCTCACGCCACTGGACGTCGATCGTTCGTGTCGGCAGGCCTTGATCCGCCGCGGCGATCACGAGGGTGTATTTCCCGGTCGCGCGCGGGTTGAACAACAAGAGTTCCGGGCCTGCGCGGACGGTCGGGGAGTCGACCTTCAGCACGCGGCGCGCATCGGGTCCAAGGATTTCAAGAGCCACATCGCGGGTCTGCCGGGTGACTTGCGCAAGATAGGCTCGATTGGCTTGCAGGTCGGCCTGGCAACGCCACGGCCTGCCATCAGCTATGGGCGCCCGTTGAGAGCTACTACAGGTCACGATGCCCGCAGCCTGGCCGGCGAACGACCACGCTCCGAGCAGGAGTAGGCCGAGCGCCGTGACGCCGGTAGGGCATCGGTTGAATCTGGTCGTTGTCCGTATGCGAGCCAAGCGCCCCCCTTTCCCCGCAAGCGGACGGCGCTGATCGGCGCCGAAACATTCAGCGCTGATGCCGTGCGAATTGCAACAGCAGGGCGGGCGCTCCACGAGTAGCCTGGAGTAGCAGGACTCAAATACTCCGAGCTACCCGAAGAACACCCGCCCTTTTTCTCGAGGGAGGACTGCACTGGGGGCGCGAGTGACCGGCGATCACTGGCCTGCCTGCGCTGGAACACCGTCCCACTGCCCACAGTCATCTCCCAGGGTTAGCTACGAAGAAAGTCGGGTTCTCAAGAGGTATCTGTTGCGAGGCGGGTACTTATCGCAGGCAAGAAAGAAGGGCGGGAGTCGAAAGTCCCCCCGCCCATTCTGGGGTGAGCCACCCGATTACTTGCTCGCGATGCGCGTGTCCTGATTCTGATGCAGAGCGGACAGCTGGGGGCTGTAGACCTGAGCCACGGCATTCTCGTAGCAAGCGCTCGTCTTGGTGCGAATTTCACTGAACGGGCCAACAAACCCGCCGTCACCGATCGCGAACGCTGCCTGCTGGATGCGGCTGTAAAGGATAGCGGCCAATCCTGCCAGGAGAATCTGCCGCACCCCGCGATTCAACTGCGCATTCATCGTCGTTCTCCCAAAGTTGGCTGGATGAAGTAGACCTGCCCCGAATCTCTGTACCGATCCAGCGCTTACTCGCACCGGACTTCAGACAAACCGCGGGACGGGCTCATTGAACTACTGGATAGCGAATCGTCCGCGACACACGTTGGTTCTTCGAGCGCCCGCCCTCGGCGGTTCTGAGTGTCGATGCGGGTCACCCCGCAATCAGGTTCTGTCGCGGGCGCGCAAGCCATCGCACCGCTGCGGCGCGACTGGCTCGGTTTGCGAGTCGGCGTGTGTCGGGCCGTGCGGCTTGCAGAACTCTTTGCGCAGTCCTGCACGCTCGCCGGCCGTGAAGCCGCCCTGGTAGCTGCTTACCGGGGGTGCAGCCAGGTCGGCAGGAAGCTGAAGGGATCGTCGCGGATGGACTCGTCGTATTTCACGTGGCTCGCCGCCAGCAGCTTCTGCAGGCGGCCTTCCTTGCATGCCTGCAGGACGTCGGTCGCGCCGCCCATGAACTCGCCGCCGACGAAGATCTGCGGAATCGTGACGACCGAGGTCCTCGCCGCGAGCGCCGCGCGGATCTTTCCGCCGCGATCGTCTTTCTGGTATTCGACCGAGTCGAGGTCGACCGAGCGGTACGGAATCTTGTACTTGCCGAACATGCGCCGCACCGACCAGCAGAACTCGCACCATTCGAGCGCGAACATCACGACCGGTTGAGCGCGATCGCCGATGACCTTCTCGACGAACGTGGCTGCATCGGTCTCCGCCGGTAGCGGCGCGCTCGCCGCCTGCGGCTGCTCGGCTGGTGCAGGCTGCGGGCGCTGGCGCGGATACATCAAAACGATAGTTCGGCGTCGACCGGGAAACCTTCAGCTCTTCCTCGGTCATGTCCGCTGGAATGTCTGCGAACAGCGGCGTGCTGAGATAACGCTCCGCGGTGTCGGGCAACATGCACAGGATGTTCGCGCCTTGCGGTGCCGACTTGCATACCTGCAGCGCTCCGGCGAACGTCGCTCCGCCAGTGATGCCGACGAAGATGCCCTCCTTTTGCGCGAGGTCGCGCGAGCACTTCATCGCATCCGCACCGTTGATCGGCACGATCTGATCAATGAGCTTCAGGCGAACCGCGTCTTCCGTGAGCTTGGGAATGAAGTCCGGGCTCCAGCCTTGCATCAGGTGCGGACGGAAGAGCGGATGGCTCCCCGACGGCGAACCGTCGGCCCCGCGCGGTTGCGGGATGCCGCTGCCGAGGAGCTGCGAGTTGTCGGGCTCGCACACGATGATCTTGGTCTCCGGCCGCTCCTTGCGCAGCACGCGCGCGACGCCCTTCAATGTGCCACCCGTGCCGAACCCCGTGACCCAGTAATCGAGCTTCTCGCCCTCGAAGGCTTCGAGAATCTCTGGCGCCGTGGTGCGCGAGTGCATGTCGGCATTGGCCTCGTTCTCGAACTGCCGGCACAGGAACCAGCCATGCGTCTCGGCGAGCTCGACCGCCTTGGCGAGCATGCCACTGCCCTTGAGCGCTGCCGGCGTCAGCACCACCTTCGCGCCGAGAAAGCGCATCATCTTGCGCCGCTCGACGCTGAAGTTTTCCGCCATGGTCACCACCAGCGGGTAGCCCTTCTGCGCGCACACCATGGCGAGGCCGATACCCGTGTTGCCGCTGGTTGCCTCGATGACGGTCTGGCCTGGGCGCAGCGTGCCGCGCTTTTCGGCGTCTTCGATAATACCGAGCGCCAGGCGGTCTTTGACCGAGCCCATGCGGATTGAAGGCTTCGATCTTGACGTAGAGGTTGACGTGCGCAGGCGCGAGCTTATTGATCCTGACTACCGGCGTGTGCCCGATCGTCCCAAGGATAGTGTCGAATTTCCTGCCCATAGCTACCTCTGTTGACCGTTGCCAGCGCACGCCGCGCGCCTGGGTGCGGAATCTTGCTCCGAGTACGCCGGGTGGACAAGACGCGAGGTCGTTCGTTCAGCGCAGCGCCGGCTTTTGCACGGCATTCACCTTGCCCGATTGCAGCTCCACACGCCCGGCCAGAAATACGCCTTCCTGAATTTCGAGTGCGTACAGAAGATATGTGGTCTGCCCCTCGCCTGCTCGCTCTGCGGTCGCCGGGCCCAGGATCTTCGTGACCTCAGCGGTCCCCATCCCCGGATGAATGCGCTCCCAGTTCGCCGACACGAGCCACGGCGGCACTTTGGGCGGGGCGAGCGGCGCATTCTGTGAGCTGCCCGATATGGAGCGCTCGGTCGAACGCATCGAGCTGCGTTCGAGCTGGTCGATGCGTCGCGCCTGCGCCTGCAGGTCGCGTCGCAGCTGTTCGACATCCAGCTCGAGTTGGCGCTCGCGCATCTCATCTGCGCGCCCAGTTATCGGCGCGCCGGCGAGAATTCCCAGTGACAGCAAGGCGAAAGTTCGTCGCGGCGACATCACAGGAACCTTTTGAACTCCGATTGGCGAATGTTAAATGAAGGCCGGCGTTCTGTGGCGAACCGTTGAAGGGGGCCTGCCAGTGCGTATACCTACCTAGGCATCTTCCCGTACAGACCTTTGCTGCGGCCTGGACCACATTGGGCCGTACAGAGTCGCGCGTGAGGGAGAAATGCAGGCATCCCTGGCCCCGGGGCTTATGGCTACCCGTACCGTGACGATCGATCGTCCGCGGACTATCGATTTCCTGGGTGAGAGCCTGCGCGTCTACGCAACGCCCGAGCTGGTGCGTGACTTTGAGATCACCTGCCGCGAGCTGCTGCTCAAGCACTGCGATCCGAACGAGGACTCGGTCGGCACCGGCATCAGTGCCACTCACAGCGGCGCCTCGCTCCTTGGCATGAAAGTCGAAATGCGCGTGGAAGTCACGGCGGTGAACGGCCGGCTGATCACGTTCGCGCTCAAGGCACGCGATGGGATCGAAGACATCTCGATCGGCGAGCATACGCGGGCCGTGGTCGACATTGAAAAGCTGCGCGCCAGGGTCGCAGCCAAGGCGGCCAAGGCAAAGGAGCTCTGATCGTGGCCGGCGCAATCGATCGGGTGGCACCTTGGCGTCAGACTGCATGGGACTGGCGCGCGGTGGGCAATTTCATCGGCGGCGGTTCGGGCACGGGACTGCTGGTTGTCGCCGCAATCGCAGCGGGACCGACCTACCCCGCTCAAGCGCTCATCGGGATGGTCCTGGTCTGCGCGGGCCTGCTGTGTGTCTGGCTGGAGATCGGCCGACCGTGGCGCGCGCTCAACGTTTTTCGCCACGTGCACACGTCATGGATGACGCGTGAGGCGCTGCTGGCACCGCTGCTGCTCGCTGTGGGTGTCAGCGCAGTGATCTCCGGCGGCTCGATACTCGCGTGGATGGCGGCGGCGCTTGCCCTCGCCTATCTCTACTGCCGGCGCGCATGCTGCAGGCGGGTCGCGGCATTCCTGTATGGCGGCACCCGTACGTCATTCCGCTCATGCTCATCACGGGATGTACGGAAGGCGCAGGTTGGTGGGTGATAATGCAGACCCTGCTCCATGCGCAAGCGATGCCGGGGTGGGTACCGTGGCTCCTGGCCAATCTGCTCGCCGCTCGACTCCTCTTCTATGCCGTCTACCGCTCCAAGCTCGCCCGCACCGGCGCGCCGCGCAGCGCGCTCGCGGTTCTCAATGACTTCGCACATACGCTCAAGGT
>CAVOLM010000031.1:0-49467 GCA_963696675.1 uncultured Gammaproteobacteria bacterium | reverse complement strand
GCGACTGATCGCGGCGTCGAGGTGGTCAGTCCGGAGAATCCGAATTCATCGCAGTGGGTCAAACGGGTGGGATCACTCGCGCCGCACTACATCTTTTCCTTCTACTACCGCTCGATGCTCGGCCAGCCCCTGCTGGCCAGCGCCCGCTGGGGCGCGCTCAACCTGCATGGGTCGCTCCTGCCCAAATATCGCGGGCGCGCTCCGGTGAACTGGGCGATCCTCAATGGCGAGAGCAGTACGGGTGCGACGCTGCACTACATGGTGAGCAAGCCCGATGCCGGGCCGATCGTGGCGCAGAAGACTGTCCCGATCGCAATCAACGACAGTGCGCTCACCGTATCGGTTGCGGTAGCCCAGGCCGCGGCGGATCTGCTCGCTGCCTCCCTGCCGGTGCTCGCGAAAGGGCCTCCCGCTGGCAAGCCCATGGATCTCGCAGCAGGCTCCTACTTCGGCGGCCGCACGCCCGAGGATGGGCGCATCGACTGGTCGTGGCCGGCCGAGCGCATCCACGCGCTGATCCGCGCGGTCGCGCCACCATTCCCAGGGGCCTTCACCGATCTCGGGCCGCTGCGCATCGTGTTCGAGTCATCTCGCTGGACGGGAGAACCGGCCCGTTCCGCAGCCGGGGCGCGCCTATACGTGGAGCGTGGCGAGCACCTGCACCTGGATTGCGCGGATGGTGTCAGGCTGGAGATTCCCTCGCTGCGCATCGACGGCCAACCACTCGATGCGCGTGGCTTCGCCCGACTGCATGGCAATACGCCGCTGCGGCTCGACAATTTCTCTGCACCGGAACCATTTGTTCATGAAAAAACTGCTGATCCTCGGCGTTAACGGCTTCATCGGCCATCACCTGAGCGAAGCGGTGATGCGCGAAACCGACTGGCACGTCTACGGGATGGACCTGGAGAGCGATCGGGTCGCGCACCTGCTCGACAACCCACGCTTTCACTATTTCGAAGGCGACATCACGATCAACCGTGAGTGGGTCGAGTACCACATCCGCAAGTGCGACGTGCTGCTGCCGCTGGTGGCGATCGCCACACCCGCCACCTACATCACCAACCCGCTGGGTGTTTTCGAGCTCGACTTCGAAGCCAACCTGCCCTTGATCCGCCAATGCGCGAAGCATCACAAGCGTGTGGTGTTCCCGTCGACTTCAGAAATCTACGGCATGTCGACCGACAGCGAATTCCATCCGTATGAATCCTCGCTGGTGCTCGGGCCGATCCCGAAATCGCGCTGGATCTATTCCTGCAGCAAGCAGCTGCTCGATCGGATCATCTGGGCGTACGGCGCCGACGCAGGCCTCGATTTCACGCTGTTTCGCCCCTTCAACTGGATCGGGCCCGGACTCGATCGCATGCAGACACCGAAGGAAGGCAGCTCCCGCGTGCTGACGCAGTTCCTCGGCAACATCGTACGTGGCGAGGACATCCGGCTGGTGGATGGCGGCGCACAGCGACGTTGCTTTACCTATATCTCCGAAGGCATCGACTGCCTGCTGAAGATCATCGCCAACCGCGACGGTGTCGCATCGGGTCACATCTACAACATCGGCAACCCGGCCAACGATCTCTCCATCCGCCAGCTCGCGGAGCTGATGCTGGATATCGCCCGCTCGATCGACGCCTACGCCGGCACCGGCAGCCAAGGTACGCATCGTCGATGTCACGGCGGAGAAGTACTACGGTGCCGGCTACCAGGACGTGCAGAGCCGCGTGCCGTGGATCAGGAACACGAGCGAGGAACTCGGCTGGGCCCCGAAGATCGACATGCAGACCGCCGTGCGCCGCATCTTCGAGTCCTACCGTGCCAATCTCGGCGACGCGCGCGCGCTGGTGGATGCGGCCTGATCCACGACATTAATGAGCGGCACTTCGCCTGCCACTGGCGCGCGAGAGGACTCCACGCGTCGGCTCGCGCTCAAGATCGACGTCGACACGCTGCGAGGAACGCTCGAGGGCGTCCCGCGTCTCGCCGGCCTGCTGCAGCGGCTGCGGGCCCGGGCAACGTTCTACTTCAGCGTCGGGCCCGACCACACCGGGCGGGCACTGCGACGCGTATTCCGGCGCGGCTTCCTCGGCAAAGTCCGGCGCACCTCGGTGCTGGAACACTACGGCTGGAAAACGCTGCTGTATGGCACGTTGCTGCCGGGTCCGCATATCGGCAAGCAAGCGGCCGCGGTGATGCGTTCGGTGCGCGGGGCGGGATTTGAGGTCGGCTTGCACTCCTACGACCACGTCCGCTGGCAGGATAACGTCGCTGGCGCTGATGAATCATGGACCGAGGCCGAGATCGAAAAAGGCGTCGCCGCGTTCACGGCGGTGTTCGGCCATCCACCCGATTCGCACGCAGCCGCGGGCTGGCAGGTCAATCCGCATGTGCTCGCGCTCGAGTCGCAGTACCGCTTTCGCTACGCGAGCGATACGCGCGGTGCGACTCCGTTTCTGCCCGAGATGCACGGCGTGATGGGCGAATGTGCGCAGCTGCCGACGACGCTGCCGACGCTGGACGAGCTCATCGGCGTCGAGGGCAACTCCGCCGACGATGCGGTCGACGCGCTCCTCACCGCGACCCGCTCGCATCCCGCCATGAGTCATGTTTTCACGTTGCATGCCGAGCTCGAGGGGCAAAGGCTGCTGCCGCAATTCGAGCGCCTGCTCTCGGGCTGGATATCGCAGGGCTTTGAGATCGTGGCGATGCGCGATCTGTTCGCGCATCTGCAAGTGAATCACTTGCGCCGCCACGAGGTTGATCTCGACGAGGTTCCGGGCCGTTCCGGCACGCTGGCCATCCAGGGCCGCCGGCTGACTGAAGCGGCCAGTGCATGACGAGCGCGACAGACGCGATTCCAGAGTCGTCAGTATCGCACTGCTTCGCCGTGCTCCTGGCATTCGCCCTGTCCTGGTTCGTCCTGCTCGGCCACCGCGCGCTGTTCAATCCGGACGAGGGACGCTACGCGGAAATCCCGCGCGAGATGCTCGAGTCCGGCAACTGGCTGGTGCCGAGGCTCAACGACCTGGTCTACATCGAAAAGCCGCCGCTGCAGTACTGGGCCACCGCGGTGAGCTACGCGGTGTTCGGCACGAGCGACTGGTCGGCGCGCCTCTACACCGGCCTGTGTGGACTTCTCACCGCGTTGATCAGCGCCGCTCTGGCGTGGCGCATCTGGGGCTCCGACGACTGCATGGCGTGCCGGAATCATGTCAGGAAGCTCGCTGCTCATTGTCCTGATGGCGCATCAGCTCACTCTCGACATGAGCCTCACGCTCTTCACGACGCTGATGCTCGCTGCGTTCTGCATCGCCCACGACTCGCGCACCTCCGATTCGAAACGCAGGCGCTGGATGTGGCTCGCCTGGGCCGCTGCCGCCGGGGCGTATCTCACCAAGGGGCTCGTGGCGCTGGTCCTCCCGGCGTTGACGCTCCTTGTCTACTCGCTCGTGCAACGGCACTGGTCGATCTGGCGGCGGCTCTCGATAACGAGTGGCCTGACGCTCTTCCTGCTGCTGGCACTCCCGTGGATGCTGCTCATGCAGCGCGAGGTGCCACAGTTCTTTGACTTCTTCATCGTGCGCGAGCACTTCGCGCGCTATCTCACCATGGTCTCGAATCGCTACGAGCCGTGGTGGTTCTTTCTCGGGATACTCATCGTGGGCTCTTTGCCGTGGACGATACCCACCGTGCGCGCGCTGCTCACCGGCTGGCGCCGATCGACGACCGAGAGCGCTTCGATGTGCGACGCTTCCTGTGGATCTGGAGCGTGAGCGTCTTTGTGTTCTTTTCCGCCTCGGACTCAAAGCTCGTTCCCTACATCCTGCCGATGTTTCCCATCCGTCGCGTTGCTGATGGCGACGATCGAGGAAACGCGCCTGCGTCGCGACCTGCGCCAGACGGGCGTGCTGCTCCTGGTCATCGGGGCGACCTTTCTTACGCTCGCTGTCCTGCTGCCACGATTAGTACCGGCAACACCACGCGGTGAACTGTTCTTCGACCTGCGCCCGGTCTTGTTCGTCGACGCGGTGATCGCCCTGATCGGCGGTGTCCTGGCCACGCGCAACGGCGACAGCCTGCGACTGGCTGCAATCGTCGGCGCGACCGGCTATCTTTGCGCAGCGGCTCTCCTGTGGGGCGCGCGGGCGGTGGAGACGGTCTATTCGGGCGAATCGCTCGCAGCCCAGTTACCACCCGCCCTGTACCAGAACGTACCGATGTTCAGCGTTCGCACCTACGATCAGTCCCTGCCCTTCTACCTGCGCCGCACGATGACACTCGTCGACGAACAGGGCGAGCTCACTTTCGGCCTGCAGTTCGAACCGCACAAGGGAATACCGAGCCTGGAAGCCTTCGAATCGCAGTGGCGCGATCTGCCACAGGCGCTGGCGGTCGTCGAACCGAAGACCTACGCGCTGCTGGAGCAGCACGGTGTTCCCATGGTGGTACGCGCCCGTGATCTGCGTCGCCTGATCGTGAGCCGGCAATGAACGCTCTCACCTGGCTGCTGCTTGCTCGGCGGTGTGCTGCTCAATGCGGCAGCACAGCTGCTGCTCAAAGCGGCGACGCGCACCAGCGGCGAGCTGCTGTCCGATGCGGGTAGTGTCTCCTGGAGCGCGGCCGAAGGATTGCTGCGCACCGCGCCGCTGTGGGCGGGCCTCGCCTGCTACGGCATCAGCGTGGTGCTGTGGCTCGGCGCCTTGTCGCGCGTACCGGTCAGCATTGCGTACCCCATGCTCTCGATCGGCTACGTCGTCAATGCATTCGCAGCCGCGATTCTGTTCGGCGAAGCGCTGACGGTCGCAAAGATGAGCGGCATCCGCTGATCGTTGCCGGCGTGGTGGTTCTCGCCCGGGCTGCTGCGCCATGAAAGACTACCTGCCCTTCACCCGGCCGACTGATCGACGAGCAGAACCATCGCCGGAGTCGCGGACGTCCTGCGCTCCGGCTGGATCACGACCGGGCCGCAGGTGACGCGCTTCGAAGGCGAGCTCGCGGCGTATCTCGGCGGCGGCCGGCAGGTTCGATCCTGCACCTCGGCGACCGGCGCACTCGAGATGGCGCTCGTCGCAGCCGGGATCGGACCGGGCGACGAAGTGATCGTGCCGGCAATGAGTTTCGCAGCTTCCGCCAACGTCGTGGTGCGCGTCGGCGCGGTGCCAGTCTTTGTCGACGTCGGGCTGCGCAATCGCAATATCGAGACGGCGCAGCTCGAAGCGGCGCTGACACCGCGCACCCGCGCCATCATGCCAGTGCATTTCGCCGGTCTGTCTGCGGACCTCGATGCCGTACACGCACTCGCCTCGCGCCACGGCCTGCGCGTGATCGAGGACGCAGCGCACGCCATCGGTTCCGCCTGGCGCGGCCGCAGGATCGGTTCGTTCGGCGACATCGTCTGCTTCAGCTTCCACCCCAACAAGAACATCACGACCATCGAGGGCGGCGCTATCGTGACTGCTGATGCGGCGGTGCTCGCGGCGGTCGAGCAGCTGCGCTTTCATGGCATCCAGCGCAACGCCGAGGGCGAGCTCGACGTGGTGCGTGCCGGTGGCAAGTACAACTTTTCCGACGTCTCGGCCTGCATCGGGATCGCGCAACTCGCGAAGCTCGAGAGCTTCAATCGCCGCCGTCGTGAACTCGCTGCGCGCTACTTCGAACTGCTTCAGGAGCAGGACGGCTTGCTCCTGCCGGAACGCGGCGACCAGGATCATTCCTGGCACATCTTTGCCGTGCTGATCGACTACGCGCAGCTTCGGCTACACGCGGCCGCGCCTGCAACGCGCGCTGCATGAGCAGGGCATCGGCACCGGTGTTCACTATCCCAGCATTCCGGCGCTCACTTTCTATCGACAGCTCGGTCACGTGCCGGAGCGCTGGCCGAACGCACTGCGCATCGGCCGCGAGACGCTCACCCTGCCGCTGTTCCCGGCCATGCGGGACGAGGACGTCGAGCGAGTTGTGAAAACGCTGTGGAGCACCTTGCGTCGCGATTGATTCCGAACGTGAGAAGCCGTCTCACCCTGTGCGAGGCGCTGCGTGTCGCAGTGACCGCACAAGCGGATGAAATCCCTGAGACACGCAATCCGTTCATGTCTGCCGGCGCTGTTGATTGCTCTGCTCGTGCAGGGCACTGCCGCTGCCGACACCGCGATTGAAGCGCCCCCGCCGCTGCACACCGGACCTACGTGGCTTCCGTCTGACGCCGAGCTCGAGGGCGCCGGTGCGTCGTTCGGCGAGATCAGGATTGTCAACCAGAACATCTTCGACCTGGAGGATCCGAAGGAAGACACGACACTGTTCCGCCTCGCCAACCGCCTGCACATCAGCCACGCGCGAAGAGGTCATCCGGCGCCAGCTCCTGTTCAGCAGCGGCGATCGATACTCGAAGCGGCTGATGGAGGAATCCGAGCGGCTGTTGCGATCGGCCCGCTACCTCTACGACGCTTCCATCCGGCCCGTCGCGTATCACGACGGTAAAGTCGACGTCGAAGTCGTCACGCGCGATGTGTGGACACTCAATCCGGGCATTTCTTTCGGCCGGCACGGCGGGAAGAACACCGCCGGAATCGAGACTCGAGGAGCTGAACCTGCTCGGCTGGGGACAATCCATTTCCGCCTCTCACAAGTCCGGCATCGATCGCGATGAGAACCTGCTCGAATTCAAGGACGCGAATCTCGTCGGCAGCCGCATCAACCTGCAGGCGAGCTATGCGAACAACAGTGACGGCTCGCGCCACGAGCTGCTCGTCGACCGGCCCTTCTACTCGCTCGATACGCGGCGTGCCGGAGGAATCGCTCTTGCCGATGATGAGCGCGTCGATTCGCTCTACGACCTGGGCGAAATCGTCAACCAGTTCAGCGAGCAGCGCCGCTTCGCCGACATCTACGGGGGCATCTCACCAGGCCTGCAGGATGGTTGGGCGCATCGCCTGACATTCGGTTTCACTTTCGACGAGCGGCAGTTCCAGGCGCTGCCCGCGGCCGGAGCCACGACCCTCGTGCCCGAGAATCGCAAGCTCGTCTATCCGTGGGTCGGCTTCGACCTGGTCGAAGACAGCTACCGCAAGCTCAAGAACCACGACGAGATCGAACGCACCGAGGATTTCTTCCTCGGCACGCGCGTCACCGGGCGCCTGGGACTCAGTGATCCGGCATTCGGCGCGGACCGGAGCGCCGTGGTATTCGCAGCACCGCCGGCCATGGCATGTCACCGACACCGGCCTCGACGCTCCTGTATGCCGGCGCGCTTCATGGCCGCTATGAGGACGGCGACGCTCGACAACACCGCTACTGGACGCGGCGATTCGCTACTACGTGCAGCAGTCGCGCAATTGGCTGTTCTTCGCGACGCTGCAGGGCACGGCCGGTCACAACCTCGATCTCGACAATCAGATCCTGCTCGGCGGCGACAACGGTCTGCGTGGCTATCCGCTTCGCTACCAGGGTGGCGAAGCGCGTGCGCTCCTGACCCTGGAACAGCGCTACTTCACCGACTGGTACCCGTTTCGGCTCTTCCGCGTGGGTGCAGCGGCATTCATCGACATGGGTCGCACCTGGGGCGAGGCGCCGTTGAGTACTCCGAGCCTGGGGCTGCTGAAGGACATTGGCATCGGCCTGCGCCTCGGGAGCAGTCGCTCCGGGCTCGGCAATATCATTCACATCGATCTCGCGTTTCCGCTCGATGGCGATCCGTCGATCAGCAAGGTGCAGCTCCTGGTCGAGACCAAGGAGCGCTTTTGAACGGCGCTCGCCTCAGCCCGTCTTCTTCGCTGCGAGCACCGAGAACTTCACCTTCATCTGATCCTGCACCTGCAGCGCGCCGCCGAGCACGCTGAAGGGCTTGAGGCCGAGCTCCGACTGCTTGACGGAGAATTCTCCCGCTCGCCGTGAGGTGATCCCCTTCGTACTTCACTGCGACCGGGACCTGGATATCGTGTTCCTGGTCCTTCACCTTCACTCTGACCGTCGCCTGCATCGCTTCCCGCGTGCCCTCGATTGTCGTCGAGCTCAGCTCGATTCCGGGATAGTGCTCGCCGTCAAGGAGCGATTCTCCGAGCAGGTTCTTGCGTGTGCCCTCCTTGGCGGAGTCGGGGACCTCGGCCTTGAAATCCTCGCCCTCCTGCGCCCGGAGGTTCGCTTCGTCGACCTCCAGCAGCGTCACCGGCATCACCAGGTCGAAAGCGCAATGGGCAACGTCCTCGTGCACGTACACCTTGCCGGTGAGGTTGTGAGATGCGATCACGTGGTTGTGGCCCGCGGCGGAAAACGCTCCGCCCTTGTACGTCAGGATGCGGACCAGTGACTCCTCGGATCGGACCTGGAACACCGTTGCGCCCCTGATGTCACGTTCCGGGATACCCGTAGTCGGTGTCGGCCCGGTCGGAACCTCGGGTCGTTGCGCTGCCGGGCAGCCCAGCAGCGCTGCGCACAAGGCCAGAATCGCGATCGAACGAAGCAGGCGAATCATGGTTTCACCGTCTATTCAGGGTGATGAGCCGAGAGTCCGGACGCGTCCCACTATGCCACAGGGAGTGCAAAGTGATGAGGCGCCGGATGCCAGGCGAAGTTGAGCAACATCGAGCGATTCCATTATGGTGGCACGCTTCGGGGCACGACCCCGACTTCAGTTGCAGATCCATTTCCGACCGTGGAGAGGCCATGCAGTTTCGCAATACCGTGATTCGATGGGGCGCGCTCTCGCAGACCTTTCATTGGGTGATCGTGGCACTGATCATCGTGCAGTACCTGCTGGCGCGGACCGCGCATGACCTGCCCCTGGGCCTGGAAAAATTTGCAGTCCTGGCCCGGCACAAGTCCATCGGCATCACCATCCTGGCGCTCGCCACGTTGCGACTGCTGTGGCGCTGGATGAATCCCGTGCCACCCCTGCCCGATACACTCAAACCCTACGAGCGCGTGCTCGCGCACGTCACGCACTTCGGCCTGTACTTCCTTCTGTTCGCGATGCCGATCACCGGGTGGATGCTGTCCACCGCGTCCAACTTTCCGGTGAGCTACTTCGGCTGGTTTACGTTGCCCAACCTCATGACGCCTGACAAGCAAACGGCCGACGTGATGCACGAGGTGCACGAGACGCTGTTCAAGATCCTGGTGGCGTCTCGCCGTGCTGCACATCGCCGCGGCACTTAAACATCATTTCGTGCTCAAAGACGACGTGCTGCGGCGCATGTTGCCGTTTTCATCCCGAACGCCGAGGTGATCAATGCGTAGAACGCACGCCACTCTCTTCTTTGGTGCTTTGCTCCACGATGGTGCTGGCCTGCGGTCCTGCGCCTAGCCCCTCGCCAGCCGCGGCCGCAGCGCAGACTTCCGCCGCTGCCGCGGCGACTCCGGTGCACTCCGCGGCGACTCCGGCGGCTGCGGCGACTCCGGCGGCCGGCGCCACGAGCTACGCGGTGGATCCGGCGAAGAGCTGGCTGGGCTTCACGGCGAAGCAGAGCGGCGGTGATGTCGATGGCCGGTTCGACAAATTCACGGCCCAGATCGCATTCGCCGACGCCAACCTCGCCGCCAGCCACTTCGATGTGCAGGTCACGACCCAATCGGTCAACACACAGGACAGCGATCGCGACACCGTGCTGCGTGACAAGGACCTCTTCGACTCCACGAAGTACCCGACCGCCCACTTCGTGACTTCCGCCTTCACGCGCAAGGCCGCGGGGCAATACGAGGCGACGGGCAAACTCACGGTTCGCGACGTGACGCACGAGATCCGCCTGCCATTCACCTTTCAGACCGCGCAGGAAGGAGGCAAGCCGGTCGCCTGGCTCAAGGGCGGCGTGACGGTCAATCGCCTCGATTACGGTGTCGGCCAGGGCGATTGGAAGGACACCTCGGTGGTCGCCAACGAAGTGAGAGTCACGTTCGAACTGCGCCTGCTGCCGAAATAGTCCCCGGCCGGGTGTGCGAGTCCCATGACGCAAGCGTTCGACGACGTCGGCGAATGCGTCGATGCGGCTCTGCGCCGTCTCGGCGGCCGTATCGTGCTGGCCCTGCCCGCTGGCGCTCGGCAAGCCCAATCCCCTGGTGAATGAGTTCTATCGGCGCGCGGTGCGCGATCCGAAGATCGAGCTGCGCATCTTCACCGCGCTGAGCCTGCGCAAGCCCTCGGCCACAAATGAGCTCGAGCGCCGCTTCCTCGAGCCCTTCGTCGCGCGCGTCTTCGGCAACTACCCGGAGCTCGACTACGTCGCCGCCGTGCGCGCCGGAACGCTGCCGTCAAATATCGAGGTGGTCGAATTCTTCCTGGAGCCGGGAGCGTATCTCAATGTGCCTTACGCCCAGCAGCACTACCTGAGCGCGAACTACACGCACGTCGGTGCCGAAGTCCTGCGTCGCGGCGTCAACGTCATCGCTCACCTGGTGGCAAGGCGCACCGTCGAGAACCGGACGAGCCTCAGCCTGAGCTGCAATCCGGACGTGACGCTCGACCTGCTGCCACAGCTGCGCCGCGCCCGGCACGCAGGGTCGCGACATGCTTGCCATTGGCGAGGTGCACCGCCAGCTCCCCTTCATGTTCGGAGACGCAGAGATCGCGGAGAGCGAGTTCGACTACCTCCTCGATCATTCCCGCTACGACTTCGACCTGTTCTGCCCGCCGAACCTGCCGCTCAGCACGGTCGACTACGCGATCGCGCTGCATGCCAGTGCGCTGGTGCGCGATGGCGGCACGCTGCAGATCGGCATCGGTGAACTCGGCGATGCGATCGTGTACTGCCTGCAACTGCGCCACCGGCAGAATCCGACCTGGAGGCAGGTGCTCGATGACGGCGCGAGTCCTCGCGCGCTCCGCCGCGGCCATCGAGGCAATCGGCGGCACCGGGCCGTTTCAGCAGGGTCTGTACGGTTGCTCGGAGATGTTCGTCGACGGGTACCTCGACCTGTATCGCTCGGGAATCCTGAAGCGGCGCGTGTTTCCGCAGCTGCAACTGCAGCGCCTGCTCAATGAAGGCACGATCGGCGAGCGCGTCACGCCCGAACTGCTGGAGCAACTGATTGCAGCGGGTCTGCCGGGCCGGCTGAGCGCGGGTGATTTTGCGACGCTTCAGCACGTCGGCGTCTTCAGCAGCGAATGCAGGTTCGCCGACGGACGCATCGGCCTGCCGTCGGGGACCTGGCTCGAAGCGGATCTCGGCAATCCCGAAGTGCGCCGCAAACTCGCCGCGTTCCGCCCTCGGCGTTCGCCTGAGGAACGGTGTGCTGCTGCACGGTGGTTTCTTCCTCGGCCCGAAGGGATTCTACGCAGCGCTGCGCGATCTGCCGGAAAGCGAGCGTCGCCAGTTCAACATGACGAGCGTCAGCTTCATCAATCAGCTTTACGGCGCGGACATGGCATTGCGCATCGAGCAACGCCAGCACGCCCGGTTCATCAATACGGCGATGATGATGACGCTGACTGGAGCCGCGATCTCCGACGGCCTTGCGGACGGCAGGGTGGTGAGCGGTGTCGGGGGTCAGTACAACTTCGTAGCCATGGCACACGCGCTGCCGGGCGCGCATTCCGTGCTTTGCGTGCGCAGCACGCGCACCCGCGCCGGCCGAACCGTTTCCAACCTCGTGTGGAACTACGGTCACTGCACCATCCCGCGCCACCTGCGCGATGTCGTGATCACCGAATACGGGATCGCGATGATTCGTGGCCGCGAGGACCGGGAAGTGATCGCGGCGCTCATCAACATCGCGGACTCGCGCTTCCAGGAGGATCTGCTGCGCCAGGCGCAGGCTGCCGGGAAGTTGTCTCGCGACTATCGCATTCCCGACATCCATCGCAACAACACGCCCGAATCGCGCGAAAAGATGCTGGCTGCCCAACGTCGCGCGGGACTCTTTTCCGATTATCCGTTCGGCACCGACTTCACCAGCGAGGAGATCGTGCTCGCCAAAGCGCTTGGACGTCTGCGCGAGCGAACCGGCACTCTTGAAGGGCAAGGCAGGCGCGATCGCGGCGGCAATGCTCCGCGGCGGAATTCCGGCCGCGCTCCGACCGTTTCTGGCCAGACTGCAGCTCGACCGTCCCGGCAGCGCGCAGGAATTGCTCTGGCAACGGCTGGTGGCGCTGGAACTGCGCGATCTCGTGCATTGACTGGGCTGCAGCCCGTCATCTGCACGTCACACCGATGCCACGAGTATTTCATCGGGCGCGCCCATGATGGCGCGCGCATGGCGGTGCTCAAAGAAATTGCCGGCCGCCGCCTTCAGGCCGAGGCGATGAGGCAGTCATCAACCCGAGTCGGGTAGCAAGGACGGATGCGGTAAGTCCTCACGCTCTCCGGCCTGAAGAGTCCGGCGCGGTGGCGCAGTCAATGCACCGCGCGATTCTGCAGGCGTCAAGGAGAGCTCAGTGCCTGCAGGAGCGGGCGGGGCTGCCGCGGAGGAACTCGCGGCAGCCGGCCCAACTGTCAGCAGCGTCGCGATTGCTTCGCTGCTCCCCTCCAGCACAGTGCGACCTGTCGGGCACGATCGATCGGTATGCTCCGACATCAATCGCGCCACGCCGCTCCGCGCCCCATGTCTCAGAAGTCGACCAGCAGGCTCACTCCGTAAGTCCTCGGCTGATTGGTCAGATAGCCGACGCGGCCCCTCCCCCCTTCTAGAAGCTCGCGCTCAACCTCGCGTAGTAGAACGCCCCGTTGAATCCGAACGGTGAGGTCAGCGAGTGCCGCACACCGAGGAACACCGACGTTGGATCCTGCTCATCGCCGGGGAGCGTGTCGAAGACGTTTTCGCCGCCCACCGTGATCGTGTATCGCTCGGCGAACGTGTAGCGCGCCTCGAGATCGACCAGGACCTCGCTGTCGTAGCCGTACTGGTCGGAGGCGTCACCGGGGCTGAATAGGCCGCCCGTCGTAGACCACGAGCCGTAGTAGTTCAGGCGCGCCAGCCCCGAGAAGCCGTTGGGGGCGGAGTAGTCGAACGTCAGCACCGCCCTGTTCTCGGGCACCTGGTTCTCCAGGTCGTACACCCGTGAAGCATTGATGGTGTTGGGCTTGACGTTCTCGACCTCCTGCCGGTTGTAGTTGTAGTGCAGATCGACCAGCAGATCGCCGCCTCCCAGCTGGTAATTCCCCGTGAATGCCAGGTCAATGCCGTCGACCTTTGAATCGAAGCCGTTCACGAAGAAATTGGCGTTGCTGCCGAGGAGCAGGTTGGCCCTCGCAGCCGGGATGCCCGCCGCAATCAGCTGCGCCACCTGCGCGGCCCCGATGGTGTTGGTCAGGAGCGCGATTCGATCATCGATCTTGATGTGGTAGTAGTCGGCCGTCACGCTCATGTTGCTGACCGGCGCCCACACGAGTCCTGCGGTATAGTTCTCGGATTCCTCCGGTACCAGCGGCACGGCGCCGAGCGCGATCGCGATCGGGTCCGATACGGGATAAGTGCCGTTCGGGATCAGGTTGCCACTAGAGTCGGACGTCGTCGTCACGTTGAGGGTATTCACCTGACCCGGGGTCGGTGCACGGAAGCCCGTGTTGGCCGTCGCTCTCACCGCGAAGGTGTCGGTGATCTCGAAGCGACCCGAGATCTTCCAGTCGAAGGTGTCGCCGAACTCATCGTAGTCCTCGTATCGGAACGCTACAGCGCCAGACAGCCGATCGGTCAGATCAGTCTCGGCATCGATATAGGCGGCGTAGCTGTCGCTCTCGAAGCTGCCCGACGATTCCGCAGGGAATCCCTGGAAGCCGTCCGAGCCGACTCCGAAGATCGCCGCGGTGGGTCCCGCGACCACGGAGGCCTGGTCGCCCTGTCCGATCTTGTAGGTCTCGTTGCGGTACTCGGCACCGAACGCGAGGTTGAGCGGCGAGTTCGCGAAAGTCTTGACGAAGTCGAGATTGAGCCCGCTCTCTTCCTGTGTGAGCTTGCCGGGCTTGAACGACGTCGGCGAGAGGCTTCCGAGACTCGGATTGATGCTCACGGAGAGGTCGTAGTCGACTTTGTCCTCGCCATAGCGCCCATGCACATCCCAGGTCAGTGTCTCGCTGATATCGCCGCGTAAACCAACGGCGATAGCGAAGTCCGTGATATCAGCGCCGAAGTCCGGGTTATATCCGCCCGGAAACAGCGTGTGGATCGGGTTGAGCAGCACGACAGCCACTCGGGGCCGTGGCGTCAGGCGTGAGGTAGTCGGCCGGATTGAGACCCTGCGCGGTAATGGAGTTGACCAGCGCTGCGCTCGCGGGATCCGGCAGACCGTCGGGACCCTGACACTGGCGTGTTGTTGACGTTGTCGATCATCAGCGTGGTACGCGCCGTGATCCCGGCGGCCTGAGGAGCGTTGGGCGGGCCGATGACCGGGTCGCGATAGAAGAAGTCGGACACCGTGGTGTTGTCCATGTAATCGGCGTGGCCATAGAGCTCCATCCCGTTCGCAAACGGGATTCCCGCATTGACGAGGACCTTGAAGGCCTCCACGTTCGGATCGCCCCAGCGCTGGCCCAGACCCTCTTCGGGCACCAGGTTGGTGCCGACGAGGGCACCTACCGCGAGCGCGTCCGGTCGCGCTCCACCGCGCGAGGTCTCGTCGGACTCGGAGTATTCGGCGGTAAGGTTGACAAAGCCGTCCGCAGTGAGCGGCAGGCCGACGTTGCCGCTGATGGTGTAGCGCTCGCCGTCACTTTCGGAATATCCGCCGTACTGCCCCGAAAGCGAGCCGCCGTGATTGGCGCTCTTCAGGATCACGTTCACAACGCCCGCGATCGCATCCGAGCCGTATTGCGCGGATGCGCCGTCGCGCAGGACTTCCACACGCTCGATGGCGGCGGCAGGGAACCTCGACCAGTCGACCCCCTGCGCGCCCTGGTTGACCGTGCCGAGAGGCGCGAGCTGCAGGTTCACGAGGGCGGAGCGGTGCTCGCGCGAGCCGTTCACCATCACCAGCGTGTGATCGGGCGAAAGATTGCGCAGGCTCACCGGGCGCACGAAGGCCGTGCCGTCGGCGATCGGGTAGCGTTGCGTGTTGAGCGCAGGGACGACCTTGGTCAGCGCATCGGTCAGGTCGAACGACCCCTGGTTACTGATCAGGTCACCGCTGATCTGGTCGACGGGTGACAGCGTTTCTGTCGGTGACAGGCCCGCCTTGCGGGTACCCGTGACGACGACTTCTCCAATTTGAGTTTCGTTTGCAGGCTGCTGCTGCGCACTGGCCGCGATCGGCAAGGCGCTGGCGACCGCCAACGCTACGAGGATTGGAACGTGTCTCATATCGCTCTCCCCTCATTCGTTCGGGCCGCGGGTGCGGCTGTTGCATTTCGATGACGGCCGAGTATCCCGCGAAACATCACAGGGGAAAAGTGGCAGCAGGGACCCTGCCACTTGTGTTGCGTGAATCTCACAGAGGTGCTAGGCGCACGCCCCAATACGCGCCGCCGGGGCCGGCATCGGCCGTCTACTTGTGTTTCGCGCTGCGCCGCCGGGTGGTCGGGCGAGTCTTTCCCCGCCGCCCGGCCATCCGGGCCTTCGCCGGCCTGCTCGGCTTCTTCGTACGCAGCGGACGCTTCTTGCTCGTGCTCGCCTTGCCCGGTGCGGCACGTTTGCGTGAGGCCTTTCGCGCCGTCGCCGTGGCCACGGCTGAGCGATCCACGCCGCGCAACTGATCGATGATCGCCGGATTCTCGAGCGTCGAGACGTCCTGCGTGATCTCCTCCTCGCGCGCGATCGCGCGCAGCAGGCGACGCATGATCTTGCCCGAGCGCGTCTTGGGCAGATTGTCGGCGAAGCGGATGTCGTCGGGCCTCGCGATCGCGCCGAGTTGCTCGGAAACCCATTCGCGCAATTCCTTTTCGAACGCACTCGTGTTGCCGGTCGGCCGCGAGCCCTTGCATACGACGTAGGCGAACACGGATTCGCCTTTGATTTCGTGCGGGCGACCCACGACGGCCGCCTCAGCCACACGAACGTGCGCGACGAGTGCGGACTCGATCTCCATCGTGCCGAGGCGATGACCGGCGACGTTGAGCACGTCATCGATGCGACCCATGATCCAGTAGTAGCCGTCGCGGTCACGATGTGCGCTGTCGCCGGCGACGTAGAAGCGCCGCTGGAATCGCTCCCAGTAGGTCGAGATGTAGCGCTGGTTGTCGCCCCAGATCGTGCGCAGCATGGACGGCCAGGGCTTGCGAATCACGAGGAACCCGCCGTGATCGGGCTCGAGCACGGCGTTGCCCTCCTCGTCCACGATGTCGGCGACGATGCCGGGCAGAGGACGCGTGCACGAGCCCGGCTTGGTCGGCGTGACGCCGGGAACCGGCGAAATCAGGATGCAGCCGGTCTCCGTCTGCCACCACGTGTCGACGATCGGGCAGCGGCCCTTGCCGATCACGCGCTGATACCACATCCAGGCCTCGGGGTTGATCGGCTCCCCGACGCTGCCGAGCAATCGCAGCTTGCTGAGGTCGTAACGGCGCGGATATTCCTCGCCGAGCTTCATCAGCGCACGGATCGCGGTGGGAGCGGTGTAGAACACGGTGACGCCGTGGGTTTCACAGATCTTCCAGAAGCGCCCGGCATCGGGAATGGTCGGTGCGCCTTCGTACATCACGACGGTGGCGCCATTCGACAGCGGGCCGTAGGCGACATAGCTGTGCCCCGTGACCCAGCCGACATCCGCGGTACACCAGAAGACGTCCGAATCGTTGAGGTCGAACACCCACTGGCACGTCACCTTGGCGCCGAGCAGATAACCGGCGCTGCTGTGCTGGATGCCCTTGGGCTTGCCGGTCGAGCCTGAGGTGTACAGCAGGTACAGCGGATGCTCGGCGTTGACGAACTCCGGCTCGCACACCGGCGACTGGCCGGCGATGACGTCGTGCCACCACAGGTCGCGCCCCTCCTGCATCGGGATCTCGAAACCCGTGCGCCGATACACGATCACGTGCTGGATCGTCGGGCAGGCGCCTGCAAGCGCCTTGTCGGTGGTGGCCTTGAGCGGGATCACGTGCCCGCCACGATTGCCGCCGTCGGCCGTGATCACGAGGCGCGCCCCCGCATCCTCGATGCGATCGCGCAGCGAGGGGGCCGAGAAGCCACCGAACACCACCGAATGCACCGCGCCGATCCGCGCGCACGCGAGCATCGCGATCACGATCTCGGGCACCAGCGGCATGTAGATCACGACGCGGTCGCCCTTGTGGATGCCAAGTGCGCGCAGAGCGTTCGCGAAGCGGCACACCTCCGAGTGCAGCTCGCGATAGCTCAGGCGCCGCGTGTCGCCTGGCTCGCCTTCGAAAATGATCGCGGTCTTGTGGCCGCGCTCCTCGAGGTGCACGTCGAGCACGTTGTAGCAGACGTTGAGATCGCCATCGATGAACCAGCGGAAATTGGGCGCATGGTGATCGTCGAAGGCGATCGAGAACGGCCGGTGCCAGGTGAGCTGTTCGCGGGCGAGATCCGCCCAGAACCCGACATGATCCTGCGCTGCCTTGCGCTGCAAGGCCTCGAGGTCCTTCGGCTTCAGGCGTGCGCGGGCCCGGAATTCGGGGCTGGGCTCAAATTGCCGTTCCTCGTGCAGGATCGACTCGATGTTCTTCTTCGCCATGGCGCGCATTGCCCTCGGGGTCAGTGCCGGGCGGAGGCATCCGCCGGTTCGGGCGTCGAGAATAATCTGGGCGCTAAACCTTTTCGACCCCGCACCCATCCAACCGGACAGATTTCGAGGCCTGACCAGGGGAAGATCATGTCCAAGGGACTACAACTCGTGCTGTGCGCGCTGCTGGGCGCGGTGGCATTCATCACCGCGCATGCCGACGAATGCAAGTTCACGGCGCAACGCACCGGCGGGATCTCCGTAGCGGGTGCCAAGCGCGTCGAGATTCGTGCCGGTGCGGGCGAGCTGAAGGTGACCGGCAAGCACGGTGCCGGTGAAGTGTCGGCAGTCGGCCGGGCGTGCGCTTCGACGCAGGAACTCCTCGAGCAGATCCAGCTCAAGGTCACTCGCGAAGGCGATGTGATTCACGTCGACGTGCAGATGCCCGACGTCGACGCGATCCAGGGCCACGCCTTCGCGATTCTCGATCTCAACATCGATCTGCCGGACAACCTGCCGCTGGTTGCGGTCGACTCGAGCGGCGACGCCAGGTTTCAGGGGCTGGCCTCCTCCGACATCACTGACAGCTCCGGTGAGCTCACCATCGAAGACATCAAGGGTGACCTCAGGGTACGGGACAGTTCCGGCGACATCGAGATCCGGCACGTCTCCGGGCAATGTGCAGCTCGAGGACAGCTCCGGTGAAATCGAAGTCGACGAAGTGCAGGGCGATGTCCTGGTGAGTTCCGACAGCTCCGGCTCGATGACGATCCGGCACATCGGCAAGGGTGTTCGTGTGGCGCAGGACAGCTCGGGCGACATCGACATCGCCGACGTCAAAGGCAACGTCAACATCGATTCCGACAGCTCGGGCGGCGTCGATGTGGAGCGAGTCGGCGGCACCTTCACGATCGGCAGCAAGGGAAGCGGCGACATCAAGACTGCTGACATAGCCGGCACTGTCTCGCTGCCGCCAGGTCATTAGACCCGCTCAACCCCACTACCTCGCGTAACTACTACCGTACCGTGCGGCGCGAAGTTCGCTGGCCGACAGCTCCGCCTTGTATTTTTTGCGCAGCGGGACCCTCGAATCGCGCCTAACCGCTGTTTCAATGTACAGCCCCGCTTTCGGCACGATCCTCGCATCACTTACCAGCGCCGATCTCCGCGTGGCGCGGCATCGGGCCGAAATTGCGAGGAGTACTGACGATGACGAACGATGTAATCGCTGATCAGTGGCATCGCCTCAAGGGCTTGCTACGTCGACGCTGGGCCAGACTCACCGAAGAGGATCTGGCGCGCACCGATGGCAACTCGGCGTATCTCGCCGGCGTGATCGAGCAGCGCTATGGAATGATCCGCGAAGTCGCGGATCGCCAGGTGCGTGATTTCGGACGTCACATCGAACGGCGGATCAAGGCCGCGTCGCAGCCCCAGGCAAGCCCGGACTCCCCAGATCAGCACCGCCCGATCTGACTGACCGTCGCAGTTGGGAGAAGCATGCCGCGCGGTACCCTGGCCCACGGCATCGTCGCACTGTGTGCGCTGCTGGCATTCGCGTGCGCTTGGCACGGGCCGCCTAAGTCCGATCTAGAGCCTCAAGCTGCGACGCCGGTCGTCCTCGCGGCCACGGGTCAGGTCTCGCCCGCCCAGGCAGAAGATGCGATCGACGAGGCAGTCGCCACTGCGGTCTCGCGCCGCCGGGCGGAACAACTGGTCACCGCGATTCAGGCACAGACCGGTGTGCCGCTGATTCGTGGCAATCATGCGCGCCTGTTGATCGATGGCCCGAAGACCTACCAGGCGATGCTTGCCGCTGTAGAGAAGGCGCACGACCACATCCACATCGAGACCTACATATTTGCAGACGATGAGATCGGCCAACGCTTCGCGGATGCGCTGCGGCGCAAGCACCAGCAGGGCGTGGCGGTGCGCATCATCTACGATGCCGTCGGAAGTGTCGCGAGCAGTCGAGCGTTCTTCGATGCAATGGCCACGCAGGGAATCGAGGTCGCCGAGTTTCACCCGCTGAAGCCGAGCTCGATCGACAAGATCAATAACCGGGATCATCGCAAGCTGGTCGTGATCGACGGCACTGTCGCGTTCACCGGCGGCATCAATATCAGCAGCACGTACTCGAAGTCATCGACCAGTCGCCCGGGTCCGGAAGCGGGTGTGAAGTCCGGCTGGCGCGATACGCAGGTCGAAGTTCGCGGACCGGCGGTCAAGCAACTGCAGGAATTGTTCGTTCAGACCTGGACGCGTCTCGGCAAGCCTCTCGATCCGCAGACGCGCGGCCTGTATCCGCCGCTCGACGAAGTCGGTGAGGACCTCGTGCAGGTCGTGCCGAGCGAGGGTGGCGACTAACAGCGAATTCCGCATCTACACGGCCTACCTGGCGGCGATCCGCAACGCCACGCGCAAGATCTGGATCCAGCAGGCCTACTTCGCTCCCAACCCTGAGCTGCGCCAGGAATTGATCCTGGCGGCGAAGCGCGGCGTCGACATCCGGATCATCGTTCCGGGATTCACCGATTCGCGACCCATCTACTACGCCTCGCGTGCGACCTACGGCGAGCTGCTGGAAAGTGGCATCTCGCTCTATGAACACAACGAAGCACTGCTGCATGCGAAGACGCCGTAGTCGACGGCGTGTGGTCGACCATCGGCTCATGCAACATCGATCCCCGCAGCTTCGTGCACAACAACGAGCTCAACGCCGCCGTAGTGAGCGCAGACCTCGCGCGCGATATGGAAAGAGTCTTCCAGAAAGACCTGGAAAACTCTCAGCGCATTGACCCGAAGGCCTGGAGCGAGCGGCCGGCCAGCGAACGCATGCTCGAGTTCATGAGCGGGCTGTTCTCGTACTGGCTCTGAGCGCCGCGCCTCTGCTCTTCCCCGCGTCCGCCGGTCTTCAGAGGATTTCAGACAGTTTCAATTCCGCCCAAGATTCTTCAGGCCCCGAAAGCGATCCTGTGCCCGGCCCGCCGAAATCCGAACTGGAAGGCGGCAGAACCAAACAGGATCAACGGGAGAACTGAAATGAACGCACTGACCACGAAACTCGCAACTCTGACCTTCGCAGGTTGCCTGGCGAGCCTTTCGCTGCAAGCAGGCGCCGGCGAACCAGCAGCGAAGCCGACGGACAACTCGGGCATCAAGGTGTCCTTCGACGATCTCGACTTCAACAATTCCGCGGCCGTCGCCGACCTCTATCGCCGCATCCAGCTGAGTGCCCGCCTCGCCTGCACCGACGGCTCCTCGCCCTGGGATGCCACCCGGCAGAAGAACTTAGAGCGCTGCTATAGCGCGACGCTCGAGGACGCGGTTACGAAGGTGAACCGTCCGCAGCTTACGGCTCTGCATCGCGGGGAAAGCAAGCCGGTGCTCGCGTCCAAGTAGATGGAGCGTCACCCGTGACCCTCCACCGCCGTCTCCGCGTCGTCCCCCGGCGGCGCTGGAGCGGCGGGTTCTGCCCGATTTGCGCTTCTCAGTGGCCCAGCTCCGCCAGCAGGTGATCGATCATCGAAAGCGCCTGCTCCGGCGTACGCGCCGCCAAACAGGTTCGCGTGATTGAGCACGTGATACAGGTTGTACAGGCCGCGGCGCGAACCTGCGGCCTGATCCAGAGGCCAGTTGCTGTGATACGCGGTGTAGAACGCATTGCCGAAGCCGCCGAACAGACGTGTCATCGCGAGGTCCGCCTCGCGATCGCCGTAGTACACCGCCGGGTCGAAGATCAGCGGGACGCCCGCCGCATCGACGCCCCAGTTGCCGCCCCACAGGTCACCATGAAGAAGTGATGGAACCGGCCGGTAGCTGCTGAAGTAGGCGCCCATGAGATCGAGCAGCACGTTCCCGCGTTCCTGCAATCGCCCGGCGAAACCGTTGCGAAGTGCAAGATCGAGCTGGGTCCGCAGGCGACGCTCGCGAAAGAATTCGACCCAATCGGAGCTCGTGCCGTTGCGTTGGGGCGTGCTGCCGATCGTGTTGTCGCGCTTCCATCCGAATTGCGATGCCATCGCGCGGTGTTGAGTGGCGAGCTGCTCGCCGAGCAAGGCTTCGGCCCGGCTGGTTGAGCGCGCGAATTCGATCCATTCGAGCGCCAGGTAAGCAGTCGTCGCTGTCGTTCCAGCGCGCGAACCTTCGGAACCCTCACCGCCTCGGCGCGAGCCAGCTCATCGAGTCCCTCTGCCTCGGCCGTGAGCGCATCGAGCGCAGTCGGCACCGCAATCTTGATGAACAAGGGGCCGGCTGCACTCTCCCAGCGGTAGCTCTCATTGATGCAGCCGCCTTGCACGCGCGCGGAGGGCTCCCCGGCCACCTTCGTGGCGAGTGTCTTGGAGAGGCTTGCCGCCAGCGCAGGCCAGTCATGCATAGCGTGCCGCGGACCGGCGACTAGGCGCGCCAGCGTTGCAATCGATCGTGCAGTGGACTGGTGCGTGGAAAGTGAGCGCGCAGGTATTCCATCTGGTCGGCGAGCACGCGGCGGCCCTTGAGAAAAATGTATTCCGCGTAGGTCGGCGTGAACGGGACCGCGATCAACTGCATCTTCGCCTGCTCCGGCGTGCGCGAGGCCTTGGCATTATTGCAGCGGCGGCAGGCCGCTACGACATTGGTCCAGCTGTCGCCGCCACCCTGGCTGAAGGGGCGGATGTGGTCACGCGAGAGTTGCGAGACCGGAAAGCGCATCCCGCAATACATGCAGATCTGCCCGTCGCGCCGGAACAGCGTCTGGTTGTTCAGTGGCGGTGTGTAATCACCGCGCAGATTGCCAGGATTGTGCGAGTGCCCGATCGTCGCGATGATCGAACTCACAGCCACGCAAGTGCGCCGACCGCTGCGTGCGTTCGTGCCGCCGTAGAGCCGGTAGAGAAGGCTTCCAACCGAGTAGGCGACCTGTTCCATGTGATAGAGCCGCGCCGCCTCACGGTAGTCGATCCACTCCAGCGGCATGCCGGACACATCGGTGCGCAACACCTGCTGGGATAACGCGCGATGCGACGCGGGTACGATGAGGGTCCGCTCATCGTCCCACTCGTGGATCGCAACCTTGGCGTCGGTCTTGCTCATAGTCGTGGCTCAGCCGCGTGTAAGATACGGCAGGACTGTGCAATAATTCAACGCCGCAAGCCGTTCAAAGTTAAAGACAAAATTTGGCTGCCGTGGCTTTGTGGCCACAGGCGCGCCATGTTTCCCTTGGAGGCGACATGCCAGTGGTGATTGGCGCGCTCAAAGAGGTCGCGCCAAATGAGTCGCGCGTGGCCCTGGTTCCGGAAGTAGCCGGCAAATTTGCCGCCTTGGGCGCACGTATCGTGATCGAGCGCGGCGCGGGGGAGGCTGCCCAGTTCCCGGATTCCGCGTTCAAGAACACCGAGTTTTTGCCGGCCGCACAGGCCGTGCTCGAGACCGCGGACGTTCTCCTCAAGGTCCAGCCGCCGACGACCGCAGAGATCTCGGCGCTGCGCAAGGGTGCGGTGGTCATCGGCTTCATGCAGGCGCACCAGCGCGCCGATGCCGTGCGCGCGATGCGTGATCGCGGTATTACGAGCTTCGCGATGGAATTCGTGCCACGCATCTCACGCGCCCAGTCGATGGATGCTTTGTCCTCGCAGGCGGCCGCCGCCGGCTACAAGGCCGTGCTCATCGCGGCCACCACTCTCGACAAGTTCTTCCCGATGCTGACGACCGCCGCCGGCACGATTCGACCCGCGCAGGTCCTTGTCGTCGGTGCGGGCGTGGCGGGGCTGCAGGCGATCGCGAGCGCGCGCCGCCTCGGTGCCGTCGTCGAGGCCTACGATGTGCGCAGTGCCACCCGGGAACAGGTGAAATCGCTCGGCGCGAAGTTCGTCGACACGGGCGTCAGTGCCGAGGGGACTGGTGGCTACGCCCGCGAGCTGACGGAAGAAGAAAAGCGCAAGCAACAGGAGGTGCTCGATCAGCGGATTGCGGCGGCGGATGTCGTGATCACGACTGCTGCCGTGCCCGGTCGAACCGCGCCGCGGATCGTTTCACGGGCGGCGGTCGAGCGGATGAAGACCGGTGCCGTCATCGTCGACATCGCCGCGGAGTCCGGTGGCAACTGCGAGCTGACGCGCGCCGGTGAGACGGTTGCTGCACCGGGGCGTCAAGATCGTCGGCCCGGTGAACCTGCCCAGCCAGCTCGCCTATCACGCGAGCGAGATGTACGCGCGCAATCTCCTCAATTTCCTCAAGCCCGCGATCGACAAGGGCGAGCTCAGGATCGACTGGAATGACGAAGTATTCGCGCAGTCCTGCCTGACGCACGAGGGCACGATCCGGCACGAAGCAACCCGCAAAACGGTGGAGTCATGATCGACGGCATCATCGCGCTCTATATCTTCATGCTCGCAGCATTCACCGGCTACGAGGTGATCGCCCGGGTACCCGTGATCCTGCATACACCACTCATGTCGGGCTCGAACTTCGTGCACGGCATCGTGCTGGTCGGCGCGATGGTCGCGCTGGGCCAGGCGAGCTCGACGCTCGGGATCATCATCGGCTTCATCGGCGTGGTCCTCGCCGCGGGTAACGCAGTCGGCGGCTACGTCGTGACCGAACGGATGCTCGAGATGTTCAAGGCCAGCGGGGAGAAGAAGCGATGAGCTCGCCGCTGAGCCCGCAGGTCGCATCGCTCCTCGTCAATGTGAGCTACCTGCTGACCGCCTTCCTTTTCATCATGGGCCTGAAGCGGATGAGCTCGCCCAAGACCGCCAAGAGCGGCGTCATCTGGGCCGGCTGGGGCATGCTGGTCGCGACGCTGGTCACCTTCCTTGCGCCGCAGATCGCCGGCAACTATTTCCTGATCGTCACCGCAATCTTCATCGGCGGGCTACTCGCATGGTGGACCGGCAAGCGCGTCGCCATGACCGACATGCCGCAGATGATCGCGCTCTACAACGGCATGGGCGGCGGCGCGGCGGCGGCGATCGCGGCGGTCGAATTGTTTCGCGGTGAGACCCATGCCACCACCACCGTGAGTCTTGCGGTCCTGGGCGGGATGATCGGCTCCGTATCATTCAGCGGCAGCCTGATTGCGTTTGGGAAACTCCAGGGCCTGATCAAGCGGAGCCTGCGATTCCGCGGCCAGCAAACGATCAACATGATGCTGCTCGTCATCGCGCTGGTGGCAGGCGGCTTCATTGCGCTCGACATCAACGCTTCGCCCAACATCGTGGTCGCGTTCTTCGCGCTGGCCCTCGTACTCGGCATCACCATGACATTGCCGATCGGCGGCGCCGACATGCCGGTCGTGATCTCCCTCTACAACGCGCTCACTGGTCTGGCGGTTGGCTTCGAAGGCTTCGTGCTCAACAACGCCGCGATGATCATCGCCGGTACTGTCGTCGGTTCGGCCGGTACCCTGCTCACCCAGTTGATGGCGAAGGCGATGAATCGCTCGCTGGGCAACGTCCTGTTCAGCGGCTTCGGCGAGTCTGCCGCCGCTGCCGGGGGCGAAGTGAAGGGCAGCCTCAAGCCCATCGAGGCCGCGGATGTCGGCGTGATGATGGCGTTCGCGCAGAAAGTGATCATCGTGCCCGGCTACGGCATGGCGGTGGCGCAGGCCCAGCACAAGGTGTGGGAACTGACGCAGCTCCTGATCGAGCGCGGTGTGACGGTGCGCTTCGCGATACACCCCGTGGCGGGCCGCATGCCCGGCCACATGAACGTGCTGCTCGCCGAGGCGGGCGTGCCCTACGACCTGATCGCGGACCTCG
Organism: uncultured Gammaproteobacteria bacterium; assembly: GCA_963696675.1. Classification (GTDB taxonomy): domain Bacteria; phylum Pseudomonadota; class Gammaproteobacteria; order Steroidobacterales; family Steroidobacteraceae; genus DATBVX01. The sequence continues at coordinate 24,192 of CAVOLM010000031.1, read as the reverse complement.
AGGAAATCAACGCGGAGTTCGAGACCGCGGACGTCGCGCTCATCATCGGCGCGAACGACGTCGTGAATCCCGTGGCGCGTACCGATCGTTCGAGCCCGATCTACGGCATGCCGATCCTGAACGCCGACAAGGCGAAGAACGTGATCGTCATCAAGCGCGGCCAGGGACAGGGGTTTTCAGGAATCGAGAATGCGCTCTTCTATCTCGATCAGACCCGCATGCTCTATGGAGACGGGCAGGCCGCGGTCAGCCAGTTGATCCATGCGGTGAAGGCAGTCGAGTAGAACTTTCGTATGTGTGATGTGCAACGGCAACTCGGAGATGTCGCCATGAATTTCAAAGCCGCCTGTTTTTCGTTCCTCGTATTCCTTGCGGCCTGCTCGCAGGGCGCTACAAAGCCAGCCTCCAAGCCAGAGTTCCTCAACTCGCCCGCCGCACTTCAGCGCAACCTTCCCTTCTCAGAAGCCGTGCGCGCTGGGGATGTGCTTTTCCTCGCCGGACAAATGGGCGTCGATTCCGCTACTGGCCAGCTCGTGCCCGGCGGCCTCGAGCCCGAAGCTCGCCAGGCGATTGAAAACATGAAATCGGTGCTGGAGCGCAACGGGCGCTCGCTCGCGGACGTGGTGAAGTGCACCGTGTTTCTCGCCGATATCAATGAATGGGCGAAGTTCAACGACATTTACAAGCAGTATTTCAAGGCTCCCTACCCCGCTCGCAGCGCGCTCGGCGTCAACGGCCTGGCTCGCGGTGGGCGCCTTGAAATCGAATGCATCGCTTACGCGCCTGCCGCACAATCCTGACTCTACACTCCAGGGGGATGGACCATGCCCGGTGAAGACAATCCTTCGCTGAAGAATTCGCGTCGCTCATTTCTTGGATCCTCGGCCGCCACGCTCGGGGCCGGCTGGCTGCTGGCTAACTGGCCGCAGGTCAAGGCCGCCGCGCACGCGGCGCACGAGCGTGCCACAAGCGGTGCGACCGCCGGTTTCAAGTTTCTGACTGCAGATGAAGCCGCGGACGTCGATGCCGTGACTGCGCAGATCGTTCCGAGCGGTGCGACTCCCGGCGCGCGTGAAGCACGCGTGGTGCAATTTCATCGACCTGGCGTTTGCGGACTTCTTCGCCGCGCAGGCCGATGCCTTTCACAAGGGGCTGGCGGAGTTTCGTAGCGGCTGCCAAAGCGCAAACTCCGGAGCGGCGTTCGCCACTCTGAGCGATGAGCGCCAGCGAGCCTACCTCACGAGTGTCGAACGGACTCCATTCTTTGGCTGGCTGCGCTTTCTCACCGTCGCCGGCCTGCTCGCAAGCCCGAAATACGGCGGCAACCATGACGGCCTTGGCTGGCAGCTGATCGGCTTCGAAGACCGCCACGTCTTCGAACCGCCCTTCGGCTACTACGACAAGGACTATCCCGGATTCGTCCCGTATACGGACACCGGAAGCAAGGCATGAGTGCACGGCGTTTCCGTCCCGGCGAAACGGTCGATTTTGTGGTGGTTGGCTCAGGTGCGGCCGGCGGCGTCATGGCGCGCGAGCTGTCGCAGGCCGGTTTCGATGTAGTCCTGTTCGAGCAGGGCCCGTACTGGCGTGCGAGTGACTGGGAACACGACGAGTTCAAGTACTGGGTGCTGAACGGCATCGTCAACGACCCAATCCGGTCACCGCAGACTTTCCGCCGGGACCCCCACGACACCGCGGAGCGAGCGCGCGATATCAATCCGCTCTTCTACGCACGTCGCGTCGGCGGCAGCAGCGTGCATTTCACCGCCAACTACTGGCGCTTCCACGAGATCGATTTCATCGAGCGCGGCCGGCTCGGCAGCGATTTCGGGCACCGGGTTCGACGACTGGCCGATCACCTACGCGGAGCTCGAGCCCTACTACACCAAGGTCGAGTGGGAGGTGGGCGTCTCCGGTCTGGCGGGCGCGAGTCCGTTCGACCCGCCGCGCTCGCGTCCCTACCCGATGCCGCCGATGCCGGTGAAGTCCTCAGGCGTGCTGTTCGAGCGTGGTGCCCGCAAGCTGGGTCTGCATCCGTTTCCCGCTCCCATGGCGATCAACTCGGTGGCCTATCGTGGCCGGCCAGGCTGCGTGCATTGCGGCTTCTGCATGGGCTATGGCTGCGAGGTGATGGCGAAGTCTTCATCGCTCTACACGATGATCCCCGAGGCCGAGGCCACAGGCCGTTGTGAAGTCAGAGCCGACAGTTACGTCTTCAACGTGCCGACCGATCAGCGCGGTCGGGTCACGGGCGTCAGCTACTTCGATGTGCAGAAGCGTGAGAATTTTCAGAAGGCCCGCGCGGTAGTGTTGTGTGCCAATGGCGCGGAGACCCCGCGGCTGCTGCTCAATTCGGCCAACAGCCGCTTTCCCGACGGACTCGCAAACTCGAGCGGCCTCGTCGGCAAGTACCTCATGTTCAACACTGGTGGGGAAGTCGGCGCAGTGTTCGAGCATCCGCTCAACGAATACAAGAGTGCGCAGGTCACGCGCATCGTCCATGACTTCTACGATTCGGATCCCAAGCGCGGCTTCTATGGTGGCGGCGGCATCGATGCACGCATCGGACCACAGCCTATTTTCTGGGCGTTACGCGAAGAGGAAGATGCCCCACGCTGGGGCGCTGAGTTCAAGGCGCGCCTGCAGGAATTCCCACGCGCGGTGATCAGCTACGGCCACACGACGTCGTTGCCACTCGCCACCAACAGCGTGAGCATCGATCCGGAGCTCAAGGACGCGTGGGGAATCCCGGCCATTCGCACCACTTATCGCGATCATCCCGACGATCTCGCCATGGCGCGCTTCCTGCAGAATCACCAGGTAGCGATCTTTGAAGCGGCCGGGGCGCGGCGCGTCGGACGCGTGCCGATCGGCGAGGCGACACTTTCAGTCCATCTGCTCGGCACCTGCCGCATGGGCAACGATCCGAAGCACTCGGTCATCGACCGGTTTCATCGCACGCACGACGTGCGGAACCTCTTTCTCTGCGACGGCAGCAGTTTCGTCACCTCGGGACGCGGCCAGCCGACGATGACGATCCAGGCGCTCGCGTTTCGTGCCGCCGAGCACATCGGCAAATTCGCGCGCGCCAACGAAATCTAGGCCAGCTCTATCTGCATTGAGTGAGGACAAATGCAGGCTGCGCCCGCGGCGACGCGTCGGTAGCGTGTCGGCATGGGATTGCAGCTGCTCACGGACCGGGCCCGGCGAATTCGCCGCGACAATGCGGAGCACCGTCTCTGCTGGCTGCTGCGCTCACGGCGCCTGAAGGGCCATCGCTTCCGACGCCAGCACACTGTTGGGCCCTTCGTCGTCGACTTCATCTGCGTGGAGCAGGCGCTCATCATCGAGCTGGTCGGAGCGCAACACGTCCTCGGACTGCCTGCCGACACGCAACGCAAGCAATTCCTCGAGTCGCTGGGTTACCAGGTAGTCATGATCTGGGACAGCGAGGTCCTGAGCGACCCCCGAGCAGTACTGAAGAAATTGCTTTCCTGCCTCTAGCACCCGGGTTCGGCGTGCCGCTACCGGGTCTCGCACGCCTGTGCCAATGGGAGTAGTCTGCCCTCCTCCCCGTTTTGCCGCTCATGGAGGTGCTCCAATGGAAGAGGAAGGCAAGTCCCCGGGTACCGGCGCTGACAATCCATACACTCAGTACTACGTGGTGAAGAAGGGCGACACGCTGTCGAAGATCGCCAGGGAATACTACGGCGACGCCAATCTCTACCCGCAGATCTTCGAAGCCAACCGCGACATTCTCAAGGATCCAAACAAGATCCAGGTGGGACAGAAGCTTCGTATTCCCTGATCGGGCGTGCCCCGGCGGCATCTCGTCAAGAATTCCAACCGATGCATCGAGGAGTGGCACTCATGTACGCGAAGAGTCTCCGCAGCCTACTGGTCCTGGCATTTGTGGCGCTGTTCGCCAGCGCCTGCACGAACTACAAGGAACCCGCTCAGACCGCAATCTCGCAGGCGGAAACGGCGCTGGATGCGATCTCGGTGGACGCGCAGAAGTACCTGCCGGACAAGTACCAGGAAGTGCAGGCCGCCATCGACGCTGCCAAGGCGACCTTCTCCAAGGGCGACTACAAGAATGCGCTCGCCGCAGCCAAGGACTTACCCACACAAGTTTCCGCGCTCGCGACTGACGTAGCAGCCGCCAAGCAGGCCGCCATCGCGTCCCTGACCGAAAGCTGGAATTCGCTGAGCAATGATCTGCCCAACATGGTCAAAGCGATCCAGAGCCGCGTCGACATGCTGTCGAAGAGCAAGAAGCTGCCGAAGAATCTGGACCAGGCGAGCTTCGATGCCGCGAAGACGGGTCTCGACGACATGAAGAGCACCTGGAGCGCAGCGACTCAGTCCTTCAACTCCGGTAACGTTGAGGACGCCGTTGCGAAGGCTAAGCAGGTGCAGCAGAAGGGCACCGAGGTCATGGGCCTTCTGGGCATGAGCAGCGGGACAGGCTGAGTTGTGGGTTAGCGGCCGGAGGGCTGCTGCGGCCGGGGCATCTGCTGGCGATGGGTGCGCAGCGTTTCGCGTAGTTCGCGGCGCTGCTCGGGGGTCAGGCGCTGCCAGCGCTCACGTAATTGCTGGCGCTGTTCCGGCGTGAGGTCGCGAAAGCGCTGGAAGTTGTCTCGCACCTTCTGCTGGTCCTCGGGACTCAGCGACTGAAACTGCTGCCAGCGTTCGCGGATGCGATCGCGCTGCTCAGGTGTCAGCTCCTGCCAGCGATTGAACCGACCCTTCGCCTGCTTGCGCTGTTCCGGCGACATCTTCAGCCAGCGTTCGCTCCCGCGGGCCAGCGCCTGCTGCCGGCCGGCAGGCAGACTCGTCCAGTTGTTCTCGAATTGCTTCAAGAGGCTCTGTTGTTCAGGCGACAGCGAGGTCCACGGCAATGCCGTGGCGCCCGGGGCGCTGTCATCGCCCGCCGCAGCCACGCACGGCGCAGCAAGCGCCAGAAACGCAATCACGATCAATCCGCGCACCCTACCGCTCATTTCGATTCACCTTCGGGCACAGCTTTTTCGGCTGGCTTGGTCGGCTTCGGGGTATTGGTTTGCGTCGCATCCGTGCTGGCCAGATATGCGGTCCACGCCACGTCGTCGCTGTCGAGGCTGCCGAGGAACTCCAGGAAATCCGTGTCCACGGTCGTCGCCGCCTTCTCGTCGGCGTGCAGGGGCAGGGGCACGAGTACCGCTGCAGCAAGAATCGAACCCAGGTACCACCGCGCGCGCTCCATGTCTCAACCGATATCGGGCGGGCCCTGGGTGGAGACCCACTCGTAGAAATCGAGGTTCTCCAGGAGCTCAAAGTTCTCTCCGCCGGCAACGATTTCCAGATCGTCGAGCGACTGCGCGCCCAACGCCGATAGCGGTGGCGCCGAATGGCCGTTCCACAGCACGACGGCCAGCACCGCTGCAGTAGCGAGTGCACCTGCGGGGACCCACGTGCTCCATGAGAGGCGATGACGCGCGCGGCGTGCCTCCTCGACGGCGGCGAACCGCGCCTGGGTCAGGCGAGAACGAACCCGACCATCGAGTTGTTGCGTGCTTTCCTCGAGCAGTTCCCGGGCGCGTTCCTCGAACGCTTCTTGCCGGCTGTCTTTGGTTTTCATGACCAGAATTCTCCCAACCGTTCGCGCAGCGCCTGCAGTGCGCGAAAGTAATGCGTCTTCACGCTCCCCTCGGAGCATCCCATTGCGGCGGCGGTTGCCGCGACATCGAGCCCCTCGAGGGTGCGCAACAGGAACGCTTGCTGCTGTCGTTGGGGCAGGTCTCCCACCGCCCCCTCAAGAGCATGGATGGTTTCATCGACCTGCAATCGCTCGCCCGGACCGAGCCCGCCACTTGGAGCTGTCTCGATTGGATCGGGCTGTTCCTCGTCTTCGTGCAGTCGCGCCGGCAACCAGGCCATCACCCTGGATCGAACCGTGCGCCGCCGCTGGCAATCGCGGATCCGGTTGTTGAGGATCCGGTAGAACAGGGGTTTCCACTCCGCGGTCGGCCGCGCCGCGTAACGGCGCGCGAGCTGCAGCATCGAATCCTGGACGATATCGAGAGCGTCATCGACATTGCGCACGGCGATCTCGGCGACCTTGAAGGCGCGGCGCTCGATACTCGCCAGGAACTGCTCCAGCTCGCGGGATTGATCCAGAACCGCCTCCTTCGGAGTGCGCGCCGGCTCCTGCGCAAGCAGTGCGGCGAGAGCGCTCGGCAGCGTAGCAGACGCGTTCGTCACGGTGACACAACTCCTCCCGACCTTCGGCGCACACACGAGCGCGTACGCATCGACGCGGCTCTGGGTAGCGGTTATAACGTCGCACCGGCGCGCCGGTTGACCCGGGTGATGCTAAACATAAAGCCGCATGAATCAGCGACTTACGCACACGATCGGCGAAACGATATGACATTTCCATGAAGGGGTTTTCACGTGCAGCCCCCGTGGTACCTAAGACTTTGATCGGGTTTGGATACTTGCCCTTCGCTCAAAAAATCGCCAATGCAATGCGAGCGGCCCGCAGCACGCTCACTTAAGCCCTCTCGCCTCAGCTCATGCACAGAGTTACCCACAGGTTTTGTGGACAACCTAATCGATCGACGGCGCGAGGGCTGCCCTCCGCATGCGGCTGATCCTGCGCATCGCTCTCGATACGCCGCTACGGCGGCTCTTCGACTACCTCGTGCCTGCGGATGTCGCCACTTCGCAATTCGTGCCGGGCAAACGCATCCGCGTTCCATTCGGCCGCCGACGCCTGACCGGAATTCTGATGGAAGTCGCCGAGAGATCCGCCGTTTCGCCGCACAAGCTCAAGTCCGCCCTCGAAATCCTGGACGCGGAGCCGCTCCTTGATTCGAACCTGCTCGGATTCCTGGAGTGGGCGGCGGAGTACTACCACCATCCGATCGGTGAGGTCATTGCGGCAGCACTCCCCCTGCCGTTGCGCTCGGGCCGGCCGGTCGAGCAGGTGGAGGAACGCTGGCAACTGACGAGCGCCGGGCGCGACTTCGGTCTCGCCAAAATCGGCAATCGCGCGCCGCGCCAGCGGGCCATTCTGGAAAGACTGCTGCCGCAAGATGGACTCACGGCATCCGGACTGGCCGAAACGAGCCCGCGCTGGCGTGAAGCCTTGCGTCAACTGGTGCACAGAGGCTGGGTGCAATCGATCGAAACCCCGCGCGAGAGTGTCGCGGCCACCAGTTGGGTCGCACGCGCTGGTCCATCGTTGACCGATGCTCAGTCGCAGGTCGTCTCCGCCATCTTGCGGGCCGGCGATCGCTTCGGCACCTGGCTACTCGATGGAGTCACCGGGAGCGGCAAGACGGAGGTGTACCTGCGCGTGGTGGAGGACGTTGTCTCGCGTGGTCGCCAGGCGCTCGTGCTGGTGCCTGAGATCGGGCTCACACCACAGCTTCTACGGCGTTTCGAGGAGCGATTCGACGCACCGCTCGCGCTGCTGCATTCCGGGTTGAACGAAGGAGAGCGCTTCGAGGCCTGGTGCAGCGCCCGGCGTGGTGAGGCGGCGATCCTGATCGGTACGCGTTCCGCGGTCTTTGCGCCACTTGCCCGACCGGGCGCGATCATCGTCGATGAGGAACACGACAGCTCGTACAAGCAGCAGGAAGGCTTTCGCTATTCGGCTCGCGATCTCGCGGTGATGCGCGGACGGCGCCAGGGCATCCCGGTGATTCTGGGCTCCGCCACTCCATCACTCGAGTCGTTGCAGAACGCGCGCGAACGGCGTTACACGCGTTACGTGCTGCCCGACCGCCCCGGCGAAGCACGCCATCCACGCATGAGTGTCATCGACCTGCGCCAGCATGCCGCCGAATCAGGCCTCGCGGGGCCCGCCCTGCAGAGCATCAAGCGACACCTGGAATCTGCCGGCCAGGTGCTGATCTATCTCAACCGCCGCGGCTATGCACCTACGTTGTTCTGCCCGGGCTGCGGCTGGATCGCACCGTGCGCGCAATGCGATGCACGACTGACGGTGCATCTGCGCTCGCAGCGCTTGCGCTGCCATCACTGTGGCGCCGATCAGCCGATGCCGCTCGCCTGCCCGCGTTGCGCGCACGAGATCAAGCCAGTCGGCCAGGGCACGGAGCGCGTGGAGGATCTGCTGCGCGACCAGTTCCCGCGTGTGTCGATGGTGCGGCTCGATCGCGACAGCGTGCGCCGCAAGGGCGAGATGCAGACGATCCTCGAGCGCGTCACGGCGGGTGAGGCGCGCATCCTGGTCGGCACGCAAATGCTCACCAAGGGTCATCATTTCCCCGATGTAACGCTGGTCGTGATCGTGAATGCAGACCAGGGCCTGTTCAGCGCCGATTTCCGCGCGAGCGAACGTCTCGCGCAGACGATCGTACAGGTGGCAGGGCGCGCCGGCCGCGCGTCCCGGCCCGGAGAAGTGCTCATTCAGACAGAGTTCCCCGAGCATCCGCTGATCGTGAGCCTCCTGCAGAAGGGCTACGAAGGCTTTGCAGCGGCGGCGCTGGAAGAGCGTGCCGCCGCGCACTGGCCGCCGTATTCGCGCCTCGCGCTGTTGCGTGCCGATGCACGCGAGCTGCAGCCTGCGATGCGTTTTCTCGAAGCCGCGGCTGCCGCTGCGGAGCCCGTACCGGGTGCGGTGCGCATTCTCGGTCCGGTGCCTGCGTCGATGGCGCGTCGTGCTGGAAGGCATCATGCGCAACTGCTGATCGAGAGCGACTCGCGCACGGTGCTGCAACGATTCCTGACTGACTGGACGCTGTGCGTCGAGACGCTGCCCGGCGTGCAGCGCGTGCATTGGTCCCTCGATGTCGATCCGCAGGAACTGATGTGATCGGGTAGACTGGCGCGCTTCGTGAAGGACAGCCCTTGAAAGACCAGATCACCTCGCTGATCCGGCAGGCACTGGCCGCGATCCCTGCAGCGAACCTGCCCTCCGATGCGACCAAGGCCGCGATCGAGCTCGATCGCACGCGCGATCCGGCGCATGGCGACTTTGCGAGCAGCCTCGCGTTGCGGCTTGCGAAGGCCGCGCGGCGCAATCCGCGCGAACTCGCACAGGCCATCGTGGCTGCCCTGCCGGCCTCCGATCTCATCGCGAAGGCGGAAGTGGCGGGAGCAGGATTCATCAACTTTCATCTCGCACCCACCGCATACGCGTGCGAACTCGAACGCATCGCCGCCGAAGGCGAGCGTTACGGTCGCTCCAAACTGGGTGCCGGCAACGCGGGTGATCGTCGAGTTCGTGTCGTCCAATCCCGACCGGGCCACTGCATGTGGGTCACGGGCGCCACGCGGCTTATGGCGCGACACTGTCCAATCTCCTCGCGGCCACGGGTTTCGCCGTTCACCGCGAGTACTACGTGAATGATGCCGGGCGCCAGATGGATATCCTGGCAGCGAGCGTGTGGTTGCGCTATCTGGAGTTGTGCGGGGAGCGCTTCGAGTTCCCGAGCAACGGCTATCGCGGCGAGTACATCCGGCCGATTGCACAGAGGCTTCTCGATGTCGAGCAGCGCCACCTGCATCGGCGGGCCACAGAAGTGTTCCACGACCTGCCGCCCGACGCGCCCGCCGGCGATAAGGACGTGTACATCGACGCAGTGATCGGACGCGCGCGTGATCTTCTCGGCGCTGCCGAATTGCGCCGCGTTCTCGATCTGGCCCTCGACGAGATTCTGGGCGACATTCGCCAGGACCTGGCTGAGTTCGGCGTGACCTTCGATGAATGGTTCTCCGAGCGCAGCCTTGCCGACAGCGGCGCCATCGATCGCGCGCTCGAGCGCCTCAAGGCGAGCGGGCACGTCTACTCGAAGGACGGTGCGCTGTGGTTCAAGGCAACCGACTACGGCGACGAAAAGGATCGCGTGGTGGAGCGCGAGAATGGCCAGCGGACCTACTTCGCTTCCGATATCGCGTATCACCTCTACAAGCGCGAGCGCGGTTTCGAGCAGCTAATCGATGTCCTGGGCGCTGATCATCACGGCTACGTGACGCGAGTGCGCGCCGGCCTCAGCGCCATGGGCGAACCGGGCGAGTGCCTGGAAGTGCGGTTGATCCAGTTCGTTACCCTGTTTCGTGGCGCCGAAAGAGTGCAGATGTCGACGCGCTCCGGTGAGTTCGTCACGCTGCGCACGCTGCGTTCCGAGGTCGGCAACGACGCGGCGCGCCTGTTCTACGTGATGCGCGGCAACGACCAGCACCTGGATTTCGACCTGGAGCTCGCCAAGTCACGCTCCAACGACAACCCGGTGTATTACATCCAGTACGCACACGCGCGGGTCGCGAGCGTCATGAAACAGTTGGCGGACCGTGGCCTGACCTACGATGCTGCGGTGGCAAGCCGCCATCTGGATCGGCTGAGTGCGGAACAGGAGGCCGCACTGCTCAAGACCATGAGCCGCTATCCCGAGGTCGTACAGCTCGCGGCGGTCAACCGCGCGCCGCACGCGCTGGTGCATTACCTGCGCGACCTCGCCAACGATTTTCATACCTATTACAACGCGCACCAGTTCATCGTCGAAGAGCCGGAGTTGCGAAACGCGCGGCTGATGCTGGTTCAGGCCCTGCAGCAGGTGGTGCGAAACGGACTGGGACTGCTCGGCGTGTCGGCACCGGACTCGATGTGATGCACCATGTCGCGTGACTACAAGGGCAGGCGTGGTGGTGGCGCCGCCGGGGGGCTATCGGGCGGCGCGGGCCTGCTCCTGGGCCTTGCGATCGGGCTCGGTGTGGCGGCCGCACTCTATATATATGACCGGCGCCCCGGGGCGCAGACCCCAACCAAGCCGGAGGCCTCCACGCGCGCCGATCGCAATACGCGGGCTTCGGCCGAGGAGGAGCCCACTGAGGAATCCGGGCACCAGTTCGACTTCTACGAGATGCTCCCCAAGTTCGAAGTCGTGGTGCCGGAACGCGAGAAAGCCGAAGCTCCCGACGCACGGCCGGCACCTATCGAGCGACCGGGTGCATACGTCCTGCAGGCGGGATCTTATCGCAATTTCGCCGACGCTGACCGGGTGCGCGCTCAACTCGCGCTGTTAGGTGTCGAGTCGAAAATTCAGCGCGTCTCGGTCGACAACGACACCTGGCATCGGGTGCGCATCGGCCCGATCGAAGACCTCAAGGAGCTCAATCGTGCGCGCGAGCGCTTGCGGCAGGCGGATATCGAGGCCCTGGTGATCAGGGTCGGGGATTAGCAGAACGACCGAACCCACTGCCTGGTTTGCCGGCTCCTGCGCAGCAGGCACGCCCCCAATACGAGCAGATCCAGCAGCAGTATTCCGCCGCCGCCATGACCGCCGCCACCCGGAGAGCTGGGTGTCACTGGTGTCTGCGGGATCGTGATTGCCGTTGGGCACGCGGCTCCGGCAAGCGGCGCGGCTGATGCCGTGCTGGTGCTGGTTGGGGTCACCGTCACATCCGCGAAGTCTTGCGCACCTTGGCTGTCCGTGACGGTGAGTCGCAGGATGAAATCTCCGCTCACCGGAGCTTGCACGGTCGCGATGCCCTGATCGGAATTGCCGATCGTCGGCGGTGGGCCGCTCGCGCTCTGCACCGTCCAGGCAAACGACGCGAGCGTGCGGTTGCAGGCCGCGGCACTCGTCTGCCCATCAAGCGTAATCATCTGCCCTGCCGTAACGCTCGCGGGCGCGACGACGAATGCGATCGGCCGCTGCGCTGCGCCGACGGCGGCGGCCGCATCGAGCATTCCTGCGCCGCAGGTTTGCGTCGTACAGATGCATTCCGCGAGCTGCACGTCGGCGCTGCTCGCAGGTACATGGCACATGGGCGGCGCTGGTACCGAATCCGACGTGGTCGGAAACGGGCTAGCGGACTCCCTGAGACGTGCGATCACCAGCGCCGGCGGCAGGCGTGCATTGACAGCGTGCATCAACCCGGCCGCTCCCGCGACGATGGGCGCGGAGAAGCTCGTGCCGACATTGAAGTTGATCTGATCGGTGTAGGTCGGACCCGTCGGAACCGTCGTACCTTGATCTGTCGCCGTGATGATCGAGAACAGGCAGGGCTGTCCCACCCCGGTATTGACGCAGTTGCCCGCGGGCGCACCAATCCCGGCGTCGAGCCCGAGACTGCTGAAGCCGACCTTGCTGCCCGCATGGCGCAGTCCGATCACTGCCATCACGCCGGAGCAGTTGGCGGGCGAATCGACGAACGTACCGTCATTTCCCGCCGAGACGAACACGGTGACGCCCCGCCCTGCGAGCTCGGTGATGACATCCTGATACGCCTGCGAACAAGGTCCATCAGCGCCGAGGCTCATGTTGATGAGGTTCGCCGGGTGCGGATTGTCCGGAACACCGCCCACTGAGAGCCCCGCTGCCCAGCGCATGCCGGCGAGAATGTCGGAATCGAAGCCACCACACTTTCCCAGCACGCGGACCGGCAGAATCCAGGCATTCCAGCTGATCCCGGCCATGCCCATTCCGTTGTTGGTTGCCGCGCCGATGATTCCCGCGACGCGCGTGCCGTGCCAGGAGCTGTCTGTGATGTCACAGCCGGCGAACTGCGAGTTCTGCAGGTCCGCGGAACTCCACCCAATCGCCTGGATCTGAAGCGTCCGCATCGCGCCCGTTGCCATCGTTCGCCACCAGAAAGCTTGTCGCGCTCTCGCCGGCGATGAAGTCGTAGCCCGCCAGAAGCTTGCCCGCCTGCTCAGCGTGCCCGAGGTCCGGGTGATTGAAACGCACCCCCGTGTCGAGCACGGCGATGACAGTGCCTGCACTACCCGTCGTCGTATCCCAGGCCGTGCTGGCGCGGATCGCCGAGGGCCGCGCTGCCTGCAGGTACCACTGCTGAGTAAATAATGAGTCGCTCGGCACGAGATGGGCCTCGCGCCGCCGGTCCGGCACTGCGTACTCGACCGCGGGATCGGCCGAGAGTCGATCGAGTGCCTGTCGCAGGTCGTCAGCTGACAGGAACTGCTCCAATCGCAACAGCTCGAGCCGTGGCGCGATCTGTCCCACTGCCATGACATGCATGCCGTTCAGTGCCGGAACCGACTGCACCGCTGCGACACGCGGCTCACCCGGATTCGACGCGATCGTCGTGTTGGCGCGCCACTTGACGATGATGCGATCGGTCGCCACCGCGGCGCCTGACCCAGCATGAGAGAACCTGCCGTTGTACTCGGCGGATTGCGCCGCGACGGCGCCGCTCAGGAAGAGCGCGTTCAAGAGCAAGAGGATCCTGAATTTCACGGAGTGCCTCCGGGCCAATGCGCTCATCTTGATCCCCAGATTGATGCTCTGGCCGCAGGCTGGTTCACAGTGCCGCACGTAAAGCATTGTCAAGCCTGCTGCGGGCGGCTCGTGTCGCTACTCGGAGACGTCGCCGGCGCGGATCATCCCCGATTCGACCCAGCCGTGAATCAGGCTGGCAGCATGTCGCGGCGCTTCGGCCGCGCCGAGCCGTTCGGACAACTCCAGGCACAGCTCCCCGAAGGTTCTTCCCTCGCGTAGCGCTTCGATCGCCATGGCCTCCACTGGATCGACGGAGCGAAAGAAGATCTGCAACTCCTGGCGCCAAAGCAGCCAGCAGCGCGGCGTTGATTCGCACTGCGCCTGCGGTGTCGACTCGCCCTCCTGGATCGCTTTCCAGATCTGGGGCGCGTTCCAGCTGAGGCGAATGCGACGCAACGAAGGATGCGGGCTGAGTTGCAGGCTTGCCCATTCTTCCGGTGCACGCCGGCTGAGTTCCTCGAGCGTCAGGACCTGAGCATCCGCGGCGTCGAACGCTTCGGTCATCGTCCACTCGAACTTAGCGAGGTCCGCGAGCATCGGGGCGTCACGGTAGGTCGCATCTCTCGCGCAGGAACTGGGCGAGGCGATCGCCATACCAGCGAATCGAACGGTGACGGGATTCGTGTCCTTCGATGTAGCGGTGCGCGAGCCCGCGAAATTCACTCACGCCCATGAGCTTCGCCAGGACCGGAAAATTGCTTTCGAGCCCTTCACTCAGTCTGGCGCGATAAGCATTCGCGTAGATGGCAAGACGTGTGCTCGCCGGAACGCGCGTCGTACCTCGAACCTGCTGGCTGCACGTCGGCCGCACCATGCAGCACGAAGTCCTGCAAGGCGCGTTGCGTCGCGGCGAGTGTGCTGATGCTCACGCGGCCCGCGACAAGGTTCGAAGAGACAGCGAACGTGCCATCTCCATCTCTGTGAGGAGCTCCGCGAGCGACGGTATCGCGGCATCGCGCTCGATCGAGGTGCAGACCGCGCCGAAGCGACGCAGGGCTGCAACATACAGTTCCCAGACCGGCGCGGCCACCGCACGATCGTGCGTATCGATGAGGTACGCGCCGCGATCGTCGTGTCCGGCGAGGTGGATCTGCTGCACCCGTTCGGCGGGGATCGCGTCCAGGTACACGAGCGGATCGAATTCGTGGTTGACGCTGCTCACGTAGACGTTGTTGACGTCGAGCAGGATGAGACAATCGGCCCGCTCCGCGACGGCTTGCAGGAATTCCCACTCCGTCAGCGTTGAAGTGGTAAAGCTCACGTAACTGGAAACGTTTTCGAGCACCAGGCGTCGGCCGAGAATGTCCTGCACGATGCCGACCCGTTCGATCACGTGGTGCAGCGCCTCCTCGGTGTATGGCAATGGCAGCAGGTCATGAGTGTTGCGGCCTGCAACTCCCGTCCAGCACAGGTGATCTGAAATCCAGGCGGGCTCGAAACGTGCCGCCAGTGCTCGAACCTCCCTGATGTAGTCGCGATCGAGTTCATCCGTACTACCGATGGAAAGGGCGACACCATGCATGGCGATCGGGTACTGCTCGCGAATGCGAGCGAGGTAATGCAACGGCTTGCCGCCGGGGACGAGATAGTTATCGGTCAGGATCTCGAGCCAATCGATGCGGGCCCGATCTTCGAGCACAGCCTCGTAGTGCTGTGTGCGCAGGCCGAGCCCGAAACCCAAGGATGGATGTGTAAGCGCCGACATCGATCAGGGCTTGGCCGCCGGCTCTTTCTCAAGCTTGGCCTTGGCCGCATCGCATTCAGCCTTGGTCATTTCCAGCCAGCCGTGCCCCGCACAGCTGTTCATCCCTTTGCAGGAGCTTTCGGCGGTCGCGCACGCGGACGTACCCTTGCAGCTGTTGACGCCTTCGCATTTCACCTTGCCTTCCTCTGCCGAGGCAGTGCTGATGGCACCCGCGGAAAACATGATTGCTGCCGCGGTCGCCAGGGCTGCCTGCGAAACTTTTCTTGTGCTCATTGACTTAAGGGGCTCCCTGGGTTGATTTGAGTTGACGGGACGGTCACGATAATCGAAGTTCCTGCGGGTAGACCGGCGCGGGCAGAAATTGTTTCCCGGATTGTACCGGCCCCACGGATCCGGCCCGGCTTGGATTTCAACAGCACCCTGTGGCACGCTGCGCGCGCTCCGCTCCAAACAACGATCCTGCCCGGCAGGCGAAGAATCACGCATCCGAATTGCGGCGCAAATCGGAGAGTACAGATGGCCGTTCACAATTGCCTGCGCGCGCTGGCATGCATGCTACTCATCTCGATGTGCGCGAACCGCTCCCTTGCGGCGGACGTGGCACCTGAACTCCCCCCGGGCACGTATATCCCGGACGCCGCACGCCCGGGACCGGGTTTTGATGTGGAGAAGGCGACGCAGGCCTACCTGGCGATGCTGAGTCCTGAGCAACGGGCCCGGTCCGATGCCTACTTCGAAGGCGGCTACTGGCTGCAGCTCTGGCAGTTCCTGTACGCGATTGCGGTGCTGACACTCGTGTTGTGGCGGGGCTGGGCGGTGAAGCTCAAGGATTGGGCTGGGCGCATCAGCAAGCGCCCGGCGCTGCAGACCGCGCTGTACGTGCTCATGTACGTGCCGATGATCTGGGCGCTGTCGCTGCCGCTCACGTGGTACGGCAACTACGTTCGCGAACATCAGTACGGGATGTCGAACCAGGACTTCGGTGGCTGGTTGTGGGACGAAATCAAGGGAATGATCCTGCTAGCGGTGGTCGCGATCATCGTGCTGGTGAGCATCTATGCATTCGTGCGCAGAGCTGGTCGGCGCTCCTGGCTGTGGGCGTCGGGGTTCATGTGTTTGTTTCTCATGTTCGTGATTCTGATCACGCCGGTGTTCGTCGCCCCGCTCTTCAACGACTACAAGCCGCTCGAAGACGGCCCGACGCGCAGTGCCGTGCTCTCACTGGCGCGCGCCAACCAGGTTCCGGTCGATAACGTCAAGTGGTTCGATGAGTCCAAACAGACCAAGCGGGTGAGCGCCAATGTCAGCGGCCTGTTCGGCACCACGCAGGTCAGCCTGAATGACAATCTTCTGAATCGCACGTCGCTGCCCGAGATCAAGGCGGTCCTGGGCCACGAGATCGGCCACTACGTATTGCATCACTCGGTTCTGGGCGTGGTCTTCTACACCCTGCTGTTTGGGCTCGCCTTCCTGATACTCGATCGCGCGTTCGAACACATGCTGCCGCGATGGGGAAAACGTCTCGGGATCGAAGGCCGGGCCGACATGGCTGGATTGCCGTTCGCGATCGCGGTGCTCACGGTTTACCTTTTCATCGCCACCCCGGTCATCAACCGCTACATCTATACCTTCGAATCGGAGGCGGACCTGTTCGGGCTCAATGCCGCCCGGGAACCCTATGGCGCAGCGACCAGTGCCATGCGCCTCAGCGCGTATCGAAAGCTCGAGCCGTCAAAGCTTGAAGAGCTGCTGTTCTACGATCACCCGAGTGGACGCAGGCGCGTTGAGATGGCAATGCAGTGGCTCAAGGAAAACCGGGCTCTGTTCGAGGGGGAGCCCGCCAGATAGACAGTGGCAGTGTTACCAGGGCCGAGGCGCGCTGGGATCGCGCCACTCGATCTCGACTGGATCGCCGACGTGCAGCGCCTTTCCCTCGCCTTTGACTACGATCGCGTTCATGCCGAAAGCGACCCCGCTGAGAGACGCGAGCCACCGGTACTGCCTGAGGGTGCGCAACGGCTCCTCGCCGTCGCGCTGACCGGTGCTCTGGTCGGTCGTGGTGACGATGCAGCGCGTGCACGGCTTCACAACCCGTAACTCGACATCACCGATGCGAATTCGATTGATCTCATCTTCAGCGTAGGGCTCGAGCCCCTGCAGCACCAGATTCGGCCTGAAGCGCGCCATCGGCAGCGGGCGATCGAGTCGTGAGTTCAGATCCTGGAGCGAAGCCTCGTTGGTCAAGAGCAGGGCGAAAGCATCTGCGAAGCGGTCAGGTGCGACGGCCTCTCCGGTGAACTCCCTTGCGCTCGTACGCTCATCTCCCGGGAGCGAGCGGACCAGTTGTCCTCGCGCACCCGTGACGGACTCGAGCCAGTCACGCGTATCGACAGCGCTCACCTGCGCGAGGCAATGATCGCGCCACACCGTGACTTCCCGGCGTGGACCGTCAGCTTGGACAGGGCAGCGCAATTCGGGATGCCCATGAGAGCGCAGGCTCAACTCGCCGCCGTTGACTACCGCGTCGATGCGCGCCAGGCCCGGGCATTCACGCTGCGTGATGAAGCGACCCGTGTCGGATACGAACATCCAATGTCGATCCCAGGCGAGCCCGGTAGGCGTCAACGCTTGCGCAGTGTGAGTGACACCCCGGCAACCTTTCACCGGATAGGTGTGCAGCGCCGCTATGCGAGCGCGGGGTATCGTCTGCTGCGTCACTCAGTCCTCGGTGATGCTGCGGAAATCGACGCCGAGCGAACGGAGCTTGCGGTACAGATGCGTCCTTTCCATGCCGACACGCTTGGCGAGCTGGCCCACCTTGCCGTTGCAGATCAGCAGCTGCTGCTGCAGGTAGGCGCGTTCGAACTGCTCGCGGGCCTCGCGCAGCGGCAAAGCGAGCAGGTCCTGCTTGACCAGCGGCTCGTTCACCGGAAGCTGCGTGGCGAGCTCGCGTTCGATCTCCTCGAGACCGATTTCTTCATGGCCCTTCAGGATCAGCAGTCGTTGCACCAGGTTCTTGAGCTCGTGGATGTTGCCGGGCCACGGGTAGTTGCGCAGCCGGTTCTGCGCCGCGACGCTGAAGCGCCGGAATGGCAGGCCGGCATCGTCGACGAAGCGGTCGACGTAATAACGCAGCAGCTCCGGAACGTCCTCCGCATATTCGCGCAGCGGCGGCACACGCAGCGTCACCACGTTGAGATGCGACAGCAGGTCGCGGCGAAATGGCTCCGCAGGACCGCGGGTCTCGAATCCGGGCTGGGCAGAAGTCAGGAAGCGCACTTTCATGGCGCGGGGCGTGCTGCCACCCACGCGCGTATAGCTGCCACTCTCGACGTCGGCGAGAATCAGGCGCTGCACCGAGGGCAAAAGATCCTCGAGCCCGTTGATAAAGAGAGTCCCGCCCTCCGCCTGCTCGAGTACAGCCCGGCCTCGATCGAACCCCCGCCCTCGCGGCCACGCAGGACTGCGGCTGCCGATTCCTCGTCGAGGCTGCCGGCCACTACAACCACGAACGGCTGGCTGCTGCGAGCACTGAGCGAATGAATGTAGCGGGCGAAGGCCTCGCGTCCCGTGCCGGATTCACCGAGCAACACAATCGGCGCATCGTGTGGCGCCACTTGCTGGACCTGTTCACGGATGAGCTGCATGGCGCGGCTTCGGCCCACGGGAGCGATCGGCGGCGGCAACAGGCTTCGCGAGCCCTGGCGTTTCTGGCGGCCGGCATCGAGCGCGCGCTCGACGGTGCGCAGCAGCTTCGCCAGCGACAGCGGCTTCTCGACGAAATCGAACGCGCCGAGGCGCGTCGCCTCGACCGCGGTTTCGACCGTGCCATGGCCGGACATCATCACGACGGGGCAGTCGACCATCGCCGGGCCACGCGACCACTCGCGCAGCAGCGTGATGCCGTCGGTGTCGGGCATCCAGATGTCGAGCAGAACCAGGTCGGGACTCTGGCGCGCCCGCGAGGCGCGCGCCTGTACCGCGTCGGCGGCGACGTCAACCTCGTAGCCCTCCTCCGAGAGGATCTCGCGCAGGAGACTGCGAATGTCGGCTTCGTCATCGACGATCAGAATGCGCGGTGAAGTCATGCGCGCTCCCTCCTCATTTCGCCCTTGCGTGCGTCGCGCGGCAGTACACCGACGCGAGCGCGGTCGTCGGCCGGCAGCGTCACGCGCACGCGCGCTCCGCCCGCTGCGCCGGTTCTCGGCCTCTATGCGCCCGCCGTGCTCTTCGACGATCTTCTTGACGATGGCGAGCCCGAGGCCCGTGCCCTTGGGCTTGCTGGTCACGTACGGGTCGAACACCTGGCTGATGATATCGGGTGCGAAGCCCGGGCCGTTGTCGGCAACACTGATCTGGATGAGCGGGCCCGCCGGCGATGCCTCGAGACGCGTCGTGATCTCGATCTCGGCGGCTTCGCGGTTTTCGAGCGCTTCCATCGAGTTGGTGATGAGATTGTTGAGAATCTGCCGCACGCGCCCGCGATCGGCTTGCAGCTCGGGAAGTTCACGGTCCAGATCGAGCTTGAGCTGTACCTGGCTGTCTTGCGCCCGGTAGAGGTCGGCCACTTCCTGCACCAGCTGATTGAGGTCGAAGGAAGCCAGGGTCATCTCCGGAGCCCGCGCGTATTCGCTGAACGCGTTGACCATCTGCTTCATCGCCTCGACCTGCTGAACGATCGTGTGCGTCGCGCGATCCAGGACACGCGCGTCCTGCTCCATCATGCTGCCGAGGAAGCGCCGCCGCATCCGCTCCGCCGAGAGCTGGATCGGAGTGAGCGGATTCTTGATCTCGTGCGCGAGTCGTCGCGCCACCTCGCCCCACGCTGCGTCGCGCTGCGCCTGCAGCAGACGCGTGATGTCGTCGAACACGATGACGTAACCGCCCGGCATTCCGCTCTTCACCCGGTAGCGCAGTGCAGGCGCACATCAGCACGCGCCGGCCACTCTCCCCGCGCAGTTCGAGCTGCTCGCGCCAGTCGGTCTGGCCTTGCTCGAAGTGTTTCTGCAGCGCCGCGACGAACTGTGTGAGCAGATGGTCGCGGCCGGAAATCTCGGCGAGTGCCTTGCCGGCCGACGCTTCCAGATCGGTCCCCAGGATGCTGCTCGCAGCCTGGTTCGCTACTCGAATTTTCATGTCCGCCTCGAGAGACAGGACGCCCGTCGACAAGCGCGCCAGGATCACCGCCAGTTTCGCGCGTTCGCTCTCTACCGCCTGCTGGCTGCGACGGGTTTCCTCACGGGCGCGCGCCAGGCGCTTGGTCATGTCATTGAACGAGTGGACCAGGAAGCCCATCTCGTCGCGCGATGACAGAGGCAGGCGTGTATCGAAATCGCCTTTGCCTACCGCGCGCGTGCCAGCAGCCAGGTCCTGAATGGGTTTGACCAACCGTTGTGCCGAGAAAAATGCGCCATAGACCGCGGCCAGGAGCGAGAGTAGCAGCACCAACGTGAGCGTGAGGCGGAAGCTGTATTTCAGAGGCTCGCGCAGGTAAGACAGCTCTCCGTACTGTGTGTGTGCACGCTGCACGGTGTCGGCGAGCGCGCCAAGACGCTCGGGCACTGGAAACACGGCCAGCAACACCCGCGCCTCGTCCGCGGGTGAGTAGGTCGCAAGCGGTGCCGCGGTACGAACGATGTAACCGCCGCCGGGCACAGGTTCGAGGCTGACGAACGGGCGGCCCTGCCGGACCTGCAGCATGGCCTCTTCCGACGGCCGTTGAGGAATGGTCTCCGCGGGCCGCTCGGTGCTCGTGGCGATGATGCGCCCGTGCTGCCCGAGCAGCGTGACTTCGAGAGCACCGTTCGACCGGCGCGCATCGTCGAGGTTCTGGATCAGATCGCGTTCCGGCGTTGCGGCCAGGTCCTGCGCCAGCGCTTCCGTGGCATCGAGGTACTCGCGACGGTTCAGATCGAGCACCGCGCGACTCAGCATCAGGGCTTCGTTCAGGCCCTGCTTCACCTCGACATCGAACCAGCTGTCGATGCCGCGGTTGAGGAATTCGAGCGCGAAGTAGTACACGATCAGCAGCGGCGGGATGACCAGGGCGCCGAAGATCGTCACGGTGCGCAGCTTGAGCCGCGACCCGATGACGTGGCGGCGGTAATCGCGCACCAGCTGGGCGAGCTTGGCTGTCAACAGCACCAGCAGCACCACGACTCCAACGGCGTTGATCAGCAGGATCCAGGGATGGAGCCGCCCGAACTGCGCGGAGTTCTGCGCAGTCTTGGCCAGCAGGAACAGTGCCACCAGCCACAGCGCCACCGCGAGCCCGCCGAGGGCATAGCCGCCGTACTTCTTTATTGCAGCAACGGCCATGTGTACCACTCGCTGACCTTATGGTAGTCGTCAGTCCAGAACATGAGGACGCGCAGCGTCTCCGGCATATCTCCAAAGTTGAGTGTCACGCGCAGGCTGAATTCGTGACGCGACCCGCGGCGAATCAAGGATTCATCGAGCACTGGCAGGCCGCTGATGCGGGCCAGCTGGTCGATCGCAGCGTTGAGATCAGGGTATGAGGACAGCTCGCCGCTGTTGAGGTTGCGCACCACGTAGCGCTCGCTGACGGCCTGATATTGGAGCTGATACTCCTGCCGCAGGGATGCCACTCCTTCGTCGAGCCAGTAGTGACGGGCGCGGGACACCTCGAGCTCCACCACCAGCGTGAGCGGCACGCCGTCGGTGAGCGCCGTGCGTACCCGGCCGCTCAGCGGCAATTGTAGGCGTGCGTTGAGCAGATAGACGCCATCGACGAGCTGCACATAGGCGGTGCGAACGCCGAGTTCGGGCGCTGCCTCCGCCCGGGCGGTACCGACATGCGTCACGGGCAAGGACGCTGCGACCAGCCCGAACAGGGACCATCTTGCTCGCGACCGGGCAAAGCGCAGAAAAGGCATGAACCAAGCCGTCATTCGCAACCTGACCGCCGCGGGGCCGCTGCGTGTAAGCGGTATGCGATCAAGCAGACAAGCTCACGGCGTGGGCTCCGGTAGGGCGCTTTTCCATGCAAGCATAATAGAAGCCGTCCATACCCGCTTCTCCCGGCAGGACCTGGATGCCGGCATTGCGTGCCATGCGCACTCCCGCTGGGCCGAAGCTCGCCGGAATGGGGACGGAAGTCGCCGTGGGTTCACCGTCAAGGAACGTTGCGACTACCTGCTCATTTTCTGCTCGCAGTACCGAGCAGGTCACGTACAACAAGCGCCCGCCTTCGGCCAGCAGTGGCCACAGCCCACGCAGCAGTCGCAACTGCTCGCGGCACAGGGACTCGACATCCGAGGCTCTGCGCAAGAGCTTCACGTCCGGATGACGTCGGATCACGCCGCTCGCCGTGCACGGTGCATCGAGCAGGATGCGCTCGAACAGGCGACGATCCCACCACGTCGCCGTATCGGCTGCATCACCAGCGATGACGGTTGCCGTGAGCCCGAGACGGCGCAGATTCTCTTCAAGCTGAGCGAGCCGCTCGGTTGAGCGATCGATCGCGACGAGATCGAGATCCGCACGCTCCAGCAGATGACACGTCTTTCCACCCGGGGCTGCACAGGCATCGAGCACGCGCATCGATGCGCCTGCCTCGAGCAAGTCAGCGGCAAGCTGGGCACCAGCATCCTGGACCGAAACCGTGCCGCTCTCGAATCCCGGCAATGTCCCGACGGGCATAGGAGAGTCGAGGAGCACTGCGTCGGCGGCGTAGCTACTTGCCTGTGCCCCGATCGAGCCGGCTTCAGTGACTGCACATAGGCGCCACTGGTCGCTCGCCGTCGATTGACTCGCAGCCACATCGGCGGTTGCTCGTTGTTCGCCTCCAGGATCATCGGCCAGTGCTCAGGCCAATCGCGGCGTAGCATCTCTATCAGCCACGCGGGATGTGCGTGACGCGCCGGCGGAGGCAGCGCGGCGACTGTCGTGAGTTGCTGCTGCTCACGCAGAAAGCGCCGCAGAACCGCATTCACCAGACCGGCAGCACGCGGCTCGCCGAGCTTGCGCGCCGCTTCGACAGCCTGATCCACGATGGCGTGCGCAGGATGATTCGAAAAGGCCAGCTGATGCAGCGCTACGATGAGCAACGCTCGCAGCTGCGGCTTCTGTTTGGCACCCGGCTCGAGCAGCTGTGAGAGCCAGTAGCCGAGTCGCGGATACCAGCGCAAGCTTCCATATGCGAGCGCCTGCACTGCGGCAGCGTCGCCAGAATCCGCGCTCGCTCCGGCCTGCTTGTCGAGCGCGTGGTCGAGCGATTCCCCGCTCGCAGATACTCCCGCGACGACACGGGCTGCGGTCGCGAACCTCTCGGCGGTGCTCAGCTTTTGAGCATTTATTGCCCGGTCCTGCGCCATGATGGGAGAGTCGAATCCCGTTAGCCCAATACATCGCCCTGCAGATCGTGAGCATGCAGGAATTCATTCACCGGCAAAGGCTTGCGACCCGGCAATTGAACGACATCGAGCCCCAGCGCTCCTTCGCCGCACGCCACGACAATGCCCGGTGCAGCGGATGTCAGCACGGTTCCAGGAAGGGCAGCGCGAGGTAGCGGCACTGCCCGCGCCGACCAGATGCGAAGCTTCTGGTCGCGCCCAGGACGTTTCTGCAACGGGCCAGGGATTGAAGGCGCGCACCTGGCGCTCGATCTGAGCGGCTGCCTGCGACCAATCGATGCGTGCCTCACTCTTTTCAATTCTCGCCGCATAGGTGGCCGGACCAGTCTGCGGTTGTGCCACCGCAGTGCCGGCAGCGACCGCATCGAGCACGTCGAGAATCGCCGCGGCACCAAGCCTCGCGAGGCCCTCTTGCAGACTCCACGGACGTTTCCTGCGGCTCGATCGGAATCGAGCGGCGCGTGTAGACCGGACCTGTATCCAGGGTTCGCTCCATGTGCATGATCGAAACTCCGCTCTCGGTATCACCGGCGGCAGTGCACGCTGAATCGGCGCCGCACCACGCCCAGCGCGGCAGGAGCGAAGCGTGGATGTTGATGCAGCCGCGTCGCGGCACGCGCAGGACTTCATCCGGTAGCAGCAGCCCGTACGCGGCCACCACGAGTACATCCGGAGCCTGCGCTGTGAGCGAGGAGACGGCGTCCGGGGTCTTGAGTGTCTGCGGCTCGGAACCGGAATGCCGACGACCTGCGGCCGCGCTTACCGCGCTCTCGCTCAGCTGCCGGCCGCGTCCCGCCGGTTTATCGGGTCGCGTGATAGCGCTGAGCAGGCGATGCCGGCTGCGTGAGAGCGCCTCCAG
>CAVOLM010000030.1:0-70058 GCA_963696675.1 uncultured Gammaproteobacteria bacterium | reverse complement strand
GTGTGGCCCTCGATGCGATTGGCGACATCGACCAATAGATCCAGGTCCGACTGCTGGCCCTGTCCGGCGAGAATCCGCTTCAGCATGCGATTAAGCCAACCGGTGCCCTCGCGACACGGCGTGCATTGGCCACAGGACTCCGACATGAAGAAGCGCGAGATTCGTTCGAGGACGCGCACCATGCAGGTCGTCTCGTCCATCACGATGACTGCGGCCGAACCGATGGCTGAGCCAGACTTTTTCAGGCTGTCGTAGTCCATGTTGGTTTCGAGCATGACCTGGCCGGGAACGACCGGCACCGAGGCGCCGCCGGGAATCACTGCCTTGAGGCCTCGCCCCTTGCGCATGCCACCCGAGAGCGCAAGCAGATCCCTGAAGGGAATGCCCAGTGGGACTTCGAAGTTTCCAGGACGCTCGACGTGACCTGACACCGAGAAGATCACCGTGCCACCCGAATTCGCGGGGCCGAGAGATGCGAACCACTGCGGACCCTTGCGCAGGATCGTCGGCACCGAAGCGTAGCTCTGAGTGTTGTTGATGGTCGTCGGCGCGCCATAGAGGCCAAACGCAGCCGGGAACGGCGGCTTGAAACGCGGCTTGCCCTGCTTGCCTTCGAGTGAATCGAGCAGTGCCGTCTCCTCGCCGCAGATGTACGCACCGGCGCCGATGAAGGTGTAAAGATCGAAGTCGATCCCGGAACCCTTGATGTTCTTGCCGAGCAGGCCCGCTGC
Organism: uncultured Gammaproteobacteria bacterium; assembly: GCA_963696675.1. Lineage (GTDB taxonomy): Bacteria > Pseudomonadota > Gammaproteobacteria > Steroidobacterales > Steroidobacteraceae > DATBVX01. The sequence continues at coordinate 69,327 of CAVOLM010000030.1, read as the reverse complement.
ATAGGCTTCTTCGAGTGCCGCTTCGAAACGCGGCACGGGTTCGCCGAGAAACTCGCCGCGAATGTAGTTGTAGCCGACCGTCGCGCCCATCGCGTAGCCACCGATCGCCATGCCCTCGATGAGCGAATGCGGGTTGTACCGCAGGATGTCGCGATCATGGCAAGTGCCGGGCTCGCTCTCGTCGGAGTTGCAGACCGCGTACTTCTGCATCGGCGCGTTGCGCGGCATGAAGCTCCACTTCACGCCCGTCGGGAAGGCCGCACCGCCACGACCGCGCAGGCCCGAAGCCTTCACGGCATCGATGATCTGCTCGCGCGGCGTCTTCTCGGCAAGGATCTTCTTCCACGCCTCGTAGCCGCCGATCTTCTGATAGGTGGCGAGCTTCCACGACTCCGGATGCTGGAGCGGCTCGAAGCAGACCAGGTTCTGCTCGTAGCTCATTTCAGCGCATCCAGGATCTCATCGACCTTCGCCGGGGTGAGATTCTCGTGATAGATGTGATCGACCATCATCATCGGGGCGCCGACGCAGGCGGCGAGGCACTCCTCTTCCTTCTTGAGGTAGATCCGGCCATCGGGCGTGCTCTCCCCCGTCTTGATGCCGAGCTTCTTCTCGACGTGCGCCACGATGTCATCGGCGCCGCACAGCATGCAGGAGATATTGGTGCACACCGAGACGTGATGCCGGCCGCAGGGCCGGGTCTCGAACATCGAGTAGAACGTCGCCACCTCGTAAACCTGGATCGGCGGCAACTGCAGGTAGGCTGCGACCGCATCCATCAGTTCCGCTCGTGAGGTAGCCGCCGTTCTCATGCTGGGCGGCGCGCAGGGCCGAAAGCACGGCGGAGCGCTGCCGTCCAGGAGGGAACTTCTTCACCCAATGATCGATCTCCTCGCGCACGTGTGGCGAGAGTGTCGTCGGGCTTGTCATCTCGTTCGCCATCAGCGATCGATCTCTCCGAAAACGATGTCCTGCGTGCCGATCACGGCGACGACATCCGCCAGCATGTGCCCGCGGATCATTTCATCCAGGCTCGCGAGATGCGCAAAGCCGGGCGCGCGCACCTTGAGCCGATAGGGCTTGTTCGCGCCGTCCGACACCAGGTAGACGCCGAGCTCGCCTTTCGGCGCTTCGACTGCGGCGTACGCTTCGCCCTCCGGAACGCTGTAGCCCTCGGTGTAGAGCTTGAAGTGATGAATGAGCGATTCCATGTCGCCCTTCATCTGCTCGCGCGAGGGCGGCGTGATCTTGTGATCCTCGATCATGGTCGGGCCGGGATTCGCGCGCAGCCAGTCGATGCACTGCTTGACGATGCGATTCGACTGGCGAAATTCCTCGACCCGCACCAGATACCGGTCGTAGCAATCGCCATTCACGCCCACCGGAATGTCGAAATCCATGTGCTCGTAGACTTCGTAGGGCTGTTTCTTGCGCAGGTCCCACACGATTCCCGATCCGCGCAGCATCGGTCCGGAGAACCCGAGCTGCATCGCTCGTTCCGGCGTGACCACACCGATGTTGACGGTGCGCTGCTTCCAGATGCGGTTGTCGGTGAGGAGCGTTTCGTACTCATCGACACACGCCGGGAAGCGCCGCGTGAAGTCCTCGAGGAAATCGAGGAGCGAGCCCGAGCGGCGTTCGTTGAGCTTGTCGACGTCCTTCTGCGAGCGCCACTTGGACGGCTGGTACTGCGGCATCTGCTCGGGAAGATCGCGATACACCCCGCCCGGCCGATAGTAGGTCGCGTGCATGCGTGTGCCGGAGACCGCCTCGTAGCAGTCCATCAGGTCTTCGCGTTCGCGAAAGCAGTACAGGAACACTGTCAGCGCGCCGATGTCGAGTGCGTGCGAGCCGAGCCACATGAGGTGATTGAGGATCCTCGTGACCTCATCGAACATCACCCGGATGTACTTGGCGCGCAACGTCGGCTCGATGCCGAGCAGGCGCTCGATCGCCATCACGTACGCGTGCTCGTTGCACATCATCGAGACGTAATCGAGCCGGTCCATGTAGCCGATCGTCTGGTTGAACGGCTTGCTCTCAGCGAGCTTCTCGGTCGCGCGGTGCAAGAGGCCGATGTGCGGGTCAGCCTTTATGGATGACTTCGCCATCCATTTCGAGCACCAGCCTCAGCACGCCGTGGGCGGCGGGATGCTGGGGACCGAAGTTGAGGGTGAAGTTGCGGATCTCAGGCATTGGGCTTCGCGTCCTTGAGAGCCGGCTGGTAGCGGTTGTCCTCGCGAATCACCTTGGGCACGAGGGTGCGTGGTTCGATCGTGACGGGCTGGTACACGACGCGGCGCTTCTCCGGGTCGTAGCGCACCTCGACATTACCGATCAGCGGGAAATCCTTGCGGAACGGATGGCCGATGAAACCGTAGTCGGTGAGCAGGCGGCGCAGATCCGGATGGCCGCGAAAGAGGATCCCGTAGAGATCGAAAGCCTCGCGCTCGAACCAATCTGCCGAAGACCAGATCGAAATCACTGAGTCGACCATCGGCTGCGAGTCGTCCGGGCAGAACACACGCATGCGCACGCGCACGTTGTGCGTAATCGAGAGCAGGTGGTAAACCACGGCGAATCGCAATCCGGGGCGCGCCTTTTCGACTTCACCTTCGCGAATCACGCCGCGACTGAATCCCGAGTCGGTGGCATCGACCGTCTTCCATTGATCGCGGCCGTATTCGAGGTAGTCGACGCCGCACACGTCCATGAGCATCTCGAACTTGAGTTCCGGGTCATCGCGCAGTAGCCCGGCGACTTCCAGCAGATCCGGAGCATCCACCTCGATCGTGATCTCGCGAGGGTTCGACGACATGCGCTGCGCGCGACCGTTCAGGCGCGCGTCAAGGCGGGCGGCGAGAGCCTCGAGGCGTTCACTCATATTGATCTGCTACCGGGCGATCGTATTGGTGCGGCGGATCTTCTTCTGCAGCTGGATCACGCCGTACAACAGCGCCTCGGCGGTCGGTGGACAGCCGGGCACGTAAACATCAACGGGAACGATGCGGTCGCAGCCGCGCACGACCGCATAGGAATAATGATAGTAGCCCCCGCCATTGGCGCACGAACCCATCGAGATCACCCAGCGGGGCTCGGACATCTGGTCGTACACCTTGCGCAGCGCCGGCGCCATCTTGTTGACCAGCGTCCCGGCGACGATCATGACGTCGGATTGGCGCGGACTCGCGCGGAAAATGACACCGAACCGGTCGAGGTCATAGCGCGCGGCACCGGCATGCATCATCTCGACCGCGCAGCACGCGAGTCCGAAGGTCATCGGCCACATCGAGCCGGTGCGCGCCCAGTTGATGAGCGAGTCGAGGCCGGTGGTCAGGAAACCTCTCTCGACCGGTGGCGCGCCGGCGGCTTCGGCGGTCAATCCCATTCCAGCGCTCCCTTTTTCCACTCGTAGATGAAGCCGACGATCAGCACCGCGAGGAACAGCGCCATCGCGATCAGGCCGAACGCGCCGATGGCCGAAAGGGAGACGGCCCAGGGAAACAGGAACGCGATCTCCAGGTCGAAAATGATGAACAGGATCGCGACCAGGTAATAACGCACGTCGAATTTCATGCGCGAGTCTTCGAAGGCCTCGAAACCGCATTCGTACGGTGAAAGCTTTTCAGGGTCCGGCCGGCGCGTGCCAAAAAGGAACCCCAGCACCAGCATCACGACGCCCAGGCCGCCGCCGACGATGAGAAAAATCAGGATAGGCAGGTATTCGTGCAACATCGGCGGGATTTGCGCCAAGGTCTTGAAAAACCGGCGCGCATTGTAACAGGCGCGCGGGCGCAAAAAAGCCATCAAACCGCGGGCGGATTGCAGCGCCCGGCGGTCAGGATCATCTGGATGGTGCGGATGGTCGGACTCGAACCGACACGGCTTGCGCCGCTAGCCCCTCAAGCTAGTGTGTCTACCAATTCCACCACATCCGCACAGAATCAGGGCACGCGTTACGGCTGCGCAGGCGGCGTCTGGTGCTGTCCTGCGTCGCCGGTGCTTCAGTCGGCGCGGGAGCCGTCGTCGCCGGAGGTGCGGGCACTTCCGCGGCCGGCGCCTGCTGTGTCGTCCCGGCACGCTCCAGCAGGCTCTTGGGCTGCTCGACGCGCGCTTGCCGCCGAGGAAAGCGAGCGCGAGGCTCGTCACAAAAAACAGTGTCGCGAGCACTGCTGTCGCTTTCGAAAGCGCGGTAGCAGAGCCGCGTGCGCCGAAAACCGTTCCGGACGCGCCCGAACCGAACCCGGCTCCAGCATCCGCGCCCTTGCCCCTCTGCAGCAGCACCAGCCCGATGATGGCTACTGCCAGAAAGACGTGTATCACCAGAATGACCATGTGACCACATGCTTGCCTCAACCCTTGACACCCTAGCTTTGCGGCCCCTCAGGCGGCCGCGCAGATCTTGCCGAACTCGTCGCCCCGCAGGGACGCGCCGCCGACCAGACCGCCGTCGACGTCCGGCATCTCGAACAGTTCCGCCGCGTTGGCTGCCTTGACGCTGCCACCGTAAAGGATGCGCAGGTCGGCGGCGATTTTAGCATCCCGTGCCGCGATCCTCCCACGGATGAACGCGTGCACCGCCTGCGCCTGATCAGGCGTCGCGTTCTTGCCGGTGCCGATCGCCCACACTGGTTCATATGCGATCACCGCAGCCGCGAAAGCAGCGATGCCCGCCACCGCCACCACCGCGTCGAGCTGGCGCGCGACGACGGTCTCGGTTTCGCCCCGCTCGCGCTGCTCCAGCGTCTCACCGACGCACAGGATCGGCGTCAGCTTCTGGCTCTGCACCGCCATGAATTTGCGCGCCACCAGCTTGTCATCCTCGTGAAACAGCGCACGCCGTTCCGAATGTCCCACGATCACGAAACGGCAGCCGACGTCCTTGAGCATGGCCGCCGACACCTCGCCCGTGAACGCGCCGACCGGCTCAGCGCTGACGTTCTGGCCACCCAGCGCGATATTGCTTTCCTTGAGACGGCGCGCCGCATCCGGCAGGTAGACGAACGGGGGACAAACGGCCACTTCCGCCGCCAGCGCATTACTCTGCTGCTGGATCAGCTCATCGAGGAGCTGGGCCGTTTCGGCTCGCGAGCCGTGCATTTTCCAGTTGCCCGCAACCAGTGGCCGACGCATCACAAGTCTCCGGAATCAGTGCAAGGGAGGCCAGGCGGCGCCCCTGAAAAGGCGCGCGATATTAAGCGGCGTCTACCCTGAAAGCAACGTCAGGCTGCAGCGGCGTTACGGACGATCTGGGCGAGGCGCTCGGCATGCAAGCGAATCACATTCTCATCGCGGCCTTCGAGCATCACCCGGATCACCGGCTCGGTCCCCGAGGCGCGCAGCACCACGCGGCCGTCCTGCTTGAGTTCCGCTTCAATCGCGCGCACGGCTTCCCGGACCACGGCGTTCGCTCCCGGGTCGAAGCGGTCCTTGACCTTGACGTTGAGCAGCACCTGCGGAAAGCGCGGCATTCCCGCCGCCAGTTCGGCCAGGCTCTGCCGGGTCTGTTTCATGATGGCGAGAACCTGCAATGCGCTGATCAATCCGTCACCGGTCGTGGTCTTGTCCAGGCACAACAGGTGGCCTGAGGTCTCGCCGCCGAGAGTGCCGCCGGTCTCGCGCAGCAGGCCAAGGACATAGCGGTCCCCGACCGGCGCGCGCCGGAACTCGATGCCGAGCTCGCGCAGACCGACCTCCAGGCCGAGGTTGCTCATCACCGTGCCGACGACCGGCCCGCGCAGCGCGCGCGATTCCGCTCGCGCCCGCGCAATGATGTAGAGGAGCTGATCGCCATCGACGATGCGGCCGAGCTCATCGACCATGACCAGCCGATCGCCATCGCCATCGAGGGCGATGCCCGCGTTGGCGCGCACACCTGGCACCGTGAGCTGCAGAAGCTCGGGCGCCAGTGAACCGCAGCCATCATTGATGTTGCGCCCGTTCGGCGAGCAACCGATGGGGACGATTTCCGCGCCCAGATCGGCCAGCACCCGCGGCGCGACCTTGTATGCGGCACCGTTCGCGCAATCGATGACGATCTTGAAACCGGCGAGATCCATGCCCGCAGGAAGCGATGCGGCACAGAACTCCTGATAGTGAGTGCGTGACCTGTCGACGCGGGTGGCACGTCCAAGAGCCCTCGATTCGCGCGTGAATGCCGGCTGCTGGAGCGATTCCTCGATGCGCGCCTCGAGCTCATCGCTCAGCTTCGCGCCGCTGGAATCGAAGAACTTGATGCCGTTGTCATCATAGGGGTTGTGTGAGGCGCTGATCACCACGCCAAAATCACACTCGAAGCGCTGCGTCATGTAGGCGATGCCCGGCGTCGGCAGCGGCCCGATCAGCATGACATCGACGCCCGCCGCCACGAATCCCGCCTCGAGCGCCGCCTCGAACATGTAACCCGAAAGCCGCGTGTCCTTGCCGATGAGCACGGTGCCGCCCTCCGGCGCGAGCACGCGTGCCGCGCCGCTCGCGAGGCGCAACGCGAAATCCACCGTCATGGGATCCCGGCCCACCTGGCCACGTACTCCATCGGTTCCAAAGAATCTTCGGCTCACTGCGCTCCTCCCCCGATCACCGCGGTGGCGATCTTGACGGCGTCCACCGCCGGTGCAACGTCATGCGCGCGAATGATGCGCGCACCCTTGAGGATTGCAATCGTCGCGAGTGCGATGCTGCCATGCAGACGCTGATCGACCGGTCGGCCCGTAATTGTGCCTATCATGGACTTGCGCGACAGCCCCGCCAGCACCGGGACGCCCAGATCGAGAAATCGGTCAAAGTTTGAGAGCAGGCTGAGGTTGTGCGCCACGCCTTTTCCAAAGCCGAAACCAGGGTCGATGACGAGCCGGTCGCGACCGATTCCCGCAGCCTCGCAGGCATCGCGGCGCTGACGCAGGAACTCGTGAACCTCTCGCACCACGTCCTCGTAGTGCGGCTCGACCTGCATGGTGCGCGGCTCGCCCTGCATGTGCATCAGGCAAGCGGCCACCCTGGAGTCCGCGACCACTTCCAGCGCTCCGCGCGTTCGCAGGGCCAGGATGTCATTGATCATTCCCGCGCCCGCATCGATGACCGCCTGCATCACTTGCGGTTTGGTCGTGTCGACGGAAATCGGCACGCTCACCTTGGGGGCCAGCGACCGGACCAGTGGCAGCACGCGGCGCAGTTCTTCGTCGACGTCGACCGGATTCGAGCCGGGGCGCGTGGACTCGCCGCCAATGTCGATGATGGCAGCACCTTCATCGATCATCCGATGGGCGTGCGCGAGCGCCTGCCCGATGTCGTGGAATCGCCCGCCGTCAGAGAATGAATCGGGCGTGACGTTGAGGACGCCCATCACGCACGGGCGGCTCAAATCGAGAGTCTTGTCGCCGCAGAGTCAGATGCATGAGATGCTCAGCTAGAACGTGGAGCACGCGCCGCACGTCTCGTTAGAAGCTCTCGCTTCTGGTCGGGTGTTCGTCCCCTCAGCCGACACGAACGAGACATCCCGTGAAACAGAAGGCTCATCGTTCGCGCTGTACGGCATCGTACCATCGGCAAAATCAAGCAAGAACGGGCTCAGGGGACGAACACCCGACCAGAACGAGAGCCAAGAAAGACCGCGCGCAAGCTTGCGCCTCTTTGCCTGGTCTGCGTGTGTCTGGGGCTGGCTCTCAGTGCCCCCGTTCTTGCTTGATTATGCCGATGACACGTTGAAGTGCAGCGCGAAAGATGTCGCGTGGGGCAGCCGATGATGTCTCGTTCGTGTCGGGGCGCTGAGAGCCAGCCCCAGACCACACGCAGACCAGGCCGATCTCAGTGCTGACCCGCGGCGGGACCGATCGCCGGAGCAGGCTTGTCCTGCGGCTTGCTGGTCGGCACCGGCGTCGAATCGTCCCAGTCCTTGGGCGGCTTCGGCGTGCGGCCGGCCATGATGTCCTTGAGCTGCTCTTCATCGACGGTTTCGTACTTGATCAACGCTTCCGCCATCGAGTGCAGTGTTTCAAGGCGCGAGGTCAGGATCCCCTTGGCGCGCTGGAAATTGTCGTCGATCACGCGGCGCACTTCCTCATCGATCGCGTGCGCGGTCACATCCGACACCTGCTTGTGCTGGGTGACACTGCGGCCCAGGAACACCTCACCGCTTTCCTCGGTGTACGTCAGCGGTCCGAGACGATCGGAAAGACCCCACTTCGTAACCATGTTGCGCGCGAGTTCCGTGGCACGCTCGATGTCGTTCGCCGCGCCGGTGGTGACCGATTCCGCGCCGAAAATCAGCTCTTCGGCGATGCGCCCGCCGAACAGTGTCGCGATGCGGCTCTCGAGCCGGCGCTTGCTGGTGCTGTAACGATCGCCTTCCGGCAGGAACATCGTCACGCCGAGCGCCCGGCCGCGCGGGATGATAGTGACCTTGTACACCGGATCGTGCTCCGGGACGCTCAGGCCCACGATGGCATGGCCGGCCTCGTGGTAGGCGGTCATGCGCTTCTCCTCCTCGCTCATGACCATCGAGCGCCGCTCCGCGCCCATCATGATCTTGTCCTTCGCGCGCTCGAACTCTTCCATCGATACCAGGCGCCGATTGGCGCGCGCAGCGAAGAGCGCAGCTTCGTTCACCAGGTTCGCAAGATCCGCACCGGAGAATCCGGGTGTGCCGCGCGCAATGATCGAAGGCCTGACGTCATCGGCGAGCGGCACGCGTCGCATGTGAACCTTGAGGATCTGCTCACGGCCGCGCACGTCCGGCAACGGCACGACGACCTGGCGATCGAAACGGCCGGGACGCAACAGAGCGGGGTCCAGCACATCGGGCCGGTTGGTGGCCGCGATGACGATGATGCCTTCGTTGCCTTCGAAGCCATCCATCTCGACCAGCAACTGATTGAGCGTCTGCTCGCGCTCGTCGTGGCCGCCACCCAGGCCCGCACCGCGGTGCCGGCCGACGGCATCGATCTCGTCGATGAAAATAATACAAGGAGCGTGCTTCTTGGCCTGCTCGAACATGTCGCGCACGCGCGAAGCGCCGACGCCCACGAACATTTCCACGAAGTCGGAGCCCGAGATCGTGAAGAAAGGCACCTTGGCCTCGCCGGCAATCGCGCGGGCCAGCAGGGTCTTGCCGGTGCCCGGCGCACCCACCATGAGAACGCCCTTCGGAATCTTGCCACCGAGCTTCTGGAACTTGCCGGGGTCCTTCAGGAAGTCGACGATCTCAACGACCTCTTCCTTCGCCTCCTCGACACCGGCGACGTCGGCGAAGGTCACCGACACCTGGTCCTCGCCAAGCAAGCGCGCGCGGCTCTTGCCAAAGGACATGGCGCCGCGGCCACCCGCCGCGCCCTGCATCTGGCGCATGAAGTAGATGAAGATCGCGACCAGCAACAGTACCGGGAAGGAGGACAGGAACAGCTGCAGCAGGAAATTCGGCTTGTCGGGCGGCGCACCACGGAAATTCACGCCTTCACGGTCGAGCAGCCCGATCAGCGCGTTGTTGTCGGTCTCGGGGTTGTAGACGCGGAACTGTGTTCCATCGCGCTTCGTCCCTTCGATGATCTCGCCCTTGATCACCGCGGAGTCGACGTTCTTGGCCTTGACCTCCTGCAGGAACGTGGAGTAGGCCATCTCACGGCTCTCGCCCGAACGCGGGCTGAAGTTGCTGAACACCGTCAGCAGTACGACGGCGATGATGACCCAGAGCAGGATGTTCTTCGTCAGGTCGTTCAAGAGTCAGTCCTCGACATAAAGCGCCAGAATTACCTGGAAAATTCGCAAAGATTCGACCAGTGGATTCGGCAGGCGTTCGAAGAACCTACACCATCCGCCGGCTCCTCGCCAGCAGGTACATCTCGGCGCTGCGCGCACGTGAGGCATCGGGTTTGCGCAGCTTCACTTTGGTGAAATGCCGGCGTGCGGCCTGCACCAATTCCTGGAAGCCGGCACCCTGAAAAACCTTCAGCAGCAGATCGCCACCGGGCTTGAGAACCTGGGTCGAGAACTCCAGGGCGAGCTCGGCGAGATTCATTGAGCGGGGCTGATCGACTGCATCGATGCCGCTCATGTTTGGGGCCAGGTCGGACATTACAAGGTCGACCGGGCGCCCGCCGAGCGCCGCCAGCAGCCGGTCGAGGAGCGCCTGATCCTGAAAGTCACCCTCGATGAACGTGACGCCGGGAATGTGAGGCATCGCGAGGATATCGACCGCGAAGATCTCGCCGCGTCCCTGCAGGGCACGCGCCGCAAACTGACTCCACCCGCCCGGCGCGGCACCCAGGTCGACGATGACCATCCCGGGGCGCAGCAGCTTCTCCGCGCGCTGGATCTGCTCGAGCTTGAAGACGGCCCGCGAACGCCAGCCCTCGCGATGGGCGCGCTTCACGTAGGGGTCGCTGGCGTGTTCCTGCAACCAGCGACTGCTGCTCTTGCTGCGCTTCATGGCCCGTTGCCGGACCTATTGGTAGCGGACGGCGATGATCTCGTATGTGCGCAGGCCCGCGGGCGCCGCAACCTCGACGACATCACCCTGGTTCTTGCCGACAAGTGCGCGGGCAATCGGCGACGTCACCGAGACGAGCCCGCGGCGGATGTCCGCCTCATCCTCGCCGACGATCTGGTACGCAATTCGTCCGCCGTCTTCCTGGTCCTCCAGGTCCACGGTTGCGCCAAACACGATCCGCTGGTTGGCTGGCAACTTCGTCACGTCGATCACCTCAGCGTTCGCGAGCCGGGTCTCGATCTCGTTGATGCGTCCCTCGATGAAGCTCTGCTGCTCGCGCGCGGCGTGGTATTCAGCGTTCTCGCTCAGATCTCCATGGGAACGAGCCTCGGCGATCGCCTTGATGATGTTGGGGCGATCCTCGGACTTGAGCCGCTTGAGCTCGGCGCGCAACCGTTCGGCGCCCTGCGAGGTGATGGGTGCCCGCTTCACGCCACGCGCTCCTCGTGCAGATCCTGCAACCGGTTCACCTCCACCTCGTTCAGGTGATCGAGCGCATCGCACGTGGCGCGCGCCGCCGCGACGGTCGTGTAGTAGGTGACCTTCCGATGCACGGCCTCGCGCCGGATCGACCGCGACTCGCGGATCGCTTGCTTGCCTTCGGTGGTGTTCACGATCAGGTTGATCTCGTCGTTCTTGATCATGTCCACGATGTGCGGCCTGCCCTCGCGTACCTTGTTCACGCGCCGACAGGCAATGCCCGCCGCGCTCAGTGCCTTCTCCGTGCCGTCGGTCGCGATGATCTCGAATCCCCGCGCGATCAGCAGCTGCGCCAGCTCGATGGCGCCGGGCTTGTCGCGATCGCGCACGCTGATGAGGCAGGTTCCGCGCGTCGGCAGCACCACGCCCGAGGCAGCCTGAGCCTTTGCGTACGCCTCGCCAAAGGTGCGGCCGGTGCCCATCACTTCGCCGGTGGACTTCATTTCCGGTCCAAGGATCGGGTCGGCTTCAGGGAACTTGGAGAACGGGAACACAGCTTCCTTGACCGAGAAATAGCCCGGTGTCTTGATCTCCGAGACGCCGAGCTCCCTGAGCTTGCGGCCCGTCATCACGCGCGCGGCAACCTTGGCGAGCGGCACTCCCGTTGCCTTGGAGACAAACGGCACGGTTCGCGAGGCGCGCGGATTCACCTCGAGGATGTAGATGACACCGCTCTGGATTGCAAACTGAACGTTCATCAGGCCGACGACGTTGAGCGCCTTGGCCAGCTTCTGGGTCTGCTCCTTCAGCTCGACCTGGACCTCTGCGCTCAGGCCGTTCGGGGGCAAGGAACAGCCCGAATCGCCCGAATGAACGCCCGCCTGCTCGATATGCTCCATGATGCCGCCGATCAGGACCTCCTCGCCGTCGCAGATCGCGTCCACGTCCACCTCGATGGCGAGGTCCAGGAAGCGATCGAGCAACACCGGGCTGTCATTGGAGACTTTCACTGCGTCGGTCATGTAGACGCGCAGATCTTCTTCGTTGAACACGACTTCCATGGCACGCCCGCCCAGCACATATGAGGGACGCACCACCAGGGGGAAGCCCACTTCGCGTGCCAGGATCACTGCCTGCTCCTCGGTGCGGGCACTGGCATTCGCTGGCTGCTTGAGTCCCAGGGTCTTTACCAGCTGCTGAAAGCGTTCGCGATCCTCGGCGATATCGATTGAGTCAGGCGTCGTGCCGATGATCGGCGCGCCCGCCGCGGCCAACGCGCGCGATAGCTTGAGTGGCGTCTGACCGCCGTATTGGACAATCACGCCTTCGGGCTTTTCCTTGGCGATGATTTCCATGACGTCTTCGAACGTCAGCGGCTCGAAATACAGCCGATCCGAAGTGTCGTAGTCGGTGGACACGGTCTCCGGATTGCAGTTGACCATGATGGTCTCGTAGCCGTCTTCGCGCAGCGCGAGCGCGGCATGCACGCAGCAATAATCGAACTCGATGCCCTGTCCGATGCGATTCGGACCACCGCCGAGGATCATGATCTTGCGACGCTCGCTCGGATTCGCCTCGCACTCCTCTTCATAGGTCGAATACATGTAGGCCGTGGACGTGGCGAATTCGGCCGCGCAAGTGTCGACCCGCTTGTACACCGGGTGCAGCGCAAACTTGTGGCGGCGCTTGCGGATCGCGGCTTCCTCGATGCCGAGCAGGTGCGCCAGGCGCCGGTCCGAAAATCCTTTGCGCTTGAGCGTCCGCAGGCGCTTCACCTCGAGTGATTCCAGCCCACCGGATTGAACTTTGCCTTCTTCTTCGACCAGGTCCTGGATCTGGCGGAGAAACCAGGGATCGACACGCGTGAGTCCGTGCACCTTATCGAGCGACCAGCCCGCGCGGAATGCATCCGCAACAAACAGCATTCGGTCCGGGCCGGGCGATGCCAGCTCCTGCGCCAGCACGCCGGCCGATTCATCACTCAGCGGCAGAGTCAGTTGCGGATCGAGGCCGTCCCAGCCGGTCTCCAGGCTTCGCAACGCCTTCTGGAGCGATTCCTGGAAAGTGCGCCCGATGGCCATTGCCTCGCCCACAGACTTCATCTGCGTCGTCAGGCGTCGATTGGAGCCGGGGAATTTCTCGAACGTGAACCGTGGAATCTTGGTGACGATGTAGTCGATCGTGGGCTCGAACGACGCGGGCGTGGCGCCACCGGTGATTTCGTTCCTGAGCTCATCGAGCGTGTACCCGACGGCAAGCTTGGCGGCCACTTTCGCGATCGGAAAGCCGGTGGCCTTCGAAGCCAGCGCCGACGAACGCGATACTCGTGGGTTCATTTCGATCACGAGGAGCCGGCCATCCTCCGGGATTGATCGCGAACTGCACATTGGACCCGCCGGTATCGACGCCGATCTTGCGCAACACCGCGATCGCCGCGTTACGCATGCGCTGGTATTCCTTGTCGGTCAGCGTCTGCGCCGGCGCGACGGTGATCGAATCGCCGGTATGCACGCCCATTGGATCGAGATTCTCGATCGAGCACACGACGATGCAGTTGTCCTGGTGGTCGCGCACCACTTCGAGCTCGAACTCTTTCCAGCCGGTGACCGATTCCTCGAGCAGCACTTCGTTGGTCGGCGAAGCATCGAGGCCGCGCGCCACGATCTGCTCGAATTCCTCGCGGTTGTAGGCGATGCCGCCGCCGCTTCCGCCCAGCGTGAAGGACGGTCGAATCACGGTCGGATAGCCGATCTCGGCCTGCACCGCGATCGCTTCCTCCATGCTGTGCGCAATGCGCGCGCGGGGTACCTCGAGACCGATCTCGCGCATCGCATCGCGAAACAGCTCGCGATCCTCGGCCATGTCGATTGCTTCGCGGGAGGCGGCGATCAGCTCCACGCCCCACTTTTCCAGCACGCCTTCACGCGCCAGGTCGAGGGCGCAATTGAGCGCAGTCTGCCCGCCCATCGTCGGAAGCAACGCATCCGGAGTTTCCTTCTCGATGATGCGTGCGACCGTGCGCCAGTTGACCGGCTCGATGTAGATCGCATCCGCCATCTCGGGGTCGGTCATGATCGTAGCGGGATTGGAATTGACGAGGATGACCCGATAGCCCTCCTCGCGTAGCGCTTTGCACGCTTGCGCGCCCGAATAGTCGAACTCGCACGCCTGGCCGATCACGATGGGACCGGCACCGATGATCAGGATGCTCTTGATGTCTGTGCGCTTCGGCATGCTGTCTCTATCGAAGAGAGGTCACGAATTGAGGCCCGGACACAAGCAGTCCACCTTCACGTCGTGAAGGATTGCGATCCTCGTACACCTGTTGCTCCTACTCGGCGGCGCGGCGCTTGCCCTGCTGCCCCTTCTGGGCGCGCTGGATGCTCTGCAAGCGCTTGACCATGAGGTAAAGGAACTGCTCGAACATGGGCTGCATGTCGTGCGGACCCGGGCTCGCCTCGGGATGTCCCTGAAAACCAAAGGCTGGCTTGTCGATGCGCTCCAGCCCTTGAAGCGAACCATCGAACAGCGAGCGATGCGTCGCTTTGGTGTTCTCGGGCAGCGTGCTCTCGTCCACCGCGAAGCCGTGGTTCTGAGTGGAGATGAAAACCCTGCCGCTGGCGAGATCCTGGACCGGATGGTTCGCGCCGTGATGACCGAACTTCATCTTCACGGTACGTGCGCCGCTCGCGAGACCGAGCAGCTGGTGCCCCAGGCAAATGCCGAACACCGGGACGCCGCTCTCCATGAGTTCCTGGATGGCGCGTATCGCGTAGTCGCACGGTTCCGGATCACCGGGCCCGTTGGAGAGCAGAATCCCGTCGGGATTCAGAGCAAGCGCCTGCTCTGCGGACGTGGTCGCGGGCACGACTGTCATTCGACACCCGTAGTCGGCGAGCAGGCGCAGGATGTTGCGCTTGACGCCGAAGTCATACGTCACTACGTGCAAACGAGCGGCCGGACGCGGCAGGTTGCGCTCCTCGGCGCTCCAGATGCTGCCCTCGTTCCATTGATATTGGCGACGCGTGGTCACGACCTTGGCGAGATCCATGCCCTTCAGTCCCGGGAACTTGCTCGCCGCACGCACTGCGGCGCTCTCATCGATCATGTCGCCGGTCATGATGCAACCAGCCTGCGCACCCTTGTCGCGCAGGATGCGCGTGAGCCGGCGCGTATCGATCTCGGCGATGGCGACGAGCTTGCCGCGCTGAAGAAAACTCGCGAGCGATTCAGCGCAACGCCAACTGCTCGCCAGGAGCGGCAGGTCGCGCACGACGAGTCCCGCGGCGTAGATCGCGGCCGACTCCAGGTCCTCGGGGTTGGCACCCACGTTGCCAATGTGCGGGTGGGTGAGAGTGACGATCTGCCGGCAGTAGGACGGATCGGTGAGGATTTCCTGATAGCCGCTGATCGAGGTATTGAAGACAACTTCGCCGGTGGTATTTCCCTTGGCGCCAATCGAAACGCCTCGAAAGACGCTTCCGTCTTCCAAGGCCAACACAGCAGGAACGGTCAACCAGTTGTCCCCTTCGCCCGCAACGCGCAGAAATCGGGGTGCGCATGTACAAAGCGGGAGGAGCTCTTCATCAGAACTCCGTCCCGCTTTGACAGACTACCCTATTGGCAACGGCGCGAATTTTACGAACTCGACCCATCACTGTCCACGCCACTACGCCCCTCAGTCTCCCTGGGAACGTCAATTGTCCACAGCTATCTGAAGTTCTCAAGAGATACTGATATCTCTCTGATTTATCAAAGTATATCTGCCATGGAATAGAGACCGGGCGGCTTTCCAACCAACCAGTTCGCAGCTCGCAACGCTCCGCGCGCGTAGATCACTCGGTCGGTGGCGCGGTGCGTCAGGATCAAAGACTCGCCAGGACCCTCGAAGCTGACGCGGTGCTCACCCACCTGGTCGCCCTCGCGCACCGAGGTGAACACGATCTGGCCGCTGCTACGCGACTTCGCCTCTCCTTCCTTGAGCGCAACCTTGGCCAATTCCTGTCCTCGAGCGGATGCGACGCTTTCGCCGAGTTTGAGCGCGGTGCCGGAAGGTGCATCGATCTTGTTCCGGTGATGAATGTCGAGAATGTCGACTTCGAAACTCGACCCAAGCGTGCGCGCCGCCGCTCGTGCCAGGTTGATCATCACGTTGACGCCGATGCTCATGTTGGGCGAATAGAGGATCGGGATCGTCGCCGCGCTTGCGCGCAGTTGCGCCAAGGCGTCCGGCGACAGGCCGGTCGTACCCAACACCAGCGGGCAACGATGGGCCGTGCATGCACGCAAGGTGTCGGGAACCGAGTTCGCGAGCGTAAAGTCGATCACGACCTCGGCGCCAACCATGGCCCGCTCTCGATCGGACGTCACGATGACCCCGAGCGATCGACCGCCGTAGAGTTCACCGGCATCACTGCCGAGATGCTTGCTCGCCGGAGAGGCCAGTGCTCCGCTCAGCTTGAGGTCAGGTTCGTCGCGCATCGCCTCCAGCAGTGCACGGCCCATCCGACCGCTCACTCCGAACAGCGCGACGCTCCTCGTCATCGGCCGATGTTCTCGAAGAATTTCTTGACGCCCTCGAGCCAGCCCTGCTCGCGCGGATTGTGTCGCTTGTGATCGCCGCGCAGGGACTCATCGAGCTTACGCAGCAGCTCCTTCTGCTCGGAGGCCAGATTGACGGGCGTCTCGACCACCACGCGACAGAACAGGTCTCCGACCGGACCGCCGCGCACCGGGCGCACGCCTTTCTCACGCAGGCGAAACACGCGCCCGGATTGCGTCTCCGTCGGAACCTTGAGCGTCACGTGTCCATCCAGGGTCGGCACGTCGACCTGGCCACCGAGAACGGCGGTCGCGAAGCTGATCGGAACTTCGCATGACAGGTGACTGCCATCGCGCTCGAAGATCGGATGCTCGCGGACCTGGATCTCGACGTACAGATCACCGGTCGGCCCGCCGTTACGCCCGGCTTCTCCTTCGCCCGCGAGGCGGATGCGATCGCCGGTGTCGACACCCGGTGGGACCTTGACCGTCAGCGTTTTGGGGCGGCGAATGCGGCCCTGGCCGTGGCAGTTGTCGCAGGGCTTCTGAATGATCTGCCCCCGGCCTTTGCAGCGCGGGCAGGTCTGCTGAACGCTGAAAAATCCCTGGCTGACGCGCACGCTCCCTTGCCCGCTGCAGGTTTCGCAGGTGACCGGGCTTGAGCCCTTCGCTGCTCCGCTGCCGCTACACACCTCGCACTCGGCGAGTGTCTGGAACTCGATGTCGACGCTGTCGCCAAACACGGCCTGATCGAGTTCGAGCTCCATGCCGTAGCGCAGGTCGGCACCTCGGAACACCTGCGAGCGGCTGCGCCGGCCGCCGCCGAAGATATCGCCGAACACATCGCCGAAGATGTCGCCGAACGCATCAGCGGCACTGAACCCCGCGCCGCCGCGGCTCGCATCGACCCCGGCGTGACCGAACTGGTCGTATGCCGCGCGCTTCTGCGCATCGGTCAGAACTTCGTAGGCCTCCTTGGCTTCCTTGAATTTCTCCTCGGCTTCCGTGTCGTGGGGATTGCGGTCGGGATGAAATTTCATCGCGAGCCGCCGGTACGCCTTCTTGATCTCGGCTTCGGTGGCGTTGCGCGCCAGTTCGAGCACTTTGTAGTAGTCGCGTTTCGACATTACGCCGCAGAACCTTCAAACATGCGACCGCCGCGGGACCTTTACGACCCCGCGGCGGCCATCCATCCCAAGAACCGCACTGAACTCTTATGAGCTCTTGCGACCTTTGTCTTTCACTTCCTCGAACTCGGCATCGAGCACATCGTCCTTGCCGCCACCGCTGCTCGCACCGCTCCCGGCTGATGCCCCGGCATCCGGGCCTGGCGCACCCTCGCCTGCCTGCTGGCTGTAGGCACGCTGCGCAATCGCTGCCGACGCCTGTGCCAGCTCGTGCGAGCGCTTTTCGATCGCATCCTTGTCATCGCCGCTCAGCGCGGTCTTGAGCGCCGAGATCGCAGTCTCGATCTTGTAGCGCTCCTCGGAGGTGACCTTGTCACCCAGATCCTTGAGCGACTTCTCGGTGGCATGCATCAACGCATCACCACGATTGCGCGCATCGACCAGCTCGCGGAAGCGCTTGTCCTCTTCCGCGTGCGCTTCGGCGTCCTTGACCATGCGCTGGATCTCCTGCTCATTGAGGCCGCTCGAGGCCTTGATCACGATCTTCTGTTCCTTGCCCGTCGCCTTGTCCTTGGCCGACACGTTCAGGATGCCGTTCGCATCGATGTCGAAGGTGACTTCGACCTGCGGCATGCCGCGCGGTGCCGGCGGAATGTCCGCCAGGTCGAAGCGGCCGAGCGACTTGTTGTCGCTCGCGCGCTCGCGCTCGCCCTGCAGCACGTGAATGGTCACGGCCGTCTGGTTGTCGTCCGCGGTCGAGAACACCTGGTTCGCCTTGGTCGGGATCGTGGTGTTCTTCTCGATCAGCTTCGTCATCACGCCGCCGAGGGTCTCGATACCGAGCGAGAGCGGCGTGACATCGAGCAGCAGCACGTCCTTGACGTCGCCCGCGAGCACGCCCGCCTGAATCGCGGCACCGACCGCGACCGCCTCGTCCGGGTTCACGTCCTTGCGCGGCTCCTTGCCGAAGAGGTCACGCACCACTTTCTGCACCAGCGGCATGCGCGTCTGGCCACCGACGAGGATCACCTCGCCGACTTCGCCGACCGAAAGGCCGGCATCCTTGAGCGCGGTCTTGCACGGACCGAGGGTCTTCTGCACCAGGTCTTCCACCAGCGACTCGAGCTTCGCGCGCGTGAGGCGCACGTTGAGGTGCTTCGGGCCGCTCGCATCCGCCGTGATGTACGGCAGGTTGACGTCCGTCTGCTGGCTGGAGGAGAGCTCGATCTTCGCCTTCTCTGAGGCTTCCTTGAGGCGCTGCATGGCGAGCGGATCCCGCCGCACGTCCACGCCACTCTCCTTCTTGAATTCCTCGGCGATGAAGTTGATCACGCGCAGGTCGAAGTCCTCGCCGCCCAGGAACGTATCGCCGTTCGTAGACAGCACTTCGAACTGGCGCTCGCCGTCGATCTCTGCGATCTCGATGATGGAAATGTCGAAGGTGCCACCGCCCAAGGTCGTAGACCGCGATCTTGCGATCGCCGCCCGTCTTGTCGAGGCCGTACGCGAGCGCAGCCGCGGTCGGCTCATTGATGATGCGCTTGACGTTAAGACCCGCGATGCGGCCGGCGTCCTTGGTCGCCTGGCGCTGCGAGTCGTTGAAATAGGCCGGCACCGTGACGACGGCTTCAGTCACGGTCTCGCCGAGATAATCCTCGGCGGTTTTCTTCATCTTCATGAGCACGCGCGCCGAGACTTCGGGCGGCGCCATCTTCTTGCCGTTCACTTCCACCCAGGCGTCGCCGTTGTCCGCCTTGACGATCTTATACGGCACCATGCCGATGTCCTTCTGCACGACTTCATCGGTGAACTTGCGCCCGATGAGTCGCTTGATCGCGAACAGCGTGTTCTGCGGGTTGGTTACCGCCTGGCGCTTGGCCGACTGGCCCACCAGTACCTCGTTGTCTTTGGTGAAAGCGACGATGGAGGGCGTGGTGCGATCACCCTCGCTGTTTTCGATGACCCGGGGCTTGCCGCCTTCCATGATGGCGACACACGAGTTGGTCGTGCCCAGGTCGATACCGATGGTCTTGGCCATGACTAGTGACTCCTGCAAAAACAGATTCGAAACCTGAACGGCATGATGGGGAAGACGACGGGTGTTTCAAGCGCGATGGTGCAAAAAGGCCCTTTCCTGACCGGCAGTTGTGCCCTTGGGGTCAGACCCGAGGGCGCTCGGGCGACGATCACTCTCGCCGGACGCAACAGGCGGCCGTTGAGCTGGTAGCCCTTCTGCACCACCTGCAGGACCGTGTTGGGCTCTGCGGTGGCCGATTCCTGCATCGCGATGGCCTCGTGCACCTGCGGATCGAAGGGCGCCCCGACTGGATTGATCTCGGTGATCCCCTGCTTCTCGAAAGCCTTGGTCAGGAGCCGCAGCGTGGCTTCCTTCCCGGCCAGGAGGCTGCGCACGTCCGCTTTATCGCCCGCTTCCAGCCCCAGTTCCAGGCTGTCGCGCACGTCAAGCAGTTCAGCCGCAAACTTTTCGAGACCGAACTTGTGGGCGTTCTCGAGATCCCGCGTCATGCGCTTGCGGAAGTTCTCGAGCTCGGCCACTGCCCGCAAGTAGTTGTTCCAGTTCTCCTGGGCTTTCGCCTCGGCGTCCGCCAATGCCCGGGACTCGTCGCTGCCGCCAGGCCCAGTGTTCTCGGAGAGTACGGCAGTGGCCTCGGGGTCGAATTCTCCCTGTGCCTCGCGTGCGTCGCGCTCGGCGTCCTTGTGGGCCCTGTTCGTCATCGGAACTCTCCTGACTGAGGCGGGTACGGGAATAGCGGCCGGTAAGGATACCAGCCGCCCGCCGGTAATCGGGATCAGCGGCGTGAATTCAAGGCAGTTCCAAGCAGCCGCGCCGTGATGTCGACGATCGGAATGACCCGTTCATAGGCCATGCGCGTCGGTCCGATGACCCCGAGGACGCCCACGATCTCGTTGTCGAGCGTGTAGGGGGCCGTGACCACGCTGCAGTCATCCAGGATGGTGTACCCGGACTCCTGGCCGATGAAGATCTGCACACCCTCGGCCCGCAGGCTGTGATCGAGCAAGTGCAGAATGTCGCGCTTCTCGTTGAACGCCTCGAACAGGCGACGCAGCTTTTCGACGTTCGAGAGCTCGGCAAAACCCATCAGGTTGGTTTCACCGGCGATGACATAGCCTGCCGCGGCACGCTCTCCCGAATCGACCATCTGCTGCGCAAGCTGGATCGCGTCCAGCATCAATTGATTGAGGTTCTGCCGCGTCTCGTGCAGTTGCGCCAGGATCTCAGCCCGGACTTCACTCAAGCTGCGACCGCGAACCTGCTCGTTGAGGTAGTTGGCGGCGCGCCGCAACTCATCCGGTGAGTAATGCCGCTCCAGGTGCAGGATGCGGTTCTGCACCTCGCGTCCCCCGACCACCAGTATCGTGAGCACCCGGTTATCCGACAGCCCCACGAACTCGATCTGGCTCACCGCCGCCTGCGATTGACGCGGAAGTGTCACAACTCCCGCCAGGTGCGTGATCGTCGAGAGCACCTGTGAAGCAACGGCCACCAGCGCTTTCGGCTCGTCGCTGTGTTCTTCCAGGCGCCGCTGCAGGTCGGCAACTTCGGGCTCATCGAGAGGCTTGAGCTTCAGGAGTGAGTCCACGAACAGCCGATATCCCTTGTCAGTCGGGATGCGCCCCGCCGAGGTATGCGGAGAAGTCACGAACCCGAGTCCTTCCAGATCCGCCATCACGTTGCGGATGGTCGCTGAGCTGAGATTCAGGCCCGACTCACGCGACAGAGTGCGCGAGCCGACGGGCTGACCGTCACGGATGTAGCTCTCGATCAGGATCCTGAGCAGGTGCTGTGCCCGCTCATTCAAAAGATCGTCGGCGGCATCTGTCGGCATGGACGTCAACACTCTGTATATTCAGCAAAGACCCTGATCATGGCGCGTGCCGCTAACTAACAGCGCGCGTTCGGCGAAGTCAAGCTGCGCAAATCCGGGTGAAAGCCCGCATGGCCCGGTTGGGATCGACATGGTAAAAGGCCGCGAAAATCCGATGGCGAAGCCATTCCAGTCGTTTGCACTCGTGGGCCGGGACACCGATACGCGTGTCGCCGACAGCATGCATACGCTCGCGGGCCACCTGGTCAAGCGCGGCGGCAAGGTCCTCGTCGATGAGAACGGAACGGTCGACTTTGGTTCGACTCGCGTGACACGGCTCGATCCGCAGGCGTTTGCCGATCAAGCGGACCTCCTGATCGCCATTGGAGGCGATGGGACCATGCTCTTCGCTTCGCGACTGGTCGTCGGGCGCAAGGTCCCGCTGCTCGGCGTAAATCGCGGACGACTCGGATTCATGACCGATGTCTCGCCAGACGACATGCTGGACCGGCTCGACGATGTCCTCGCCGGCAACTTCACCGAGGATCGGCGCTCGCTGCTCGAGGCGCGCCTCAGCCGCGGCGGTCGCGTCCTGGCGACGCTCACCGCGCTCAACGATGTCGTCATGCAGAAGTGGGAAACCGGCCGCATGCTCGACTTCGAGACCTGGATCGACGGCCAGTACGTGAATACTCACGGTGCGGACGGCCTGATCGTGGCATCGGCGACGGGCTCGACAGCGTACGCGCTTTCCTGCGGCGGTCCGATCGTGCAGCCCCGGCTCGGTGCCGTCGTCCTGGTGCCCATTTCTCCACACACGCTGAGCGATCGACCCATCGTCGTGCCGGCCGATGCGGCCATCGAGCTGCGCCTGATGGTACGCGCCGATACGCGTGCGCAGGTGTTGTGCGACGGCACCTTGCTGGGAGGACTCGAGCCTGGCGATCGCCTGCAGGTGGCAGCCTCCCCTGACCAGATCACGCTGATCCACCCGCCCGGATACGACTACTTTCGCCTGTTGCGCTCCAAGCTCCATTGGGGTCGTGGCGGATACGACCGCCCTCCGCCCGCCAAGCTCCCGCCAGCCGAGCGCTGAGGCGCCGCGTGCTCACGTACCTGCGGATTCGCGATTTCGCGATCATCGATGAGATCGAGCTCGAGTTCGGATCGGGCTTGACCGCTCTGACCGGCGAGACCGGTGCCGGCAAGTCAATCGTGGTCGATGCCCTCGCACTCGCGGCCGGCGGGCGGGCAAGCAGCGATGCGATTCGCCACGGAGCGGAGCGCGCTGAGATCTCGGCAACTTTCGACCTGCGTGCGTACCCGAAGCTCGGACGCCGTCTCGAGGCACAGGCCATCGAGGGCGAAGGCGAGTGCATCCTGCGACGCGTACTGTCGCGTGACGGCCGCTCGCGCTCGTTCATCAATGGTCAGCCGGTGCCGTTGCAAACCTTGCGCGAACTCGGTGAGCTGCTCGTCGACATTCACGGCCAACAGGAATTTCTTGCCCTGGTGCGCCGGCCCGCGCAGCGCTCGCTCGTCGATGCGCACGGTCGTCACGAAGAGCTGGTCGACGCCGTGAGCGCTGCATTCGATCGGTGGCAGGAGCAGCGAGCCCGCCTGGCCGAACTCGAGGCGGCCGGCCGGGATCGCGACGCGCGACTCGAACTGCTGCACTACCAGGTGCGCGAGCTCGAGGCGCTGTCCCTCACGGTGCAGGAGCTTCCCGAGCTCCTGGCCGAGCAGCGTCGGCACGCGAACAGCGGGCGGCTCGCGCAAGGCGCACAGCAGGCGATCGAGCTGATCGATGAAGCTGACGACAGCCAACGCAAACCTTGCGGTGAGTCGCGCGCAGGGAATCCTGCGTGGCCTCGTCGCGTTCGATGCACAGCTCGAATCCGCCGAGCGGTTGCTCGCGGAAGCCGCGATCTCGATTCGCGAAGCGAGCGCGACGTTACGCCACTACCTCGATTCGCTGGATGTCGACCCCCAGCGGCAGGAATGGGTGGAGCGGCGTGTCGCGACGATCGAGGAGCTGGCGCGCAAGCACCGGCTGCCCGCCGAAGAGCTGCCCGGTCAGTTAGAGCGCCTCAGCGCCGAATTGCATGCGCTCGAATCGCACGCCTCCACCGTCGAAGCGGCCGCCCGCGACGCCACAGAAGCTCGCGCCGAGTACGATCGCGTCGCACAGTCCTTGTCGGCGGCGCGTCGCAAGGCCGGCGCGAAATTGACGCGCGAAGTAACGCAGCTCATGCAAAGCCTCGGCATGGCCGGTGGTCGTTTCGAGGCAGTGCTGTCGATGAGTTCGGGCGAACCGCAATCGCACGGCATCGATGAGGTCGAGTTCACCGTCAGTGCCAATCCCGGTCAGCCGTTGAAACCCCTGGCTCGGGTTGCCTCGGGCGGGGAGCTGTCACGCATCAGTCTCGCCGTACAGGTCGCCTCGGCCGGCAAGGCACTGACACCGTGCCTGGTATTCGATGAAGTCGACGCCGGCGTCGGCGGCGGTGTAGCGGAGATCGTCGGCCGTCAATTGGGTCTCCTGGGAGAACGCACGCAAGTGTTGTGCGTCACGCATCTCCCGCAGGTCGCGAGCCAGGCCGATCACCACGTGCGGGTGGTGAAACTCACCGATGGACGCAGCGCCCGTACCGCGCTCAACGAGCTGCGCGGACCGGAGCGGATCGAGGAGCTGGCGCGAATGCTGGGTGGCGTAGAGGTCACCCAGAAGGCTCGCGATCACGCTCGCGACATGCTGAAGCGGGCTGCCGCGCGGGCGCAGAGCTAGTGGTCGGCTAGTCCCGCGCCTTCTGGTGCGGGCACGGATTGCGCCGACATTGCCCGTAAAGAATCAGTGAATGATCGCGGATCTCGTATCCGAGGCGCTTCGCCACCGCGTTCTGCCGGTCCTCGATGCCGCTGTCCACGAACTCCTCGACCCGGCCACAGTCAATGCACACGATGTGATCATGGTGCGGCCCCTGGTTGAGCTCGAAGACCGCCATTCCATCCTCGAAATGGTGTCGCGTCACGAGTCCGGCGGCCTCGAACTGGGTGAGAACGCGATAGACCGTCGCCAGCCCGATGTCTTCGTTGGATTCCAGGAGGGTCTTGTAGATGTCTTCCGCGCTCATGTGGCGCGTTGTCGTGTGCTCGAGAATCTCGATGATCTTGAGCCGCGGCAGCGTGACCTTCAGTCCGGCCTTGCGCAGGTCTTTGCCTTCCACGTGCTTGCCTCTCGGGGATTGAGCGGTACGCCTGCCGGGAACGGGCGAATTCGCTATGATGCGCGGCCATTATCCTCCACCCCCCGCACACACTCCACCGTTCATGACGCATTTGGCTGATCGCGCCCCGCGCACCCCTGCAGCACCTGTTCGCCTCGCAACCCTCGCGCTCTTCTTGGTGATGGCGGTGATGGGTGCCGGCTGCGTGTATCGCATCAACATCCAGCAGGGAAACTTCCTGGATCCGAAGGCAACGGAACAGCTCAGCGTCGGCATGACGCGCAGCCAGGTGCGCTATCTGCTCGGCACGCCGATGGTCCCGAATGCGCTTCGACCATGATCGCTGGGACTATTTCTTCTATTACAAGCACGGGCGTACCCGCAAAGCGGAGCAAGCCCAGATCACGGTCTATTTCGAGGACGACAAAGTCTCACGCATCGAGAGGCCCCGGGGATCAGCCAAGGTCGCAACGACGACGCCTACCGACAAGCCAGCCGAAGCCAGGGAGCCTGCGCAGCCGTTGCCGCCTCCGCCGGCGCCACCGTCGTCAACGGCGGAACAGCTGCCGCCGCCGCCCGCCTCGCCACCACCGGAATCCTCGTCGTCAACGCCCGAACAATTACCGCCACCGTCAGCGCCGGAACCATCAGAGACGCCGACGCCCTCACCGCCCTGAGCGGGCAGCTTTGACTCGAGCACGGCGCGCATCGCGAGGATCGGCAGCCAAAGGCCGATAGATCTCAACTCGATCGCCTTCGCGCACGCGGTGATCGGCCGGCACGACCTTGCCGAAGATTCCAAGTACCGCGCTCTCCGGCACAATCTCCGGGCACAGCGCTGCGAGCTGCGAGGAGCGCAGCGCATCCAGTACTGTCGCGCCCTTCGGCAGCACGACAGCGACGAGCCACTGCCGATCCGGTCGCGCATACGCGACCTCGCAATGCAGCTGCAACTCATCGTCCATAGGTTGCCTGCGCGCGCGCGACAAAGGCATCGACCAGGGAATTGCAGGTGTGCTCGAACACCGGCTCGAGGAGCCAGGCATTGAGCGGATTCGCGAAGGCGAACTGCAGTTGCAGCGACACTCGCGACCCCTTGTCAGCAATGGGCGAGAATCGCCAGGCACCGCTCAGGGTGCGAAATGGTCCATCGACCAGCTCCAGACGAATCGCCTGCGACGGCTCGAGGCGATTGCGCGTGGTGAACTGGGCATGCAGAGCGCCCTTGTGAACCTGCAGGCTCGCCACGACCTCGGTCGGCGTGCGCTCAAGCTCCTCCGCCTTGCGGCACCAGGGAAGGAACTCGGGGTAGCGAGACACGTCATCGACCAGCGCATACATCTGCTCGGCCGTGTATGGGACCAGGGCATGGCGATCGATCTGCCGCACGAGGTTATGCTACAGCACGATGTCCGCGCAGTCTGACAAGCCGAGCCCCACCATCGCCGAGAATCGCAAGGCGCGCCACGATTACTTCATCGAGGATCGCTACGAAGCCGGCCTGGCGCTCGAGGGTTGGGAGGTCAAGAGCCTGCGGGCCGGTCGCGCGCAGATCAAGGAAAGCTATGTCTTCGTGCGCAACGGTGAGGCCTGGCTTTTCGGTGCGCACTTCTCGCCGCTGACCTCGGCCTCGACACACGTGCAAGCGGACCCGACGCGCACACGCAAGCTCCTGCTGCATCGAAACCAGCTCGATCACCTCGTGGGCGCAGTCGAGCGTCGGGGCTACACGATCGTCCCTCTGCTCCTTTACTGGAAGAACGGGCGCGCGAAGCTCGAGATCGGTCTCGCGAAGGGCAAGAAACAGCACGACAAGCGCGCCACCGACAAGGCGCGTGACTGGGAGCGCGAGAAGGCACGCGTGTTGAAGCGGCACTAAGTCCTTGTGTCGCGCGGCCATGGCCCTACAATGCATCCTGCACGTGTGGGGGCGATCGGCTTCGACGGGGGTCGCGAAACTACGGGTGCATGCCGAGGTGCAGAATTCCTCGTTAAACCGTCTGCAAACTTATAGTTGCAAACGACGACAACTACGCTCTGGCGGCTTAATCCCGCCTAACCCCTGACTGGCATTTGCTTGTGGATCCAAATCAGGGGACGCGCTCACAAGATCGCGGGCCCGGTGTGCTGAAGGCCGGCCTGTTAAACGTAACTTGAGCTGGCTGCACGTCTTCCCTGCCCTTCGGGTAGCGTGTGGCGAGAATAATTGAAGCGGCTAAGCATGTAGGTCACGTAGCGTAGGGCTTTCGGACGCGGGTTCGATTCCCGCCGCCTCCACCATTTCCGCGCTCCTGCTTTTCACGACAGCAGGCTGGCAAATACTCCCCAAGGCGAATGCGCACGTGCAACGCTGATGATGAAGAGGTACACGCCGAGCGCCGCGAAAAAGCAGGCAACCTGTACCGCCCGCTGGTGACCTCGCCTCAGTGCGAACATGCCCAGCACGACGTACACGACCAGTAACAGGACCTTCACGGTCAGCCAGCCCTGCACGAACGGATACTGGTGCAGGATCGTCACCAGCATCAGCGCCGCCGTGAGCAGGGCTGTGTCGATCGAGTACGACAGGTAGCGTAACGCAGGATGATTCACGTGCTGCGAGCGCGCCAGCATCATCAGACCCCGTAGCGTGAACAGGCTGCCCGAAAGAATCACGCACAGCACGTGTGCATACTTGATCTGCGCATAGAACTCAGCCATCGCTGCCTGCGGAGCTGGCCACGACGGGCACCCAGCGCCGCGGCACGATCCACAGACGCAACACGAACCAGGCGTACAGCAGAGCACCGACCGCAAACAGCGTGTCCCCGGGTACGCGCATCCAGATCAGCAAGTGAACGATCGGCTGATTCATGAACTCGGCCGAGCGTGCATACCAGTAGCCGTGCTCCAGTACCGCGGACAGCTGCAGCACGCCGAGTGGCAGCAGCGTCAGGAGAGCCATCAGAGTCAACCCGATATTCAGCGTCCAGAACGAGCCGCGCAGCCATCCCTGATGCCACTCCACGTCCGGTCTCAAGCCCGCGCAGGCAGAACAGCATCAGGCCGAGCCCCAGCATCCCGTAGACGCCGAACAGCGCGGTGTGGCCGTGCAGCGGCGTGAGGTTCAGGCCCTGCATGAAGTAGAGCGCGAGCGGCGTGTTGATCAGGAAGCCGAACAGCCCCGCGCCGACCAGATTCCAGAACGACACCGCCAGGAAGAACAGGATCGGCCAGCGATATCGGCTCATCCAGGGCGTCGCCCGACCGTGCGACCAGGTCTCGTGGGCCTCCAGGCCGATCAGCGCCAGCGGCACAACTTCCAGTGCCGAGAACGACGCACCGAGCGCGATGCACGGCCGTCGGTGGTCCCGGCGAAGTACAAGTGGTGGAACGTGCCGAGCACACCGCCGGCCATGAAGACGAAGGTCGCGAACAGCACATTGACGGTCGCCGTGCGTGCGCGCACGAGCCCGAGCTTCACGAACAGGAACGAAATCACGGCTACTGCGAATACTTCGAAAAAGCCCTCCACCCACAGATGCACGACCCACCAGCGCCAGTACTCGACCACCGAGAGGTGGCTGTGCTCGCCCCACATCAGGCCGGCACCGTAGAGTCCGGCGATCGCGACCGTGGAGAGGAACAGCAAGCCGACGATGGATGCAAGATCGTCCTTGCGTCGCAGCGCCGGCCACAGCGCGCGACCCATCAGCACCAGCCACAGCATCAGTCCGACGAACAGGAAGATCTGCCAGAAGCGGCCGAGGTCGACGTACTCCCAGCCCTGGTGCCCGAACCAGAAGTTCTTCGCGAGCCCGAGTTTTTGCATCACCGCCAGCCATTGTCCGGCGAACGCGCCGACGACGATGACCAGCAGGCATACCCAGAGAAAATTGACGCCGAGACGCTGGAATCTCGGCTCATGTCCGGATACCGCGGGCGCGATATACAGGCCGGTGCCGAGCCACGCAGTGGCGATCCAGAGCACCGCCAGCTCCGTATGCCACGAACGCGTCAGCGAGTACGGCAGAATCTGGGAGATCTCGAAGCCGTAGAACTGCTTTTCAACCTGATAGTGAGCCGTGATCGCGCCGAGCAGGATCTGGACGATGAACAGGGCGATCACGACCCAGAAGTACTTGGCCGTCGCACGCATGGACGGCGTCACCGTCAGGCCGGCCAACGGATCGACAGCGGGAGGCGCCAGGTGCGGCTCCTTGCGATGCCACGCGGCGTAATGCCAGGCGAGCAGCCCGATACCGGCGATCATGAACAGGACACTGAAGACGGTCCAGAGGAACGCGCTTGGAGTCGGCGTGTTGCCGACAAGCGGCTCGTAGGGCCAGTTACTCGTGTAGCTCATCGTCGAGCCGGGGCGGGTGGTCACGGTGGCCCAGGCCGTCCAGAAGAAAAACGCTACCAGCTCGCGACGATGTTCGGCGGTGTCCACCGTACCGTCGCGCATCGCATAGGTTTCGCGCAACTGTGTCGACGCGGGATCGTCGCTGAACACGCTCTCGTAGTGCGCGGCGACTTTCGCGACCGCGGCGGCGCGATCGTCGGAGACGGTCAACGTGCGGTTCGCGGCATCGTAGCTGTTGTTGCGCATCTCCTTGCGCAGCCGCAGCTTCAGCGTCTCCTGCAGCCCCTCGTCGAGCGCCGTGAAACCGACCGCGTGCTCGTCGCGCGCCCACTGGTCGAGTAGCTGCTCCGCCTCGCGGTGCAGCCAGTCGGCGCTCCAGTCCGGAGCGATCAGGGCACCGTGACCCCAGATCGAACCAAGCTGCTGACCACCGAAGCTCTGCCAGACCTGGCGGCCGGCTTCGATGTCATCGCGTGTGAAAAGTATCTTGCCGCTCGCGGCGACCACGCGTTCCGGGACCGGTGGCGCCTGATGGTAGATCTGGCGTCCCATCCCGAGGAGCACCGCGAAGGTAATGGCAAGCAGGCTACCGAGCGCGATCCAGAGTCTCCTGGTGGTGGACATGGCGAACTCCCGTGCCTTACGGCTGCAAAGCAAGCACCTGCGTCCTGCGACGCGCACTGATCCATGTCAATCCGCGGCTGGGCTCGGGCGGAAAACCCTATCAACATATTCTGGGCAACGGCCTGCAATTCGCGCCACCGTAGAATCCGCAAGTCGCGGCCATGTACCTCTATCGAGCGCTGATCCTGCACCCGACGCGGCACCCTACTTACTTGTCTCAGCTGCGAGGCGCAGATACTTCGCAATATCGGCGCGCGACATTGGCAGGGGCAGAGTGGGGGCGGCCGAGCTGTCGGTCGATCATCCCGGACGATGGGGTTGCCCCGTGACCTGTTCCGTAATCCGGATCGCGGTCTCCAGTGCGCGCAGGCCGTCCTCACCTGAGACAATTGGCGCTTTGTTGTTGGCGATGCAATCGAGGAACGACTCGATTTCGGCCTTGAGCGCATCACCCTGTTCGAAAGTGCGCTCTTCGATCTGCACCGGTGGCAGATCGCCCTGCATCGGTCTGTCGATCTTGCGCACCACGGTCAGCACCTTCTGCTGCAGGTCGACCGACATGTAGGCGTCATCCTGGAACAGGCGGAGTTTCCGTTCGGTCTTGAGGCTGACGCGACTCGCCGTGGTGTTCGCGACACAACCATTGGCAAAACGAATGCGTGCGTTGGCGATATCGATCTCGCCCGAAAATACCGGTGCCCCCACCGCGTCAAGCGTGGCGATTGGCGAATGCACGATGTCCTGGATGATGTCGATGTCGTGAATCATCAGGTCGAGCACCACGTTGACGTCCGTGCCGCGCTGCTTGAAGGGTGCGAGGCGATGCGATTCGATGAAGCGTGGCGTAGTGAGAATTCCGTCGAGCGCGAGCAGCCCGGAGTTGAAGCGCTCGAGATGACCAACCTGCAGGACGCGCTGCGTGCGCGCCGCTACTTCGATCAGCCGGCGAGCGTCCGCCACCGTGGTGGTGATCGGTTTTTCCACGAGGACATGCGCGCCGGATTCGAGAAATGCCACGCCGATCTCGTAATGGTGCTGCGTGGGCGTCGCAATACTGACCGCATCGACTCGGCCCAGGAGCTCGCGGTAGTCGGCAAACGCAGGGACGCCCAGTTCCTTGGCGACGCGCTCACGGTTTTCCGTGGAAACATCGGCTACGCCTACCAGCGTCGCGCCTTCGAGCGCAGCATATTTTTGCGCGTGAAAACGTCCGAGGTAGCCGACGCCGATTACCGCAGCTCGAATGCGCCCCATCTGCACCCTCCAGCCGCGCGATTATAGCCATGCGCGTGCGGTGGGCGGTTGCCCGTTGCCGCTGCGCCCCGGACAATGCAGCTCCCCGGACTGGAATCGAGACGTGAATCAGCCAACCGACGCCAGCAGAGTCAAGCCGCCGCACTGGTTCGCAGCGGCGTTGCATCGTCATCCGCGAATACGCCGCGAGTTATGGCTGTTGGTCGCGGGCGTCGTCCTGGGCTTCATCGTGATGCCGCTCGCTGTGTACCTCGTGGGTGTACTGACGCTCGGTCCTTACACTGATGGCGGCCTTGGCGCCTTCATCTTTGACTACTATCGCGGGCTCTTCCACGGGTGGTTGCCGGGCTGGGGTGTCGTGCTCGGCCCGTATCTGCTGGTGCAGCTCATGCGCGTGCTGATCCGCATGCGCCGCTGGTTCTGGCCGCGCGAGCCGATCTCCGACGACGGCGCGGACTATGACCCTGCCTGCCCGGTCGAAACGCAACTGCCTTCGCGACATAACGGGCAGCGTCCTTCAATTCCGGGCGCTCTCTGGCGCTCTGAGACGTAGCGCACAGTCGGCCCTTCGCAGACGGTGCAACGTGGTCGCCAACAACAATAAAGGCCGCCCCGTGTTGCACGATGAGCCGCCAGCACAGAACTCGCCGCCCCGTCCTTTCAGCCCTCGCCCTCGCGTTGCTGCCGCCATGGGCCTGTGCACTCGAGCCGCCAGCGCCGGCGAGCCGACGCGTGAAACACGCGCGCCCCAACAATCATCCGTAGCGCCAGCTTGAAGTTGCGCACTTGCTGTGCACTCCCTGCGAGCTGAAGCCCGCAGCGGAACTTGCGCCGCCGCCAGCTACGAGCGCTTGGGTGGCACGCGACACTTACCCGCTACTGCAACCGGAGCGCATCGAGTTCGCCGCCCCGGCCGTCGAGGATTCGCGCAGCGCACGAGCCTTGAGCACGCTGCAGTTTCGCGATAACCAGCCACTCGTCAATCGCCTGAAGCGGATCCAGGCGTGGCCGCTGCTCACGATCTGGGACTCAACCGCCGCGACACTCTATGTCGGCGTTAATCGTGACGGCGAGCCGGGAGTTCACCTGCGTCAGAAACGCAAAGACCGTGGAGACCTCGCGACGCGCAGTCACTTCGTCCTGATCGCAAGCCCCGCGACAACCGGCGAACCGCAGGCGACAGTCCCGCGCCGCTAGCGCCATATCGATTCAGCGCTCACTGTCGCTCTGCTCGCGGACCGCACGAAATTCGCTGTGCTTGTACCACTCGGGCCAGCTCTTCTCCCCCGCCACCCGTTCGCCGACGCGATACAGCAGCTCGAGGTCCTGGAAAGAACCACTCAGGTCCAGGTCCTTGCTGTACTCATCGCTCGGCTGGTGGTAGCGCTTGGCGATGTAGTCCTCCTGCTGTTGCTGCCCGTACGCGCGACCGTGCTCGCGATCATCCGTGCCGAGCTTGGTGTACAGCGCCGGCACGCCCTTCTTGGCAAAGTTGAAATGATCGGAGCGATAGTAGAAGCCCTTCTCCGGCGTCGGTTCTGGCGCAATGACGCGATCCTGCTGCTTGGCGGCCTTGCGCAGATCGTCCTCCAGCTCCGAGTTGCCCGAGCCCACGACGACGATGTCGCGCGCAGGCCCTCCGGCGTAGAGGGCGTCAAGGTTGACCACTGCAGCGGTGCGTGCCAGCGGATAGATCGGATTGTCCGCGTAGTACGCCGAACCGAGCAGGCCTGATTCCTCGCCGGTCACCGCGAGGAAGATGATCGAGCGCTCCGGCCGCTCGGCGGCGTGTGCAAATGCACGCGCGAGCGTAATGATCCCGGCGACGCCGCTTGCGTTGTCGATCGCGCCGTTCGCGATCGCGTCGCCAGTCTTACCCTGCAGCCGGCCGAAATGATCCCAGTGCGCCGTATAGATCAGGTATTCGTCCGGGCGCTTGCTGCCGGGAAGGATGCCGATGACGTTCGCCGAGTTGGAGCGACGGATCGCATTGCGCACCGAGACACTCGCCCGCACGTCGAGCGGGACTGCCTTGAAACCGCGTTGCGCAGCGGCGGCCTTCAGCGCTGCGAAGTCCTGGCCGGCGAGCTGAAACAGCGATCCCGCCGCTTCGTTACTGACCCAGCCTTCGATCGCGACGCGACCCGCGTTTGCATCCGAACTCGCCAAATCGAGCTGCGGACCGGTCCAGCTCGTGGCGACCACGTTCCAGCCGTACGCCGCGGGCTCGGTCTCGTGAATGATGAGCGCGCCAGCCGCGCCCTGCCGCGCCGCCTCTTCGAACTTGTAGGTCCAGCGGCCGTGATAGGTCATTTCGCGGCCGCGAAACAGTTTCGGGTCGCCGGTCGCAAAGCCCGGGTCGTTGACCAGGATGACGGCCGTCTTGCCCTTGATGTCGGCCGCCGCGTAGTCGTTCCAGTCGTACTCCGGCGCGACGATGCCGTAACCGACGAACACGAGGGGACTGTTCTCGATGGCGGATTGGGCGACGACGCGCTTGGTCCAGACCACCATGTCCTGGGCATACTTGAGCTCGCGCTTGGTGCCCGCCCGCTCGAACGTCAGGGTCGTATCCGGAGCCGCCGTGATCTCGACCAGTGGCACCGACTGGAAGAAGGTTGTGCCGTGACCGGGCTTGAGCCCCGCCTCAGCAAACTGGCGGCGAATGTATTCCACCGTCTTCTCTTCGCCGCTGGTGCCGGGTTTGCGGCCCTCGAAGTCGTCAGAGGCCAGGGCAGCGATGTGCTCGCGGAAGATGTCGTAGTCGAGCCAGGGAATGGACGGTCGCATCCTTCGCCCAGCTCGCCAGGCTTGCGACCGCCAGCATGCCGATCAGAAGCCATCGCGACCTTCTACGCATACCCTGTTCTCCTTTCTCGTTTTTGTGAATTTTTCATTCGGTTAATTCTGACTTCGGCCGCCTAGACGATGCGTGGCCAATAGAACCAGGCGACCAGAACCAAGCCCATCCAGAGCGCACCGATCGCCCAGCGCCGCCAGTGCAGCTGCCGCAGGCTTCCCGCGAAACTCGCGGCTGCGACCGCGGCCAGCCCGGTGAACACCGCAGCGCTCTGCAGGAGGGGACGGAATTCGGTCCGAAGCTGGGGCTCGTCGTTGCCCAGAATCAGGAACACAATCAGCACCATGGTGAGGCCCAGGGCGATCGCCACCGTGGATCCCAGGATGATGCCGATGAGAACGGTTAGTGGTCGCATGTCGATCGGTGCACAACTGGCGTGATCGCACTTGATCGGGCGACCGCGGCCTTCTAGCCTAGACGGCGAGTTTATCAGGGAATTTGGGCCGCCCAGCCGCTGTCAAACGGATGCACATGCATACCTTCGCCCCGCGTCGGATCGTTTTTCTCGTCCTTGCGCTGTTTCTCGCCATCGGTGTTGGCGGCTCGGCGCAACCACCCTTGCCGGCAGTCGCCAATGCCGCGGTGGGAACGGTTGCACCCCTGCAGCCAACCGATCGACATCGCAGCATCGCGCGACGCGTGTACGAGAACCTCGATCGCGCGCATTACGCGCAGGTGTCGCTCGATGACAAGATGTCGTCGAAGATCTTCGACCTGTACCTGGAATCACTCGACGGCGCGCGCAGCTATTTCATGGCGAGCGATGTCGCCGAATTCGAGCGGTTGCGGCTGAGGTTCGATGACGCCATCAAGACCGGCGCGCTCGAGCCCGCCTTTACGGTTTTCGATCGCTTTCGCCAGCGCAACCGCGAGCGCATGACTTACGCCATCGGCCTCCTTGACCAGGAGCCGGACTACACGCTCAACGAATCGTTCGAGTTCGATCGCGAAAAGGCACCGTGGCCGGCGACCGCTGCGGAGATGAACGAGCTGTGGCGCAAGCGTGTGAAGAACGACGGACTGACATTGCGGCTCGCCGGGAAGAACTGGACCGAAGCGGCCGACATCCTGCGCAAGCGCTACGAACGGGTGCTCAAGCGCATCGACCAGATTTCGGCCGACGATGTGTTCGAGAACTTCATGAATGCGTATGCGCGCGCGTACGACCCGCATTCGAGCTACTTCTCGCCGCGCAACTCGGAGGAGTATCGCATCGCGATGAGCCTTTCCTACGAAGGGATCGGTGCATCGCTGCAGCTCGTGGACGATTACGTGACGGTGCTGAGCATCCTGCCGGGCGGCCCCGCTTCCCAGTCCAATCAGCTCAATGCAAACGACCGCATTACGGGAGTCGGCCAGGGGCGTGACGGCCCGCTGACCGACGTGATCGGCTGGCGCCTGGATGATGTCGTACAACTCATCCGCGGCCCGATCAACTCAGTGGTTCGATTACAGGTGTTGCCGGCGGGCGCCGCACCGGGCAACGAGAAGATGATCGAATACACGCGCAACAAGGTGACGCTCGAAGCGCAGGCGGCTCACAAGGAAATCCGCAAGGTGCATCGTGGCGATCGGGAGCTGTCGATCGGCGTGATCACCGTGCCGAGCTTCTACCAGGACTACGAGGCGCGCGCCGCCGGGGATCGCAACTATCGCAGCACCACGCGCGACGTGCGCAATCTGATCGCAGAGCTCAAGACTACCGGCATCGACGGGTTGCTCATCGACCTGCGCAACAACGGCGGCGGATCGCTACCGGAAGCTACTGGACTCACTGGTTTGTTCATCAAGGGTGGGCCGGTCGTGCAGCTGCGCGAGACCGGTGGAACCGTCGAGGTCCTCGATGATCCGGAGCCGGAACCCGCCTACACCGGTCCACTGGCCGTACTGGTCGACCGTTTCAGTGCTTCGGCGTCGGAAATTTTCGCTGCGGCAATTCAGGACTACGGACGAGGCCTGGTCATCGGACAGCAGACCTACGGCAAGGGGACCGTGCAGAACCTCATTCCGCTCGATCGGTTCGCGCTCGGACCGAAGCCCGAGTTCGGACAGCTGACGATCACGATCGGCAAGTTCTACCGCGTCACTGGCGACAGCACGCAGAACCACGGCGTCACGCCCGATATCGTCATGCCATCACTCATCAGCGCCGACGAAGTGGGAGAAAACACTCGCGGCAGCGCCCTGCCCTGGGATCGCATCGCGGCGGTTCCGTTCAATGATCGCGGCAACCTGGCTCCTGCGGTGACGCAGTTGAGCCGCATTCACGATCAGCGGGCGGCAGTTGACCCTGACTTCCGCAGCCTCGTAGACGACGTGGCCTCTGTGGATCGGCTGCGCCAGC
The DNA here is from genome assembly GCA_963696675.1 of uncultured Gammaproteobacteria bacterium. Lineage (GTDB taxonomy): Bacteria > Pseudomonadota > Gammaproteobacteria > Steroidobacterales > Steroidobacteraceae > DATBVX01. The sequence continues at coordinate 33,257 of CAVOLM010000030.1, read as the reverse complement.
AGACTTCGGTATCCCTCAATCTGAAAGCTCGGGAACAGGAACGCACGGCGCTCGACAAGGAACGGCTCGCCCGCGAGAACGCGCGACGCGCCGCCCACGGCCTCAAACCGCTCGCGACCATCGAAGAGATCACTGACAACGAAACTGCCGATGTGGTGCTCACAGAAGCGAGCCAGATCGTCGCAGACATGACTTCTGTGCCCTTGGTGGCCCAAGCAGCCAAAGGCAGCTGAGCGCTTCCCCGGGTCCGATAGGCGGCCTGCCCACTGTTATACTTGACTATAACACTAAACTACTTGTAGCATTCGCCCCAGCTCAAGCACGCACGCGCACTGAAAGCACGTACGTGCGACGTAACCCGCTGATCCAACTCATAAAAGTGGGCAGCGCTGGGAGGCCGTATGTACAAGCAGTGGTTGTTGTTCGTCATTCTCACGCTGACCTCCGTCTTGACCGCCTGCGGCGAGCGAGCGAACGGCAAAACCCCCGATGCCAAGGACAAGGAAGCTCCTGCGATTCCTGTCGAAGTCCGCACGCCCAAGCGTGGCGGCATGGTCGCGATCTATTCCGGGACAGCCTCGCTCGAAGCGGACCAGGAGGCATCGGTGGTCGCCAAGGTGGGCGGCGAGGTCCGGGCAATCCTGGTGGAGGAAGGACAGACCGTTCGCGCCGGCCAGGTGCTCGCACGACTCGATGGCGATCAGCTCAGGCTCGAGGCTGACAAGGCCAACGCCACCCTCGCCAAGCTCGAGCGCGACTATCGGCGCAATGTCGAATTGCACGAGAAGGGACTCGTCTCTCCCGGAGCTTTCGAAAATCTGAAGTACGAGGTCGACGCGCAGCGTGCCGCATACGAACTCACGCGCCTGCAGCTCTCGTATACGGAAATCCGCGCCCCGATCGACGGCGTCGTCGCGCAACGGCTGGTCAAGGTCGGCAACACCATCAAGCCCAACGATGTCCTGTTTCGAGTCACAGACCTCAAGCCGCTGATCGTGTACGTGCACGTGCCGGAGCGCGAGCTGGAACGCCTCAAGCCCAACCAGCCCGCCTCCATACAGGTGGATGCCGTGCCCAAGCAGACCTTCATCGGTCACGTGGCGCGTTTGAGCCCGGTGGTCGATCCCGAAACGGCGACCTTCAAAGTCACGATCGAAGTCGATGATCCGAGCGAGCGTCTGAAGCCAGGCATGTTCGCGCGCATTGGAATCATCTACGAGCGACGCGAACAGGCTCTGCAGATCCCGCGTACCGCCATCGTCGATGACGAGGGGCAGGCGAGCGTGTTCGTCGTCGAAGGCGGCAAGGCGCAGCAGCGCCATATCACCGTGGGACTCACGAACGATGGACTGGTGGAGGTGACTACCGGCCTCAAGGGCCAGGAACAGGTCGTCGTCGTCGGTCAGGGCGGCCTGAAGAGCGGCAATGCAGTGCGCGTCGTAGAGCTCGAATCCCCCACTTCACAGCGCTGAGAGCGCGGCGGCGTTTTCCATCGCGCGCATTCCGCTTACGGGGCCACAACCATGCAACTCGTAGACTTCGCCACTCGCCGGCGCGTCACCATCGTCATGTGCATGGTGGCGATCGCGCTGTTCGGCTTTGTATCGCTGGCGCGCCTGAAAGTGAATCTCCTGCCCGATCTCTCCTATCCGACGCTCACCGTGCGCACGGAGCTCGTCGGGGCTGCACCCCTGGAGATCGAGAACCTGATCACACGACCGGTCGAAGAGGCGGTCGGGATCATTCGCAATGTCCGCCAGGTGCGTTCCGTATCGCGTTCCGGTCAGTCGGACGTGACCCTGGAGTTCGTCTGGGGCACGGACATGGATCTGGCGGGCATCGAGGTGCGCGAGAAGCTCGACCTGCTGCAACTCCCGCTCGAAGCGAAGCGCCCGCTGCTGTTGCGCTTCGATCCCTCGACCGAGCCGGTGATGCGCTTCGCACTGCTCGAGAAGATTGACGCCAACGGCCGAGCTCCAGTCAACAGCGAAGAGCGGCTCAAGTTTCTCCGGCGCTTCGCCGAAGATCGTCTGAAGCCGGATCTCGAGGCCGTGCCGGGCTCCGCCGCGGTCAAGGTGAGCGGCGGCTACGAGGACGAGATCCAGGTGTTCGTCGATCAGCAGAAGCTGGCGCAGCTCGGTCTCTCGATCGAAACCGTGGCCAGTCGCTTGCGCGCCGAAAACGTGAACCTCTCCGGCGGACGCCTCGAGCAGGGCACACAGCGTTTCCTGGTGCGCACGCTCAATGAGTTCCAGAGCATCGAGGAGATGTCCGGCGCCATCATTGCCGCGGTCGACGGACAACCGGTTTACCTGCGCGACGTCGCCACCGTGACGCACGGCCACAAGGAACGCGAGGCCGTCACCCGCGTGAAGGGCCGCGAGTCGGTCGAGCTCGCCGTCTACAAGGAGGGCGATGCCAACACCGTGCAACTCGCCAAGGCGCTCATGGAGCGTATCGAAGCGCTGCGCAAGACGCTGCCATCGCAGACCGAGATCATCCCGGTCTACGACCAGTCGAAATTCATTTCGTCGGCGATCGGCGAGGTGCGCGATGCCGCGGTGATCGGCGGGCTGCTGTCCATCCTGGTGTTGTATTTCTTCCTGCGCGATGCACGCGCTACGTACGTGGCGGGCATCGTGATTCCAGTGTCGGTGATCGGCACGTTCATGCTCATGTACCTCTCCGGCGTGACGCTCAACATCATGTCGCTGGGTGGAATCGCGCTCTCGGTCGGCACCCTGGTCGACACGTCGGTCGTGATTCTCGAGAGCATCACGAAGAAGCGCGAGGCGGGCCTAGGAGCCTTCGAGGCCGCACGTTCCGGGACCAGTGAGGTGGCGATGGCGGTCACCGCTTCGACGCTGACATCGATCGCGGTGTTCTTTCCGATGGTGTTCATCAGCGGCATCGCCGGCCAGCTGTTTCGCGACCAGGCTCTCACGGTCACCTACGGCCACATTCTGTCGCTGCTCGTGGGCCTGACTGTCGTGCCGATGCTGGTCGCGGGCCGCAACGACTGGCGAGGCATCCAGTGCTGCACAGCGCCCCCTGGGGCGATTTGCGCGGGGCATTTCCTTCGTTGCGGCGTTCATGGGTCGCGCCGGCCGCGCCATTTCGGGCTTCTTCAGGACGATCTTCACGCCTTTCGTGTGGGTTACCCAGAAATCCTATCGCCGGCTGGAAGAGGCTTATGTGCCACTGCTCGAGTGGTCGCTCATACACCGTGGCCGGGTAATTGCGGCGGCCCTGGTGCTATCGCTGCTCACCTTCGCGCTCGTGCCCCGGCTCGGAACCGAGCTCATCCCACAGCTCTCGCAGGGCGAGTACAACGTGGATCTGCGTCTGCCACCGGGCACACCGCTCGATCAGACCGACCGTGTCGTCGAGAGTGCGCAGCGTGCTGCCATGCAGATCGGAGGCGTGGACCTGTCCTATTCCGTCGCTGGCACGGGCAATCGCCTCGATGCGAACCCCGTGGATGCCGGCGAGAACACGGGCAAGCTGAGCATCACGCTGCTTCCGGGATCCGGCCGCGCGGAGGAGAACGCCTCGATCACGGCATTGCGGCCGCACCTGGACGCGGTCGCGGGGCTGCAATACCAGTTCAGCCGCCCGTCGCTGTTCACCTTCAGTACGCCGCTCGAAGTCGTCGTGAGTGGCTATGACCTGGATCGCCTGCGAACCGTCGCCGAGCAGGTTCGCGCTCGCATGGATGCTGCTGGCACGTACACCGACATCCGCTCGACCGTGGAAGCGGAGAACCCCGAGATCCAGATCGTATTCGACCAGGACCGTGCCATGCGTCTTGGACTCAAGGTGCGCGACATCGCCAATCGCATCGTCACCAGCGTGCGCGGCGAAGTGGCGACGCGTTACCGGTTGCGCGACAAGCAGATCGATGTGCTGGTGCGCAGCGTGCACGCGCGCGCAGCCTCCATCGAGGAGATCCGCAATCTCATCATCAACCCGGGCAGCGAGCAGCCGGTGCCGTTGAGCGCGGTCGCCGAGGTGACGCTCTCGGTCGGGCCTGCCGAGATTCGCCGCATCGGGCAGGAACGCGTCGCAGTCGTTTCGGCAAGCTACACCGGGAGCGATCTGGGAGCAGCGGTCAAGGACCTGCAAGCCATGCTCGGTCAGGTCGAGTTGCCGCCGGGCGTGAGCAGTTACCTGTCCGGGCAGAGCGAGGAGATGCAGGACAGCCTGCGGTCTCTGACCTTTACGCTCGCTCTCGCTGTGCTGCTCGTGTACCTGGTGATGGCATCGCAGTTCGAATCACTCGTCCAGCCCTTCGTCATCCTGTTCACGATTCCGCTCGGCCTGATCGGTGTGGTGTGGGCGTTGTTTCTCACCTCGACCACCATCAGCGTCGTGGCAATGATCGGCATCATCATGCTGACGGGCATCGTCGTGAACAACGCGATCGTCCTCATCGATGCCGTGAACCGCGCGCGCCAGCGCGGTCTCGACAAGCACGCCGCGATCCTGTTTGCCGCCCGGGCCCGTCTGCGTCCCATCGTCATCACGACGGTGAGCACGATCCTCGGGCTGGTGCCGATGGCGCTCGGCTTCGGCGACGGCGCAGAAGTGCGCACGCCGATGGCGATTACGGTGATCGGCGGCATGACCGTGTCGACGCTCCTGACGCTGGTCGTCATCCCGGTCGTGTATTCGCTCATGGTGCGCGAGCGCGCTGTCGCGACCCGCGAAGAGACTGCCGCTGAGCCGAGCCGTCCATGATCCATACCGACGTCGCCCTGCGTCGCCCCGTCACGACCGTGATGGTGTTCCTCGCGGTGACGCTGATCGGGGTGATCGCGGCACGCCTGCTGCCGCTGGAACAGTTTCCCGATATCCAGTTTCCGGGCATGCAGGTCACGATTCCCTATGCAGGCTCCACGCCGCAGGAAATCGAGGAGCAGATCACCCGTCCAGTGGAGGAAGCCCTCGCGACCCTGAGTGGCATCCAGGAGATCCGTTCCACATCCAGCGAGAACCAGGCGCAGATCGAGATCTCATTCGATTGGGGGACGGATTTCGACGCCGTTGGGTTCCAGGTCCGCACCAAGCTCGATGCGATTCGCAGCCAGCTCCCGCCGGGCGCAGACCGCATGCTCATTTTCGCCGGCTCACTCGGCGACCAGCCGATTCTGCAGGTGCGCATCGCCGCCGATCAGGATCTGTCCGACGCCTACGACACCCTGGAGCGCTACCTCAAGCGCCCGGTCGAACGGCTCAACGGCGTGGCGCGCGTGGAGCTTGCCGGTGTCGAGCCCCGCGAGGTGCGTATCCTGGTCGACGCCGGACGCGTAGCTGCACATGGCATCGACGTGCGCGACCTGCGCGAGCTCCTCGAGCGCAGTAACTTCTCAGTCAGTGCGGGCGAGATCACCGAGCGGGGACAGCGCTTCAACGTGCGCCCCATCGGCGAGTTCCGCACCCTCGATGACATCCGCAACCTCGTCCTGCAGGGCAACGTGCGCCTTGCAGATGTAGCGAGCGTGGAGCTCCTGAGCCCGGAGCGCGAGATGGGCCGCCATCTCAATCACCGTCCGGCTGTGGGGCTCGAGGTTTACAAGACAACACAGGCGAACGTTGTCGATGTCGTCGAGCGTGCGCTCAAGGTCGTCGATTCGGCGCGCGAGCTGCCGCAGATGCAAGGCATCGAGCTGCTCATCATCGGCGACCAGGCTGCCGCCATCATTGCGTCCCTCAAGGAACTACGAACTGCGGGGCTGATCGGCGCAACGCTGGCCTTCCTGGTGCTGTTTGCATTCCTGCGCGATCTGCCCACGACGCTGATCGTGACGCTGGCCGTGCCCTTCTCGCTCGTGATCACCCTCGCCGCGATGTATTTCCTCGGCCTGTCGATCAATATCCTGTCGATGATGGGCATGCTGCTCGCCATCGGTATGCTCGTAGACAACGCCGTGGTCATCACCGAGAGCATTTTCCGACACCGGCAGATGACCCCTGATCGGCCCACGGAGGCGACGCTCGCCGGCGTGCGCGACGTCGGCATTGCAGTCACAGCAGGCACCGCGAGTTCGGTAGCCGTGTTCCTGCCGCTGCTGTTTGGCGAACGCACCGAAGCGACGATTTTCCTGGCGCACGTCGCAATACCGATCGTGGTGGCCATGATCGCCTCGCTCCTCGTCGCACAGACACTGATTCCGATGCTGACGGTGCGCTTTCCGATTCCGCCGCCCATCGGCACCGGTACGCTCCTGGGACGCGTACGCGAGCGCTACGCGCGTGCGCTTGGCTGGACGCTCGAGCACAAGTGGTGGACTGCAGGCGGCATCGTGCTGGTCCTGGGTTCAGTCGTGCTGCCGGCCATGCAGGTCAAGAACGACATGTTCCCGCCCGACTCCGGTCGCAATCTCGTCATGGCGTACCACATCGACGGCACGTTTCCCTTGCAGCGGGTGGAGTCGGCGGTAAACCTCGTCGAAGGATATCTCGAGAAGAACCGCGAACGGTTCGAGATCCAGACGCTCTATTCCTACTTTCGGCCTGACGAGGCGGCCACCTTCATGACCCTTACGCCCAAGGGCGAAGCAAAGAAGGAAACGAAAGAAATCATTGCCGAGATCACCAAGGAGATGCCCGAGATCATCATCGGCAAGCCAAGTTTTTCGTTCGACCAGGATTCGGGTGGTGGCGGATTCAGCATGCAGCTCGCCGGCGAATCGACCGAGCGCCTGACCGAGCTCAGCCAGGAGCTCGCACGTCAGCTCAATTCCATCGACGGCCTGGAAAGCGTGCGCTCCGAGGCGCGCAACGGCGAAGAGGAAGTACAGATCATCGTCGACCGCGAACGTGCCGCCGAGCTTGGCCTCAGCACCGAAGAAGTGGCCGGTTCCGTCGCCGTTGCCATGCGCGGCGACAAGCTGAAGGAGTTTCGTGGCCCCGAGCGTGAAGTGGACATGCGCCTGACCTTCCGCGCCTCCGACCGGCAAAACATCGAGGACCTGATGCGCCTGCCGCTGTATCTCCCGAGTGGCGGGCGCATCACCCTCGGTTCGGTGGCGGAATTTCGCGTCGCGCGCGGACCGCGTCAGATCACGCGCGTAAACCGGCTCACCGCGGTCGTCATCGCGGCCAATCTCAAGACCGGGGCCACGCTCGAGGATGTGAAAGAGCGCGTTACAGCATTCATGGAGCAAATTACGCTGCCGCCCGGCTACACGTGGAAGTTCGGCCGCGGGTTCGAGCAGAACGATGAGACTCAGCAGGTCATGCTCATCAGCATCGGGCTCGGGGTTGCGATGATCTTTCTCGTCATGGCGTCGCTGTTCGAATCGGCGCTCTATCCGCTGTCGATCATCACCTCGATCGTGTTCGCCATCGTCGGCGTCTACTGGTTCTTCTTCATCACCGGGACCACGTTCACGTTCATGGCGATGGTGGGAATCATGATCCTGGTGGGAGTGGTGGTGAACATCGGCATCGTATTGGTCGCGCACATCAATAACCTGCGTGCAACCGGCCTGTCGCGTAACGCCGCCATCATCCAGGCGGGACGCGATCGCTTGCGACCCATCCTGATGACGACGCTGACCACGCTGCTCGCAATGCTGCCGCTCGCCATCGGTGATGCGCAGGTTGGGGGCGGCGGCGTCGGCGGCGGCGGTCCGGCGTACTTTCCGATGGCGCGCGCCATCATTGGCGGGCTGGCATTCTCGGGTGTGCTGTCATTGTTCGTCGTGCCCGCCTTCTACGAGTGGTTCGACGATCTGAATCAGTGGCGGCGGCGGGTCATCGGCGCGGCGCGAGAGCGCAACGTTCCGCGACAGACGATCTCCGCCGCTGAGGCTCAGCGCAGCAGCACCCTGTAGATGCTCCAGTAGTCGTCGGCGAGAATCTGCGGCGCCGACAGCGCCAGCATTACTCCACCATCGGGTGCGCTCGGCGCGACGCCGGCGAGCGTGTCGGCAAGCGGAACGCTGTCCGAATCTGACCGGTACTGTCCCACCTGCTTGAGCTGCTCGACGCAGCTCTTGATCTGCGGCGCGAAGCCCGTGCGGCTCTTGACCGCCACCAGCGCCTGCGCAATCGCTACCATCAGCGTCTCGCAATCCTCTCGACTGCCGTACTGCGCTTCGTGCACGCGCTTGGTCATGGATTCACGTACACGCGTGGCGAGTCCTTCGGTGCTGAGCCGTGCGCCCAGAACCAGGGCGTAGCTGATGATCGCAAGATTGATGGCGCGTCGACCCTCCATCGACAAGCCGGGGAAGGCCGGGGCTTGTTGCTGTTCGACTGCGGTGTGCTCGTCGCGCAAGCGTGCGCAGTCCTGGTGGGCGGCATCGACGTGTACGCGTTCACCGTTGACCTGCGCCGTCAGCTTGCGGCGGCGGAAGTAGTTCCAGAAGCCGCGCAGCTTCTGCAGGCGTTGCGTCAGATCATCCAGCACCCGTTGCCGCTCGGCAGCGACATCGTTCGCGGCGGCGAGCTGGGCGTCCAGCTCTTCGAGCCGTGTCCTGAGCTGCTGGTTGAATTCGAAGGTCTGCCGCTGTCGCTCGCGTTCCTCCTGCTGGCGCTCGAGTTCGCCGGCAAACTGTGCCAACTGCAGGTTGCACGCGCGCCAGAGCCCGCGTAGCTGGTAGAAAACGAGCGCAGCGTAGCCGGTCTGCGGATTGCCGAGCAGCGTCTCGAGAGACTCCATCTGCTCCTGTGCCTTCCCGGTGCCAGTCTCCTGCTGCTTGAGGCGCTGCTTAAGTTCGTAAACCTCGTCCTGCAGGTCTGCATACGCCTTCTTGAGACCGGCGCGGTTCTTGAAAAGCTGCACCAGACGTTCATCTTCGGCCTCCTTGGACTTGGGGCCGAATGGCAGCTTGAGCGGCCTGAGCTTGTCGAAGATCGCCACGTGCCCGACCCTTTGACCTTCAGGTGCTGTCAGAAGTGAATTTCGAGGGCGCTATGTCAGCACATCCGCGCTGATGCGCGTTGTCATTCTACCGTCAGCACGCAACGCCCGCCTTCCCCGGGCGCACCGCCGTTTCAAATCGATGGCCTCGCTCGGCGCAATACTCCAGCCACTTGTTCAGCAGCATGTTGCGCGCCCAGCGCTCACCCATCTCGCGGCGCATTTCGCCCAGATCGCGCATGTGCACTCCGAGCTGTTGGCGAAACGCCGCCGCGCGCCGCCAGCCGGTGCAACTGCACGCTTCGGCGAGCCGCGCATCGTGATACACGCGCACCTGCATGTCGGGCGTGAGCACCGGCCCACTGCTGCTCTCCAGCAGATAGCTCAATCTCAACGTGGTAGTGAAGCGGCACCGCTCCAGCACCTGCAGGTGCAGGCCTACGTCGCCGGGCGCGTTGGAAACCAGATGCCCTTTCACGACTTCAGGAGCGGACAGGATCCAGCGGAGCCTGATGTAATTGCTCTCATAGAGCGTCATCAGACTCACGAACGTTCCGGGCCGCGAGCGCCACGAAACCGCACACAGCTGATCACCGTCCATGTTTTGAATATAGCACAGCCATGCGCGCGCTCCGCGCGCCTTCTGCGATGCATTTCACGCTTCGATGCGCAGAATTTTCAGGGGCGCACGCGGCGCTCGACGCCGGTGCGGTCGAGAATGCGGCTCGAGATTTCCTCGATGGAACACTCCGTCGTGTCGAGGTAGGGAATTCCCTGTCGATCGAACAGCGCTTCGGCCGCGCGCACCTCGTACTGAACCTGTGGTGCCGATGCGTAGCGGCTGCCGGGGCGTCGTTCGTTGCGAATCTGTTGCAGGCGTTCGGGCTTGATCGTGAGCCCGAACAACTTGCGCACGTGGGCACGCAGAGGAGTCGGCAATGCCCTGGTTTCCAGCTCTTCCTCGGTGAGCGGGAAGTTCGCCGTAAAGACGCCGTACTGGAGCGCCATGTACAGGCAGGTCGGCGTCTTGCCGGAACGCGACACGCCGACCAGGATCAGATCAGCATGCTCGTAGTCGCGTGCGCCCGCGCCGTCATCGTTGGCCAGCGCGAAATTGGTGGCGTTGATGCGCATCGTGTAGGAGTTCAGATCCGCCATGCTGTGCGCACGCCCGCTGGTGTGCGAAGAACGCACTGCCAGCTCGGTTTCCAGCGGCCCGAGAAATGCATCGAAGAAATCCAGGAACAGCCCGTTGGCCTCTTTTACAATGGCGCGCAATTCGTCCTGCACCAGCGTGCTGAACACGATCGGGCGCACGGCCTCCTGCTCGGCGACCAGGTTGATCTTCCGCACCGCCTCCTGCGCCTTGTCAAGCGTCGATATGAATGGCAAAGTCACCGGCCGAAATTCCAGGCGGTCGAATTGCGTCAACAGGCTGTGCCCCATGGTTTCCGCGGTCACGCCGGTCTGGTCTGAGACGAAAAAAACGGTTCTGCGGTTCACGGCAGCTCGTTCACCCGGCCATCCTGCAGCGGAGTGTTCCACTCTCCCGGCGTCCGAGACAAGCGTTTCTGCCGCGATCGACCATTGAGCTGCGAGGAGCAAGCTTGAGTTCCTACATTCTGCCGTTCGATCAGCTCGGTATGGGCGACATCGAAGTCGTCGGCGGCAAGAATGCCTCGATCGGCGAGATGATCCGCAACCTCGCCCGCCTGCAGGTTTCGGTGCCAGACGGATTCGCCACGACGTCCCAGGCATACCGCGACTTCCTGTCTCAGGGCGGCCTGGCGACACGCATTGCCGAGGCGCTGCGTGAGCTCGACGTAGAGGACGTCACCAGGCTCGCGGAAACCGGCGCGCGGATCCGCGGCTGGGTTCTCGATACGCCTTTCCCGGAGCGCCTGCAGAACGAAGTGCTCAGTGCCTGGAGCAGAATGAATGCGGGCGGCGAAGTCGCCGTCGCGGTGCGCTCGTCGGCGACCGCAGAGGATCTCCCCGAAGCGTCATTCGCCGGTCAACAGGAGACGTTTCTCAATGTTCGCGGTCGCGACAATCTGCTCGCCGCGATGCACGCCGTTTACGCCTCGCTGTTCAACGACCGCGCGATCGCCTATCGCGTGCACCACGGCTTCGATCACAACCAGGTGGCGCTGTCCATCGGCGTGCAGCACATGGTACGGAGCGATCTGGGCACGAGCGGCGTGATGTTCACGCTCGACACCGACTCCGGGTTCCGGGACGTCGTCTTCATCACCGCCTCGTATGGCCTGGGCGAAACCGTCGTGCAGGGAGCGGTCAACCCGGACGAGTTCTACGTCTACAAGCCTGCCCTGCGTGCCGGGCGCGAGGCGGTCGTGCGGCGCAATCTCGGCGGCAAGGCGATCAAGATGGTGTACGCGCCGCCCGGAAGCAGCGAGCGCGTGCAGACCATCGAGGTTCCTGAGGCCGACCGGCTGCGTTTTTCACTGGACGACGAAGACCTGCGCACCCTGGCGCAGCAGGCACTGATCATCGAGGAGCACTACGGCTGCCCGATGGACATTGAATGGGGCAAGGATGGTGAGAGCGGCAGGATCTACATCCTGCAGGCGCGTCCTGAGACGGTACAGAGCCGCGCCGGTCGCTCCATCCAGCGCTTCACGCTCAAGAACCGCTCGCGCGTGCTCGCGAGTGGGCGCAGCATCGGCCAGCGCATCGGTGCAGGTCCGGCACGTATAGTGCGCGACGTGAAGGAAATGGCGCGCGTGCAGAGTGGCGACGTGCTGGTTGCCGACATGACCGACCCCGACTGGGAGCCGGTCATGAAGCGTGCCTCGGCCATCGTGACCAATCGCGGCGGTCGCACCTGCCACGCGGCCATCATTGCGCGCGAGCTGGGTATTCCAGCCGTAGTGGGCTGCGGTGACGCCACCGAGCGCGTGAAAACCGGACAGGACGGTCACGGTGTCCTGCGCCGAAGGGGACACGGGCTACATTTACGAGGGATTGCTCGGGTTCGAGAAGCGCCAGATCGAACTCGACACTCTCCCGCCCGCTCCCGTCCGCATCATGATGAATGTCGGCAATCCCGATCGGGCCTTCGATTTTGCCGGCATTCCGAACCAGGGCGTGGGCCTCGCGCGGCTCGAATTCATCATCAACCGGATGATCGGCGTGCACCCGCGGGCGCTGCTCGAGTTCGATCAGCAGAGCCCTGAGATCAAGCAATCGATTCGCCGGCAGATGGCAGGCTATCGCGACCCGGTGAGCTTCTACGTCGACAAGCTGAGCGAGGGCATCGCGCAGATCGCCGCCGCCTTTGCACCGGAGCCGGTGATCGTGCGGCTCTCGGATTTCAAGTCCAACGAATACGCCAACCTGATCGGCGGGCGTCAGTACGAGCCGCACGAAGAGAATCCGATGCTCGGTTTCCGGGGTGCGTCACGCTACATCGACGAAACCTTCAGGCCGTGCTTCGAGTTGGAATGCCGTGCGCTGAAGCGCGTGCGCAATGACATGGGCCTGACCAACGTGCAGGTGATGGTGCCCTTCGTGCGCACGTTGAAGGAAGCGGCGCAGGTGACTCAACTTGCTCAGCGCGAACGGGCTCGAGCGGGGTAAGGATGGCCTCAAGGTGATCATGATGTGCGAGCTGCCGAGCAACGCGCTGCTCGCGGAGCAGTTCCTCGAGTTCTTCGATGGCATGTCGATCGGCTCGAACGACATGACGCAGCTGACGCTCGGCCTCGATCGCGATTCTGGCATCGTCGCGCGCGCCTTCGACGAGCGCGACGAGGCGGTGAAGGCGCTGCTGGCGATGTCGATCGCGGCCTGTCGCAAGGCGGGCAAGTACATCGGGATCTGCGGCCAGGGGCCTTCGGATCATCCCGAATTGGCGCGCTGGCTCGTCGAGCAAGGCATCGACAGCATTTCGCTCAATCCTGACACCGTCGTCGAAACCTGGCTGTTCCTCGCCGACCGGGCTGGCTTAGGAGCCGGACGGGACGGACATTGAGGCCGAATGACCGGCTCAAACAGCTCTTGGTACCTATTTCGATCGCGACAGATTGCGGATCGCGGCGTCGGAGCGCTCGCGGTCCTTGTCATCAAAAGGCAGAACCGTGACTGAGCGTATCGAATCGCGCTCGAGACAGCGCGCGTTCACGCTGTAACCATCCGGGTTGGAGCGCGGCACGTAGAACGACTTCACGCCGCACTTGCGGCAGAACAGGTGCCGCGCCACGCCAGTGTTGAACGTATAGCTGACGAGCGCTTCGCCGCCGCGCTGCAAGTGAAAGCGGCCCGCAGGCACGATCAGGTGCAGAAAACCCGTCATTGTGCAGATCGAGCAATTGCACTCGAGCACCTCGAGATCCGCCGGTGCCTCGACTTCGAAAGCGACCGCGCCGCAGTGGCAGCCGCCCCGGTGCACTACCTGTTCGCCGCCCATGCTACAGCGGCGCTGGCCGTTTGCGCACGGCAGATGCGGGCAGTTGCCGGATCTGCATTTCATCTGCGGCGAAGGACGCCGCATCGAGCGCGTAGTCGCACGCCATCTGCGTTGAATCGCTGCCCCAGAACAACATGTCATCGATGACGAGCGTCGGCACGCCAAATACGCCCGCTGCGATCGCCGCTTCGGTGTTGGTGCGCAGCCGCTGCTTCACGGTTTCATCGGCGATGGCACGTTCGGCCTCTGTGACGCCCAGCTCAGCCACCAGCTCATCCCACGACGCCTTGTCATCCGGGATCTTCCCCTCGCGCCAGACGAATGCGAACAACCGATCCACGACCTCATCGCTGACGTGGAGATGGATCGCCAGACGCAGGAGCGGCAGCGGATTGAACGGATGCGCCTGTGGCAAGCTGAGCGGCAGACCGCGGCGTCGCGCAAGCCAGCGCACCTGGCGATAGGTGAAGGAGCGCTTGGGCGGTATTTCAGCCGGCCCGAGCTGCCCCCAGTGAGCGAGCACGCCCGCGAGCAGTATCGGCTGCAGGTGAATCTCGAAAGATGTCCGCAGCCTCGCCAACTCCGTGAATTGCAGGTACGAGTAAGGAGAGATGAAGTCGAAATACCAATCCGCGCGTTTCACGGCCGAGTCCTCAGCCAATGCGCGGCATCGAGATCCACATTACCTCCGGACAGAATGATCCCGACCTCGCGGCCCTGGACGTCGAGTCGTCCTTCGATGAGCGCGGCTACCACAACCGCGGCGGAAGGCTCGATCAGGATCTTCAATCGCTCGAGCACGAGCCGCACCGCCTGCACGATGGCGTCCTCGGAGACACGCACGATGTCATCGACGCAGCGTCGAATGATCGCAAAATCACGTACGCCGAGCGAAGAGCGCAGGCCGTCGGCAACGGTCTGCGGCGCATCGAGGAGTACCCGCTCACCGCTGCGGAAGGAGCGCCAGGCGTCGTCCGCCTGTTCTGGTTCGATGCCGATGACACGCGCCTGCGGCGCGAGCGCCCGTGCGACGATTGCGGTTCCCGACAGCAACCCGCCGCCGCCGACTGGCGTGAGCACCAGATCGAGTCGCGGATGCTGCTCGATGAGCTCGAGACAGGCCGTGCCCTGACCGGCGATCACGCGATAGTCATCGTAGGGATGCACAACGCTCAACTCGCGCTTGGCGAGCAGTTCCGCCAGGGTCGCCTCGCGTGCGATTCGGCCCGGGCGGCAGAAAATCACTTCGGCGCCATGACTTCGCACAGCGGCGATCTTCACTGCCGATGCGTTCTCCGGCATGACGACGACGGCCGGTATGCCGCGCAGCTTGGCGGCCAGTGCCAGCGCCGCGCCATGGTTGCCGGAGGAATGGGTCGCGACACCGTGAGATGCGAGCGCTTGCGGGAGGGAAAATACCGCATTGGACGCGCCACGCAGCTTGAACGCCCCGCCACGCTGCAGGTTCTCGCACTTGAAGATCAGCCGCGCGCCGAACTGTGCATCGAGCGTCTCATCGCTCAGGAGCGGTGTGCGCCGTACGAAGGGTTGAATGCGCGCTGCCGCCGCGCGGACGGTCGCGAGATCCGGCTCCTGTTCCAGGGTCGCCAGTTCGGCGCTCATGAGCGAGGATCAGTCGATGCCGGAGGCTGCGGCAATGGAAGGCGCGAACAGACGCTCGCGGTAGTACTGCAGCTCACGCACCGAATCGCGGATGTCCTCGAGCGCAAGGTGTGTGGAAGTCTTGGTGAACCCGGCAGCGACCTCTGGTGCCCAGCGCCTGGCCAGCTCCTTGAGAGTGCTCACGTCGAGGTTGCGGTAGTGAAAGTAGCGCTCCAGCCCGGGCATGAATCGAGCCAGGAAGCGCCGATCCTGGCAGATGCTGTTGCCACACATCGGCGACAAGCCGGCGTCCACGTATTGGTCGAGGAATGCCACGGTCATGCGCTCGGCTTCCTCAACCGTCGTCGCGCTGGCACGGACTCTCGCCAGCAGACCCGAGGCGCCGTGCTGGCGCTGGTTCCAGTCATCCATCAATCCGAGCACGGCTTCGGGTTGATGCAGGGCGAGCACCGGCCCCTCGGCGAGCACGTGCAGATGCTTGTCGGTGACCAGCGTGGCGATCTCGATGATGTGATCGACATCGGGCCTGAGCCCGGTCATTTCGAGATCGATCCAGATCAGGTTGTCCGGGTCTCGGGCCATGTGTAGCGATGGATTGTGTTCGAATACTAGCAGACGATAAGCTGCCGGTGCCTGCATCAATATCGCTTCATGAGTCCACTCGCCGCATCTTTCGCCACCCTGCTGATTCTCGCACTCGCGTGCCGCATCTGGCTCCTCAGCCGTCAGGGCGCCAGTGCCAGCGCGGCACGTGAGCACGTGCCGGAAGCGTTTCGCGATACCGTGCCGCCCGAGGCACATCGCAAGGCGAGTGACTACACCGTCGCCAACGCGCGACTCGCGATCGGCGAAGCGATCCTCGACGCAGTGCTGCTGGTTGCTCTGACCTGGGGCGGCGTGCTGTCACTGCTGGATGCGACCTGGCGCGCACAAGGTCTCACCGGTGTCCTGCTCGGGCTGGCGGTCATCGGCAGCACCGCATTGATCACGGCGTTGGTCGGCTGGCCGTTCTCGCTGTATCGCGTGTTCGGCATCGAGACCCGCTTTGGGTTCAACCGCATGAATTGGCGGCTCTACCTGGGCGATCTGCTGAAGAGCATGCTGCTGAGCATCGTATTGGGCGCGCCACTGCTGGCGCTCGTTCTGTGGCTCATGCACAAAGCGGGCGCCTACTGGTGGCTGTACGCCTGGCTGGCCTGGGCGGCATTCAGCGTGGTCCTCACCTGGGCGTATCCCGCGTTCATCGCGCCGCTTTTCAATCGTTTTCGCGCGCTGAACGATGCCTCACTCGCGCAGCGCATCGCGGCGCTCGTCGAGCGCTGCGGGTTTCGCAGTCGCGGCGTCTTCGTCATGGATGGCTCACGCCGCTCGGCGCATGGCAACGCGTATTTCACCGGCTTCGGCTCCAACAAGCGCATTGTCCTGTTTGACACGCTGCTCGAGCGCTTGTCGCCGGAGGAAATCGAGGCAGTCGTCGCGCACGAGCTCGGTCACTTCCGACTGCATCACATCCGCCGGCGCATGTTGATCACGCTGGCGCTCGGACTCGCCGGTCTTTACGTCCTCGGCTGGCTCAGCACGCAACCGATTTTCTTCGCGACTTTCAACATCGCCACACCGTCCGCGCACATGGCTCTGCTGCTGTTCTTCCTGGTGCTGCCGGTGCTGACCTTCTGGCTCGTGCCCTTCGGCGCTGCCTGGTCGCGCCGCCACGAGTTCGCCGCTGATCGATACGCCACGACTCACGCGAGCGCGACGCAACTCGCCTCGGCGCTCGTCAAGCTCTATCGTGACAACGCGACCACACTCACGCCCGATGCTCTGTATTCCGCCTTCTTCGATTCTCACCCCCCGGCGCCGACACGCATCGCTCAGCTGCGGCGTGCCCCGGAGCCTGTCTGATTACCGCGCAGGGTGAGCGCAACGCACTCCCGCCGGCAGACAGCGGATGGAGTGCTTGCAACGCCTGAAGAAGGGCGTTTGTCGGTCGCGTGATCGCAAGCCACGGTCGTCACGTCATGGTAGAGGCGCCGCACGAGCGTCGTGTGCCCTGTTCGCTCTCCGCACGGCGCCTGCAGGTCGTGTGCGGCGATGAAGTGCACTGGCGCCTGAGCGACAGCGCCGGTAGTGGCATTGTTCTCGACCGCCTGCCCCGTCGCTCCACGCTGTCGCGCACCAACGCCCAGGGTCAGAATGAGGTGGTCGTCGCGAACATCTCGCAGCTCATCGTGATGTTCGCTCCTGAGCCGAAGCCGGACTTTTTCATCGTCGATCGCTATGTCGCTGCCGCGGAACTGCACGGCCTCAAGGCTGTCGTGGTGCTCAACAAGTGCGAGCTGAGCGTCGAGTCCGATGACTGCGAGACCGAGCTTTCCACGTTTGCGCAGATCGGCTACGCGACGGCGCGCTGCTCGGCGATGACTGGCGACGGCATGGCAACGCTGCGCGCGAGGCTCGAAGGTGAAGTGAGCGTCCTGGTCGGTCAATCCGGGGTGGGCAAGTCGACGCTTGCGAACGCTCTCCTTCCGGGGCTCGACGCCGAAACCGCAGCGCTGTCACGCAGCACGATGGAAGGACAACATGTAACGAGCGTGTCGACGCTTCATCACCTGCCCGGCGGCGGCGACCTGATCGATTCACCCGGCGTGCGCGACTACGCGCCGGCACTGGAGTCGCTGAGTGATCCGGCCCACGTATTTCGCGAATTTGCGGCGCCCGCCGCGCTGTGCCGATTTCAGGATTGCCGCCACCTGCGTGAACCCGATTGCGGCGTGCAGCGTGCGGTCGAGGCCGGGAGCATAGCTGCGCGTCGATACGAGAGTTATCGCCGGTTGCTGCGACTGCACTCGAGGCTCCGTGAAGTGCGGCCCCGCAACACCGGCAAGTAGCGATCTGGACCGGTGCTCAGCCCATGGCCTGACGGCCAGCGAGCGCGTGTGCCAGCGTGCCGCCATCCACGTACTCGAGCTCGCCGCCGACCGGAACGCCATGCGCAATGCGCGTGGCGCGCACTCCGCGACGCGCTGCAATCTCGCCAATCACGTGCGCCGTGGCATCGCCCTCGACCGTGGGGTTGGTGGCGAGGATGATCTCGGCGACGCCGCCTTCCGCCAATCTTGCCTCGAGCTGCGCGAGACCGAGTTGTTCCGGGCCGATGCCATCGAGCGGCGACAGATGCCCCATCAGCACGAAGTACTGGCCGCGATAGCTTCCCGACTGCTCGACTGCAATGACATCCGCTGGCGATTCGACGACGCACAGCAGCGCCGGGTCCCGCTGCGTCGACACGCAAAGCGGACACAATGTCTCCTCGGTCAGCATGCGGCAGCGCTGGCAGTGACCGACGCGCGCCAGTACGTCTGCCAGGGCTGCGGCAATTTCGCGGCCGCCGTCACGATCTCGTTCCAGCAGGTGGAAGGCCATGCGCTGCGCGGTCTTCGGACCGACGCCGGGCAGGATGCGTAACGCTTCGATCAGCCGCGCCAGGGCGGGTGAGTACTTCATCAGAGAGGAAGCTTGAATCCGGGCGGGAGCGCCATTCCCGACATCAGGCCGGAGAACTTCTCCTGCACGCGCGCTTCGACCTTGCGCACGGCATCGTTCACGGCTGCAGCGATCAGGTCTTCGAGCATTTCCTTGTCGTCACCCAGCGTGGCCGCATCGATCTGTACGGCGCGAACTTCGTGCCGGCCATTCATCGTCACGCGCACCATGCCGCCGCCGGATTCGCCCTGTACTTCGAGCTGGCCCAACTCGGCCTGCGCTTTCTGCATGCTCGCCTGCATCTGCTGGGCCTGCTTCATCAGGTTTCCGAGTCCGGGCTTCATGGTTCTGCTCTCCCTGCACCTCAGTTGAGCGGCTTGACCGAGTCCGCGATCAGCGTGGCGCCCAGTCTTTCCTTGAGCGCCCGCACCGTGGGATCGTTCTCCAGTTCGACTCGCGCCGCCTGCAGTCGTTCCTCGGCAGCCTGCGCCAGCTCGCGCGCCGGCGTCTGCGTCGCCTCCTCCGCCAGTTCGATCTGCAGCTGTACCTCTGCGCCCAGCACGCGACTCAGCGCGCGCGCCAGGGTTTCTTCCGTTTGATTGGTGCGAAAGTGCGCACCGCGCGGATCGAGCAACAGTCGTACCTGCCCCTCTTCACGAGCGAGCAAGGTGCAATTGATGGCCAGCTGGCGGGCCGCTCCCTGGGTATCCAGAGCCGCAATCATGGCGCGCCACGGATCACCGGTTGAGTGTGCTCGAGTTCGTCACCTCTGCGCTCTTCGTGGCGGTCGCAGTCTCGGTCGATCCGGTGCGCCGCACACGTGCGGGGGAATCCGTGGCCTCTGCCGGGCGGAACGCCAGCATGCGCAGCAGCACCATCTCGAAGCCACTGCGCTGGTCGGGCCCAAGGTCCAGATCGCGGCGGCCAACGATCGCAAGCTGGTAATAGAGCTGCAGGTCCGCGGCGGAAATCGCGGCAGCGAGTGCATCGAGAGTCTCGGCTGCAAACGATTCGCCGGCCTCGTAGGCGGGAATTGCCTGGCGGAGCGCCACTTTCTGAATCAGTGTCGCGAGCTCATCGAGCGCAGCGGCATAGTCCGGCGCGTAATCATCCAAAGCCGACACCGTCTTCATCAGGCCCGCGGCATCGCCTGCCGCGATCTGCTCCAGGAACCGCACCGTGTGTGCGCGGTCGACAGTGCCCAGCATGGCGCGGGCATTCTGTTCCGTGAGCCTGCCGGCGCCGAAGGCGATGAGCTGATCGAGCAGGCTCAGGGCATCGCGCAGGCTCCCATCCGCGGCGCGCGCCAGCAGCTCGATCGCCGCGGATTCGGCTTCCAGCCCCTCCGCCGCGATGATCTGCCTGAGTCGCGACGCGATCAGCGTCACCGGCAAGCGTTTGAGGTTGAATTGCAGGCAGCGCGACAGCACCGTCACCGGGAGTTTCTGCGGGTCGGTGGTCGCCAACAGAAATTTCACGTGCGGTGGCGGCTCCTCGAGCGTTTTCAGGAGCGCATTGAAGGAATGAGTCGACAGCATGTGCACCTCGTCGATGAGGTACACCTTGAAGCGGCCGCGCGCCGGCGCGTATTGGACGTTGTCGAGCAGCTCGCGCGTGTCGTCGACCTTGGTTCGGGAAGCTGCGTCGACTTCGAGCAGATCGACAAACCGACCCTCGTCAATTTCCCGGCAGGCGGCGCAGCTTCCGTCGGGCTTGGAAGAGACACCGGCTTCGCAGTTCAGGCACTTCGCCAGGATGCGCGCGAGCGTGGTCTTGCCAACGCCGCGCGTGCCGGTGAACAGAAATGCGTGATGCACGCGCCCGCTGTCGAGCGCATTGCTGAGGGCGCGCACGACGTGCTCCTGGCCGACGATTTCGCTGAAATTACGCGGACGCCACTTGCGGGCGAGAACCAGATAACTCATGGGCACACTCTAATCGGAGGGTGGCAGCCCGCACCAGCACTTCTCCGGCACCCGATCGGTGCCGCTACCGTTGCTCCCTTCCGGGCCTGGCGGAATTCACGGCGGATCGTCGCGGCGACGCCGATGCGGACTGCCATCGAAAGCTCGAGTGGCGGAGAGAGTGGGATTCGAACCCACGAAACCGTTGCCGGTTTACTGGAATTCCAGTCCAGCGCCTTCGACCGCTCGGCCATCTCTCCGCACGAATTGAGGGCGCGCAGAGTACCGAAGGCGTGCCCGGCACGCAATTCAGGGCTTGGACTGAGGACGGTCGCCCTTTGGAAAATCGCCGCGCGGCCGCTCCGGGAAATATGACGGCGGATCGTCGAGACAGCCCTCGGCGTCGGTGCGCGGCCGATCCGGTGTGCTGAGCTCCGGGACTTTGAGCGCGCCCCGGGTATCGGGCGGGTCGAGGCCCCCGGGGATCTGCAACGGCGGAATACTGTCCGCATTGCCGTAGGCGGGTGGCGCATTGCAGGAAAATGACTTGCAACCGGCGACACCGGCCACGCAGATGACCAGCGCCATCAATCGGCAAACTCGATTCATTGAATACCTCAATCCAGTACCCCCGCGACACGCAGGCCGTCGCGCACCTGTTCATGGAATCGCGGCGCCAGCTGCGTCAGCGGCAAGCGGATTCCTTCGGCAATCAGACCCATCTCCTGCAACGCCCACTTGACCGGAATCGGATTCGATTCGACGAAAAGGGCGGCATGAAGTTTCCCGAGCCGGCTGTCGAGTTCATGAACTCGCGCTTCGTGTCTGTCCCTCGAGGCCACGCACAGCTCGTGCATCAGCCCCGGCGCCACATTGGCCGTCACCGAGATGACGCCCCGCGCCCCGATGTCCATCAGTTCGTGCGCCGTCGCATCGTCACCGCTGATCAGGTCGAATTGCGGCGGCACCGAAGCAAGGATTTCGCGACCACGATCCACGCTGCAGGTCGCTTCCTTGATGGCCGCGATATGCGGCTCGCGCGCCAGCCTCGCAACCGTGGGCGCCAGCAGATCGACACCGGTCCGGGACGGCACATTGTAGAGAATCACCGGTATTCCCGCTGCGGCAGCCACCGCGCGAAAGTGCTCGAACAGTCCTTCCTGGGTGGGCTTGTTGTAATACGGAGTGACGACCAACAGGGCATCCGCACCGGCGGCGACGAGTTCCCGGGCCCGCTGCACCGTGCGCGATGTCGAATTGGTGCCGGCGCCGGCGATCACCGGCATGCGCCCCCGCAGAATTCGCACCGCCCGCCGCACCAGCTCGTCCAGCTCGCCGGACTCGAGCGTCGGCGACTCACCGGTCGTTCCGCCGACCACGATTGCATCGGTGCCGTGCTCGGCATGAAAGCGCAGCAGCCGTTCCCAGGCGGGAAAATCGATTGCGCCATTTGCCGTCATCGGAGTGACGACTGCGACCATGCTGCCGCCGAACATCTGGGCCCCAAGGGAGTGTCTGCTGCGGAGGATCGCGGATGTTACGTGCCGCGGGCGCAATGAGGCAAGCCACTGATCGGGCTCGTTCCACCGTCTGCTCAATACCGGTACACTGCCGCACGTTCAGGGGATGAGACCGCAGGCGATCGGGAATCTGTCCGACTAGATGAAGCAGTACCTGGCGATCTCGGCGATCGGTAGCGATCGAACGGGAATGGTTCACGACCTCACGCGCGTCGTGACCGACTGCGGCGGCAGCATCAGCGAGAGCCGTATGACGGCGCTGGGTTCGGAATTCGCCATGCTGCTGCTCGTATCCGGCAACTGGGCAGCACTGGCGCGCCTCGAGACCGACCTGCGCAAGCTCGCGGAGTCCAGCGAGCTCAGCATCCAGCTACGGCGGACCGAACAACGCACTGCGCGCAGCGACATGCTGCCCTATTCGGTCGACGTCGTGTGCCTGGATCAGACCGGCATCGTGTCCAGCCTGTCCGGGTTCTTTTCTTCGCGTGGCATCGACATCGCGGAGCTTTCCACGCGCAGCTACGCCGCTGCGCACACGGGCGCGCCGATGTTCTCGGTACAGATGATCGTGAACGTGCCGAGCCGCATTCATCTCTCGACGCTGCGCGAGGAATTCCTGGAATTCTGTGACCACCTCAATCTGGATGCGATTCTCGAACCGGTAAAGCTGTGACAGGAAGGATCGGCACTTTGACGAGCAAGACCGAAGTCGGGCGCAAGGCGCCCAAACTCTCGTTGCCCTCGACCGCCGGCGACCGGTTTTCGCTGGCGGACGCGCGGGGCAGCAATCTGGTGATCTACTTCTATCCCCGCGACAACACCAGCGGCTGCACGCGCGAGGCGCAGGATTTTCGCGAACTGCACGGCGCGTTCCGCAAGGCCAACACGGTCATCGTCGGTGTTTCGCCCGACAGCATCGAGTCGCACCACAAGTTCAAGACCAAGTTCAAGCTGCCGTTCGCATTGCTGAGCGACGAGGATCGCAAGGCTTGCGAGCTGTTCGACGTGATCCGCGAAAAGAGCATGTACGGCCGCAAGTTCCTGGGCGTGGAGCGCAGCACCTTCCTCATCGACGCCGAAGGCCAACTGCGCCGCGAATGGCGCAAGGTCAAAGTCGACGGGCACGCCGCAGAGGTGCTCGAGGCAGCCAAGTCACTGTGAAGAGCTCCACCAGGCCGCAGCGCCGCATCTTCGTCCTCGATACCAACGTGCTGATGCACGACCCCGCGGCGATCTTTCGCTTCGAGGAGCACGACATCTACATACCGATGATCGTCCTCGAGGAGCTCGACGCCGGCAAGAAGGGTCTGTCCGAGTCGGCGCGCAACGTACGCCAGGTGAGCCGGTTCCTCGACGAGCTGATGCACAACGCCACCAAGGAACAGATCGACCACGGGCTCGAGCTGCCGCCGTCCAAGTCCGGCAATCACGGCAAGAAGCCGAGCACCGGTCACCTGTTCTTCCAGACCCGCCAGCTCGCTTCCGGGCTGCCGGACAACCTGCCGGGGCATGGCGCGGACAACCACATCCTCGCGAACACTCTCGCCCTGCAGCGGGAATTTCCGGAAGCGCGCATCACGCTGGTGTCCAAGGACATCAACCTGCGCATCAAGGCCTCGATCATCGGCGTACACGCCGAGGACTACTACAGCGACAAGACCATCGAGGACGCCGACCTGCTGTTTTCCGGCATGCAGGCGTTGCCGGAGAATTTCTGGGAACAGCTCGGGCGCGACATCGAATCCTGGCAGGAGAGCAGCCGCACCTTCTACCGCGTGCGTGGCGCCGCGGTGCAGGACTGGCAGTTCAACCAGTTCGTCTACGAGACCTCGAAGAACGGCATCGAGGCGCTGGTGCGTGAAACGGACGGCGAGGTCGCGGTCCTGGAGCTGACCCGCGATTTTCGCAGCGACAAGAACAACGTCTGGGGCATCACGGCGCGCAACCGTGAGCAGAACTTCGCGCTCAACCTGCTGATGGATCCGCAGCTCGACTTCATCACAGTTCTGGGTCCGGCCGGAACCGGCAAGACTCTGCTGACGCTCGCCGCCGGCCTCACGCAGACGCTCGAGACCAACCGCTACACCGAGATCATCATGTCGCGCGTGACGATCCCGCTGGGCGAAGACATCGGTTTTCTGCCCGGCACGGAAGAGGAAAAGATGGAGCCATGGATGGGCGCACTGATGGACAATCTCGAGGTGCTCACGCAGAGCCAGGAAGGCGGCAACTGGGGACGGGCGGCGACCAACGATCTGCTGCGCAAGCGCATCAAGATCCGCACCATCAACTTCATGCGCGGCCGTACCTTCCTCAACCGCTTCATCATCATCGACGAGGCGCAGAACCTGACGCCGAAACAGATGAAAGCGCTGGTAACTCGCGCCGGCCCGGGAACGAAAGCTGGTGTGCCTTGGGAACATCGCCCAGATCGACACGCCCTACCTGACCGAAACCACCTCGGGTCTGACGTTCGTGGTCAATCGCTTCCGCGGCTGGAAGCACTCCGGGCACGTCACGCTGATGCGCGGGGAGCGTTCGCGACTCGCGGACTACGCATCGGATATCCTGTAGCCTCACGAGGTCACGGCCAAGGGGTCTGAACGCGTCGGCCGAGCCGCGGTCCAATGGGCGACTTCCCGGAAATACAAGCTCTTATGCGTCGAATCCTGCTGTCTACCGCCGCTGCGCTCCTGGTTTGCGGGCCGGCTTGGCCAGCGGCTGAAGACCTGCCGGACATCGGCACGCCCGCCGACACGACCCTGACGCAGAGCGACGAATACCAGATCGGCCTGATGGTCGTGAAGGGCTTGCGCGACGCGGGCAAGATTCTCGAAGACCCCGAGATGCACCGAGTACATCCAGTCGATCGGCTCGCGTCTCGCCAGCCATGCGCAGGACGGCCATCAGCGTTTCACGTTCTTCGTGGTCAAGGACCCGTCGATCAACGCATTTGCGCTGCCGGGCGGGTTCATCGGTGTGAACGAAGGCTCTGATCCTCGCGACCGCGAACGAGAGCGAGCTGGCTGGCGTGCTGGCGCACGAAATCGCCCACGTGACGCAGCGACACGTCGCACGCAGCATTCAGGCCGCGGGACGGTCGAGCCTCGTCTCGGCGGCGGCCATGCTGGCAGCCATCGTCATCGGCGCGACGACTGGTATGCCGCCCGACGTGATGACGGGCGCCATCGCGGTCGCACAGGGAGCCGCCGCGCAGCAACGTATCAACTTCACGCGCTCCAATGAGTACGAGGCAGACCGCATCGGCATCGGCACGATGGCGGCGAGTGGCTTCGATCCCCAGGCGATGCCCGCTTTCTTCGATACCATGGGACGCCGCGCCGGACTGCAGGGCAGCCAGGTACCGGAGCTGCTGCAGAGTCACCCTGTCACCACCGCGCGTATCGCCGAATCACGCAACCGTGCGCATGGCTACGACATTCCCCTGCCGCCCGATAGTGTCAGCTATGGTCTGAGCCGCGAGCGCTTGCGCCTGCTCAGCCTCAGCAGCGACACCGATGCGCGCGCCTACTACAACCAGTATCTGGCGACGGAGAAGAGCCACACCGACGCGACGCGCTACGGGCAGGCGTTGAGCCTCATGCAATCAGGTGCCCCCGAGGAAGCGATTCCCATCCTGCAGGGCCTGAGTGAAAAACACACTGACGTCATGCAGTATCGGAGCGCGCTGGGCGAAGCACAGATGGCCATCGGCGAGAAGCAGGAATCGCTCAGCACGTTTGCCCGCGCGCAGATCACCGTCATCGACAATGGCTGCGGCCTGCCGAAAGAGGACCGGCATCGTCTAGTCGAGCCCTACATGACGACCCGCGCCAAGGGCACAGGGTTAGGGCTCGCCATCGTGCAGCGGATCACCGAGCAGCATGGCGGCACGCTTACGCTTGCCGATGCGCCGAAGCGCAACGGCAAGATCGAAGGGGCGTCGGTGCGCATCGATCTGCCGGTGGGAGAGAAAGAGGAAGCGATTGCGGCGGAAGCGGCGGCGGAGCCGGGTGCGGCTTCAGCTTCGAGCCCATCGGAGCACGCCGAGGAGGAAGAGGGAGTGACCCATGGCGTCTGACATCCTGGTCGTCGACGACGAGACCGACATCAGAGAGCTGATCTCAGGCATCCTCGAGGACGAAGGTCATTCGACCCGCCTAGCCAAGGACAGCGACGACACGCTCAAGGCCATCGAGGAGCAGAGACCCTCGCTCGTCATTCTCGACATCTGGCTGCAAGGCTCGAAGCTCGACGGGCTGGAGCTGCTCGACCGCATCAAGAAGGCGCATCCCGATCTGCCGGTCATCATCATCAGCGGCCACGGCAATATCGAGACCGCGGTGGCGGCGATCAAGCGCGGCGCCTACGACTATATCGAGAAGCCGTTCAAGGCCGACCGCCTGGTGCTGCTCACCGCGCGCGCGCTCGAAGCCTCGAAGCTGAAGCGCGAAAATCGCGAGCTGCGCGAGCGGAGCACGTACTCGTTCGAGATGATCGGCCGCTCCGCCGCCATCAATCAGCTGCGCCAGGCCATCGACAAGGTGGCGCCCACCAATAGCCGCGTGCTGATCACCGGGCCGTCCGGCTGCGGCAAGGAGCTCGCCGCGCGCGTGATGCACGCCAAGTCGGTGCGGGCGGAAGGACCATTCGTGGTGTGACATCGCTTCTGCCGCGCGCGCCTCGCATGAAAATAGATCTGTCCCCTTTCTGGCCCGCTCCCGCCGCGCGGCTGCATGAAAATAGATCTGTCCCCTTTCTGCTCAAGCAGGTCCCCTGCTAAGTTCGCCGCCATGGCCGGGCTGGCAGCGACCATGACGCGCACGTTCCTGTGGCTGGGCATTGCCGCGAGCGTGTCGCTACTACTTGCCCTGGCGGTCATGACGCTGGTGGTCGACGCGCCGCAGATTGCGCGTTGGTTCCTGGCCTCCGCGATCGTGGCGGGCGTCAGCTTTCTCGCCGCCGTCATCACGTCGCGCTGGGAGCAGTGAGCGCTGGGCGAGGGGAGGGGCTCCGGTGAGGGTGGTGGCGACGCGGCTCGCGTCGAGCGTGGTGATCCTGCTCGGCGTGACCTTTCTCACGTTCGTCCTGGCGTTTGTCGTTCCCGCCGACCCGGCCGTCTACGATCGCCGGCCCGAAGGCGGACCCGGAGACGCTGGCGCGCGTCCGCCGCGAGATGGGCCTCGACGCGCCGCTCGTCCTGCAGTACGGGCGCTACCTCAGCGGCTGGCGCACGGCGATCTCGGCCGCTCCTACCTGACGCGCCAGCACGTGCGCGACGCGATCCTCGAGCGCCTGCCGGCGACCGCGCTACCTCGCCGCCAGCGCGCTCGGCCTCTCGGTGCTTGATCGGGCTCGGGGATCGGGAGCTGGACGGCGGCGAGCGCGCTGGCGTCCGTCGACCTCGGCGTCCTGCTCGTGGCGCTCGTCGTCCTGTCCATTCCGATCTTCTGGCTCGGGCTGATGCTGCTCTACGTGTTCGCCTATCCGCCTCCGCCTGCTTGCCGCTCGGTGGCTTCGGTCCCGCGCAACGTGGTCCTGCCGGCGCTGCGCCCTCGCGCTCGGACTGGCGCGCGTACTACGCGCGGCTGCTGCACACCAACATGCGCGACGTGCTGCGACAGGACTACATCCGCACGGCGCGCGCCAAGGGGCTGTCGCCGGTGCGCGTCTACGGCAAGCACGCGCTGCGCAACGCGCTCATCCCGCTGGTCACGCTGCTCGGGCTCGACCTCGCCGGGCTGATGAGCGGCGTCGTGCTCACCGAGACGGTCTTCAACTGGCCCGGGCTCGGCCGGCTGGCGGTCGAGGCGGTCTTCAACCAGGACATCCCGATGATCATGGGCGACGGTGCTCTTCAGCGCCGCGCTCGTGGTCGGCGCCAACATCGTCGTCGACTGTCGTGTACCGCGGTGATCGACCCGCGCATCGGCATGCTGACGCGGCGCACTGAGGGCACGCCAGCGCGTCTCGCAGCGGCTGGCCTTGGTGATGGTCGCGCTGCTGTCGCCGTGGCGCGCTCGCGGCGCCGTGGCTGGCGCCGTTCGATCCCGCTGCGAGCCGTCGCCGACAGCTTCGGCGATCCGTTTCCGCCGGCGCCGGCCGTTCTGGCTCGGCACCGACGAGCTGGGGCGCGACGTGCTGAGCCGCCTGCTCGTACGGCGCGCGCATCTCGCTCCTCGTCGCGCTCGGTGGCGACGGCGCTGACGCTCGCGCATCGGCGTCACCGTCGGCATCGCCGCCGGGTACGTCGGCGGCTGGGTCGACGGCGTGCTCATGCGTCTGACCGACGTCGTGCTCGCGTTTCCGGCGCTGCTGCTGGCGATCGCGCTGGCGGCGCTGTTCGAGCCGGGCCTGCTCACGATCTTCGTGGTCATCGGCGTGGTCGAGCTGGACCGGCGTGGCGCGCACCGTGCGCGGCGAGGTGCTGTCGTTGCGCGAGCGCGACTATCGTGATCGCGGCGCCGAGGCGCTCGGGGCGACGCCGCGCGCGCCTGATGCTGCGTCATCTGTCTGCCCAACGTCCTGCCGACGATCCTCGTGATGGGCGCGCTGAGCACGTCGCAGAACGATCCTGCTCGACGCGGGCCTCAGCTACCTCGGCCTCGGCGTTCCGGTGCCGACGCCGAGCTGGGGACGGATGATCAGCGACTCGCAGACGTACTATCGCGTCGCGCCGTGGCTGGTGATCTTTCCCGGGCTGGCGATCGTCGTACGCGGTCGTGGCGTTCAACTTCCTCGGCTACGGCCTGGCACCTGCTCGCATCGCGACGGGCGCGAAGGATCGGCGAGCCGACAGGCGATGGCTCTCGGCCGCGTCCGTTGGCCTGTGCGCGTGGCGCCTTTGCCGTGCCTGCTCGCCTGCGCGCTGCCGGCCGCTCGCGAGCACGGACCGCCGCCGCGGGCGTCCTGCGGACCGCGAGCGCGCGACGACATTCCGACGCTCGACCCGGCGGTCGGCTACGACACCGCCTCGTGGCAGTTCGAGCAGATGCTGTTCAACACCCTCGTCGACTACGACGACGACAGCGCATCTGGTGCCCGAGCTGGCGGCGCGCTGGGAGGTCGAGCCCCGACGGGCGCGTCTTCACCTTCCGCCTCGATCCCGGCCGTCCGCTTCTCAACGGCCGGCGTCTCGTCGCCGCGCGACGTGCAGTACTCGATCGAGCGCGTGCTGCGGCCCGGCCACGCGTCGCAGGGCGCGGAGTTCTTCCGCGGCATCGACGGGCGCCGGACGCCTTCGTCGACGGGCAGCGCGCGGCAGGTGTCGCGGCATCGAGATGCACGGCGACGCGACGGTGCGAATTCGCCTGCGCCGCCTTCGATCCGCTCTTCCTGCACAAGCTGGCGATGCCGTTCGCGGCCGTCGTGCCGCGCGAGGTGGTGGAGGCGCACGGCGAGGACTTCGCGCGCGACCCGGTCGGCACGGGGCCGTTTCGTCCTCGACGAGTGGCAGCGCGGGCAGCGCCTGCGAGCTGCGCCGCAACCCGCACTACTTCCGCCCCGGCGTGCCGTAGCTCGACGGCAGTGCGACCGATCGGCGTCAACGAGCAGCTCGAGTGGATGAAGTACGAGGCCGGCGAGCTCGACGTCGCCGGCATCCCGCGGCGGAGTTTCCGCGCGTGCAGCGCGATCCGCGTACGCCGGACCGGCTCGGTGTCCGAGACCGCGATGCGGACCAGCTACCTCGGCGTCAACTGCGACGATCGCCGCCGTTCGACGACCGCGGGTTCGACGCGCCATCGGCCACGCGATCAATCGCGACAAGGCGCTGCGGCTGATCAACGGCCGCGGGCAGTCGCCGCCGCCGGCCTGTTCCCCCGAGCATGCCGGGCTACGACCGCAACGCGCCAGTCGCCGCGAGCCGCTACGATCCCGACGGCCGCGCGAGCCCTGCTGCGGCAAGCGGGGCTCGGCGGACGGCTTCGACACGGTGCTCTGGGCGCGCACCGACGAGGCGCTGCCGCGCTTGGCGCAGTCGTGCCAGCAGGACCTGCGCGAGGTCGGCATCCGTGCCAGCGTCCAGCAAGCTGTCCTGGGCGTCGTTCCTCGAGGCGATTCGGCAGCCCGGGCGGTGCCCTCTTCCTGCTGGGATGGGAGGCCGACTTCCCGGATCCGAGCAACTTCCTCGACGTGCTGCTGCACTCGCACAGCATCGGCTCGAACAACCACTCCTTCTTCGCCGACGCAGGCTTCGACGAGCTCCTCGACGCGGCGGCGACGACCGTCGACCCCGCGGCGCGTCTCAGGGTTCCGAGCAGGCACATCACCGCATCGTAGAGCAGGGCGCTTGGGCGCTGCTGTATCATCCGAAGTCGTATGTCGCGCTGCGCCCGCGGGTGCGCAACTATCGCTTGCACCCGTTCCGCCCGCCGCGCATGGAGGAGGTGGAAGCAGAGAAGAAAGGACTGAGGACTCAGAGTCTGTGATGACATCGGGCGGCTCCCTTTACGTGAGCAGGGGGCGCCCACACAGGGGCGCCCCTCTGGCCAGAAAAGGCAACGCATGGTAGGGGCACCCCTATGTGGGTGCCCCCGTTGTCCTGAGTCCTTAAGCCGGGTTTTCTTCGGAGGCTACTGCCCGTGCCCGGGCCGGTCTCCATCGCTTGCTGCTGCCGCATGCGGAAGATGAGGTCGCTGACGCGATCGGCCATCTTCAGCTTTGCTTGCAGGCGCGCGTTCTGTTGGCGCGTCTCTTCGAGCTCGGCGCGCAAGTGCGCGGCCTCGGCGTCGGTGAAGCTTGGTTGCGGCGGCGCGGCGGCGCCGCCGCAACCACCGCAACCGGGGCTGACTGCGCCGCGGCCAGCTGGTGCCGCAGCGCGGCTTCTTGCTTGCTGTCGGCGGCGAGCGTCCTGGCGGTGCTGGTCTCAAGGTCTTGCTGGCGAGACTCCATCTCGATCAACCGTGCGCGCAGCCCGCGCTCCACCGGCGTGTCGTTGCGGCCCTTCTGTCCTTGCGGGTAGGCGCGCCGTCTTCTTGGATACGTCGGAGCTCCGCTAAGCAGCGCTGGCGTTCCGCCGCGCTCGCGAGAGATCGCGATTCACCTGGTTGACTCTTCGGCGCATGGACCGGTGGACGCCGACGCCCCGGGACGTCCGAGGTCGTTGGCGCCGCTGGACGTCCGATACGGGCAGGGTTTCGCTCTCGATCTCGGCGGTACGCGAGGCCGCCCGATTCAGATCTTCCGCACGGTGGTAGCGTCGGACGCGGGCAGAGTCTCGTTCTCGATCTCGGCGTCCGCGGCGCCGGCCGATCAGCTCTTCCTGCCAGCGGTTTCGCCGACGCGCGACGGTGTTCGACCGAGCGCTGGCTCGGCGGGGCGGCCGACGGGAGCGCGATTGCGCGCGCAACCTGCCCTCGGGAGCCGGTAGGTGGCGCCGCGGGTCCGGAGACGCCCGCGCGGCTTCTGCTGCACGAGCTGCGCTTCCAGCTCGCGGCGGCGCTGCTGTTCCTGAGCGAGCTCCTTCTTGAGCTGCGGCATCTCCGGCGGGAGCCCAGGTGCCCCTCCGCGCATGCATGACGCGCCTGATCTCGGCCGTCAGCTCATCCTCACGCGCCTGATGCTTCGCGATCTCGGCCGTAAGTCTCGTTACTTCCGGGTCGGCGGGGACTTGCGCCGCGACCACTTCCCCCTGCTCAGTCCCGTCGGTTGCCGGCTTTGCCACCTGGCGCGCGCATCCCGCGCCAAGCACCACCACACCGCCGAGCCCTACTGAGCAGACCGCCGCTCTCGCCTTGGCCCACATGGCGGCGCTTCTACTGAAGTAGGTTGCGCCTGTCCAGAGGGTGAGGAAGGAATCGGGTCATCGGACCGTTGAGTCATCGAGTCATTTTTCGGAGCAGCGGGAACTGCGCGCCGAACAGAGTCGGAGAGAGCCGTGAGTGTGGACTCGGGCTTCCAAAGGGGTCTATCATGTTTTGTCTGCGCCATCGGCTTGGCGCGTAGAAGGTTAGATCGCTTGGCGGCATGAATCGCCTCACGCTTCGGCTCTCAGTCGCGATCACAGCACTGGTGATGAGCGTGCTGGCCGTCGGGCTGTACGTGCTCTCCGCCCACCATTACAACACCGTGCTCAAGGGCCGGCGCCGGGCAGCCGAGCTGCAGAACCGCATGCTCGAGGTGGCGCTGCGCCAGCAGATGCTCGAGCAGCACCCAGACGGCCCGCTGATTGGCAACATCCTGCGCGCGGTGGGATCGCAGCCCGATGTGCAAAGCGTAATGATCCTGGATCACGAAGGGATCGTGCGGCAGTCGAGCCGTGAGGAGCTCGTGGGCCGGCATTTCTCTCGCGACTCGGCCGCCTGCCTGGTCTGTCACCAGACGGCAGCCGCGCAACGCCACCGTTGGGCCGTCCTGGATCTCCCAGGTGGCGAAGTGTTGCGCAGCGTGCAGCCGATCGAGAACCAGCCAGAGTGCCATTCGTGCCACACGCCGGCGAAACACCTCAACGGCATCCTGATCTTGGACGTGTCGCTGGCTGGTCTGCAGGCGCAACTCAGGCGTGACCGTTGGTGGATGGTGGCGGCGACGGCGGCGCTCGGACTCCTCCTGCTCGCGAGCGTCGGCCTGATCATGCGCCGCCTCATCCTGACCCGCCTGGCCAACCTCGGAGAGACGGCCCGCTCGATCGCCGCGGGAAATCTGACGCGGCGCGCCGACGTGGGCGGCGACGACACGATCGCCGCGTTGGGGAGGGACTTCAACGACATGGCCAACGCCGTAATAGATATCTTCACCGAGGTGAAGGAGCGGGAATCGCAGCTCGCGAACGTCATGAACAGCGTCGACGACGGCCTCGTCGTCCTCAACCAGGACTTTCGAGTTGTGGCGGCAAACCACGCCTTCTGCCGGCGATTTGGCACGTACCCCGAGGTGCTGCACGGGCGACGCTGCCAGGAGGCACTCGGCGTCCCGATGCACTGCAACGTTGCGTGACGTCTGTTGCCCAACGAAGCGGTGCCTGGCGAACGGAGAGGTCCAGCGTGCAACGTTTCAGTTTCCCCTCCCCCAATGGTGAGCCCGGCCGCGTTGAGGAAGTCCACTCCTCGCCAGTGTTCGACGAGGATGGGAAGGTGCGCCAAGTGGTCAATCTGGCGTGACATCACCGATCGCGTCATGGAGGAGACTCGGCTCGCGGAGCTGGAGCGGCTCGAATCACTCAGTACCTGCCTCCGGCTTCGCGCACGAAGTGAACACGCCGCTCGCCACGACGCTGGCGTGCGCGGAGGCGATCCTAGGCCGCATCGATGGGGCGGGCCCTAAGGAGGCGCCACCGGCCGGATCGGAAGAAATCCGCGATATCGCCGAGACCATTCGCCGCCAGGTCTTGCGCTGTCGCAAGATCACGGAGCAGTTCCGCCGTTTCTCGCGTGGCATCCCGCCATCAACCGAGCCCGTGGATCTCATGGATCTCGTCGCCTCTCTTG
>CAVOLM010000029.1:0-104056 GCA_963696675.1 uncultured Gammaproteobacteria bacterium | reverse complement strand
CGCATTCGGCATGATGGATGTGGGCGAATGGAAGGTTGAGTTCAGTGGAAACGTTAATGGTTTCCTCAGCAACGTGGATTGCGACTGCGGATAGCGTAGGACAACCCGTTCTCGGGGGCCTGGCGTGCGGATCGCTCAGTCCTGGCAATGACTACAAAGACACCAACATTCGCACGGGCCTGCTGCCGTCGTGGCTCGGCTTTCATGCGGAGAGAACCGAAGGCAGCACGAAGTATGGCGTCACCATCGGCTTTCAGCCTGGCATAGATTCGAACACCGGAATTACCGGGCCAACCGATTGATGGCGGTCTGGGCCTCAACTCCTCCAACTTCCGCCAGGTGTTCCTCGAATGGTCCGGCGGTTGGGGTGGACGAGATCGGACGCGAACCCGCACCTTCGGCTCGGACGCGATCCTGTCCGACATGACACTGCTCGGCGTCGGCACCGTCTCCGACCTCACACGCGGCGGCGGCAACACGTCGTTGGGCCGCATCGGCGTCGGCTACCTGTACGCTGACTGGAAAGGCCAGATCCAGTATTCGTCACCGAAATTTGGCGGCTTCAGCTTCAACCTGGCAGTCGTCGATCCCTGGGGCCTGGTCAACCTGTCCGGTGTGAGCATCGATGCCGATGTCTTCAATCAGGAAGCGCCCGACCTTTTGTCGAGCAACGGCTGGGAAGGCAAGCTCGCCTACGCCTGGGAGGGTGATTTCAACGGCAAGGTCTGGGCGAGTTTCATCTATCAAGAAGTCAAGAGCGGCACTCCCGGCGTTGGCAGCGAGACCGCTTCGGGAGTTCGACGTCGGCGCCAAGGTCGGAATCGCCGGCTTCGAAGGAGTGGCCTACTACTACACGGGTAACGGTATCGGCACCACGGATTTCCTGTTCGATGCCATGGACCTCGCTGGCAACATGCGCGACTCGGATGGGTACTACGCGCAGGTCACCTGGAAGATCCCGGGTATCGGCACCAAGCTCGGCGCGAGCTGGGGTGAGAGCAAGCTCGACCTGGGTTCTGCCCTCGACTCCCCATTGCTGGTGGAGAAGAACGAATCGTACGTCATCGGCATTTATCACCCGCTGACGAGTGCGTTGAATCTGGTCCTGGAATACACCCAGAGACCAAGTCGACCGCGCACAACGGCAACGAGGCTACGGAGCAAGCGATCGCCCTCGGCGCGATTCTGTTCTACTAAGAAGTCTGATTCCGACCGAAGAGTCGCTAGGCTGAGAGTGGCGGCGCCTCGAGCGCCGCCACTGTTCTTGAAACGGGGAATGCAGGGTGAGACTGCAGATGACGACGAACGGCGTGCCATCGTCGCGACACAAAGACCGATCTCAGAAACTGGAACGGTGTCCTGAGCGACAGACCTCGTGGCGCCGCTGCCAAGCTGTGCTGGCTTGGGGCCTGTTTGCGCTGACGCTTAGTGCCGCCGCGTGGTCCGCGAACGATACTCCGCAAGGCGCGGTATCGCTTCGAACGGGAAATGATGAGTGGGTGAGGATCGAGCCTCAGGACAAGGCCGCGACCGTGCCAAACGATCAGCCGGTTTCACTCGACGGCACCACAGTCGCGCGCTCGCTCAGCGCGCTGCGAATTCGTATCGTCGATCCCGACACCGGCACGGAAGTTCAGCACACGGCGTTCACAGCCGATGAGGTTGGACGCCTCGCGCCCTATGTCAACCTCGGGCTCGCGAAAGCCGGCCCGCGCCAGGACGTAACGTTCAGCACGATCGGCAGCCATTCGCGCGGTGTGGGCAGTTCGATCAAGGATCCGACCGTCAATGCCGGCGCATTACCAGGCGGAGCGAACGTGATCTTCGGGGAGCTGCAGACGAACTACCGCAAGAAGATTGCTATGGGCAGAGGAGGATTTCACGCCACGCCGCCAGGGAACGCGCGAGAAGGACAGTAAACAAAGTGGCGCTCGATACGTACCCGGAGTCGCGTTTCAGCCGACGCCGGATGGCATGCGCAACGATCGGTTGACAATCGACCTTGCCGTTGCAGGCGCACAGTCGGTTGCGACTTCGCCGCCGTACCGGCGGCAGCAGCCGCGCAGGTAGAGCTCAACCGCGGCGCCCAGCCCACGCCGTCACCTGCAGCGACAGGAGCTGCCGCAACAGTAGCTCCTTCGGCAGCAGCCGCCGGCCCACCTCCGCCGGCGCCGGTAGCTGCGCCCGTCGCCCCGGCAGTCGACAGCAAGACCGCGGACCTCGAGCGCCGCTTGCGTGCGCTCAGGATGAAAGATAAAGGTCTCATCACCGAAGAGGCGTACAACGCCAAGATGAAAGAGCTGCTCTCAGAGCTGTCAGTCAGGTCGACTCGCGCGCCTCTGGTTCGCAGCGCAGAGGGAGCCACAGCTTCAGTGGCGCAAACAGACAGTTCGCGTCCCGCTTCAAGGGACGATAGGGGGATTCCATGTCGCGTTCACGCTCAGGTACCCGCGCGCTGGGAGTTTTGCTTTGCGCCAGCGTGCTCTTTCTTATCACCCGTATGGTCAGCGCCGATGGCGTCAGCCAGTCGATGCTCGACGGCGCGGCCGGCGACTCGACCAACTTCCTGCACACCAATGGCAACTATGATCAGACGCGCTTCTATCCCGCATCACAGATCACGCGCGCGAATGTGAAGAAGCTGCGCCCTGCCTGGGTGTTCCAGACCGACGTGGTGGAGTCGATGGAAACCACGCCGATCGTCTCTGGCGGCGTGATGTACGTGACGACTTCCTTCAATCACGTTTACGCGCTCGACGCTGCGACCGGCACATCGAAGTGGCACTACAAGCACAACATGGGTCCGATCACGACCTACTGTTGCGGCCCGAACAACCGCGGCGTATTCGCCTACGGTGACAAGCTGTACATGGGCACGCTTGATGCCAAGCTCGTTGCACTCGACGCCAACACCGGCAAGCTGGTCTGGGAACAGCAGATCGCCGATCCGGAACTTGGCTACAGCGAGACCATGGCGCCGACTGCTGTCGACGGCAAGATCCTCATCGGCACGAATGGCGGCGAATACGGCATTCGCGGTTTCGTGAAGGCTTACGATGCCGACTCCGGCAAGCTCCTGTGGACCTTCAATACGACTCCGGAGAACTCGGTCGGCGTATGGGCTACCAAGGACGCGACCGGTCGCGATATGCATCGCGACATCAAGGCTGAAAAGGCCGCCCTCAAGAAGCTCGGCGATCCATACAAGACTCTGGGCGGTGGCGTGTGGCAGAACATGGCCGTCGATCGCGAGACCGGTATCGTGTATTTCGTCGCCGGCAATCCGTCACCGGACCTGTACGGTGCTATCCGGCCTGGCGACAACCTCTACACGAACTCTCTCGTGGCAGTCGACCTCGCGACGGGCAAGTACAAGTGCCACTTCCAGTACATCGCGCACGATGTCTGGGATCTCGATGCGGTGAGCCCGGTGGTCATTGCGCAGGTGAAGGATGCAAGCGGCAAGACTGTAAAAGGACTGCTGCATGCCGGTAAGACCGGTTACGTCTACGTGCATCGCGCCAGCGATTGCAGCCTGATCCGCTTCTCGGACCCGATGGTCGCGCAGGAAAACCGCTGGGTACTGCCGACGCCGGAAGGCGCGCGCATGCTTCCCGGGGCGAACGGCGGCGTTGAATGGTCGCCGATAGCAGTCGATGCCTCGCAGAACACCGCTTACGCGATCAACCTGCACCAGCCGATGACCTATCACGTCGAGGAAACCCCCTATCCGGGCGGGAAGCTTTGGCTGGGTGGCGCTTTCAAGGTCATCCCGAGCGAGGCGCAGTCCGGCAACATCTCGGCGGTGGACTACAACACCGGCAAGATCCGCTGGCAGGTCAAGACCGAGCAGCCGATGATCGGCGGAATCCTGGCCACCGCGGGTGGCCTCGTCTTCACCGGCGAAGGCAACGGCTGGTTCAAGGCCTACGATTCCTCGACTGGGAGCGAGCTCTGGCGCTTCCAGTGCGGCGCCGGTGTGAATGCTCCGCCCGCCTCCTACACGGTGGGTGGCAAGCAATACATCGTCGTAGCGGCTGGCGGGAACGTGCAGCTCGACTTCAAGCGCGGCAACAACATCTTCGCCTTCTCGCTGTCAGATTAACGCTGGACGGTCGATCGGGCGCGGGCGGTCTACGGACCGCTCGCGCGCGGTCGTGTGCGCAGGGTTCCCTGCGAGGAGCACAGGGCAAACCTGGTGAGCTGTGGGCGGATGAGAACAGTTCGGATTGCGCTCGGCGTGCCGGCACTATGGTTTCTTTCTTGGCAGTCGGTGGCTGCTACAGATGATCAGTTTGCGCCGGTCCAGGCGACGCTTCAGACCTGCTTCGCCTGCCACGGTGACCGCGGCGCCGCGCCGCTGCCTCAGAACCCGATCCTGGCCGGTCAGGAGTTCTACTACCTCTACGTGCAGCTGAAGGACTTCAAGAGTGGCCTGCGACAAAACGCCGTCATGGGTCCGGTCGTCCAGGCACTGCAGCCGGAGGAGCTGAAGCTGCTTGCACAGTTCTTTTCCACGCAGGCGTGGCCCGCGACCACTCACGTGGCTGCTCCTGCAAAGTTGCCGGTCGTGAAGGCGGCGCTGGACGCGGGCGCATGTATCGCGTGTCACCTGGGCGATTTCCGCGGCAACAGTCGCGTGCCGCGTCTTGCAGGCCAGAATCTCGAGTACCTCACTCAGACCCTGCGCGACTTCAAGAGCAAGGCACGCAACAACGCGCCGGCCATGGGCTCACTGATGGCGACTTTCAGCGATGACGATATCGCCGCCCTTGCCGACTATCTGGCTTCGATCACGGTGTACCAGAGCTCACAGACTGGCGAGATCCGGTGAGTCGCAGCAGTTCCACGATCGGCGCATGACCCGCCGCAGCGGCGTGATCAGACGCAGTCTTGCCGGCATGGTCTTTCAGCGCTCGGTCCGCTCCGCCTTCCAGGAGTCTTTGCACATTCGCGGTGTGTCCTTCCGCGCTCGCGATCATCAGGGCAGTCATGCCCCGTTTGTCCCGCAAATCCACCTTTGCTCCGGCACCGAGGAGCGTGTCGATGGCATCGGCATGGTCATATCCCGCAGCCCACATCAGCGCAGTCAGCTCATTTCCATAGCGCTGATTCACGTCGACGCCGTGAGCCAGGATGAGCCGAAGAATTCCGGCATTGCCGGACGCTGCCGCGTACACGAGCGCGGACTTTCCTGTCCGGTCGAGGAGATCGGCCTTCGCTCCCCGCTCCAGCATCAGCCCCACGAGAGGCGTGCTGCCGCCATATACGGCGTGCATCAGGGGCGAGAGCAGCTGCTGATCCACGTGATTGATGTCGGCACCAGCCTCGAGAAGCAGCCTCGCTGCTTCGAGGTGCCCATTGTGGGCCGCCTGCATGAGTGGCGTCGCCTGCTCCACGTTCGCCTGGTCGACCTGCGCGCCGGCCGTGAGCAATGTGCGCACGACCTCGGTATGCCCTTCACGCGCAGCCTGAAACAGGGGCGTCGCGCCGACGCGATTGCGCGTCTTGACGGAAGCGCCCTCGTGCAACAGCTGCTCGACGGCAGCTTCATCGCCCGCGCGCGCTGCATCGAGCAGCTTGAGATTGAGTTCGCGGGAGTCGAGCGGCTCCTGCGCCGCAGCGACCGACACGACTGCAAGCACGAGCCATAGGGCGCCGCGCGCCAGGATCACGAAAGACGCGTGGTGCATCCTGATCAGGCCTCGATGATGCCATGACGAATGGCGAGCAAGGTGAGCTCCGATTGATTGTTGACCTCGAGCTTTTGCTTGATGTTGTACAGGTGCGTGCCGACGGTGGACGCGGAGAGATTGAGGTCGTCGGCGATCTTCTGGACGGTTGCACCACGTGCCAGGCGTATGAATACCTCGAACTCGCGCTCTGAGAGCCGCTCGATCGGCGGCTTGGCAGCGCCCTCGATTTCTGCGAGCGCCAGCTTCTGCGCCAGCCTCATGTCGATGTAACGACGACCGGCGCCGACGGTGGTCACCGCCTCAACCAAAGCTTCCGGCGCGCTGCGCTTGGACAGAAAGCCCAGCGCACCCTCGCGCAACGCCCGCCGGGCGTGTACCGGATCATCATGTGCCGAGAGTGCAAGTATCCGAGCCTGCGGGTCTCGGGCCCGAATCCGCCGCAAGGCCTCCAGTCCACCCATGCCGGGCATGGCGAGGTCCATGACGACGACGTCCGGAGCAAGCTCGAGGTAGCGCTGACACGCAGCCTCACCGGAATCCGCCTCGGCAATGATCTCAACCTCCGCCAATGATTGCAGCAGGAGCCGAAATCCCGTGCGGACCACAGCGTGATCGTCAACCAGCAGGACCCGGATCATGCGCTGCCTGCCAGCGGAATCTCAGCGCTGAGACACACCCCGCCGGATTCACGGTTAATGATCTTGAGGACACCGCCCAGGTGCGTGATCCGCTCCGTCAATCCGCGCAAGCCAAAGTGTCCGGGAAGTGCCCATTGCTCCGGCAACCCGACGCCGTCGTCGATGATGGTGACGATCATTCGATCCCCGTCAGCGTGCACGTTGATATCCACTTGCGTCGCCTGCGCATGCCGCAACGCGTTAATGAGCCCTTCCTGCGCCACTCGATAAGCCGCGAGGGTTACGCTCGGGCCAAGCTCGGCTGAGAGGTCATGACGGACCGACAGCGCGATGGAGGGATAGCGCCGCTGCGAATCTCTCACCAGGCTTTCGAGAGTCGCGGCGAGTCCCAACGAATCCAGCGAAAGAGGGGCCAGCCGCGGGATGAGTCCATGCATTGCGTCGTAAAGGCGGGCAGCTTCTTCGGCAATCAGCCGCGCGGCATCGACCATCGCCGGGTCACGGCCCGTTCCCTGGGTCGCGATGGCGAGCGCCAGGCTGCGGATTGCCGTCACCGACTGACCGAACTCATCATGCAGTTCGTGCGCGATCAGGCGTCGCTCCTCTTCGACGTGCTGTTCGACCAGGCGAGCCATTTCGCGCCTCTCTTCGAGCTGCGTCTCGGCCTCGAGCGCTTTGCGCTCCGCCTGAACCTTGTCCTGCACGGCTTGCGCCATGCGGTTGAATGCCGCCCCAATAGCCTGCGCTTCGAAACCTGCCAGGACGGGCAATCGGTACTCGAGATCGCCGCGCTGAATACGTTCCAGGCCGTTTGCGATGATCGGAAATGGTGCGAGGGCGCGGCCCACCGACCAGAATGCCAGCCCATTCACGATGACGAGCATGATCGCCGCAGCAGCGAGCAGCGCGGTGAGTTCATCCCAGGCGTCGAGCACTGCGCGTGAGGCATGGGCCTGCACGATCAGTTTCACGCCGCCCGGCAACGGGAATATGTGCCTGGCCGGGTTCGGCACCAACAAGTGCGAAAACCAATCCGGTGCCGAGCGGCCTGCCTTATAGGTCGGTGGCGGCGAGCGATACAGCACCTCTCCGGAAGCGGACTGCAACGTGATGTCGTTGGCATGCACGCGACCCAGTTGCTGCAGAAATTGCAGCAGCAGATCTGGCCCCCCCTCTCGCGAGTAGATGGAAGCCAGCCGGCCCAGCAATTGCGAGGCCGCCCGATTGGCCGCCTCGATCTCCTCTCGCACCGAATCCCGGGCAGTCTTGATCTCGCCGGCGATCAGGACGATCACGAACGTGGCGGTCAAGCCGGCCACCACGAGGTTCAGGCGGGTTCGCAGCTTCATCGTAGGCTGCTTTGTTGGGAAGTGAGGACCAATGACCCGATGTTATCAGCGCCGCTCGCCACGGGTGCACCTGGCGCCCGTCCGACTCATGAAAATCATGACTCGACTTTCATGATCATCCTCTATCGGCCGGGCTCACTAGCGCGGAAGATGCCCGTGGCGGCAATTTCCAGGCCGCTGATAGCCGACTGAAGGAGCGATGTCATGAAGTGGGAAACTCCGCAAGCGACTGATTTCCGGTTCGGCATGGAAATCACGATGTATATCGCCAATCGCTGAAGTAGCCCTGGTGTCAGCCTGCGCGAGCAGGCTGCACCTCTCTGCCCTTGAAGATTCGCGTGCTGGGATCCGCCGCCGGCGGCGGTTTCCCGCAGTGGAATTGTAACTGCCGCAACTGCGCCGGCCTACGCAAGGGAACCGTGCGTGCCCGACCGAGGACACAGTCCTCGATCGCCGTGTCCGGAATAGAAGAAACTGCGTGGGCGCTGGTGAATGCTTCGCCGGACATCGCGGCTCAATTGCAGGCAAATCCCATCCTGCAGCCAGCGCGTGCGATCCGCGACACCGCCATTAGCGCCATCGTCCTGGTCGACGGTCAAGTCGATCACACCACGGGTCTGTACATGTTGCGGGAGTCGAGTCGACCCTGGCGCATCTGGTGCAGTGACAGCACTTACGCCGATCTCACTCGTGGCAATCCGATACTGACCGTGCTCGCGCACTACTGTGGTGTGGACCGTCACCGCATCGACCTCGAGGGCGATGGATTTACGATCGATGGCGTGACTGGCGTGCACTGGCATGCGCTACCCGTGGCGAGCAAGCCTGCTCCGTACTCACCGAACCGGGAGTCGCCCGTGCCGGGAGACAATCTGGCTCTCGTGCTCACGGACGCGAGTTCTGGCCGGGCGGCGCTCTATGCACCGGGTCTGGCGACTGTCGACGGGCACGTCTGGCGCGCGATGGCGTCAGCTGCATGTGTGCTGGTGGATGGCACGTTCTGGACCGACGATGAAATGATTCGCCAGGAAGTCTCACACAAGCGCGCGCACGAAATCGGTCACTTGCCGCAAAGCGGCGCCGGCGGAATGCTTGAATGGCTCGATCGCCTGCCGTCGGATACGCGCAAGATCCTGATCCATGTGAACAACACCAATCCAATCCTCGATGAGGATTCACCCGAGCGCGCCGAACTCGCGCGCCACGGCGTGGAAGTGGCGTGGGATGGCATGGAAATCGTGCTATGAGCGCAACTGATTCAACGGCTCCCGCCTGGACCAAACCCGAATTCGAAGAGCGCCTGCGCGAGAAGGGGCGCGCCTATCACATCCACCATCCGTTCAACGTGATGCTGAATTCCGGCGCCGCGAACCCCGAACAGATCCGCGGCTGGGTCGCCAATCGCTACTACTACCAGATCAGTATCCCGCTCAAGGATGCCGCCATTCTTTCCAACTGCCCGGATCGTGAGGTGCGTCGCTCCTGGGTGCAGCGCATCCTCGATCACGACGGCTACGGTGATGATCCGGGCGGCATCGAATCCTGGTTGCGCCTGGCCGAGGCGGTGGGGCTCGACCGCGCTCGCGTGGAGAAGCTCGCTCGATGTGTTGCCCGGCGTGCGCTTCGCCGTCGATGCGTACGTCAACTTCGCGAGGCGTGCGCCATGGCAGGAAGCCGTCTGCTCCTCGTTGACGGAGCTGTTCGCGCCCGAGATTCACAAGCAGCGCCTCGCCAACTGGCCTGCGCACTACCCATGGATCGATCCGGCGGGCCTCAGGTATTTTCAGAGCCGGGTCAGCATCGCGCGCCGTGACGTCGAATTCGGCCTCGCTTTCACACTCGACTGGTTCGACACCCGCGCAGCCCAGGAGCGCGCCCTCGAGATCCTGCAGTTCAAGCTCGACGTGCTGTGGCAGATGAACGATGCGATGGCTCTGCGCTATGGAACCTCGACATGAGCGAGATCGACGCAACCGCACGACCCTCGATCAACCGCGGCTTTCGGCTGCAGTGGGAAGCTGCGCAGAATTCCCACGTCCTGCTCTATCCGGAGGGAATGGTGAAGCTCAACGCGAGTGCGGGTGAGATCCTGAAACGTTGCGACGGCGAGCGCACACTGGCTGAGATCACTTCGGATCTCGAGCAGGCATTCGGTGCCACCAACCTGTCCGCCGGACGTGATGGCGTTCGTGTCCTATGCGCTGGAGCAGAGATGGCTGGAACTACGAGCCTGAGCGCACCGACCAGCCGGCCCGGGCCGCCGCTCTGGCTATTGCTGGAGCTCACCTACCGGTGTCCGCTCCATTGCGTGTATTGCTCCAATCCCACGGATTTCGCGAAGATCGAGCAGGAGCTCGGGACCGAGGATTGGATACGGGTGCTGCGAGAAGCACGCGCACTGGGTGCAGTGCAGCTGGGGCTCTCGGGTGGCGAGCCGCTGATGCGCGACGACCTGGAGACGATCGTCTCGGAGGCGCACACGCTCGGCTTCTACACCAACCTGATCACCTCCGGCGTCGGCCTCAACGAAACGCGTATCAAGGCGCTCAAAGAGGCGGGGCTCGATCACATTCAGCTTTCGTTCCAGGACAGCACCCGGCAGATGAACGACTTCCTGAGCAGCACGCGCACTTTCGAGCTCAAGTCGAAGGTAGCCGCGCTGATCAAGAAGTATGACTACCCGATGGTGCTCAACGTCGTTCTGCATCGGTTGAACATCGATCATGTCGAACAGATCCTTGAGATGGCCGAGGGCATGGACGCCGAGTACGTGGAGCTCGCGAATACGCAGTACTACGGTTGGGCCTGGAAGAATCGAGATCAGCTGCTCCCCAGCCGCGAACAGGTGCAACGGGCCGAGGCGATGACCCAGCGCTTTCGGGATCGAGCCGGTCAGCGAATGAAGATCTACTTCGTCGTGCCCGACTACTTCGAGCGACGACCCAAGCCGTGCATGAACGGACTGGGCTCGGTGTTTCTCAACGTGATACCGGACGGTACCGCCCTGCCATGTCACGCGGCAGGCATGCTTCCGGGACTGCAGTTCCCCAACGTCCGAGAGGCCAGTGTCGAGTGGATCTGGTTCGACTCACCGGGCTTCAATCATTTTCGCGGCGACGCATGGATGAAGGAGCCGTGCCGCAGCTGCCCGGAAAAGACCAAGGACTTTGGTGGCTGCCGTTGCCAGGCGTACCTGCTGACCGGTGATGCAGCGAATGCGGACCCGGTATGCGACCTCTCGCCGCACCATCATCTCGTGGAAGAAGCTGTGGCGCGTGCCGCGCAGCCGCACGTCGAGGAGAAGCCACTGCTGTTCTTCCGCGATCAGCGCAACTCGCGCACGCTCTCCTCTCGATGACGGAGGTCGCCATTCGGGCGGATCGCCTGACCAAGCGTTACGG
Source organism: uncultured Gammaproteobacteria bacterium (assembly GCA_963696675.1). Classification (GTDB taxonomy): domain Bacteria; phylum Pseudomonadota; class Gammaproteobacteria; order Steroidobacterales; family Steroidobacteraceae; genus DATBVX01. The sequence continues at coordinate 92,972 of CAVOLM010000029.1, read as the reverse complement.
CGACACGCTTGCTGTGGACGGCGTCGATCTTCTGATCCAGCAGGGGCAATTCTTCGGCCTGCTCGGCCCCAACGGCGCCGGCAAGACCAGCACGATTCACATGCTCTCGACCTTGATCCGCCCGACATCCGGCGAGGCGTGGGTGAGCGGACATTCAGTGCACGCGCAGCGGCTCGCCGTTCGCCGCAGCATCGGCGTCGTGTTCCAGGAGCCGGCACTCGATCGCACGCTGTCGGTTGCAGAGAATCTGCGCTTCGCAGGATTGCTCAATGACCTGCCCCGCTCCGAGATCAGGCGTCGCAGCGCGCAGTTGCTGGAGCTGTTCGCGTTGAGCGAACGGCGGAATCACCCGGTCGCATCGCTTTCCGGTGGGATGCGACGCGCACTCGATATCGCACGCGGCGTGATCCACCAGCCGCAGATCCTGTTTCTCGACGAACCGACGATCGGCCTGGACCTGCCCAACCGGCGTGCCATCTGGCGCCATATTGCGCAGCTGCGAGCCCAGCTCGGCATGACCGTGCTCCTGACGACACACTATCTCGAGGAAGCTGCGGACTGCGACGAGGTCGCATTCCTGAGCTCAGGTCGCATCGTCCGCAACGGGCATCCACGGGCGCTCGTCGAAGAGCTCGGAGCCTACGTCGTCGAGGTGGAGACCAGTCACCCCAAGGAACTGGCCCAGGAGCTGGCGTCGCGGTTCGGCTCAGCGCTGATCGACGGCGAGCGCGTGCAGTTCTGTTGTGACCGTGAGCCCGCCGAGCTGGTTGCGTTGCAGGCCGAACTGGCAGTGACCGCGCGAGCCGTGCGCTGGCGGCGTCCAAACTTGAATGACGTGTTCCTTTGGGTCAATCAAACGGGGACCTCCCGCAAGAGAGCGGCGTAACGATGCTGCTGCGCCCCTTTGTCGCGGTGCTCGAACGCGAAGTGCTCAAGCTGCTGCGGCAACGCGGACGCCTGCTATCGGCAATGGTGCGGCCGCTCCTGTGGCTGCTGGTGATTGGCGCCGGCCTGAGCGCAGTCCAGGGAAAGCACGGCGAATCCGGCTACCAGACATTCCTGGTGCCGGGCGTACTCGGAATGACACTACTGTTCGGCGGCATGCTAGCCGCGCTCGCCACGGTCTACGACAAAGAATCCGGCGTCATGCGCATGCTCGTGATCGCGCCGATCGAGCACTACTGGATCGTACTGGCGAAGGCTCTCGGCGCCACGGCGTCGGCGCTCCTGCAAGCGCTGCTGCTGCTGCGTGATCCTGGGACTGCTCGGGTACCTGAGCCGACAGATATCGATTCCCCTGCTGGCCGCGGACTGCTCGGCACTGCGCTCGCCTGCTCGAGCCTCGGCATGCTGGTGGCGGCGTGGTCGCGCACGCTGGACAACTACGCCACGATGATGAACCTGGTGATCTTTCCGGTCTTCTTTCCTCTCCGGCTCCCTCTACCCGGTGCAGCACCTGCCGGACGCGCTGCGCTTCGTCGCCACACTGAACCCCTTCACGTACGGCGTCGATTTGCTCAAGCACGCGGCAATCGCGGGTGCGGCCGGGTCCTACAGGGCGGACTTTGAGATCGCGGTCGACCTCGCAGTGCTCATCGGATTCAGCGTAGCTGCACTCGGAATCGCAGGTGCGCGTTTCTCCCGCGCTGCTGCCAATGAGCCACTCGTGCATCGGCTGGCGAGCACGCAGCGCGACTGAGCCGGCGCTTCGCCTGCGGACTATCAAGTTTGCCTGCCGACTCATGAAAATCATGAGGCGAGTTTCATGACGATCTCTATTCCGTCTATCCGATTCCGATGGAACATGCGGCTATCGCATTGCAAGGAGCACTCCAATGCAAGCCACCCGGATTCTCGTAGCGGCCTGGATCGCAGCCATGGCGTCGGCAGAAGCCGTCGCCCAGGAAGCCCAGCCGCCGACCTCCGCCGAATCCATGGTGGTCACGGCCACGCGCACGGAGAAGTCGGCATTCGATATTCCTGTCGCCATCGACGTAGTGAGCGGGGACGAACTGCGTGCACACCGCGCCGGCGTCGACCTTTCCGAGGGCCTCGGCACGATCCCGGGCATCGTGGTGCAGAATCGCTACAACTATGCGCAGGACCTGCAGGTCTCCGCGCGGGGATTCGGCGCACGTGCTTCCTTTGGCGTCCGCGGAGTGCGCCTGATCCAGGACGGCATTCCTCTCACCATGCCTGATGGGCAGGGACAGACGGCGCTGTTCGACTTGGCGGCGCAAATCGTGTCGAGGTGTTGCGCGGACCGTTCGCGGCGCTCTACGGCAACTCTTCGGGAGGCGTCATTCATTTCCTCACTGCAGACGAACGGCGCCCGAACGAGATCCAGGCGCGAGGCGCGGGTGGTGAAAACGGCACCTGGCGCGGCGCCGTGAATTTTTCCGGTCAGTCCGGGTCGCTCGACTTTTCCGGCAACGTGTCGCGCTTTGAGACCGATGGCTTCCGCGATCACAGCGCGGCGCAACGCGATCTGGCGAATCTGTGGGTGCGGTATCCACGCCGGTGAAGGCTCAACCCTCACGGTGCTCGGAAACTATCTCGACCAGCCCGACACACAGGACCCGCTCGGGCTGACCCAGGAACAGCTTGATCAGGATCCGTCGCAAGCGGGGACCGGCGCCGAGGCCTTCAACACCCGCAAGACCATTCACCACGCGCAGGGCGGGCTGGTCTTCGATCACAACTTCTCGGACGACAACAGCATCCGCGCACTCGGCTACTACGGCACGCGCCAGGTCGTGCAATACCTCGCCAATCCAAGCATCGCGCATCACGGGCTCCGGCGGTGTCGTGGACCTCGATCGGGACTTCGGTGGCGGTGAATTGCGCTGGCACCACGTCGGGACAGCTCGGCGGAGCGCCTTACGAATTGACCCTGGGCGCCGCGTACGACCGGATGAATGAGCTGCGCACCGGATTTGTCAACGTGCTGGGCGAGAAGGGCGATTTGCGCCGCGACGAGGACGACGTCGTTTACGACTTCGATCAGTACCTGATCGCCTCATGGAATTTCACCGAACGCTGGCAGCTCGCTGGTGGCGTGCGCCACAGCGAAATCAAATATGACTCGGAAGATCACTTCATCGTCGGCATCAATCCCGACGACAGCGGCAGCATCGACTTCGAGGGCACCATGCCCGTGCTCGGCCTCCTGTTTCAGGCCACACCGGACGTTCACTTATTCGCTTCCGCGGGCAAGGGCTTCGAGGCGCCGACATTCTCAGAGCTCGCCTACCGGCCCGATGGTTTGCCCGGCCTTAACTTCGACCTCGAAGCAGCGGACAGCACCAACATGGAGCTCGGAGTGAAGTGGCGCCTCGGCGATCATGCGCAGCTCAACACGACCCTGTTCCGTTCCAACACCTCGGATGACATCGTAACCGGGCCGGCCCAATTTCCAGGCCGCAACACCTTCGTCAACGCCGACCGCACTCGTCGCGAAGGAGCGGAGCTCGCCGCGTCCGTGTCCATGCTGGACGCTGCCCTCACACTTGATCTTGCGTATACGTACACGCGTGCGCGATTCGAGGAGTTCGTGAATTTTGCCGGAGTCGATCTCTCCGGCAACCAGATACCCGGCGTACCGGAGAACTCGGCTTACCTGCAGCTCAACTGGCGACACGCTCCGTCTGGTTTTACCACCGGCGTGGAGGCGAGGTGGGCCGATCAGGTATTTGCGGATGATCTCAATTCAGCGGTCGCAGATTCGTATGTCGTGGCCAACTGGCACGCTGGTTTTCGCCAGAACATGAGTTCCTGGCAACTCGAGGAGTTCGTTCGCGTCGACAACATCGCCGACGAGAGCTACGTGGGCTCAGTGATCGTCAATGCCGTGAACGCCCGCTACTTCGAACCGGCACCGGAGCGAACGTACCTGATCGGCTTCACGGCGAGCTTTTCGCCCAGGTAGAAAACAGCCTACACCGGAGGCACCAGGCCGAGTCGCATCGCGATCCGGAACAGCTGCGCCGTGCTGCCGGCGCCGAGCTTCTGTTTGATCGAAGACTGGTGGTTGGCGATGGTCTTCTGGTTGAGCGAGAGCTGCTTCGCGATCTCTTCGAGCCCGTAGCCCTGCAGGAGCAGTTCGAGCACCTCGAACTCGCGCGCCGATAACGCCTCGTGCGCGGTCCCGTCCGCGTCGGATCGGCCCAGGGCGAGCGCCTGCGCCACGTCATGACTGAGATAGCGCTTGCCGGCGGCGACCGCGTGAATGGCATCGACCAGCACGCGCGGAGCGCTCGCCTTGGTGACATAACCGGCAGCCCCCGCGTCCATCGCTCGCCGGACAAAGATGGGATCCTCGTACATGCTGAACGCGAGTACACGAGCCTTTGGCCAACGATTGACGATGCGACGAATGCCTTCGATGCCGCTGATCCCGGGCAGCGCGATATCCATTACGGCGACGTCAGGCTCCAGGCTCGAGAACTGCTCGAATACTTCGGAAACGGTCGCGGCCTCGGCGAGGATACTGATCCCGCCGCTCTCCTCGAGCAGCCGGCAGTAGCCCTTGCGCACGACGGGATGATCGTCAACCAGCAATACCGTGATCGGCAGGCTCATGCGGCGGCTCCCTGCTCGGCATTCGCAGCCGGTATTTGTGCGCGGATGCCAAAGCCGCCGGCCGGCTCGGCTGTGACCTGCAGACGTCCGCCGAGGGTTTCGATGCGCTCACGCATTCCGATCAGCCCGAGTCCTGGCTTCCCAGCGCTGAGATCGGCACCTCGCCCATCGTCCTCATGCTGAAGAGCACCTCGTCGGAGTGCCCGGCGACAGAGCGCGAGCGCTGCACGCGGATCTCGACGTGCTCGGCGCTCGGCGTGCTTTGACACGTTCGTCATCCCTTCCTGGAGCAACCGGTAAACCGTGAGCGCGTGTGGCTCGCCGAGCGCGTCCAGATCGCCCTCCAGGCTGAGCCTGAACTGGATCTGCGGCAATCGATGCCGCCAGTCATCGACGTACTGCTCGAGCGCCGCCTCGAGACCGAGCTCGTCCAGCCCGATCGGCCGGAGCCTGCGGATCAGATCGCGCACCACCGCGTACACATGGTCCGCGTGCTGAATGACGACGGCAGCACCGCGCCAGATCGGCGACTCGCCGTCCGGCACCTTGGCCTGAATCGACACCGCATCGACCTTGATGGCATTGAGGTACTGGCCGAGCTCGTCATGGAGCTCTCGCGCCAGGAACTTGCGCTCCATTTCCTGCACGTGGACGTGCTTTTGCGCGAGCTGCCGATGGTCGAGCAGAAGCTTCGCCAGCTGCTCTTCAGCTGCTCGCCGCCGTGTGAGCTCAGCCCGCGCATCGTGAAAGCGTCGCCACGCAAACCAGGTGAGTGCACAGCGACAGTGCGAGCAACGTGAGCACCAGTTCGTCGAGCTGCAGATGCTCGAAGCGTCGCGTGACGGCCAGGACCGACTCGCTCAGCTCGAAATGAACAGCGAGCGTCAGGACCGACAACGTGACGATTGCAACGACGATCAGGTCGCGCCGCGCTGTCAGTCGTCCCAGATGCCGTCCTGCCTCGTTCGTTTCCGCGACGTTCATCGAAGTGCCTCTGGTTGTCCGGGTGCCATCAATGGCTGTTCGTCCAGGTCCTGTCGGGAAAAATTCCCGGCCATCTCGGTGGGAAACTCTCTGTCGAAGCCACTGGTTCTTATGGAATTCTAGGCTTGTTTCCGAGCGCTTTGCCCGCCGGCAATGCGCTGGGCACGAACATCACTATTAATGAGTCGACGGAGACATGATGCCACGGCTTCGCGGTAGTGCAGCGATTGTCCTTCTGCTGGGCAGCAACCTGGCTGCGGGTCAATCGACGTCGGCTCAGCCCGCCGCAGGCGGACAAAGACGAGCTCCTGGGAGAGATCGTCGTGGCGGCACCGTACGGCTTCGACATCGCTCGCGATCGCGTGCCGGCCAACGTGCAGACTGCGACGGCAGAGGACATCAGGCGGTCCCAGGCCCTCGATCTGACCGATTTCATGAATCGGGAGCTGGGCAGCGTCAGCATCAACCAGGCACAGAACAATCCGCTGCAGCCAGACGTCAACTTCCGCGGCTTCACGGCATCACCGCTACTGGGCCTTGCGCAAGGACTCGCCGTCTACGAGAACGGCGTGCGCATCAATGAACCTTTTGGCGACACCGTCAACTGGGATCTGATCTCTCTCTCGTCGATCAGCTCCCTGCAGCTTCTCGCCGGCGCCAATCCGGTGTTCGGATTGAACACACTGGGTGGCGCGCTGTCGCTGCGGATGAAGAACGGCTTCAACTACCAGGGCGGCGACGTGCAAGCCTACGCGGGTTCGTTCGGCCGAATTGGCGCAGCTGGGCGGAATACGGAGGCAACAATGGCGCGTGGGGTTACTACGGCGACCTCGACTATTTCACCGAGGATGGCTGGCGTGACTTCTCCAATTCCGACGCGCTCCGCTTCTTCGGCGCTTTGAGCCGGCATGAGGCGGACTGGAGTCTCGATCTGAGCTTCGCGTATGCGGACACCGAGTTGCGCGGCAATGGTCCAGCGCCCGCCGAGCTGCTCGCGATCGACCGTTCCGCGGTGTTCACCTTTCCCGATATTACCGAGAACAACCTGGCGCAGGTGGAGCTCGAGGGATCACGAAACGCTTTCCGACACCTGGAAGATCGGCGGCAACGTGTTCTACCGCTCACTCGATACCGACACTTTCAACGGCGATGGCACGAATCTGGAGCAATGCGACGTCGGCGGCGAAGAACTGCTGGTCGAGGAGGACTTCACTCGATCTGAACGGCGATGGCGAATGCAACGCGGCCGACGATGCGGACATCGAACCGGTGCTCGATCTGAAGCGGCGATCCCATCCCGGCCGAACTCGATGGCGATGAGCTCAATGCCATCAACAATATTGGCCGACGCGAGCAGGAGGGTTATGGCGGCTCCGTGCAGCTTTCGGCGCATTCCAGCCTCCGCGGCCATGAAAACGACTTTACGGTCGGAATCGCGTACAGCGTCGGCGACACCTCGTACCATTCCATAGTCGAGGTCGCGAGCCTGCTCGAGAATCGCGGCACGACACGCACCGGAATCTTCTGCGTCGCAGTCCATCACCAGCATCGACAGCAAGGTGACGACGGAAAGTCTCTACTTCGTGGATACGTTCAACGTGACCGAGCGCAGCGCACTGACCGTGGCGGGGCGCTACGACAACACGCGCATTCGCCTGACAGACCGGACGCGGTGTGAACCCGGAGCTCAACGGCTCACATGACTTCGACCGGTTCAATCCCGCGGTCGGCCTGACGTTCCATGTCACACCGAAAGTGAAACTGTTCGCGAGCTACAGCGAATCGGCGCGCGCCCCGACTGCAGTGGAGCTCGCCTGCGCGAGCGAGGACGCGCCCTGCAGTCTGCCCAACGCATTCCTGGCCGACCCGCCGCTCGAGCAGGTCGTGGCAAAGAGCATCGAGGTGGGCGTGGACTGGTTCCTTCGAGCATCAACTGCGCTGGCACCTTGGAGCATTTCAGACTGTCAATCACGACGACATCCTGTTTCAGACGCACGGGAGGAGCGCAGGCCAACGTCGGCTTCTTCCAGAATGTCGGCGACACCCGCCGCGCCGGGGTGGAACTCAACGTGTCACAGGAGCTCTCGCGCTCAGCTGGTTCCTCGACTACACCTATCTCGACGCGACCTTCGAGGACAGCTTCGTCGTCAACAGTCCCAACCACCCCGTGTTCGAAGACGATCCGACTGCGCCGCAGATCGTGGGCGACGACAAGCTGCAGGTTCCAGACGGCGCGACAATTCCCGGAATTCCGCGACACATGGTCAATGCCGGAATGGACTTTTGCGTTCAACGAGCACCTCAGCGTCGGCGCCGACGTGGCGTACCGCACCGGTGTGTATCTGCGCGGGGATGAGGTCAATCTGCTCGACAAGACCGCGAGCTACACGATCTTCAACCTGCGCGGCGAGTATCGGTTCGGTGACACAGTGGCCCTCTTCGCGCGCATCGAAAACCTGTTCGATGAGAACTACGAGACTTTCGGCGTGCTGGGCGAGCCGCAGGAAGTGTTTCCCCAATTCAGTGACCCACGCTTCCTGGGCGCAGGCCCACCGTTCGGGGCCTGGGTGGGAGTCAGGTTCAACCTGAAATAGTCCGGGCTGCTTCAGGCACTGATCCGACCTTGCGACTTTCTCGAGCGCGCGTGCCGCAGCTCGACGCCCACCCCCTCGCGGATGATCGCAGCGCCGCGCTCGAGCAGGAAGTTGCGAAACGCCGCCGCCACCGGTGAGAGGCGCTTGTCGCGCAGGTGGATGACGTACCAATCGCGAATGATCGGTCCGCCCACGATATCCAGCACGACCAGCTTGCCGGCCTTGAGCTCGAGCGCGATGGTGTGCATGGAGATGAAGCTGATGCCCATGCCCGCCATGACCGCCTGCTTGATGGTCTCGTTGCTGCTCACCTCCATTGACACACGAAACGTCGCGCCGCGATCCCGGAACACGCGCTCCATCGATGCGCGCGTGCCCGAACCCTGCTCGCGGATCAGGAAGCTCTCGCCGGCGAGTTGCCCGAGCTGAATCCGCCGCTTGCCCGCGAGCGGATGGTCGGGCGCCGCAATGATGACGAGCGGATGCTTGGCAAAGGCTTCCGCCTCGGTTTCGAGCTCGCGTGGCGGCCGTCCCATGATCACCAGGTCGATCTCGTTCGCCGCCAGCTGTTTGATGACTTCCTCCCGGTTGCCCACCGAGAACTTGATCGTGATTTCGGGGAAAGCAGGTGCGAATGCGCGCAGGAGCGAGGGCGCGAAGTACTTGGCAGTGCTGACCGCCCCAAGCTTGAGCACACCACGCTTCAATCCACGCATCGCGGACAGGGTCTCGCCTGCCTCGCGCAGCAGCTCGATCGCCTGGTTCGCGTAGGGCAACAACTCCTCTCCGGCCGCGGTGAGATGGATGCTGCGCCCCATATGCTCGAACAGGGGCAGGCCCACTTCCGCCTCGAGAAGCTTCAGCTGCTGTGACACGGCCGGCTGCGTGAGGTGCAGCTCGCGCGCTGCGCGCGTGAACGACAAGTGCCGCGCCACCGCAGCAAAGGCACGCATCTGTCGCAAGGTGACGTTTCGCACTTCGGCTGCTCCTTGTATCTATAAGCTGTTCTTTATACACGGCGAAGAATTTCTAACTGGACCTAATAGAGTCAGCGCAGCACGATCAGCCTCATTCACCGGGAAGGGGACTACCAGCATGAAGCGAATCGACAATCGCCCACACCGAGAACCGCGGCCGAGCGCTACAAGGCCGGCGTGCTCAAGTACGCCGAAATGGGCTACTGGCACGGCGATTATCGCCCGAAGGACACGGACATCCTCGCCCTCTTCCGCATCACGCCCCAGGAGGGCGTCGATCCCGAAGAGGCCGCCGCTGCGGTTGCGGGTGAATCCTCGACTGCGACCTGGACGGTGGTGTGGACGGATCGGCTCACGGCCTGCGACCGTTACCGCGCCAAGGCCTACAAGGTCGAACCGGTTCCGGGCGCGCCCGGTCAGTACTTCGCCTACATCGCTTACGATCTCGACCTCTTCGAGCCCGGGTCGATCGCGAACCTGAGCGCCTCGATCATCGGCAATGTCTTCGGCTTCAAGCCGCTCAAGGCGCTGCGGCTCGAGGACATGCGCTTCCCGGTCGCGTACGTGAAGACTTTCGATGGGCCCCCGACCGGCATCGTGGTCGAACGCGAGCGGCTCGACAAATTCGGACGCCCGCTCCTCGGAGCCACGGTCAAACCGAAACTTGGCCTGTCGGGCAAGAACTACGGTCGTGTCGTTTACGAAGCCCTGAAGGGCGGCCTCGACTTCACCAAGGATGACGAGAACATCAACTCCCAGCCCTTCATGCACTGGCGTGACCGCTTCCTCTACTGCATGGAGGCCGTCAATCGCGCGCAGGCCGCGAGCGGCGAGGTGAAGGGCCACTACCTCAATGTCACTGCCGCCACGATGGAAGACATGTACGAACGCGCCGAGTTCGCGCAAAGACCTCGGCTCGGTCATCGTGATGATCGACCTGGTGATCGGCTACACCGCGATTCAGTCCATGTCCAAGTGGGCGCGGCGCAACGACATGATCCTGCACCTGCACCGCGCCGGGCACTCGACCTACACGCGGCAGAAGAACCACGGCATCTCGTTTCGCGTGATCTCGAAGTGGATGCGCCTCGCGGGCGTCGATCATGTTCACGCCGGCACCGTGGTTGGCAAGCTCGAGGGCGATCCGAACTCGGTGCAGGGGTTCTACAACGTGCTGCGCGAGCCGCACAACCCGGTGGACCTGCAGCGCGGAATCTTTTTCGAACAGGACTGGGCCGGCCTGCGCAACGTCATGCCGGTCGCGTCGGGCGGCATTCACGCCGGCCAGATGCACCAGCTCCTCACGTATCTCGGCGAGGACACCGTGCTGCAGTTCGGTGGCGGCACGATCGGTCACCCGATGGGAATCGCCGCTGGCGCCGTCGCCAACCGCGTCGCGCTCGAGGCAATGGTGCTCGCCCGCAACGAGGGCCGTGACATCTGGAATGAAGGCCCGCGGATCCTCGCCGATGCGGCACGTCACTGTGAGCCGCTCAAGGCCGCGCTCGATACCTGGGGAGAGATCACGTTCAACTACACGAGCACCGACACGCCCGACTTCACCGCCACTCCGACTGCCGCGTGAGTAAGGAGCCGCCATGCGACTGACCCAGGGTGCATTCTCTTTTCTTCCCGACCTCAGCGACGAGCAGATCAGCTCGCAAGTGGAGTACTGCCTGCGCAACGGCTGGGCCGTCGCGATCGAGTACACGGACGATCCGCACCCGCGCAACACCTATTGGGAGATGTACGGGATGCCGCTCTTCGATATGAAGGACGCGGCTAGGATCGCGGTCGAGATCGACAACTGCCGCCGTACGTTTCCCAATCACTACGTCAAGGTGAACGCCTTCGATGCGACTCGCGGCATCGAGTCCTTGCGCCTGTCCTTCATCGTCGGTCGTCCCGCGCGAGAGCCGGGCTTCGGCCTGGTGCGCGAAGAAGGCCCGGGCCGAACCGTGCGCTACACGATCCGCTCCTACGCGACAGACCAGCCCGAGGGCGAGCGCTACTGAGCAAGCCCGATGAACACCGCAATCGAGCACATCCAGGATGACGGCATCGCCCTCGATGCCGAATTGCGCGATTCGCACGTGAGCGAAGTGCTCGACGGGCTCGAACGCGATCTGGTCGGGCTCGCCCCGGTGAAGAGCCGCATCCGCGATATCTCCGCGCTGCTGCTCATCGACCGGTTACGCACGCGGGCGGGACTGAGCACCGGAGCTCCGTCCCTGCATATGAGCTTCACCGGCAACCCGGGCACCGGCAAGACCACGGTCGCCCTGCGCATGGCGGAGATCCTTCATCGCCTCGGATACCTGCGCAAGGGCCATCTCACGGCGGTGACGCGCGACGACCTGGTGGGGCAGTACATCGGTCATACCGCACCGAAGACCCGCGAGATCCTGAAGCGAGCGAAGGGCGGCGTGCTCTTCATCGACGAGGCGTACTACCTCTATCGCCCGGAGAACGAACGCGATTACGGACAGGAGGCGATCGAGATCCTGCTGCAGGAAATGGAGAACAATCGCGACGACCTGGTGGTGATCCTGGCCGGCTACCAGGACCGCATGGAGCGGTTCTTCCGCTCGAACCCCGGCCTGTCATCGCGCATTGCGCATCACATCGAGTTCCCCGACTACACCTCGGCGGAACTCTTCGCGATCGCGCAACTGATGCTCGAGCAGTTGCAGTACCGCCTGAGTCCCGAAGCGCAAGCGGCTTTCCAGGACTACATCGAGCGACGCAAGACCCGACCGCACTTTGCCAACGCGCGCTCGATGCGTAATGCGCTCGACCGCGCCCGCTTGCGGCAGGCGAGCCGCCTGCTGGCACAGGGTGGCATTGTCTCGAGAGACGACCTGATCACGATCGACGTCGCTGACATACGGGCAAGCCGCATCTTCGCCGATGCGTCCGCGGAGGGCACATGACACCCGGCACAACAAGAACACTCACCCGCTTCCTGATCGAGGAACAACGCCGCTTCAACGACGCGAGCGGCGGGCTCACCGCGCTCATCAACGACGTACGCCTCGCGTGCAAGCGCATCGCGAGCCTCATCGGCAAGGGCGGCCTCGCCGGTGCGCTCGGCAACGCCGGATCGGTGAATGCGCAAGGCGAAACCCAGATGAAGCTCGACGTGATGGCGAACGACATCTTCGTACGCACCAACGAATGGGGCGGCCAACTTGCGGGAATGCTTTCGGAAGAGATGGACGCGCCCTACCCGATCCCGGCCGAATATCCGCGCGGCGAGTATCTGCTGCTCTTCGATCCACTCGATGGTTCGTCGAACATCGACGTGAACGTCGCAGTCGGCAGCATCTTCTCGGTGCTGCGCTGTCCGCAGGGTTCAGCCACACCCGGCGAGTCCGACTTCCTTCAGGCCGGGCATCTCCCAGGTGTGTGCGGGCTACGCGATCTACGGTCCGGCGACGATGCTGGTGCTCACGACCGGACGCGGCGTCAACGGCTTCACGCTGGATCGCGAGATCGGCGAGTTCATGCTGACACACCCGGACCTGCGCATCGCCGAGAACACTTCCGAGTTCGCCATCAACGCGTCCAATTCGCGCTACTGGGAGCCAGCGGTCAAGCGTTACGTCAACGAATGCGTCGCCGGCAAGAACGGACCGCGCGGGCAGGACTTCAACATGCGCTGGATTGCATCGCTGGTCGCCGAAGCGCATCGCATCCTGATGCGTGGCGGCGTCTTCATGTATCCGCGCGATCGCAAGGACCTCACCAAGCCCGGACGGCTGCGCCTGCTCTACGAGGCCAACCCCATCGGGATGATCATCGAGCAGGCCGGAGGCCGTGCCAGCACCGGCTACGAGCCGATCCTCGGCGTCGTTCCGGAGCACCTGCACCAGCGCATCGGCTTCGTGTTCGGCGCGCGCGCCGAAGTGGAAAGGATCGAGCGCTATCACCGCGACCACAACGAGTTCGAGTACGAAGCGCCGCTGTTCGGCAACCGCAGCCTGCTCAGAGACCCCGCATAGAGAACACCAGGAACCCCTATCATGTCCGCCCGACATCCAATCATTGCAGTCACCGGTTCATCAGGAGCCGGCACGACTTCCGTCATGCGGACCTTCGAACAGATCTTCCGCCGCGAGCAGGTCAATGCCGCCTTCGTCGAAGGCGACAGCTTTCACCGCTACGACCGCGCCGAGATGAAGCAGAAGATGGCCGAGGCGCTCGAGCGCGGCGACCACGATTTCAGTCACTTCGGCACCGAAGCGAACCTGTTCGCGGAGCTCGAGGGCCTGTTCCGCAGTTACGGCGAGAGCGGTCGCGGACGGCGACGAAAGTATCTGCACGACGAGCTGGAGGCAGCGCCCTACGGGCAGAAGCCCGGGACATTCACGGCCTGGGAGGATCTGACTGACGAAACCGACTTGCTGTTCTACGAAGGTTTGCACGGTGCGGTGGTCACCGGCGACGTGGATATTGCACGTCATGTCGATCTGCTGATCGGCGTCGTGCCGGTGGTCAATCTCGAATGGATCCAGAAGCTGCACCGTGACAAGGCGACCCGCGGTTACTCGGCCGAAGCGGTGACCGACACGATCCTGCGGCGCATGCACGACTACCTGCACTACATCTGCCCGCAGTTCTCACGCACTCACATCAATTTCCAGCGTGTGCCGATAGTGGACACTTCGAACCCGTTCATCGCGCGCTTCATCCCGACGCCCGACGAATCGTTCCTGGTCATTCGCTTCTCCAACCCGCGCGGCATCGACTTCCCCTACCTCTTGTCCATGCTGCATGGCGCGTTCATGTCACGGGCGAACACGATCGTGTGCCCGGGAGGAAAGATGGATCTCGCCATGCAGCTCATTTTTACGCCGATGATCTGGCGTCTGATGGAGCGCCGAAAGGAGGCGCTCGCACGGCAGCGAGAGGTGACTCGCCCGCGCGAGGTGAGCAGGGCATGACCGAACTGCAGGCACGAGCCGCAGGGGTGACTCGCCATCTACCATGTCGCGCTCAGCAGTTGGCAACGATCGCGCATGCCGGTTGCGCGAACGCTGGAGGCGACAGATGACCGGGACGGATGAGCGCCTTCGGGCCGCCGCTTTCGATCTCGACGGCACGCTCATCGATACCGCACCCGATCTGTGCGCCGCTGCAAACGCGATGCTGGTGGAGTTGGGCGGCAGGGAGCTGGCCGAGCATCGCATGCGCGCCCTCGTCGGTGACGGCGTCGCTCGGTTCGTGGAACGCGCACTGCGGGAGGGTCTTGGCGTGACCGCGCCCGATGCGGCGCTGCGTTCCTCGGCCGAATCGCTATTTGCACGCCTGTACGGCGAGCACCTCTTCGACCGCAGCCGCCTGTATCCCGGAGTACCTGAAACGTTGCACCAGTTCGCGAGCGCGGGGATTGCGCTGTGTTGCGTGACCAACAAGGAGAGCCGCTTTGCGCAGCCGCTGCTCGAGGCTGCGCAGCTCGATACGCTCCTGGCGTTCACTCTTTGTGCTGATCGCACCACCGATCGCAAGCCCAGCCCGAACATGCTGCTGGCTGCGTGCACGCGTTTTGCTGTCAAACCCGCGCAGCTGCTCTACGTGGGCGATTCCCATGTAGACGTTGTCGCAGCCCATGCGGCAGGTTGTCGCGTCGTCGCCGTCGACTATGGCTATGGCGACATGCGATCTGTCGAGCAGGCGAGGCCACACGGCACCATCGGAGATCTGAGGGAGCTTCTCCTGATGTACATGCAACCGCTCCCAGCGCGCCCTTCTCCCGGCGCCCTCCTTCTCACCGAGAGAGACCATGACCATGACTCTTGATCTGCAGGCACCCGCGTCGTCGCGAGCCCGTTTCCACCATCCCGACACCATCAACGCACTGCGCGCGCTCGCGATGGACGCCGTCCAGAAAGCGAACTCGGGCCATCCCGGCATGCCGATGGGCATGGCGGAGATCGCCGCGGTGCTGTGGCGCCGGCATCTGCGGCACAACCCGGCCAATCCGGGCTGGGTCGATCGCGACCGCTTCGTACTCTCGAACGGTCACGGCTCGATGCTGCAGTACGCGCTGCTGCACCTGAGTGGCTACGACCTGCCGATGGACGAGATCAAGAGTTTCCGCCAGCTGCACTCGCAGACGCCGGGTCACCCCGAGTATCGGGTCACGCCCGGTGTGGAGACGACGACCGGGCCGCTGGGCCAGGGCATTGCGAATGCGGTCGGCATGGCGATCGCCGAGAAACTGCTGGCCGCGGAGTTCAACCGCCCGGGCTTCGACATCGTCGCTCACTACACCTATGTGTTTCTCGGTGACGGTTGCATGATGGAGGGGATCTCACACGAGGCCTGTTCGCTCGCCGGCACGCTCGGCCTCGGCAGGCTGATCGCGTTCTACGACGACAACGGCATTTCGATCGACGGGCGTGTCGAGGGCTGGTTCACGGACGATACCCCGAAGCGCTTCGAAAGCTACGGCTGGCACGTCCTCGCAAACGTCGACGGACACGACAGCGAAGCGATGGATCGGGCGATCGGAGCTGCCCGCGCAGTCACTGACAAACCGTCACTCATCTGCTGCAGGACCGTGATCGCTCAGGGGTCGCCCAACAAGGCCGGCACCCACGAAGCTCATGGTGCTGCGCTGGGCGATAAGGAAATTGCGGCGACACGCGTGGCGATCGAATGGCCATATCAGCCCTTCGAAATCCCTGCGCACGTGTACGAGGCCTGGGATGCTCGCGGAGCAGGCCGAAGCGCCGAAGCAGCATGGAAGCGCAGGTTCGCCAGCTACGCGTATGCGTATCCAGTGCAAGCAAAAGAGTTCGAGCGGCGCGTGAAGGGCGAGCTGCCAGCAGGTTTTGCGCGACGCGTGCGCGAGCTCATGGCGCAAACGAACCAGAAAGCCCAGAGCGTGGCGACTCGCAAAGCTTCACAGGACATCCTGGAGGGACTCGCACCCGTCCTGCCGGAGCTGATCGGCGGTTCAGCGGATCTCGCCGGATCGAACCTCACCCTCTGGAGCGGCTCGCGGCCGATCAGCGCCGGCTCTGCGGGCAACTATCTGCACTACGGAGTGCGTGAGTTCGCAATGGCCGCGATCATGAATGGAGTCGCGCTGCATGGCGCGTTCATTGCGTATGGCGGCACGTTCCTGACATTTTCCGATTACTGCCGCAGTGCGTTGCGCATGTCTGCGCTCATGAGGATCGGCACCGTGTTCGTGTTCACGCACGACTCGATCGGACTGGGTGAGGACGGGCCCACGCATCAGCCGATCGAGCATCTGGCATCGCTGCGGATCATTCCAAACATGGACGTCTGGCGTCCCTGCGACGCCGTGGAGTCTGTCGTGGCATGGGCCGCGGCGCTCGAGCGCAGGGACGGCCCCACGAGCCTGGTATTCAGCCGGCAAAACCTGCCCGCGCAGAAGCGCTCGACAGAAGCAGCGGAGAACATTCGTCGCGGCGGCTACGTCCTGGTCGAGCCAGAAGGTATGGCGCGCGCGGTGATCGTCGCAACCGGGTCCGAGGTTGCGCTGGCTGTCGACGCGCAGAAGCTCCTCGCGAGCGAGGGCATTTTCGTACGGGTGGTCTCCTTGCCGTCCACTACCGTGTTCGACCGGCAGGATCCCGAGCTATCGCGATCAGCGTGTTGATACCGGAGCTGCCCCACGTCGCCGTCGAAGCCGGCGTGTCCGACTTCTGGCGCAAGTACGTGGGCCGCACCGGCGCCGTGATAGGCATCGATCGTTTCGGCGAGTCCGCGCCTGCCGGCGATCTGTTTCGCCACTTCGGCTTCACCGTCGAACGCGTCGCCGCGGCGGTAAAGGCAGTCCTCGACTACGCGCGCCGCAGGCAAAGCTCTAGCGGAACAGCACCAGCGCCTTCTGCACCGTGTTCCAGATTCCCCATGCGAGCGGGACACCTACCAATAGCCAGAAGCATGCGGCTCGCGCATCGAGCCCGCCCTTGCCGATGCGTCCGGAAGCGGTCTCCGCCGTCGGGACGACTGGTTTGCGGCCGGTCTGCGCCGCGGCGACTTCGGCCTCGCTCATGTGCCATCTTGCGTCCACCGGCCGCACCAGCAGATTGGCGATCCATCCGACCGCGAGCATCGCTGCCAATACATAGAAGATCGGGCCGTAGATCTGATCGACCGGCACGTGCTGGGCGAGCCGCTGGTCATGCAGATAGTTGACGACCACCGGCCCCAGAACGCCCGCTGTCGACCACGCGGTCAGGAGTCGTCCGTGAATCGCGCCCACGAACGGCGTGCCGAACATGTCGGCGAGGTAGGCGGGTATGGTCGAGAAACCCCCGCCATACATCGAGGCGATGACGCAAAACGAAGCGACGAAAACCCCCAGCATCTTTGCGTCCGCAGCGATCGAGGCCAGCGCATAAAGAGCGGCGCCCAGCGTGAAGAAAACGAAATACGTACGCTTGCGTCCCAGTTTGTCCGAGGAGGACGCCCAGATGATGCGGCCGAAAATGTTGAACAGCGAGATGAGGCCGACGAAACCCGCAGCCACCGCCGCTGCGAGCTTCTTCTGCTCGTCGTTGAATTGATCGAATCCGACCTGGGGAACTCCGATGAGCGCGCCGCCGAATGTCTCCTGCAGCATCGGCGAGGCTGCGCCGATGATGCCGATGCCCGCCGACACGTTGAGACACAGCACCAGCCACAGGCACCAGAATTGCGGCGTCTTGTGCGCGTTCTGCAGGTGCACGCTCTTGGACGTGATCATGGCGTTGTTGTTGGACGGTGGGGTCCAGCCCTCCGGGCTCCAGCGCGCGGGCGGCAGGCGGTAGCCGAAGGCGCCGATCAGCATGAACACGAAATAGATCGCCGCCATCGAGACGAACGTATGCCACACGCCCGGATCGGTCGCCGTCTTGAAGGAGTTCATGAGCAGGGTCGCGAGTGGCGAACCGATCATCGCACCGCCGCCGAAGCCCATGATGGCCATGCCGGTGGCCATGCCGCGCCGGTCCGGGAACCACTTGATGAGCGTCGAGACCGGCGAGATATAGCCGAGCCCCAGACCGATGCCGCCGATGATCCCCGAGCCGAGCCACATCAACCACAGCTGGTGCGTGTATACGCCCACCGACGAGATCAGGAGACCACCGCACCAGCAGAGCGCGGACACCACGCCCGCCTTGCGCGGACCAGCGCGTTCAAGCCACCCACCCCAGGTCGCTGCCGAAAGACCCAACAGCACAAAGAAGAACGTGTACATCCAGCCGAGATCGAACTGACTCCAGTTGCAATCAGTAGCGACAAGCGCGTGCAGCGTTCCTGCCAGCTTCTCGGAAAACGTCGTCGCTCCGGCGGAGCAGGCCGCGATGCTCGCCCCGTCGGCGCCGATCAATGCCCCCTGCAGGGGCTTCCAGAACACCGAGAATCCGTAGGCCATGCCGATGCACAGGTGAATGCAGAGTGCGGCAGGGGGAACCAGCCAGCGGTTGAACCCGGGGTTCGCGATGATTCGCTCCCGGTCGAGGAGACCGACACCGCCGGTCAAACGATCCTGCGCAAGCGAACTCGCATCTGTCATGGCGAACTCCCCCGTCTTGTTGTGGCACGTTGCGGCGTTTACTCGAAAATCGCCAGTTCTTTTCCTTCAGTCGTGTCCAGACCTTGCGCGGAGGTGAGCCCCGTCGCGCCGGTGAAGTTCGCGTGATGAATCTCCGCGCCGGACAGTGTCGCCCGGTCCAGCTTCGCGCCGGTGAGATCCGCGCCGATGAGTTTTGCCTGGGTGAGATTCACATCGCTCAGGTCCGCCTCACGAAGATCTGCGTAACTCAGATCCGCGCGCGACAGATCGGCGCGAGTCAATTTCGCGCCCTTGAGCCGCGCATGCGTGAGAAACAGACGCACCAGCCCCATCGGCTGGTTGCCCATGTCAGAGCCGCCCTTCGCGTCCGAGAGATCCGCGCCTTCGAGGACGGCGCGGTCCATGTTGCCCATCAGACGAGCACCATGCAGGTCGGCTCGAGTCGCATCGGCATTGGCGAGCACGCTTGCGTACAGGCTGGTCTGCGCCAGGTCGGCCTCGACCAGGGTAGCGTCGCGCAGAATTGCGACATCGAGGTTACAGCCGCGCAGTTTCGCCCGGGTGAGATTGGCGCCCCTGAGACTCGCACCAAAGAGATTCGCACCACGGAAATCGAGCCCGGAAAGATCCGCGCCTGGGGCCTCGAGATTGCTGAGATCCGCGCCTGCGGCCGTCACACGCGCTTCGATCTCTGCGCGGCTCAGCGGCGCTGCCTGGATCTGAGTGACGAGCAGCGCTGCTGCAATGCCGAACGAAACTCGCTGAATTCTTGGGCGAATCATGATGTGTGTCATTTTTTTGGGCGCCGTAAATGTGACGCCGTCCGCGTTGCAGAAATTGTATAGGAGATATCGATGCAACTCACAGACGGGCCGCCAGTCAACAGTATGATCTGATGGGGCACGTAATCCGTCACGGAGTTGCCGTCGCAGGATCTGGACATGTTGAGGCCCCACGGAGTCAGGCGTTTCGCTACCCGGCCGCTGCTTTGGTCGCAGCTGGTAATGGTTATGCTGGCCTCTTTTGCACCTTGTACGTTCGGCTCTGCTGATGTGGCCCACCTGCAGATGCGAATCGCGGGCCACGGACCCCGAACTGTCGTTCTCGCAGCCGGTCTTGGTGACACGCTCGATGTCTGGAACACCGTTCAGCCGTTGATCGCCGATCATTGCACGCGCACTATCGCTTACAGTCGCGCCGGTTATCCGGGAAGCGATACGGCGGGCGGTGCCCGGGATGCCGCGACCATCGTCTCAGAGCTGCGCTCGGAGCTGAAGCGCAGAGGAGTTCTGCCTCCCTATGTCCTCGTCGGGCATTCGCTGGGCGGCCTGTACATGCAATATTTCGCTCGACAATTCCCGCAGGAGATCGACGGCCTGGTGCTGGTCGACTCGACCCACTGGAATCAGCAGTTGCAGCTCGGCCTGCAAGGAACAGCCGGCGGCGGTCAACAACTCATCGTGCTGGGTATGCCCTGGATCGTTCGCCGGGAATTGAACGACAGCGCGGTTGCGGGCGAGCAGGTCCATGACAGTCCCCCTGCCAGCAACGTTCCCACGATCGTGCTATCACGCACCCGCGCGTTGCATGGAGAGACTCCAGAGTCGCGCGTCACGGCGGTTCGTCTGCAGGATGACATCGCCGCAGACTTCCCGGCAGCGCGACACGTGAATGTCGATGCCAGCGGTCACTACATCCAACGCGACCGCCCGGAGGTCGTCATCGCCGCAGCGCGCGAGCTGGCGGGCTGCTCTCCGCTGCTCGCGAAGCGTTAGCGTGACCGTAGTCGAAACGCCGCGCCTGATCCTGCGCCGGCTCACTCTCGACGATGCCGAGTTCATCCACCAGCTCCTGAACGAGCCGTCGTTCCTCGAGTTCGTCGGCGACAAGGGCGTCAGGACGCTCGACGATGCCCGTGACTACTTGTTGAAGGGGCCGATCGCGAGTTACGCGACGTTCGGGTTCGGTCTGAATCTCGTCAACCTCAAGCCGGACGGCACGCACATCGGCATGTGTGGTTTGCTCAAACGAGAAGCCCTGCCGGATGTCGATGTCGGCTTCGCGTTTCTGCCCGCGTTCTGGTCGAAGGGCTACGCTGTCGAATCGGCAGCCGCGGTGATCGAGCACGGCAGACGCGTATTGGCCTGCGCCGCATTGTCGGAATCGCAAAGCCGGAGAATTCTGCTTCGATCAGAGTGCTCGAAAAGCTCGGCATGAAATTCGAAGGGCGAGTGAGGGTGATGCCGGATGGTCCCGAAGACGTGCTGTACGGGATCGAGTTCGAGGCGCAGCCGGCTTCCTGAGACGCGGCACGTCAGCGCTCGAAACTTTCCCGCTGTCCCTGCTTCTCGCGCACCTCCTTTACGCTCTCCTGATGGTTCCTGATCTGCTCGGTGGACCAGCAGACCGTCTTCTTGTTGAGTCTCGAGCCGAGGACCGTGGTTTCTTTGCAGTAGCGCTTCTCGCCATTCATCACCTTCGGAGTGAAGCCAAGTCTTCTCATCTGGGTGTCCAGCGCCGCTTCATCGGTCTTGGACACCGTCATCGGACGCTGCCGCGCCTGGCGAAGTCGCAGCCGCGTCGTTGGCCGCAGCCGCGCTGGATGTAGTTGCTGGGGCCTCGGCCGCGGGTTCCGCCGCTGCACTGCTCGCTGGGTGGTCAGACGTTGCTGAAGGCACTGCACTCGCCGCCTCAGCCAGCAGTGCCGGCCCGGTGCTCTCTGTCGGTTGCTGATTGACAGCTGCCGGCGCAGCCGGGGCGACTTCATCGTTGGCCAGCGCGGCTGCACTCATCAGCAGCAATGCGAGCAGTGAAGGGCTTGCGGCGTGCATGTTGTTACCTGAGTCAGCGAGGCGTCAGGAGGCGTGATCGAGCAGAAGTATATTTGTTACGAACTGCTTCGTATATATCTGGTCCTCGCTCCTCGCGCGCATAATTTACCAATTCGAAACGAGGACGCCGCAACTATGCGAGCTGCACTACGAGTCTTGACACTGCTCGGCGCGACAATTGCCACGAGCGTTTCTTCGGCCGACGTGGTCGGCAGCTCCGAGAACGGCTTCGAGCTCAGGAATGAGGCATTGATTGCGACAAAACCTGCTCAGCTGTACGCATTGCTGCTACAGATCGGGAGCTGGTGGGATTCCGCGCACACCTACTCCGGTGACGCGCGCAACATGTCGCTGGATGCCAAGGCGGGCGGATGCTTCTGCGAGCGCCTGGCGAACCAGGGAGTGTTCAGCATATGACCGTCGTGTTCGCAGCTCCCGGCAAAGAGTTGCGAATGACTGGGGGACTTGGGCCACTGCAGATGCTCGGCGTAACCGGGACTTTGATCTGGAAGATCGCTGCAGATGGCAATGGAAGTCAGCTCGAGCTCACCTACAGGGTCGGCGGCTATCGCGCTGGCGGACTGGGCGAGCTCGCCGCGCCCGTGGATGCCGTGCTGCGCGCACAACTCTTGCGCCTCAAGAGCTTGGTGGAAACAGGACGCCCCGCGCCACCCTGATCACTGCAGCCGTACGCTGTCGATCACCCACAACGGATCGGGTGACCTGCTGGTGAAGAACAAGCACAGGTCGTGGGTCCCCGCGTGGCTCCTGAGCGGCGCGTCGAGCGCAGTCAGCGCGGGTTGTCCCCGAGTCGGTTCAAGCGACATCGAGGCGAGAATCTCTCCGTCACACGAATCGAGCCTCACCTCTAGCTCACCTGCCTCCGCGGCGGGCGTATGGGTCACGATTCCAGCGGCATCCTTCCAGAGCTGAAAGTTGTACGGCAGCTGTCCGACCGTCACCTCGATTCCGCTCACGCCATCGAGTGATGCGCGCGGGTAAATCCAGCAGGGATCCATGATGTCCACGAGGAACACGGCGCGCTCATCGCCTGGCGGCGCATCGTCCTCGAGGCGCAGCGGCAGTTTTTCGCGGCAGAGCTTGAGTTCCTCGTTCTTGCGTTCGCGCAGCGTCTGCGCCGTGAACTCTCCAACGCGGGACTCCGACAGACGCCAACCGGTTTCGAAACTTGCAGCGCGCACGCGCAGGGGTGGCGCCGCCTCGATCGGTGCCGTGTAAAGCGCAGAGGTCGACGCCGGCTCGACTGCCGTCGAGCGTATAGCGAATCTCGCCGAATCCCGCTTGCGTCGACAGTCTTACCTTCAGCCGGTCGTGGGCCGCGTCGAAATCCGGCGAGAAACGAACTGCGAACGCGCTGTCGGCGAACTGGATACCGAGCTCACGATAGCGTTGCAGCTGAGCAGGCATGCGCGCGATGAAACTCGACCAGTCGTGCTGCTGCGGCGGGACCACGCCACTTCAGCGAGCGCCGCGATTCGCGGGAAGACCGCGTGCTGAGCGCGTTCCACGGTGCGCACGTGCTCGGTCCACAGATTCGCCTGCACGCCGATGATGTGGCGCGCTTGATCCGCACTGAGGTCATCCGGAATCGGGTTGAAGCCATAGACGTCAGCGAGTGATTCAATCCCCGGGCGACCGGGCGGCTCGTCGCGCGACTCGCTCTGCAAGTGATCGAGATACAGATCCGGCGCAGGTGCCATGACGACGTCGTGACCGAGGCGCGCGGCCTCGCGTCCGCCCGCAGTGCCGCGCCAGGACATGACGATGGCGTCAGCGGGCACGCCGCCTTCGAGGATCTCGTCCCAGCCCACGAGACGACGCCCGTGCTCGCTCAGGAACTTTCCGATGCGCGCGACGAAGTAACCCTGCAGCTGCGCTTCGCTCGCGATGCCGCGCTCGCGCATGCGCCGTTGCACCTGGGCGGAGCCCTGCCACTGATCCTTCACCGCTTCATCGCCACCGACATGGACGTAAGGACCCGGAAACAGCTCGATCACCTCACTGAGCACGTTCTCGAGAAAGACAAACGTCTCGTCCTCGACGTTGAAGAGATAGGTGTGAATACCCCAGTCGTGCGACACGACTGGATTGTCGCCACGCGAGCCAAGTTCGGGATACGCCGCGATCGCCGCCTGCGCATGACCCGGCATCTCGATCTCCGGCACGATCGTGACGTAGCGTTCCGCGGCATAACGCACGATGTCGCGCACCTCCTCCTGCGTGTAGAAGCCGCCGTAGCGAGTCGGACCTCCAGTTGCGGCATCGATGCCCGCCGCTCCTGCCGGCACGCGCCATGCGCCGATCTCGTGTGAGCTTCGGGTACTTGCGGATCTCGAGCCGCCAGCCTTGATCATCGGTCAGGTGCCAATGGAGCGTGTTGAGCTTGTGCAGTGCCATCCAGTCGATCATCTGCTTGATGTTGTCTGGTGGCATGTAGTGACGCGCGACATCGAGCATGAGTCCGCGCCATGCGAAGCGCGGCTGGTCCACGATCGACATCGATGCGATCTCGATTGGCGCGTCGTCCTTGCCTCCGCCGTCATCAGTTGCCAAAGCGTGATCGCTCCGTAGAAAAGGCCGCGGGGGCTACCGGCTGAGACGACGATTCGCTGAGGGGAAACAAGTAGCGAATAGCCTTCTGCTTCCTGCGCGCCCCCGGCGGCGCTGAGCTGAAACCTGATCTCAGGGCGATCGCCTTCGGCGGAGGTGGACGAGATGCGAGAGGCGGCCCATCGGTGCGCGCGACAAGGTCGCGAAGTACCGTGCGCAATCGCGTCCACCTGCGGGATGGCCTCGAAGGTGACTGGCGTGTCTACGCTCGACCAGGAAGCTGCCCTTGTCTCGCAGTGACACTCAGCCGGCGCCGGAATGACGGACGCTTCCGGTCCTGGATCAGCGTCCGGGGCGCAACCCTGCAGCATCGCAACCGAGAG
This sequence comes from uncultured Gammaproteobacteria bacterium, assembly GCA_963696675.1. Taxonomy (GTDB): domain Bacteria; phylum Pseudomonadota; class Gammaproteobacteria; order Steroidobacterales; family Steroidobacteraceae; genus DATBVX01. The sequence goes on along the minus strand of CAVOLM010000029.1, from coordinate 68,510 downwards.
GCGTGACGAACAGCGCTCGCACCATTAGTGCGCCGCGCTCCCTCGGCCCGGCACTAAACAAGCGTGCGTGAAACGGGCACCATAGCGCGCATCATCTATGCCGTTCCCGCCGCACCAGCTTTTCCCATGACCGATGCACCGCATCCGAGCGTCGTTCGCGGCCGCGACGCGCTTGCGCGCGGGGACTTGCGCGCAGCCATCGCGGCCGCGGACGAACGACTCCGGTCGAACGCGCGCGACACGCAGGCCCTCGAAATCCGCTTTCTTGCCCAGCAACGCCTGGGAGAAGCGGCGCGCGCAATGCAAACGCTGCAAAGTGTCCTCGAGATCGATCCGCGGGCTGACTGGGCCTACAACGATCTTGTCCGACTGTTGTATGCGACGGGCCGGCGCACCGAGGCGGACCAGGTGGCGCGGACGGCACTTCGTATGAACCCACGCAACGCCGAAGCGCACGGTCTCTTCGGCACCTTGCTCTCCGAGTCGAACGATCTGCCTTCTGGCGAATGGCACTTTCGACGTGCGCTCGAGCTCGGCGGTGAGAACGCCGCTTTTCTGACGAATCTTGCGATCAGCCTCATGAACCAGGGCAAGCTCGAGGAAGCCGACGCTTGCTTTGCGCACGCCGACGCGCGCTCGCCGGGGAATCTGCTCACACTCGGGCACTGGTCGAAGCTCTACGAACTGCGCGGCGATCTGAAGCACGCGCAGGAATTGCTCGATCGTGCCGAGGCGGCTTCCTCCATCGACGCCGTGAAGCTGCTGCGCGCCAGCTATTTTTCGCGCCAGGGCCGCGCCGGTGAAGCGCTCGCAATCCTCGAACACGAGCCGACGCTCAACGGCGATGCACTGCTCGAGCGGGGCCGACTCTACGATCGGCTGGGGCGTTTCGAGGAGGCATGGCGCGACTTTGTGGACGGCAAGAAAAAACTTGCTGCCCAGGGTGGTGGGCTCAGCTACAACGCGCCGGCGGTGGAAACCTTCTTCGCGCGCCTCAAGGAATTCTTCGTGCGTTCCCGCTTCGATCTGCTGCCGTCGACTCAAGAACGCAGCGACTCGCCCCAGCCGATCTTCATCGTTGGCTTTCCGCGTTCGGGCACGACCATGATCGAACAGGTGCTGTCGAGCCATTCGCGCGTGCTCGCGGGCGGCGAACTCTCGTTCATGGGGGATATCCGCCGGCTCGCCAACCTCTTGTTCCCGGGCCCCGAACCCTTCCCGGAGAATCTCACCCGCACGTTTACGGCCGACAATCGCTTCGCCGCGACGCTGTTTCGCGATTTCTACCTCGCGCGCGCGGAGCAGTATGGCTTGCTCGAACCTGGCAAGGCGTTTTTCACCGACAAGATGCCGTTCAACGAGATCTGGCTGCCGCTGCTGCGAATGAGCTTCCCGAACGCGCGCATCGTGCACGTCGTGCGTCATCCGCTCGATGTGTGTGTTTCCGTGCTGGCGAATAACCTCACCCACGGATTCAATTGCGGCTACCGCATCGAGGACATCGTGCATCACCTCGCGGCGGTGTTCGACCTGGTCGAGCACTACCGGCGCGAGCTTCCGGTGCAGGCTCACGTGCTGAAGTACGAATCGTTCGTTGCGAATCAGCGCGAGGAAACGCGCCGCTTGCTCGAGTATGTCGGCCTGCCGTTCGAGGAGTCGTGCGTTGCCTTTCACGACAACCGGCGCCACGCACCGACGCCGAGTTACGCGCAGGTCACTGAGAAACTCAACGACCGTTCGATCAACCGGCATCGACACTACGCGCAACACTTGCAGCCGTTCCTGCCTGCGCTTCGCCGCATCATGGCCGCCTATACCTACGATTGAGCCGCGCTCAGGGCCCGACGACCCGAGCAGCTGAAAGAAGATTCCCCCTCCCCGTTGCTGGGGAGAGGGAATCGAACTTGCAGGTTCAGAACTTCACGCGCACACCGGCGTAGTAGGTCCGGCCGTTGTCGTAGATAGCACGCGGCTGGTCCGTGGTACCGGCGAACTGCGTCGATTTTCTCGTCGGTCATGTTGATCGCGTCAAAGGTCAACGCCAGGCTCGGCATGACATTGACTACGACGGACGTGTCGAGCGAGGACAGGGCATCCTGGTTAAGCGGAGTGGTCCTGTCGAAGGTCACGAAGAACTCGGAACGGTAGGTGTAGGCCAGACGAGCGCTCGCCCACTTGTTCTCGAAGTAGCCCGTCAGGTTGAACGTATCCTTAGACGCGCCGGGCAGAGGATCGCCGTTGTCCGCTTCGGCATCGGTAAACGTGTAGTTGCCCTGCACGCCGAATCCACCCCAGATCGGCTGCGTCAGCTGCAGCTCGAAGCCTTCCATGGTTCCGCCACCGCCATTGGTGCGCTGATTGATGAGGAACGGGCAGTTGAACACATTCGCGCTCACCGGCGTGCACTGCAGGCTCGGCGAGGTGGCCGATTGCACGTTGAAGAACTCCGTGACCGGCTTGTCCGTGATGAAGGACTTGACGTCCTTGTAGAACAAGGCGGCGCCGAAGATTCTGCCGGCACCCGGATACCACTCGATCGACAGGTCCGCCTGGTTGGCGCGGAAAGGATCGAGCTCGGGATTGCCCGAAGTGCCGCTCAACGAGCCCGGGTTCAGGCTCGTACGCGGTGCGATCTCGTTGTAGTCCGGCCGCGTCATCACACGTCCCAGGGAGAAACGCAGGAGGATGTCGTCGGTCATGTTGTACGCCATGTTGAGACTGGGGAGCGTATCGGTGTACGAACGATCGACGCTGATCGGAATGTAATTTCCGAACGGGTTCTGGATCGCATTGGGATCGTTGGTGATCAGGTTGCCGTTCGACTCCTGCTCCGTGCGCACGACGCGCACGCCGACGTTTCCACGCCAGCCCCCGCCTTCGAAGTCGCCCATGATGTAACCGCCGTAGGTCTTCTCGTTGACCGAGAAGTTCTGCTGCGGGTAGTAGACACGTCCTGCGCCGGCCGCGGTCGAGATGTCGAGCTGCTGGAACAGGATGCTCTCGACAGCGCTCCTGTTAACCTGCCAGTACTGATCGACCGTCGCGGGACCGCTGACGTTCTCGAGGAAGTCCCCCGGCGTCAGGCCGCCGGCGAAATTCGACGCGGCGCACGGCACCGGCTGGCAAGCCGATGGGATCGGGTTCGCCGCGTTGAGGAACGGATTAAAGAACCCGCCGTAGGTGGTCGCGTTGAAGGTCAGCTCGCGATTGTGATCGGTGTACTTGGCGCCGAACTTCACTCCCTTGAACACGCCCATGTCCAACGCACGCTCAGCGTCGATGTATCCGTAGGTCTCATCATCCTCGTTCAGGATCTGGTGAAGCGATCCGAAGATGAACTGCAGACTGTCTGGATTGGTCGGATCGACGGCGACGCCGTTGCCATTGGCCACGTAGGTCACCGACGGCGCACGACCACGCAGGTCGTAGTCGAATACGGCCGGTGCGCCGAACTCGACGAACGGCTGACTGTCGGTGTTGCCCTCGGCGTCGGTGTATCCCACGCGCAAGCTCAGCTTCCAGTCTTCGCCCGGCGTGAAGTCAGTCAACAGGTCGATGTTGCGCGACTCCGAATGTGCGAACCGATCGATCGCGTCATATACAACACCGAAGTCCTGGGTACCGTTGTTGAGCGAGGAGACCCGCCCCGCGACTGCGACGCCGTCCACCACGGTCGCGTTGGTGAGCGTGCCGCCGTTGTTGATAGCGCGCTGGCCCCACGCGATGAAGTTCTCGTTGATGTTGTCAGCATCGAACTTCGAGTACAGGCCCGTCAGGTTGAACGCGAGGCTGTCGCTCGGCCTGAACTGGAAGGCGAAATTGCCGCCAGTGCGCTTGCGCTCCTGCTGGAACAGCGCCGATCCGATCAATGTCGGTGCCATCACGTTGTTGACGACGGTCGGACTCGGGTTGATATCGACTGGCATGTAGCCGAAGGTCTCGACGCCGTCACGACGGATATTGCGATCCTGGTACACGCCGGCGACCAGGAATCCGAGGGTCTCGGAGCTGTTCTTCCAGCTGAAGAGCGCGCCGGCATTCGGATCGGTCTCGTCGGCAAGATCCGTGTACGCAGCTTCGAGGCGCGCGTACATCGTCAAGAGGCTCGAGGTCGAGAGGATTGCGTGTCTTCACATCAACCGTGCCGCCGACGCCGCCTTCTTCGAGATCCGCCTGCGTGGTCTTGTAGACGATCGTCTGCCCGATGATGTCCGCAGGCAGCAGCAGGTAGTTGAAGCTGCGCGTCGTATTGAGCTGGTCGAGAATGAACCAGTCGGCAGTCGAGAGCGAATGCCCGTTGAGCAGTGTCTTGGTGAGGCGGAAGTCGGTGCCGCGGATATTGATGCGCTCACCCTCGCCAAACTCGCGATTGACCGTGACGCCCGGGAACGCGCTGCAAGCGCTTCGGCGAGGTTCTTGTCGGGAAACTTGCCGACGTCTTCGGCCGTGAGCACATCGACCACACCGTCCGCGTTGCGCTTGGTCTCGATGGACTGCTGCAAGCTGTAGCGGATGCCTGTCACGACGACTTCTTCGACCTCGAGCGCCGTAGCCTGCGCATGCGCGATAGCCCGCGCTGCCCAGTCCGGCGCGACCACCGCGGATCCATACAGGATCTGCTTGATGTCCCTCGAGATTGATCTGCTGGAACTCATACACTCCCCCTATTCATTGGTTACCAGTAGCTCTACCGGCCTGCGGGCACCGCTGCCCCGACCGCCCTCTGTGTTTCAGCTCGCCCGCAAGGTAATTCCCACGTCTGTTTCACTCCTCCCGGATGGGTGTCCACGAACCAGCTCGCCGCACCGAGCACGCCGAGTTGGCCGTGCTCGATGAGGTGCACCGGAATCTGTTCCAGGAGGCTGCGCATCGGGCTGGTCCCGACAAAGCGCTCCATGAAGCTGCTCTTGAGCAGATAGCCCTTGATCCGTGGCAGCACGCCGCCGGCGAGAAACACGCCGCCATGCGCGCCGTACAAGAGAGTCAGGAGTCCCGCCACGCTGCCCATCGCCCCGCAGAACACATCGAGTGCCTGCTTGGCCATGGGCTCGCCATCGTCGAGTGCCGCGGACGTGATCTCCGCCGGCGTGCGATACAGCGTTCGCTCCGAGTTCACGACGCCCAGCGCCGTGTGCAGATTGACGAGTCCCGGGCCGGAGACGATGTTCTCGTTCGACACATGCGTCATGCGCGAGCGCAGGACCTTGAGGATTTCAATCTCGAGATCGGTGGTGGGCGCGAACGCCACCTGCCCTGCTTCGGTGCTCAGTACCATCGGATGGTCTTCGCGCGGAACGAGCACCGCGGCGCCGAGACCGGTTCCCGGACCCATCACCAGCGTCGGTCCCGCTTCTCGCTTGGTGTTGGCGCCGCTGAGCAGCGTCGTATCCTTCGGCGAGAGAAACTGCGTGCCGTATGCGATGGCCGCGAAATCGTTGATGAGCGTCAGATCGCGAAATCCGAAACGCTCGCGCAGCTCCTTGAGCGACACCGGCCAGGGAAGATTCGATTGCAGCATCGTGTCGCCGACCGGAAAGCCGGCGCTCGCGATGGTTGCGCAACGGACGGCGGCGCCATCGGCGCCAGAAAGAAAATCGCTGAATATCGCGCTGAGACTGGGATAGTCCGCGCACGCGTACTGCTGGAAACGGCTGACTATCGGCCGACGGGCCGCGCGTTCACCTGGCTCCACGAGCGCGAGCCGCGCGTACGTGCCGCCGATATCGGTCGCCAGAATCGATGCGACTTTGCCCGCCAAGGTGCTCGCCCCAAACACGAATCGAGACCCGTGAGATCGAACCGTGGCGCCGACCGTATGCCAGTTTTGACATCGATGTCAAGCTGTCGTAGTTTCGTGTGCCTGTCGCAACGGGTGGAAATCGTGGACTCGAAACAGCTGTTTTTCAGCCTTTGAAAGCCGATTCTGCGTTGTTTCGTGTTGTTGCTCTGCGATCACGATCGGGCGAGCCAAGTAGCGTCGAGGAGCAATCCTGAACGGAATTGACAACGTTGACAGGTCGCTGCTCCTGAGCCCTGAACTACTGCAAAATCAACAGCAAACGGGGAGTATTGAAACCATGCCGAACGCTCCAGCGTCGCAACAGCCCGAGCGGGCATACGTTGCTTCGATCGTCACGATCGGTGTGCTGTTCTTCGTGTTCGGGTTCGTCACCTGGATCAACGGGCCGCTCATCACTTTCGTAAAACTCGCCTTCGATCTGGACACGGACGCCAAGGCGTTCCTCGTCACGACCGCCTTCTACATGGCGTATTTTTTTCTGGCGCTCCCCTCCTCGTGGATCCTCGAGCGCACCGGCATGAAGAAAGGCATGGCGCTCGGGCTCCTCGTGATGGCAGTCGGCAGCTACGTGTTCGGCACGTATGCGACGCAGCGGCACTACCCGCTCGCGCTCACCGGCCTGTTCATCATCGGTTCGGGGCTTGCGCTGCTGCAGACCGCATCGAATCCCTACATCAGCATCCTCGGTCCGATCGACAGCGCCGCGCGTCGCATCAGCATCATGGGAATCTGCAACAAAGTGGCGGGCATCCTCAGCCCGATCGTGCTCGGCGCGCTGGTACTGCAGGGCATCGATCAGCTTGAAGCACGCGTGAGCGCGGCGGCGAGCCCGCAGCTCAAGGACGCAATTCTCAATGAGTTCGCGGCCAAGGTGTACACGCCCTATCTCGTGCTCGCGAGCCTGTTGGTGCTGCTGGCGATCTGGATCGTGCGATCGCCTCTGCCGGAGATTCGCGCCGCAGAGGCGAACGCCCAAGGCGCACAGGGCGGCGGCGAATCGAGGCGGAGCCTGTTTCAGTTTCCGCACCTCTGGCTCGGCGCGTTGTGCATCTTTGTCTACGTCGGCGTCGAAGTGCTGGCCGGGGATGCGATTGGCACTTATGGCAAGGGATTTCACATCCCCACCGATCAGACCAAGTACTTCACCGCACTCACGCTCACCGCGATGCTCTTTGGCTACGTCGCCGGCGTGATCGCAATTCCGCGCTACATCTCGCAACAGCAGGCGCTCAGCATCTCGGCGATACTTGGCGTGTTGTTCGCGGTGGCCGCCTTCCTCACGTCGGGGTACGTGTCAGTGGGCTTCGTCGCGGCGCTCGGGCTGGCCAATGCGCTGATGTGGCCCGCGATCTTCCCGCTCTCGATCCGCAGCCTCGGCCGGTTCACCGAAAGAGGCTCGGCGATCCTGATCATGGGCATCGCAGGTGGCGCGATCCTCCCCAACCTGTTTGCGCACCTTAAGGATCACTTCAACTTTCAGGCGGTATTTCTCGCCATTACGGTGCCCTGCTACCTCTACATTCTGTACTTCGGACTCAGGGGTCATCGCGCGGGACTGGCCCTGTCGGCCTCGAAAGGCAGCTCCACCTTGCAGCGGGCCGGCACCTGAGAGCAGTTCCGGAGCGCACGATTGGAACGACAAACACTCGGGCTGTGATAAAAGGTAGCGCACAGGCTCGTTGAGAAGGGTATTGAGGGTGCGCAAAGCGACGATCACGGACGTTGCCAAGCGATCGAAGGTCTCACCGAAGACCGTCTCCCGGGTCATCAACAACGAGCCATCGGTGCGCGAGCGCACGCGCAACCGCGTGCTCGAGGTGATCTCCGAGCTCAAGTATCACCCCGACATCTCCGCCCGGAATCTGCGCAGCGCCAAGACCTACGCGATCGGCCTCGCGTATGACAACCCGAATCCGTACTACGTGATCAGCGTGCAAAGCGGTGTGCTCGCGGCGTGCCGTACGACCGGTTTCGGCCTGCAGATTCACCCGTGCAATGCCGCTTCGCCCCAGATCGCGGAGGAGCTTCTCGATCTCGTGCGACGTTCACGACTCGCAGGATTGATCCTCGCACCGCCGATGTCGGAACGTCCCGAGCTGCTCCAGTTCCTCAGCGCCAACGGCGTGCATTTCGTGCGCATCATCTCTGCCGCCGAAGATCCCAAGGACGGCTTCCCGTGCGTCTACGTCGACGATCGTGACGCTGCATACGCGATCACCGAGCATCTCATCCAGCTGGGTCACGAGCGGATCGGGTTCCTGTGGGGCGGCACGGCGCACCTCTCCAGCTTCGAGCGCTACAAAGGATACCGGCTCGCGCTGGAGCGCTATGGGATCACGCCCGATGAGTCGCTCGAGCTCCCGGGCGACTATTCGTTCGATGACGGCTTTCGCGGCACGCGCAAGCTCTTGTCCCTGTCGCGGCGCCCGACCGCGATCTTTGGCTCCAACGATGAAATCGCGGCCGGCGCTCTGGTGGCGGCGCGCTCTATGGGGCTCGACGTCCCAAACCAGCTCTCGATTGCCGGCTTCGAGGACAGTCCGTTCTCGCGCCAGTCCTGGCCGGCGCTGACGACGGCACGCCAGGCGACCGAAGAGATCGCGCGTACCGCGACGCTGCTATTGATTTCGGAGCTGCGCCCCAATGCACTCGGCTCGCACAACTTCACCGGGCGCAGCCACGGCTTCAGTCCTGAGCTCGTGGTGCGCGGCTCGACTGCCCGCGCACCTGCCTCGACCGGACAGACCACTTAAATACCACTGTTCATGAACCCAGTCAGTTACTGGCTTTTTAAGCCGAATCTCGCAGTTCAATAGGCCAGTCTCGCATTAGTGGTATCTAACTGGTATTATTATCTCGGCTCAAAGATCGAGATACCAGCAGATGGAACTCCTGTTCAACGATCTCAAACGACTGAATCGGCCGCGCAACCCGGACAGCACACCGTTGTACGCACGCCTGCAACGGGTGCTTCACGATGCGATCGAAGCCGGTTCGCTCCAGCCGGGCCGGGCGCTGCCGAGCGAGCGTGAGCTGGCGAAGCTCGCCTCGCTCTCACGCGTCACGGTGCGCAAGGCCATCGCGGCCCTGGTCTCGAAGGGCCTGCTCACCCAGCGGCATGGCGCCGGCACCTTCGTATCGGAGCGGATCGTCAAGTCGTTTTCGACGCTGACCAGCTTTACCGACGATCTGCGCGCACGGGGCCTGAAGCCACGCTCGCGATTCCTCGAGCGCAGCGTCGGCGAGGTGACGCCTGATGAAGCCATGGCGCTTGGGTTGTCGCCGGGCGCACTGGTCGTCAGGCTCTACCGCCTGCGCTTCGCGGGCGAAGAACCGCTGGCGATCGAGCGCAGCGCCGTCCCCCGCTCCATTCTTTCCGGACCCGAGAGCGTAAAGGCCTCGCTCTACGAAGCGCTCGATCGCGTCGGTTGCCGCCCGAAGCGGGCCCTGCAGCGACTGCGGGCGATCACTTTCGATGCGGAGCAGAGCCGACTGTTGTCCATCCCACTGGGCACTGCCGGCCTGATGATCGAGCGACGTGCGTTTCTGGAGGATGGGCGTGCAGTCGAGTACACGCGCTCGCTCTATCGGGGCGATGCGTACGATTTCGTCGCCGAGCTGCATAGTGACTAGGGAGGCGCTCGAGATCATGGCCCGACCACCGCGCACGCCGGTTCTGAGACCCGAGGACACGCTGATGTTCAGCGAGGCCGCCCAGAGCAGCGCTGCGGTCGCGCGCCAGATCACGCTCAATACGGCACTGGTGCGTGATCTCGCCTCCGCTCTGCGTGCCAGGCCCCCGCGTTTCATCGTGACCAGCGCGCGCGGCAGTTCCGATCACGCCGCTACTTTTGCCAAGTACGTCTTTGAAACCCAGCTCGGCGTCGTGACAGCCTCCGCCGCTCCGTCAGTCAATTCGCTCTACGGCTCGACGCAGGATCTCTCCGAGGTACTGTTCATTGCGATTTCGCAATCGGGGCGAAGCCCGGACCTGTTGCGGCAGGCGGAAGCAGCCCGAGCCGCGGGCGCCCGCGTGGTGACCCTCGTGAACGCGGCGGACGCGCCGCTCGCCGCCCTGGCCGACACCGTGATCGAGCTGCACGCCGGGCCCGAACGGAGTGTGGCGGCCACCAAGAGCTATATCTGCTCGCTTGCCGCGATCCTGCTCCTCGCAGGCCATTGGAAGGAGGATGCGCGCTTGTTGGATGCGTTGCAGTCGCTTCCGGCCAAACTGGCCGATGCCTGGGAGATGGACTGGTCGGAGCTGGTGGAATTGCTTGCCGGGGCACGGAATCTCTTCGTGCTCGCGCGGGGGCTCGGGCTCGGCGTGGCACAGGAAGCGGCGCTCAAGCTCAAGGAAACCTGCGGTTTGCACGCCGAGGCGTTCAGTGGCGCCGAAGTGATGCACGGGCCGATGACGCTGGTAGGCGAAGGGTTCCCAGTCGTGTGCTTCACGCAGGATGACGAAACCCGACCTGGTCTCGTCAGCCTGACCGAGGAGTTCAGTGCGCGCGGCGCTCGTGTCTTGCTTGCGGCCAGTGGTGCTGCCGGAACCGGAGTGCTTCCGGTGCCATCCATCGGCCATCCGGCCTGCACGCCGCTGCTCGAAATTCAAAGCTTCTATCGCGCAGTAAACGCACTCGCCCTGCGGCGTGGGCGCAATCCCGACGCGCCGCCGAGTTTGCGCAAGGTCACGCAGACCGTCTGATGAGTACAGCGCTCGTCAATGGCCGGATTCTCCTCGCCGATGGATTTGTCACGGATCGCGTCGTGTTGATGGACGGCGATCGAATCGCCGGCCTCGTCGGTCGCGACGATCCACGAGTGGCCGGCTCGCTGCGGCATGATCTCGAAGGCCGCAGCCTCGTGCCCGGATTCATCGACTGCCAGGTCAACGGGGGCGGCGGTGTGCTGCTCAACGAGGAGCCAACGATCGAGTCCGTCAGGCGCATCGTGGCTGCACATCGCCGCTTCGGGACCACGGGCCTGCTGCCAACGCTGATCACTACGGATCTCGATGTCATGAGGGCGGCGATCGACGCGGTGCGTGGCGCGATGCTCGCCGGTGACTCCGGTGTGCTCGGCATTCATTTCGAAGGGCCCCTGCTCTCCCCGGCACGTCCGGGCGTTCACGACGTGACGCGCTTTCGGCAACTGGACCCCGAGTTGGTGCAGCTGATCTCATCGTTGGGCACCGGGCGAACCTTACTGACCATTGCCCCGGAGCGTGTCCCCCTGGCTGCCATCCGTGAGCTCACTGCACGTGGCATCATTCTTTGTGCCGGACACACCGGTGCCGACTATGCGACGGCACGCGCAGCCCTCGCGGCTGGCGTGCGGGGTGTGACCCATCTGTTCAACGCGATGTCGCCGCTCCAGTCCCGCGATCCGGGCATGGTGGGTGCAGCTCTGGATGACCCGGAGTGCTGGTGCGGCCTCATCGTCGACGGCTATCACGTGCACCCGGCGGCCCTGCGCGTCGCGATCGCTGCGAAGCGTCGCGGTCGCATGCTGTTGGTGACGGATGCGATGTCTTCGGTCGGATCGAACCAGACGTCCTTCACCGTCGGGGGTGAAGTCGTCGATTGTGCCGAGGGTGTCTGCAAGACTGCTGCCGGCGTTCTCGCCGGCTCGGCGCTCGACATGGGCACAGCGCTGCGCAACACGGTGCGCTTGCTCAACCTGCCGGTCGATGAGGCGGCGCGTATGGCCGCGACATATCCGGCGGAGTTTCTGGGCCTCTCTGCCGAGCGGGGTCGCATCGCGATCGGCCTGCGCGCGGATCTGGTGGAGCTCGATGATGAGCTCAACGTGCGGCGCGTCTGGGTCGGAGGCCAGTCGCAGGCCTAGCCGCATACCCTATGCAGATTGTCATTGGGCGAGATCCACCAAACACCGCCGCGCTGGCTGCGGATTGGTTCGCGGCCCGAATCGTAGAAGATGTGAGCGCGCGAGGTCGCTGCGTCATCGCGCTGAGTGGCGGGCAGACGCCCTGGAAGATGCTGGAGGAGCTGATCACGCGCAACGTACCCTGGCACGCCCTTCAAGTAGCGCAAGTCGATGAGCGTATCGTCGCGATCGATGACCCGCGCCGTAACTTCGCGCGCATTCATGAGTTGCTGTGCAAGCGCGGCCGACTCGAGGACAAACAGCTCCACGCAATTCCGGTCGAGCGTCCCGATCCTGACCTCGCGGCGCGCGAGTACGCGAAGATGCTGGAAACCCTTGCGGGCTCACCGCCGATCATCGATGTCGTGCAACTCGGCCTGGGATCCGACGGTCACACCGCGTCCCTCACCCCTGCTGATGCGACGTTGAAGATCACCGATCGTGACGCGGCGGCCACCGGACTCTATGCGGGCACGCGCCGCATTACCCTCACCCTGCCGTGCATCAACCGCGCCCGCACCCGTCTTTGGCTGGTCAGCGGCGCGGAGAAAGCCCTGCGCCTGCGCGAGCTGATCAGGGGACAGGGAGATATCCCTGCCCTTCGCGTCTCGCGCGACAACGCAGTAGTGTTCGCCGATGCCGCAGCCGCGGCTGCACCGACTTCAGGCTGACTGACCTTCTTTCTTGATCTCGTGACCGCCGAACGCATGGCGCATTCCGGCCAGGAGTCGCGCCGCATAGTCGTTTCGGCCCTGGCTGGCGAAACGCATCATCAGGGCGAGGCTCATCACGGGAGCGGGCACGCCGAGCTCGACCGCTTCGAGTGCGGTCCAGCGCCCCTCGCCCGAATCGGCGACCACCGGCGCCGCATCCGCCAATTGCGCGCCGATCAGTGAGAAGTGGCGCCGTAAGATCGAGGAGCCAGGAGCGGATCACGCTGCCGTGACGCCAGCACTCGGCAATCGCACCGAGATCGAGCCCAAACTCCTTCTTCTCCCGCATGAGTGCAAACCCTTCGGCGTAGGCCTGCATCAGCCCGTACTCGATGCCATTGTGAATCATCTTCACGAAGTGACCTGAGCCGGCCGGCCCGCAGTGCACCCAGCCTGCATCGGGTCCTGGCGCCAACAACTCCGCGAAGGGCCGCACGCGTTCGACGGCCTCCGCCGAGCCGCCCAACATCAGCGCGTAACCATTCTCCAGTCCCCAGATGCCGCCGGAAACGCCCGCATCGACGAACCGGAGGCCGCGCGATTGCAACTCCGTGGCGTGTCGCATGCTGTCGCGATAGTAGGCATTGGCACCATCGACGATCACATCGCCCGCCTGCATGAGCGCAGCGAGAGCGTTCATGATTCCCTCGGTCGGCGCACCGGCGGGCAACATGAGCCACACGACGCGCGGCGACTTGAGACCTGCGATGAGCGTGTCGAGCGAATCGGTCGCCGTGAGACCGGGTTCGTCGCTAAACGGGGCATGTTTCGCCGCAGAGCGGTCAAAACCGATGACATTGACCTTGCGGCGCGCGAGCCGGCGCGCCATGTTGCCGCCCATGCGGCCGAGTCCTACGATTCCGATCTGCACGCTCGTTCTCCAGGGCTGCGACGCTTGAGAGCGAATTATAAGGAACCGCGACACACGCCGGGGCATCGAACACGACATGATCAACCCGCAGCTGGCCGCAACGGGGCGAGAGCTGCCCTGGCGGGTCGACAACATCAACTTTGCGCGCATCGACGCAAGCCTGGTCGCGGGTGATGAGCGGCTGTTCTTCCTGCTGGCATCAGCATCGTTCATCGAATCCGGCGCCAGCCTGTACACCCGCAATCTCATCGAACATTTCCGTGACGATCCTGCCGCCAGCGCCTGGCTCGCCGGGCGCTGGGAACCCGAAGAGCTCCAGCATGGACGTGCGCTGCAAAGATACGTGCAGACGGTCTGGCCCGGGTTCGACTGGCACGATGCCTACGGGCGGTTCCTCGCCGACTACGGCGCCCTATGTACACCCGAGGTGCTGCAGCCGATTCGTGTCCTCGAGTTCGCAAGGCGCTGCGTAGTCGAGACCGGTACCGCCACGTATTACCGCATGCTGTACGAGGCTGCCCAGGAACCGGTGCTGCGCGAGGTCCTCGACCACATTCGACGCGACGAGGTGCGGCACTTCAAGCATTTCTACCGATTCTTCCGTTCGCATCTGGCGGTTGAGGGCACCTCACGGCGACGCGTCGCGGCTACGCTGGTGCGCCGGGCTCTGGAGAGCACGCAGGAAGACGGCTACTGCGCATTCCGCCATGCGTACCAGCAACGGTATCCGCACAGATCCGACGTGAAGGCCGCATTTCGCGCCTTCCGCAACGAAGTTCACCGCCTTGCCCTGCGGCACTACCCGCATCGCATGGCAGCCGAGATGTTCCTCAGCCCGCTGGGTCTCAGCCCAGTGATGCGCCGACCCGCCACCTGGATGCTGGCGCGCGCGCTGCGCTTCGGACTCTGATCGCAACGTCAGAACTTGCGGCCTAGATCGAGAGTGCGGGATTGCCCTCGACGATCCGCTGTTCGAGCTGTGGCCGCTCTCCCTTTTTCCACAGCGGGGCGCGGTGGACGACGCGATACAGCAGTGGTCCGCCATCAGGCTTATCGCTCCGTTCCAGCGGACGCGGGATGCACACGAACTCGCATTCCATCGCATCGCTCGCTCACGCGCACCGTCGCATACCCATGTCCACCCATGTCGATGAATGACAGGTGTGGCGAGAGATCGGGATTGGAGAGTCTTCGCGCGCGCTCGAGGTCACCGCTCCGCTGATATTCGAGGCACGTGCGTACGCCGTGATGGAGCAGCAGGTTGATCGACGGCTCCCACGTCGATTGGCCCGGCGTTTGCGCGAGAAACAGAGCGCGCAGCGGATGATCCTTTGGAAAGCGATGTTCGTACGCCTCGGGCAGACCGGGTGCTGACACTGATCCCGTAATGAACGCGACCCCGACGGGCTCGAATTTGTCCGGCGGCAAAGACTTCGCCGCGAGGCCCGCCCAGAAGCTGTGCCGATCCCCGGCGACGGTAGCGAAGCCCGTGATGCCTCGATCGCGTACCAGGTCGTAGATTTCGGCGCGCTCGACGTAGGCAGCACTGTGATCGCCACCTCCGAAACCGGCATAGCCGGCACCCGGCCACGGCTTCGTCACGTTTGGCGGAAGATTCTGTGGATCAGCACGAAAGTCGAGCGTGCCGAGCGAATTGCCCCAGATCTTCCAGGTCGCTTGCGAACTCTTCAGGCGCTCGAGGAACCAGTTCTTCTGCGCAAGTCCGAGGATCGTCTGGGGCGGCTGATCCTTGCAAAAGTTCGCGACCTGGGTATCCCCGTAACGGATGCTCGCCGGGGGATGGCCGCCTGCGTAAGCGCGACCTGCATCCAGTATTTCCATCGCTTCCTGTGGAATGAAATCCGGGAAATCGTCGCTCGTGAGGGCCGCAGCTTCCGGCCGCGTGGTTGGCTCCTCGGATCGGTAGCTGTGCTGATCCGTGATCAGGAGGTCGACGTTGCGCCCGAAACGCAGCACGCGGTAACCGGTCAGGCTCGCGATCGCGCTCAGGTTATTCGGCTCATCGCCGAGGCCTTCAGCGTCAAACCGCGTGACCGGCGCATCGACAACTTTCGGCGCAGCGAATCGCTCGAGCGATGCGGTCCCGGGTTGGCGCACGCGCGCCGGCTGGTATTCGAACCATGCCTGGTTCGCCGCAACCTTGCGCGTCTGCGCCGGCCGCGTCGTGTCGCCGAACTTCTGAAATCCCTGCCAGCCGAGCCACGAGAATTCGTGGTTGTCCCACATCGCAACGAATGGCCAGCGCGCCCGCGCATCCTGCAGGTCCGGGTCATGCAGATAGGCGCGATACACCGCGCGGTAGTCATCGACGGTGGTGGGAATGTGGAAATCGGCGACCTTTTCTCCGTGCGCGAAGCGCACGAGGTCGCGCAGGCGCCGGTCGTACATGCCCTGCGGCCGGTCTTCCGGATACCAGACAACTTCGTAGATGAAATCCCCGAGGTGCAGCACGAAGCCGAGCCGCTCAGCGGCCGGCGCACGTTCATCTTCGAAGATCATTCGCCGGTACGCGTTCTGCGCGCCCTGGCAGACGTTCTGGCAGCTCACGAATGCAAACCGCACCGTGCGCGCATCTCCGTCCGCCGGTGCCGTCAGCGTGCGACCGATGCGGCTGCCGGCGCCGCTGTCATCGGTGAAGCGATACCAGTATTCATGTGCGGGCTTCAGTCGCCCAACGAGTACGCGGCAGGTCCAGTCTGATGCGGCGCTCACCTGTGCGGTCGTCGTGGCGATGACGCGTTTGAACCGCTCGTCCTGCGCGACTTCAACGGTGAGAGATGCGGGGTCCTCGCCATCACCGAAGGGGCGGCGTGTCCAGAGAATGACACTGTCGGACTGGGGATCGCCGGACGCGACGCCCTCCGGATACAGCTCGCGTCGTTCAGTCCACGCGATGCGCGAATTTCTCGCGCGCGTGGTTCCCCACGCCGCCGAGGCGCCGAGGGCGGCGGCATATGCGAGGAATTCACGCCGGCTGAGGTCGTTCATGGATGCTCCCTGTACTCAGTTCTCCACGATGCCAGAACCATCCATCCGCTCAACGACGTTGGGACCGAGTGCTTCCTGGGAGTGACGTTCTTGTATTTCTAGTGGCCAAGGGCCGCGCGCGCGGCCATGCGCGCGGCGGCGCCGATGATGCCCGGACCCGGATGCATGCCCGCACCGCAGAGATAGAGCCCGGCAACTGGCGCTGCATATCGCGACGCCGCGGGCACAGGACGCATGAAGAGAACCTGATCGAGCATCATCTCGCCCTGCGATAGCGCGCCTTCTCGCAAGCCGAACCGGCTCTCCAGATCAAGCGGCGTCAGCACAGTGCGTTCGAGGATCCGGGCGGAGAAACCCGGCAGGCGACGCTCGACAGACGCGATGGCGCGATCAGCCATCGAGTCGCGCATTTGATTCCAGCTCGCCTCGCGCAGGTTGTAAGGCGTGTACTGCACGTGCAGGACGGCGACATGGCGGCCCGCGGGCGCCAGTTCTGGCTGTGCGACGCTTGGGAAGTGCACCTCGATCACCGGTTCATCCGAGCAGCGCCCGTACTTCGTGGCATCGTAAGCGCGCTCCACGTAGCGGATCGACGGCGCGATGAGCACGGCGCCGGTGGGCGGTGAGGACAGCCCCGCAATCGCGGGCAAGCCGTCAAGCGCGACGAGTATCTTGCTGACGACGCCGCGGAACCGGATGTTCTGCACTGCGCGGATGAATTCCGGATCGAGATATCCCGGATCGATCAGCCCGAGAAGGCTGCGGTAGGGATCGAGCGCGGAGATCACCGCGCGACAGGTCACTTCCTCGCCCGATTCAAGTTGAATACCCGCGATCCGATCCTCACGAACCGTCACTTGCCCGATCGACGTCCCGCTCTCAATTGCGACTCCGGCCGCCCGAGCCCGCTCCGCGAGTGCCCGCACAAATGAGCCTGGACCGGCACGTAAACGCAGACGTTCGCCGATGACACCCGGCGCGGCTCCGACGTGTCGGTGCAGGAAGGTAAATGCAGTGCCGCCCGACATCGCTCCCTGACATACGTCCATGACCGCGAGCGCCGAGAGTGCTCCCTTCAGCGTTTGCGACTCGAATGCATCATCGAACCAATCCGCCGCGGAGATCGGTAACGCGCGCAGCAGTTCCACCATGCCGTCCTGGCCGAGTCGACGATACTTGCGGCCGAGACCGGCCAGCGTCAGGTACTCGCTGAAACTGTCCGCCTCGATGCGCGGCGGCGGTACGCGATAAAGATCGGCCAGGAATCCGGCGAGCGCACTCACCCGCTGCGTGAATTCCGGCCAGCGCGCGGCATCGCGATCCGAAAAGCGTTTCAGTCCTTGAGCGGTATCGTTCACCGAAGAACGTAGCAACAGCGGCGCGTCATCGCCGAGCGAAATTACGCTTGGATCGGAAACCACTTCCGCGGCCGGTTCATAGCCAATCGTCCGAAACGCTTCCGGGTCGAGATATCCCAGGTCAGCAGCCAACGGCGCCGCGCGAAAGCCGCGCGCGAATTCGATCTCGCGATAGCTGCCGCCGAGCTCGGCGTCCGCTTCCACGAGCAGGACCGTCGATCCGGATTTTGCACATGTCAGAGCGGCGACGAGCCCCTCGGGCTCGCTGCCGATCACGACTACGTCGAAGGAACGACCCATGGTTCAGGCTCGATCCGCCAGCACGCGCATCGCCGCGAGACGGCCCGCCGCGCCCATCACGCCACCGCCCGGATGGGTACTCGAGCCGCAGTGGTAGTAGCCGCGGATCGGCGTGTGATAGCTCGACCAGCGCGTCGCGGGACGCATGAAGAACAGCTGCTGCAGGGCAAGCTCACCTTGAAAGATATTGCCTTCCGAAAGCCCGATGGTGCGTTCGATGTCCGCCGGCGTCAGGACCTGTCGATGCAGGATTGCGGATTTGAGATTGGGCGCGTACGCGCCAAGCGTATCGATCACGGTATCACCGAAAGCTTCACGCTTCGCATCGTTCCAGCCGCCGTCGATGTGATACGGCGCGTACTGCACGAAGATGCTCGCCACATGCTTGCCCGGCGGTGCCATGTTCGGATCGATCATCGACGGGAAGATGACGTCCATATACGGGCGGCGCGAGAAGTTGCCGTACTTGGCATCGTCGTAGGCCTGCTCCAGGTAGTCGATACTCGGACTGATCGAGACGGCACCGCGGTGATGCGCGCCGACGCCCGGCAGGCAGGTGAAATTCGGCAATTCCGCCAGCGCGAGATTCACTTTCCCCGAAGAGCCCCGGAAGCGGAAGCGACGGACCTGGTCGAGGAGTTCGGTCGGGAGTTCGCGGCTCTCGATGAGATCGAGGTAGGTGCGCCGCGCATCGAGTCCCGACACCACGATCGGCGCGCGGTACTCGTCACCGTTCTGCAGCACGACCCCGCTCGCTCGGCCGTCCTTTACGAGCACCTGCTGGACAGCGGAGTCGACGCGAATGGTTGCGCCGTGACTGATCGCGGCGCTCGCAATCGCGGCGCTGACGGTGCCGTTGCCGCCCTTGCAGAATCCCCAGGCGCGAAACGCGCCGTCGATCTCTCCCATGTAGTGATGCAGGAGCACGTACGCTGAGCCCGGTGAGCGCGGGCCCATGAAGGTCCCGATGATGCCGCTCGCGGACTTGGTCGCCTTCAGCGGTCCGAACTCGAACCACTCATCGAGATAATCCGCGGAGCTCATGGTCATGAGCTTGTAGAGGGCGTGGAACTGCTCGGTGCCGAGCGAGCGCAGGTGCCCGCCAAAGCGCAGCAGTCCCTTGAGGTCGCGCGGGCTCAGCGACGTCGGGTCGGGCGGCATCATGCCGAGGATCGGCTTCACCGCTTTTGCCATGTGAATCATCAGCCGACCGAACTCGCTCATGGCCTCCGCGTCATGCGGCGAATGCCGATAGAGCTCGCGTCGCGAAAGATCTGCATCCGGCCAGCTGGCGAGATAGTCACCGTTTGGCAGCGGGACCAGCGTGCTTTCGAGCGGCAGGATGTGCAGGCCGTGGCGCGGCAGCTCGAGATCACGAATGATCTCGGGCCGCAAGAGACTCACGACATAGGAGAAGACCGAGAACGTGAAGCCCGGAAAGACCTGTTCGCTCACCGCTGCACCACCGACGACGCCGCGACGCTCGAGGACCAGCACCTTGCGGCCCGCACGCGCCAGGTACGCCGCGGCGACGAGTCCATTGTGACCGGCGCCGACGACGATAACGTTGTAGGCGGCGCTCGGTGCGCGAGTGCCTTGGTTCATGTCAGCTCTTCTTGCGCGGCGGATCGAAGAACGGAAGCTTGCGTACCCACGCACTGGCGCGCTTACGCTGGTGTTCGACCGTCACTTCGATTTCGACCGACGTGTCCGGGGCAAAGTGGGGCGCACGCAGGTGTGCGAGCGCGAGGTATTTCTTGAGCAGCGGCGACCAGCAACCGCTCGAGGCATAACCGATCTGCTGGCCGTCACGATAGATCGGGACGCTGGTGCGCCAGGCAACAGTCGGTATGGAGGGCGTGAGGTGCACGCTGGTAAAGAGTGCCTCGAAGGAATCCCAGTCGACCTCGATACCGACGAAGCGCCACGCCGGCCCCCTCGCCTGCTCAGCCCTGAGCGCTGCTTTGCCGTTGAAGATGTCCTTGTCGAGATTGACGGTCCAATCGAGCGACAGCTCGAAGGGCGATGATTTCTGACTGTCCGTGAACGCGTGATGCGAGGAGTGATAGTCGACATCGAGCATCACGAGGCCGGCCTCGATGCGCGCCACATCGAGCGCCCACACACCAGCGGGTGTGATCCCGTACTTGGAGCCCTCGCCCATCAGCGCATCCCATACAAGAAGAGCGCTTGCGGCGGGAACCCAGAGCTCGTAGCCCAAATCACCGGTGTAACCAGTGCGCGAGATCTGAATATCGACACCGGCGATGCGGTTTTGCATCACGCGAAAATACTTGAGCTCATCAACCGAGTGTTCCGCGACTGAATTCAGCACCGCACGCGACAAGGGTCCCTGCAGCGCGAGTGCGCCGAGAGCCTCTGAGACGTCCTCGATCTGCACCTCGAGACCGAAAGCGTTCTGGTGCAACCAGCGGTAATTGGGTTCGGCGGCGGTGAGCCGGAATGTCTTCTCCGCGAGCCGGCTCACGGTGCCGTCATCGATGGTCTTGCCCTGCGCATCGCACCAGGGCGTATAGAGCACCTGCCCCACCTTGGTCCTGGCTACATTGCGCGTGACCATGCGGTCGAGAAGCTTGGCGGCATCGCGCCCGGTAACGCTGTATTTATAGAGTGGCGAGACGTCCAGCAACGCCACGGAATTACGGATCGCGGCGTATTCGCGATCGTGCACCCAGTCATAGCAGCTTGCGCTGGAATAACCCGCCCAGCGGCGCCAGGTTTGCCCGAGCACCAGCGGCGCGGTACGGGGGTGAAAGGGCGTCGTCTTCAGCATGCGGAAGTATAGGCAGAACGGGCACTCAGGCCGATAGCTTGACTTCGGCCCGGAGTCGCCTTCGCAGGCGAAGTTGAGTCAGCGCTCGGCTGCGGGGCTTACTCCGAAACTCCCTCGCGTCCTGTGCCAGTGCCGGGTGAAGCGGCTGAAACGCGCGTGAATGCTACCCGCCGACAGAAGAAGCAAGGATAGGAATAGTCTGCGCATGGCCGTACCCCTTAGTGCCAGAGACCGAGCACGAGGCCAAACACAGTGAACTGCACCGTGTGATAGCCGCCGTTGATCAGGAAGAGCTTCGCGTTGCGGCGCTCGAACAGGTAGTTGATACCGAAGCTGGTCGCCACCCAGCACAATCCCGCCGCAAACCCCGCGCCGAGCGCGAAGCCGAGCGCCGGCTTCGGGCCGAGGAACATGGCGAATACATACGCTGCGATCAGTGCGAGCACGAACCCGCCGCCGAAAATGAGCGCTGGCTTGCCGTTCGCGATCTGTGCGTCGCTCAAGCCCGCCGCTCGCTGCCAGCTGCGTCCGAACACGGGCGGCGCATACCACAGTCCGCCGATGACGAATGCGGAAACCGCCGCCGCGATCACCGCCCAATGATTGATGTCACCCATCGTTGCCTCTCCTCTCTTGCTGTTATTTACTCTTGCGACGCTTTGTTGGTCTGGTGCTTCGTTTCGGCTGCGCGGCCGCCGCAGCCGCCAGCAGCTCGAAATAGGCGCGCAGCTGGCTCACGGAGCGATCGAAGTAGGCCACGTCACGGAAGGTGCGTGACTGCATGACGGCGCCTTCCATCGTGGTCAACACGAATTCCGCCAGCTCGCGGGAATTGACTCGTGGCAGCCGCTCGCCCGGCTTCGACGATGCAGCGCTGCACAGCCTCGGTCCACGCCAGGAAGTTCGCGGCCAGGAGCTCGCGCACCGGCGGATCGGGCTCGTGCAGCTCCAGAGCGAGGGAGCCGATCGGACAGCCGTAGAAACACTCGGTCTGCACGACCAGCTCCCGGTAGCGCGCCAGCAGCGCAAAGATGCGCTCGATGGGATCCTTGACGTGACCCCACGCCGGCTGCAGCAGCATTTCGTCGATGCCGGAGCGGTAGGCGCCCAGCACTGCCAGCAGCAAGTCCTGCTTTCCCGGGGAAGAAGTGGTAGAGACTGCCGCTGTTGGCAGCGGAGCGCTTGAGCACATCCGCGATCGACGTCGAGGCGTAGCCCTTCTCCCAGAAGAGCTCCATCGCGGCGAAAACGATGCGGCTGCGGGTATCGTCGGTCACAGGCTTGACTGAGTTGAACGCTCAATCAAGTTAGATCGGCATGACAGCCGTGTCAAGACCGACAGCGGTGCGGCCGCCAGGCAACCCCGCAGACCCGGTTTACGGAATCAGGACTGTCGATCCCATGGTCTGCCGCGATTCCAGGGCGCGATGCGCGGCCGCAGCGTCTCTCAGCGGGAACTCGGCTCCGACTTCAACGGCAATGACGCCGGTGCGCAGGGCGTTGAACACCTCGTTGGCCATCTCTTGCCGCTCGCGCGGGTCCTCGAGGTAGTGAAACAGCAGTGGCCGGCGAGAGCGTATTGGATTTCTCAGCCAGGCGGCTGACCGCAAACGGCGCCACCGCGCCCGAGGATTGACCGAAATTGATCAGGTGGCCACGCACAGCAAGCGATTCCAGCGATCCGGAAAACGTGTCCTTGCCCACCCCGTCGTACACGACATCCACACCACGACCATGAGTGAGTTCGCGCACCCGCTGAGCGAAGGGCTCCTCGTTGTAGAGGATCACGTAATCGCAGCCGTTATCGAGGGCAATGACGGCTTTGTGATCATTGCCGACTGTACCGATGACGTCGGCACCGAGATGGTGTGCCCATTGGCACAGCACCCTGCCCACTCCGCCCGCAGCCGCGTGCACGAGGCAGGTATCTCCGGCTTTCAGAGGCCGCAGCTTGGTCAGCAGCATCAGAGCGGTGAGCGCTTTGACCAATCCCGCACCCACCGTTCGATCGTCGAGCTCGGGCGGAATCGGTATTACGCGGTCCGCGCGCATGAGCCGCTCATCCGCGTAGGCGCCATAAGCCGCAGTGACGTAGCCGACGCGATCGCCGGGACGTAAATCACTCACGCCCTCTCCGACGGCCTCAACGACGCCAACCGCTTCAACACCCGGTATGCCGGGCAGGGACAGCGTCTTGTAGAGGCCACTCCTGACATAGGTGTCGTGGAAGTTGACACCAATGACGGTCTGGCGCAGTCGAATTTCCTCGGGCGCGGGTGCTGCGACCGGAACCTCCTCGAGGTGCAGTACGTCCGGGCCACCGATCTCCCGCAGCATGATGGCCGAGGCCACGATCAGGTTTCCTTGCGCAGGTAATCGTCCGTCCTGTTGAGCCAGTCCTCGCGAGGCGGAGTGAAGACATCGACATCGAGGGTGTCTTCGAGCGCCAGCGCCGAGTGAGGCAGGTTCGAGGGAATCACCAGTACTTCGCCAGCGCGCACGGTGAGTTCATGCTCGCCTTTCTCACCGAGATGAAAGTGCAAGGCGCCGCTGATGACGTATGTCAGCTGTTCGTTGTGGTGCGAGTGCTGAGGAACGAGGTCACCCTGCTTGAGAACAATCTGCGCAATCATCGTGCGGTCGCCGGTGATCATGCGACGCGTGATCGTGCCCTTCAGGGCTTCTTCCGGAATCTCGGCCCAGCGATGATGCTGGAACGGCTTCTGATCTGACACCTGGCCCCCTCCTCTTTCAGCCCGGGAGCTAGCCTACACCGACAGGCGCAGTTCGAGGTCTATCCGTTGACTGAATTCGGAATCTACTTTCAAATCAGTAGACGTATTCGAGTTGCACCCAGAACTTGTGCGTATCGGTCGCAAAGCCGTCGGCACGATAGTCGGCATATTTGAGCGCCGCTGACCATTCCTTCCACTTTGCCTGTACCAGGAGGTCGATCTCTGAGCCGAAGTCGGCGGAGACATGCTCGGCCTCGAAGCGGTGATAGACGGCCGACGCCGACACAGAGTCGATGCGCCCCAGCGCCTTGCGGGCATAGCCCAAAGTGACGTAGCGATCATCGACGCCGTCCGCTGGCGTCGTGAGAAATTTGTCCGCCCATCCCTGAAACTTGTGCAGGGTGGCGAGCGGTGTGCTGAACCCCTTCACACCGTTGCCTTCCAGCACTTCGATGCCGACACCGATGGTCCAGTAGTGCGCGGTTGCGTTCAGTTCGGCGGCGAGGTAGTCGTCGCGAAAGCTCAGTGGATTGTCTCCACGATCCTTTTGCCTGGCCAGAGTGGCCGCGCCCGCCAACTTGACTTCGGAGAGCGTCCATTCTCCTGTGTAACGAAGACCGATCGTCGTCGAGGAGTCCGTGGGCGCCTGATCCAGATCGAGCAGGTACGCGAATCCCGCAATTCGTCCCGCCGGCGTCTGGTAAGCAATGTTGGCGAGATAGTTGTCGCCCGAGTAACGCCCCACCGGCGATTCCTTGCCAAATACGCGATTGACCTGGTTCACGTAGCTGAAATCGATCGTGAGATTGCTCACGGATTGATTCAGAACGCGCACGGCGTCGAACGACTGCTCGTTCTGTCGCCAGTCGGCGGGACTCACAAAGCGCTGGTTGTCCTGCAGGATGAGCTGGCGCCCGAAGGTCAGTGTCGTTCCCGGCAACGAGGTGTTCACGAGCGCGAGCCGATTGAGCTCGTACGACTCGGGGTCGGCAACGATCGGGAACTGCGTCTTGCCGTTGACGGTGCTGTTGTAGTCAGTCACGAGCGGCCACAACAATTCCGCTTCAGCCAGCAGCAACCAGTTCCAGGCCTTGCCGGTTTCAAAGCCGAGCCGCGCGCGCAACGTGAGTGCATCGGCGTCCTCAGGCAAGCCATCCTGTTCGACCTGCTCCGAGCGCAGCCGCAGGTCGACGATAGGTTGCGTCGCGCGAACGGCCGCGGCAACGGGTCCAACCGCGTCGGCGCAGACTGGCGACACCGATCCAATCGTGCATGCCACAAGCGCTACACCGATCTGGAGATTGTTGGTTGTCAAGGGCGCCCTTGGACGCTATCGCCGCGAGTATTCCTGCCAGGATTCGCGTCGGGTGCGGTGGACATCCCGGCACTGCGACGTCGACGGGGATCACGTTGGCGACACGCCCGCGACTCGCGTAGCACTCGCCAAAGATCCCGCCGGTGCAGCCGCAGTCGCCGAGTGCGACGACGAGTTTCGGGACCGGGCGTGGCGTCATACGTGCGACGCAGAGCCACCTCCATGTGCTTCGATACCGGACCCGTGACCAGCAGGAGGTCCGCGTGCCGCGGGCTGGCGACGAACCGTATGCCGAGTCCTTCGAGGTTGTAGAGCGGGTTGTTCAGGGCGTGAATCTCGAGCTCGCAGCCATTGCAGGAGCCAGCATCGACATGGCGAATGCAGAGCGCGCGGCCCAGGAGCGCACGAATGCGTTCCTGCAGGTCCTCGCGTATGCGCAGGCTTTCATCTGCCGCGGGCGGTGGCTCGGTAGCGATGCCGATCGATGCGATCTTGCGCAGGGTCTTCAGCATGAGTGTGGGCCGTGCGCCATGGTCAGTTACAGGTCGTGGCCGCTGTAGGAAAGGTTGAAGGACTTGTTGATCAGGGGAAAGTCCGGAACGATGTTGTCGATGATCGCGTGCTCGAGCACCGGCCAGTTCTGCCACGAAGGATCGTGCGGATGACAGCGACGGATCGTGCCCGCCGCGGCAGCCTCGAGCGCGACGAGCACTGGTCCGCGCCAGCCTTCGATCAATCCGATGCCCACTGCGCTCTCGGATGGCACCGCTATGGGCGCATGGCACGCGCCGCCCGGCAGCGCTTCCAGGATCTTCAAGATGAGACGGCAGGACTCCTGCAACTCATCGAAGCGCACCGCGACTCGCGCGGCGACGTCCCCGCGCCGTACTGACGATCTTCGCCGGCGCCAACGTTGAGTAGGGTTCGCACGGCAAGTCGGCGCGCAGGTCGAATGCTCGCGCACTCGCGCGTCCGGCAAGCCCGATGAGTCCCAAGCGCGCGGCGAGTTCCGCGCTGACCGTGCCGGCGCCGACGAACCGATCGCGCACGCCCTCGTGCTCGTCGTAGATCGTGCGCAACGTGAGCGTCTCGAGCGCGAGCTCGCGCACGCACGTTTCGAGCCGACTGGAGCGGGACTGCGCGAGATCCACGCTCGTACCACCGGGCACGATCGCGTCCATCAGATAGCGCGCGCCGAGCGCCTCTTCGGTGGCGCGCAACAGGTGCTCCTTCAGGCGCGAGAACTGCGCGAGGCCGAACGCAAAGCCTGCGTCGTTGCCGAGCGCGCCGAGGTCGCCGAGGTGATTCGCGACGCGCTCGAGCTCGAGACAGAGCGCCCGCAGCCACGCTGCGCGCGCCGGGATGTGCGCTCCCGCCGCGCCCTCGAGCGCCTGGCAATACGCCCAGGAAAATGCAACGGCTGAGTCTCCCGACACGCGCGCAGCGAGGCGATGCCCCTCGAGGATGGGCAGTTCCGTGAAGCGGCGCTCGATGCCCTTGTGCACGTAGCCGAGCCGCTCCTCGAGCCTCAGCACCTTTTCGCCGACGACCGAGAAACGGAAATGCCCGGGCTCGATGATGCCCGCGTGCACCGGGCCGACCGCGATCTCATGCACGCCGTCGCCTTCGACGCGCACGAACTCATAGGCGTCGATCGCGGGCTCGGACGGATCCGCAGACGGTTGCGGGTCCAGGAGAGGCCGAAAACTCCGGGGCCAGGCGGCATGACGCAGCCACGGGCGCTCATCGGGGTCGGTGGACCGGACTCCAGCGAGGTCTGCGGCCGCTCGCTGCATGCGTGCGGCGGCCGGAAAGAGGTCCGCGAGGCCCGGATACCGCGCGTCCGGATCGTCGAGGCGCAGACTGAGCACGAGTCCACCGGGCTCGGCGAGAAAGGCGCCGCGCACGATGGGTGAGTCCCGCTCATCGCCGCTCACCCACAGTGCCATGAGTCTGCCACCCGCGGCAGACAGATCCTCCGCGACGTGGCGCCACTCTTCGCGAGAAACGCTCAGCCTCCGCAGTCCCGGAGCGCCGGGTTGCGGATCGCTGCTCGAAAACCAGGATCGCAATGGCACTCAGTTGCCCCCGATCAAGCGCGCGGCCGCCCGGTACCAGTCCGCCAGATACGGCGGAACGTAGATCCCGAGCATCAGCACGAGGCCCAGGTGCGCGAAGACCGGCAGCAGCGCCGGCGGATGCGGCAAGCGCTTCGCCGTCGTTTCGCCGAACACCATCGGCTGCACGCGGCCGAAGATCGCGGCAAACGCAACGCCGAGCGCGGCAGCAGGATCGGTGTCGCCCACGGCTGCTCGCGCATCGCGGTGGTGAGGATCAGAAACTCGCTCGCGAACACGCCGAACGGCGGCATGCCGAGGATCGCGAGCGAGCCCATCATCAGGCCCCAGCCGATCGTCGGACTCAACGTGATGAGTCCGCGGATGTCCTCGATGAGCTGCGTCCCCGCCTTCTGCGCGGCGTGCCCGACCGCGAAGAAGATCGCCGACTTCGTCAGCGAGTGCACCGTCATGTGCAGCAGCGCGGCGAAGTTCGCCACCGGGCCGCCCATGCCGAACGCGAACGTGATGATGCCCATGTGCTCGATCGACGAATACGCGAACAGGCGCTTGATGTCGCGCTGCCGCCAGAGGAAGAACGCCGCGAGCACGACCGAGAGCAGACCGAACCCCATCAGCATGCGCGACGGCAGCGGCGACTGCAGCGAGCCCTCGACGAGCACCTTGCAGCGCACGACCGCATAGATCGCGACGTTGAGCAGCAGCCCTGAGAGCACGGCGGAGATCGGCGTCGGACCTTCGGCGTGCGCATCGGGCAGCCAGTTGTGCAGCGGCGCGAGTCCGACCTTCGTGCCGTAGCCGACGAGCAGGAACACGAACGCGAGGCTCAGCACCGCCGGCTCGAGCTGGCCCTTCACGGCGTTCAGATGCGTCCACAGCAGCGCGCTCACGCCCTCGGCGCCGAGCACCTTCTCGGCCGCGAAGTACAACAGGATCGTGCCGAACAGCGCCTGCGCGATGCCGACGCCGCAGAGAATGAAGTACTTCCAGCCGGCCTCGAGGCTCGCCGGCGTCCGGTACAGCGTCACGAGCAGCACCGTCGAGAGCGTCGCGGCCTCCATGGCGACCCACAGCAGGCCCATGTTGTTGGTCGTCAGCGCGATCAGCATCGTCGCCATGAAGAGCTGGTACATGCTGTGGTAGAGCCGCAGGCGCGGCGCGCTCACGCGGCCGTGCTCGATCTCGACCCGCATGTACGGGCGCGAGAACAGCGAGGTCGTCAGGCCGACGAACGCCGTCAGCGTCACCAGGAACACGTTGAACGGGTCGATGAAGAACTGCTCGTGCGCCACGAGCAGGTTGCCTTCGCCGATGACGCGCGCGGTGAGCGCGCAGGCGGCGAGAAACGTCGCGAAGCTCACGGCGGCATTCACTTCGGGTGCCCAGCGGCGCGCGCCGAAGGCGCCGAGGAGCAGCGCGCCGGCGAGCGGACTCCCGAGCAGCAGGACAAATTCCACGCTACCCCCCCCCCTGGCTCCTCCCTGAGCGACTCGAGGTGATGCAGATCGAGGCTGTCGAACTGCTCGCGGATCTGGAAGAAGAACACGCCGAGCACCAGCATCGCGACGAGCACGTCGAGCGCGACGCCGAGCTCGACGATCATCGGCATGCCGTAGGTCGCGCTCATCGCGCCGAAGAACAGGCCGTTCTCCATCGACAGGAACCCGACGACCTGCGACATCGCCTTGCGGCGCGTGATCATCGTGAGGAACGAGAGCAGCACGACCGCGACCGCGATGCCGATGGCGTTGCGCGTCGCGGTGCTCGCGAGCGCCGCGATCGGCTGCGCGAGGCCGAACGCGAACACGACGATCAGCAGGCCGACCAGCATCGTGCCCGCGATGTTGAGCAGCGGTTCGCGTGTCCCAGTAGACGCCGAGCCGCCGGATCAGCCGGTGCAGCAGCCACGGCAGGAACAGACGACCTTGAGCGCGAGCGTCAGCAGCGGCCGAGAGGTACAGATGCGTCTGCCCGGTGCGCCACGCGAGCAGCAGCGTCGCGACGCACAGCAGCGCGCCCTGCAGCGCGAGCAGGTTCACGAGCGTCACGATGCGGCGCTGCGAGAGCATCGCGAACGACGAGCAGCAGGAGACAGCGCCGCGCAGCGCGTTCAGGAGCTGCAGGTCGAACGGCGGTGCCGGTCATGCCTCAGGCTCCCAGCAGCAGGTGCACGAGCAGGCCGAGCACCGCGAACAGGAACGCGGTCGCGAGGAACTCCGGCGCGCGGAACACGCGCAGCTTCGCCGACACCGTCTCGACGACGGCGAGCGCCGGCGCCGGCGACGGCGAGCTTGACGCGCGAGCATCGGAATCGAGGCGAGCAGCGCGACCCGGACCGCCTTGCCGGTCGGACACGCCCCACGGCACGAACAGCGCGAAGCCGATGCAGGCGTAGTTGAAGAGCTTGAGCGCGGCCGCCCACTCCATGAGCGCGAGGTGCCGCGCCGAGTACTCGAGCAGCATCGCCTCGTGGATCATCGTGAGCTCGAGGTGCGTCGCCGGATTGTCGACCGGGATGCGCGCGTTCTCGGCGAGCAGCACCATGCGTGAAGGCGACCGCCGTGAACGCGAGGCTCGGATAGAGCGCGAGCGGCTGCGTCGCGAGCTTCTCGGAGATCGCCGGCAGCGCCGTGGTCGCCGAGATCAGCGACGCGACGAAGATCACCATCAGCAGCGCGGGCTCGGCGAGGAAGCCGACCATCATCTCGCGGCGCGCGCCGAGCGTGCCGAACGCCGTGCCGACGTCCATCGCCGCGAGCGACAGGAACACGCGCGCCGTCGCGAGCAGGCCGACGAGCGCGATCGCGTCGGCGGCGATCGAGAACGGCAGGCGCGTGCCCATCGACGGAATGATCGCCGCGGCGCCCACCATCGAGCCGAACACGACGTACGGCGCGAAGCGGAACAGCGGCGAGGCGCTTCTCGGCGATCACGGCGTCCTTGTGGAACAGCTTGCGAATGCCGCGATAGGGCAGCCAGCAGGCTCGGCGCGCGACGGTTCTGCAGCCACGCGCGGCACTGGTTGACCCAGCCGACGAACAGCGGCGCGGCGGCGAGCGCGGCGAGCACCTCGAGCGCCTGCGTGAAGGTCATCGATCGGCTTCATAGCACGAGCGCCAGCAGCACGACCAGCGTGACGAAGCTGTACAGCAGGTAGGTCGCGATCCGGCCCTGCTGCAGCCACGCGACCGAGTCCGCGACGCGCTGCACGAGCGTGCCGAGCGGCAGGTACAGCGCCGCGTCCAGATGCGGTCGCCGACCGTGACGCGGTAGTGGGGCGCGCGGTCGAACGGCGACGGCAGCTCGCGCTGCATCGCGAAGAACGGCTGGAAGATGTGGCGGATCGGCTGGCCGAAGCCCTCGGCCGTGTCCTGCATGCGCGCGTCGAGCCGCACGAAGCCGCAATCCCAGGGCGGCGCGCGGCGCACGCGCCGGTGATAGAAGAGGCGCACGACGAACACCGTGACGACGCACGACCGCCGCGATCGCGAGCAGGAAGAGCAACGCGCGCATACGAGGCCTGCCGGTCAGGACAGGGGCACGAGGAGCCACCAGGTGCCTGGCCTGACGGGCGAGCGTGTCGCCAGCCGAGTTGACTCGGCGACGATGCGCAGTGCGCCAATCACCTGGTTGGGAACAGGCCGAGCAGAACGCAACCCGCGCCAACCAGACGAGGCCGAGGCGCTCGAGCCAGCCGGCGTCGTGCGCGTGCGCGAGCGCCGGCTTCGCGCGGCTGGCCGAGGAAGATGACGCCGAAGAACTTCACCATCACGTAGCCCGCGAGCGCGGCGGCGAGCGCGACGACCGCGGCGCCGAGCGGCAGCAGCATGTTGACGAACGAGCTGCGGCACTTCGTGCGCGAACAGGAACGCCTGCAGCAGCAGCCACTCCGACACGAAGCCGTTGAGCGGCGGCAGACCGGCGATCGCGAGCGCGCCGACCAGCGTGAGCCAGGCGACCCACGGCATGCGGTGGATCAGGCCGCCGAGCCGGCCGAGATTGCGCTCGCCCGTCGCGTGCAGAACCGCGCCCGTGCCGAGGAACAGCAGGCTCTTCATGAACGCGTGATTGAGCGCGTGATAGAGCACGGCGATCAGCGCGAGCGCCGCGAGCGCGGCATGCCGACGCCGTGGAAGACGATCGCGAGACCGACGCCGGTGAACAGGATGCCGATGTTCTCGATCGACGAATACGCGAGCAGGCGCTTCATGTCGGTCTGCACGGCCGCGAACACGACGCCGTAGAGCGCGGTGAAGAGCCCGAGCGGCGAGCGGCACGAGGCCCCACCACCACGCGGCGGCGGCCGAGCAGGTCGAACGTCACGCGCAGCACGCCGTAGACCGCGGTCTTCAGCATCACGCCGCTCATCAGCGCCGAGACCGGCGACGGCGCGGCCGGATGCGCTTCCGGCAGCCAGACGTGCAGCGGCACGAGCCCGGCCTTGGCGCCGAAGCCGAACAGCGCGAGCAGAAACGCGACGGCCGCCCAGGCGGAGTCGAGCTGCGCGGCGCGCATGGCGTCGAACGTGAACTGCCAGCTGCCGCCCTGCATGACGCCGAAGCTCAGCAGGATGGCGATCGCGCCGACGTGCGCGATCAGCAGATACAGGAATCCGGCGCGCCGAATCTCCGGCGATGCCGTGCTGCGTGGTCACGAGGAAGTACGACGACAGCGCCATCGTCTCCCACGCGACCATGAACGCGTAGGCGTCGTCGGCCAGCAGCACGAAACCCATGCTCGCGAGGAACAGGTGGTACTGCAGGCACAGCAGGCCCGGCGCGGTGCCCTCGCCGCGGCGAAAGTAGCCGGCCGCGAAGATCGAGATGCCGGCGGAGGCGGCGCCGAGCAGGAACAGGAAGACACTCGTCAGCGCGTCGCGCCGCACGTGGAACGGCAGGTCGGGCAGTCCGATCGGGAGCGTCGCGCTGTCCGCCGGTGCCGTCAGCGTAGCGCCCGCCACGACCGCCAGCGCCACGCCGCAGAGCGCGCCGAGCGGAAACAGGGTTCGCCCGACGAAGACGATGCTCTTCGGACGCAGGAGGCCCGCGACCCCAATGAGGCCCCACAGACCGATGAGCAGCAGGCAGGCGGAAAGTGATGAGTCGATCAGTGGCATCACATGGGCAGTGGCATCACATCGGGTGCTATGCTGATACGCATTTGATTATAATGACAGCGACCGCACCCTGACGCCAACTTGGGATCACGTGCCACTCGAAGACCGCACCGCCCGGCTGACGATTCTCATCGACCCACGCAAGAAGGCGCTGTTCGAGCGCCTGTGCGCGGAGGAGGACGCTACGCCCTCGCAGGTCCTGCGGCGCTTGATCCGGCGCTACATCGAGGAACAGACCGGCGAGCCCTGGACGCCGGAGAAAATCACCAAGCCCGCTACGCGGGGCAGCGCACGGCGTAACGCGCGGTGATTAGCGAGCGGTTCGTCTGGCGCGAAGAACTCAGGGGTCGATGCGATCGACGGGACGCGTGGCGGACGGAAAGTCCAACGAAGGCGGTGGTGGTGAGGGGCGGAGTCGAACCGCCGACCTAGGGGTTATGAATCCCTCGCTCTAACCGTCTGAGCTACCTCACCATTGTTCCGGCCGGGCGAAAAGGCGGCCGATTCTCGACGCGCCCCCCGGGGCTGTCAAGCCATGTCAGAACTCGGCGTTTGCCTGGTTGAGAAATGAAACCAGGCCAATGGTGAGGATAGCGCCGACGACGATCCATATCGTGACACCAGGACTCGCTGGATCAACGCGCTCAGCCTTGCAGGCTCGCAATCTCCGCGTAGGGCACGCGCACATCTTTGCCGACCAGCGCATCCGCTTCCACCGCCGTGACCTTGAACTTCAGTTTTTCGCCCTTGCTGTTGGTGACTTCGACGGTCTCTCCGACCTTCACGGCGGGTGTCTTTCCCGGTTCGTGCGGCACGGGAACACCTTGAAGCGAGGTGCACGCCGTCAGTGTGAACAGCAGGGTGATGACGAGCGCGATGCATCGATTCAGGGGACTCGGAGTCATTGTCATTGTTGTTACCCTCCGGCGGCGTTTGACCGATAGAACTACACGTTGAATCGGAAATGCATCACGTCCCCTTCGCGGACGATGTACTCCTTGCCCTCCAGGCGGAGCTTGCCCACATCGCGCGCGCCCGCTTCACCGCGCCCCGCGATGTAGTCATCGAACGCGATGACTTCGGCGCGAATGAAGCCGCGCTCGAAGTCGGTATGAATCACGCCCGCCGCCTGCGGTGCTGTCGAGCCCGCGCGTACCGTCCAGGCGCGCACTTCCTTGGGCCCCGCGGTGAAAAAGGTCTGCAGACCGAGCAGCCGATACGCGCCGCGAATCACCCGATCGAGTCCGGGCTCCTCGAGTCCCAGCTCATCGAGAAAGTCCTTGCGATCTGCGGCATCGAGCTGCGCGATTTCCGCTTCGATCGCCGCGCACACCGGGACGACCACTGCCTTCTCTTCTTCGGCGCGCTGGCGCACGGCATCGAGGTGCGGATTGTTCTCGAAGCCATTCTCAGCAACGTTCGCGACATACATGACCGGCTTCGCGGTGAGCAGGTGGTATTCCTTCATCATCACCCGCTCCGGCATCACTGACAGTCAAGGCGCGTGCCGGCAATCCCGAGTCGAGCTGTTTGCGCAAGCGTTCCAGCAAGTCGCGCCGCGCGATCGCGTCCTTGTCGCCGGCCTTCGAACCCTTAACGGCTCGCTGCAGCGCGCGCTCGACGGTATCGAGATCCGCGAGCGCGAGCTCGGTGTTGATGACGTCGATGTCGAACAGCGGATTGATGCGGCCCGAGACGTGGACGACGTCATCGTTCTCGAAGCAACGCACGACATGAGCGATCGCATCGACCTCGCGGATATGCGCGAGGAACTGGTTGCCGAGCCCCTCCCCCTTCGATGCGCCCGCCACCAGGCCCGCGATGTCCACGAACTCAACCGTCGTCGGCAGGATCTTTTCGGGCTTGGCGATCGCGGCGAGCTGCTCGAGACGCGGATCGGGCACCGGCACCACGCCGACGTTCGGATCGATGGTGCAGAAGGGATAGTTCTCCGCCGCGATCTGCGCGCGTGTCAGCGCATTAAAGAGTGTCGACTTGCCGACATTCGGCAGGCCGACGATTCCACATTGAATAGGCATGGGGTGATGCGGCCTGAAGTCAGGCCTCGGGCTCCTGCTCGTCGGGCTGCGCCGTGGGATTCGATCGGTGCAGCTTGTTCATGGCGTGCTCGGCGCCTTTCTCGAGGAGCACCGGCAGGAGCTCAACCGCAACGCCCACCCGCTCGATGATCTGCTGCTTCCTCGGCGGCCGGCGCACGCCGCAGGACGTAGTCGAGCACCTCGTCCTTGTTGCCCGGATGTCCGATACCAAAGCGGAAACGCCAGAACTTGTCGCCGAGATGTGCGATCAGGTCCTTGAGGCCGTTGTGTCCGCCCGCGCCACCGCCGAACTTGAGGCGCACGCTCGCCGACCGGCAGATCGAGCTCGTCATGCGCAACCAAAACCTGCGCAAGATCGATCTCGCGGTAATCGAGGAGGCTCTTCACTGCCAGCCCGCCGCGATTCATGAACGTGAGTGGCTTGAAGATCTCGATCTCCTGCTCGCCAATGCGAATCTTCGCGAGCTCGCCCTGGAAGCGGCGCTGCTCGCGGAAACGTCCACCGTGCTGACGCGCCAGAGCGTCGGCAAACCAGAAGCCGGCGTTGTGACGCGTTAGCGCGTACTCCGGCCCCGGATTGCCGAGTCCGACGATGAGTCGAAGCGCGAACGAAGCCATGGTTTAGAAACCGGTCCGAGACTCTCGAAATCAGTGGGCCGCCCGAAGGCGGCCCACACGAAAGACCAGCGGCTCGCGCTAGTCTTTCTTCTTGCCCTTCTTCTCGGGCTCTTTCTTGGCCTCTTCCTTCTTGCCAGCCGCCGCATCGGCCGGCGCTGCTCCGGCAGCAGCAGCCGGTGCTGCACCCGGTGCACCAGGCGCGGCGCCAGGCGCAGCTGCGGCACCTTCGACCGGCACTGCACCTTCGACAGCCGCGGCACACCGCCGTCGGCTCCGGCTCCTCGGCACGCGGCGCGTGAACCGAGACGACCGTGGCGTCGCGGCCATGCGCGAGCTCGACGAACTGTCACGCCTTGCGGCGCCTTGAGGTCCGACAAGTGCAGGCTCTGGTTGAGCGACAGGCCCGAGACATCCACCTCGACGAACTCCGGGAGATCGTTCGGCAGGCAGCTCACGTCCACTTCGGTCTTCTGGTGCGACACGATGCCGCCCTGCTCCTTCACGCCGCGCGAGATCGCCTCGCCGTGGAAGTGCAGCGGGATGCGGATGCGGATCTTTTCCGTCTCCACCACGCGCTGCAGGTCGACATGCAGAATCGCGTTGCGAGCCGGGTGACGCTGCACGTCCTTCAGGATCGCGGCCTGCGTCTGATCGCCGACCCGCACATTGACGATCGTGCTGTAGAAGCGCTCGTTGTCGAGCAGCGCCAGCAGCTTCTGGTGATCGAGCGTCAGTCCGCGCGGTTCGCGATGGCCGCCGTACAGGATTCCAGGCACCTTGCCGAGATGACGCAGGCGGCGGCTCGCACCCTTGCCCTGGTCGTCGTCCCGGAACTCGGCGCCGAGTTCGAATGAAATCTTCATTTGCTTTCTCTCTCCGTTCAAGTCACTTCAACACACCACACTCCGCGACCAGAGGTGGCACAACTCAATCCACATAAAGACTGCTCACCGACTCCTCGTCCCGGATGCGTCGGATCGTCTCCGCCAGCAGGCCGGACACGCTCAGCTGCCGGATCTTGCGGCACGCCTGCGCGTCGGGCCGCAGCGGGATCGTGTCGGTGACGACGATCTCGTCGAGCACCGACTTCGAAATCCTGTCCACCGCATTGCCGGACAGCACCGGGTGCGTGATGTACGCGACCACTCGCTTCGCGCCCTCCTCCTTCAGCGCCTGCGCCGCCTGGCACAGCGTGCCCGCGGTATCCACCAGGTCATCGATCATCACGCAGGTCTTGCCCGAGACCTCACCGATGATGTTCATCACTTTCGACTCGTTCGGTCGTGGGCGCCGCTTGTCGATGATGGCAAGATCCGCATCATCAAGGCGCTTCGCCAACGCGCGCGCTCGAACCACACCGCCGACGTCCGGCGACACCACGACCATGTTGTCGTAGCTCTGTTTCCACGCATCGCCCAGCAACACGGGCGAGGCATACACGTTGTCCAACGGGATGTCGAAAAATCCCTGTATCTGTTCAGCGTGCACGTCGACCGTGAGCAGGCGATCGACGCCCGCGCTCGCGATCATGTTCGCCACGACCTTGGCCGTGATCGCCATGCGCGCGCCGCGCATGCGCCGATCCTGCCGTGCGTAGCCGAAATACGGTACGACGGCGGTGATGCGCGCCGCGGACGAGCGGCGGCAGGCATCCACGAGGAGCAGCAGCTCCATCAGGTGGTCGTTCGCCGGCGGACAGGTCGGCTGCACGATGAAGACGTCGCGCCCGCGCACGTTCTCCATCAGCTCGACGTTCACCTCGCCGTCGCTGAACCGCCCGACGACTGCACGGCCGAGCGGCACCATCAGGTGACGCGCGATTTCCTGCGCAAGCGGCGGGTTGGCGTTGCCCGAAAACAGCGCCATCGCCGAACGTTCTACTGGTGCTCCTGAGCGGTCCATAGTGGCTGGGGTGGAAGGATTCGAACCTCCGAATGGCGGGATCAAAACCCGCTGCCTTACCGCTTGGCGACACCCCAGCCGAAAACACTCTTCATTGCGCTGAGGTTGCGCCTGCCCGAGCGCAAGTTCATCTCCTCGCCGCCAGCCGATCCAGCAGCGGAGAACGATTGCGCCCCTGAACCACGAAACCCTGCCAGCGCGCTGGTACCTGTACTGCAACCGCCCGCGCCTGCTCGACAGTCGCGAACGGCGCGAAGATGCAGGAGCCCGTACCAGTCAATCTCGCCGGAGCAAATCGGCCCAGCCAATCGAGCGCTCGAGCCACCTCGGGGAACCGTGAACGCACCAGCGGCTCGCAGTCGTTCCGACCCCCCGCCTTCAAAAAGGCGCGTATTGTGATGGCGGGGGAATTTCGTGTCAATTCAGGGGCCTGAAACACCTCCGCGGTGCTCACGGCGCAGCCCGGGCGAATCACCAGGTACGTCGTTTCGGGCGGGTCGATGGGCTGCAACCGCTCGCCCACGCCTTGCGCCCAGGCGGCATGACCTTGAACAAAAACAGGCACGTCCGCGCCGAGCTCGAGGCCGATTTGCGCCAATTCCCCGCCGCCCAGACCGAGCTTCCAAAGCTCATTGAGGGCGACCAGGACAGTCGCCGCATCCGAGCTGCCACCCCCCAGCCCACCTTGCTGTGGAATCCTTTTGCGCAATCGAATCGTGACCCCACTCCCCTTCGCTCCCGAGTGCGCCTGCAGCCGTTCGGCGGCGCGAACGCTGAGGTCATCGCTCGCAGGGATCTCGGCAGGACCCTCGGCGCGCACGATTCGGCCGTCGTCGCGCGGCTGGAAGCTGAGCTCATCGCACAGGTCCACGAACTGAAATGCAGTCTGCAGCTCGTGATATCCGTCGGGTCGGCGGCCAAGAACATGGAGAAAGAGATTGAGCTTCGCCGGTGCAGGCCACGGCGCCGCGCTGGCAGTCCCGGGCTTGGAGACTTCCGCAGTCACCTCACAAGCTCCAGTGATCGACGACTACCTTGACGCGAACCGGACCGCTTTCGAGTCGTACGCGGCCGGGGAGCCACGCGCCACTCTGATATTCGTATTTGTCGTAGGCCATCGACCAGCCATTCTGGTTGAGCGCTGCCAGGCGTCCCTCAGTGTCCAGTTTCTCGTCGGCATCGGAACCGGGTGCCGGCACGCCAAGGAGCCAATAACGCAGGCTCGCAATGGGCAGGGCGACCCCGATGACGCGCTCGAGTGCTGCGGCGGCGTCCTGGTCGGAAATCTTCTCTCCCTTGCTGGTGTCGATCTCGACCGATTGCCCGTCACTGCGCACGTGCACGCCGCCGACGCCGAGCGCACCGTGCAGGTTGAGCTCCGATATCTGCTCGGCCTGATTCCAGGTGAGGTTCGCGCTCCAGCCCTGGCTTTGCGTCGCCACTGCCGCGCGTCCTGACATTTCCCAGTGCGAGAGCGCCTGGCGCGCACTCTTCGCCGACGGCCAATCTGTCTTTGGCGCTGTCGGCAGCGAAGCACAGGCGGTGAAGAGCGTGATGGTGGCGATCAGCGTGACGTGCGCGAATGAAATGCAACGCCGCACCGGAGCGTACCCCACGACTAGTCGGGATAGCGGCGCAGAGTATTGAGCAGATAGCGATGATTGGGCTCTGCCGCGAGCGCCTCATCCCAGATGGCGCGCGCTTGCGTGTGCTGCCCCATGGCCCACAACGTCTCTCCCAGGTGAGCCGCGATCTCGGCGTCCTTCTCGTTCGCGTAGGCGCGAGTGAGCCAGCGCATCGACTCCTTGTATTGCTGCTGCTTGAACAGCACCCATCCCAAGCTGTCCTGGATGGCCGGGCTGTCCGGAGTCATGTCCAGCGACTTGGAGATCAGCGAGCGCGCTTCTTTCAGATCCAGCGAGTGATCGGCGAGCGTATAACCGAGCGCATTCATCGCCAGCGGATCGCCCGGACGTTGCTTTACCATCGTGCGCAAGTCACTGATCGCCTCATCGACGCGATCGACGCGTTCCAGCATCTGGCCGCGGGAGTACTGCAGGGCCTGGTTGTCGGGGTAACGCGCCAGGCTCTGCTCGATCAGGTCCAGCGCTGCGTCAGCGTCGCCTTCGTCGGCCAGCAGACGCGCTCGGCCGATCGAGATCTGCACGTAGTCCTCCGGGTGCTCCTCGACGTAGGAATCGAGAAGCTCGATGGCCTGATCGCGGGCACCGGTATTCAGGAGCAACCTTGCCGCGCGCAGTTGCGAGTCCGCCGCGAGCGGGCCCGCGGTGACGCGCGTGTAATAGCGGATCGCCCGCAGCGCATCGCGCCGGCGTTCCTGCACGTTACCGAGTGAGTAGAAAGCGAGACCGACGTAACGCCCGGTGCTGAGCAGATCATTGAAGCGCTGCGTGGCATCGTCGAGCTTGCCCTCGCTGAGGTCGAGCGCGCCGAGGCTTCGAAGCGCCTCGGGACGCGCTTCCGGCACCTCGAGCAGTTTCGCAAGCTCGTTGCGTGCTTCAGTGTCGAACCCGGCAGCAGAGAGCAGCAACACGAGCTCGAGTTTCGAGTCGACATCGCCGGTCGCCTGCACCTCGGCGCGCGCCATACCAATCCCTTCAGCCGTCTCGCCCTTGACCACGAGCGCTCGTGCCAGCAGTCGCTGGGCTTCCATAAGGTTCGGGTTGATGGCGACTGCGCGCCGTGCGCTGTCGACGGCCAGCTTGTAATCATAGGTCCGCAGCGCCGCGGCGCCGACTGAGTATTGAGCTTCCGCCAGGCGCGAATGCGGGGCGGCGAGCGCACGCGTCACCTGCAGGACGCCATACGCGTTGTCCTCGGCGCCGAGCGTGTTCGAGAGATCCATGAACCCTTCGCCTGGAGTCGGGTAGCTCGCCAGCACCGGCTCGAAGTTGTCGATCGATTCCGGCAAGCGATACAGCCGCAGGGCTGTCACGGCGAGATAGCGATGCGCCGGCACACTTGCGGGATCGAGCTCCAGCCAACGCCGCGCCGCATCGATGGCGATGCTTTGCTGATCGTTGTCGAAGGCGATCTTGGTAGCCTGCTCGGCCAGGCTCACGTCCGGCGAGGCGCGCGTCGCGGCCAGATACTCGGTCGCTGCCGCCAGGGAATCGCCACGCTGCAGGGCGATCTCGGCGACCACGAGGTGCGTATCTGCATCCGTGGCATTCTTGGTTGCCGTGCGCGTGGGTTGCTGGGGCGTGGTCGTGGCGCAGCCGCACGCGAGTGCTGCCAGGCCGCTCAATACGATGACGCTGCGAATCGATGCATGAACTGTATACATGGGGTAACTATAGCTCACAGGCACTACCGTGCGGTCTTGTGTTGCCGGCTTGTGTTGTATTGGGACCAGCCCCACAATCGCGCGCCGTCATGAAGGCCTCGATTCGTCAGAAACTTGAAAGACTTGCCGAGCGCTTCGAAGAGGTCGGCCGCCTGCTCGCGGAACCCAACGCGACCTCCAACCAGAAGAGTTTCCGCGAGCTGTCCATGGAATACGCGCGGCTCGAGCCGGTAGCGCAACGCTTCGCGGAGTTTCGCGGCATCGAGCGGGACTTGGGCGCCGCGCAGGAGATGGCGGCCGACCCGGACGCAGCGACGCGCACGCTCGGCGAGGAAGAGATGCACACGCTGAGCGCTCGGCTCGAGACCGAGGAGACAGCGCTGCAGCAACTGCTGGTCCCGAAAGATCCGCGCGATGACAACAACATCTTCCTCGAAGTGCGTGCCGGGACCGGTGGAGACGAGGCAGCACTTTTCGCTGGCGATCTGTTTCGCATGTACGCGCGCTATGCCGAGACCCAGGGCTGGCGCGTGGAAGTCCTGAGCGAGAATCCGGGCGAACATGGCGGCTACAAGGAAATCATCAGCCGCATCGTCGGACGTGGGGCGTTTTCCAAGCTCAAATTCGAATCGGGTACCCATCGTGTACAGCGTGTACCGCAGACCGAAGCACAGGGTCGCATTCATACCTCGGCAGTGACCGTAGCGATCCTTCCCGAGCTCGAGGAAATCGAGGAGATCGAGCTCAATCCCGCAGAGCTACGCGTCGACACCTATCGCGCGTCGGGCGCCGGCGGCCAGCACGTCAACAAGACCGACTCCGCCGTGCGCATCACGCATCTGCCGACCGGGATCGTCGTGGAGTGCCAGGACGAACGTTCCCAGCACAAGAATCGTTCCCGGGCGCTTTCCTTGCTCAAGGCGCGGCTGCTGGCTGCTGAGCAAGAAAAGCAGCAGCGCGAACAGGCTCAGACACGCAAGCTCCAGATCGGTTCCGGCGATCGCTCCGAGCGAATCCGTACCTACAACTTCCCCCAGGGCCGCGTCACGGATCATCGCATCGAGCTGACGATCTACCGTTTACCGGACATCATCGACGGGCGACTCGATGAGCTGATCGGGCCGTTGACGCAGGAATACCAGGCCGAGCAGCTCGCGGCGCAGGAGTGAGGCCTGAAGTGCTTGCAAGGCCGACTCCTGGAAGCTGAAACTGTGCTGGCTACCGTCTCTTAGGCTGAGTATGGCAGTCCAGTTCTCGTCCGAGCTCGTGCGGCGCGTTCTCGAAGCGGCGCCTGATGCGATCGTCATTGTCGACACCGCCGGCACGATCCTGTTTGCGAATCAGCAGGTGCAGACCGTCTTTGGCTACCAGCACGCGGAGCTGGTTGACCGCCACGTGGAGTGCCTGTTGCCGGAGCGCTTTCGCGACCGGCATGCCGGGCATCGCGAGCGGTTCGGCGCGAACGGTCGCATGCGCCCCATGGGCGCCGGGCTCGAGCTGTTCGCACGCCGGCGCGACGGTACGGAGTTCCCGGTCGAGATCAGCCTGAGTCCCGTCCAGGACGGTGATCGGACCCTGGTCGCGGCCGCAATCCGCGATGTGACGGATCGCAAGAAGATTCAGTCGGAGCTGATGGCGGCACGCGAAGCGGCGGACCGCGTCAACCAGGCCAAGAGCCGCTTCCTCGCCACGGCGAGTCACGATCTGCGCCAGCCGTTGCAGGCGCTCTCGTTGCTGAATGGCGCGCTGCGCCGGATGACGGACAACCCGGATCTGGACGAAGTACTGGTGCAGCAGGACCACTCGATCGCCGCGATGTCGCGGCTCCTGAACGCACTGCTCGACATCAGCAAGCTCGAGTCGGGTGCGATCAAGCCTGAGCCCAGTGACTTCACGGTGGCGGGCTTGCTGGAGGAATTGCGGCAGGAGTTCGCCGGCCTCGCCGCGAGCAAGGGACTGGACCTGCAGGTGGAG
Source organism: uncultured Gammaproteobacteria bacterium (assembly GCA_963696675.1). GTDB lineage: Bacteria > Pseudomonadota > Gammaproteobacteria > Steroidobacterales > Steroidobacteraceae > DATBVX01. The sequence continues at coordinate 26,671 of CAVOLM010000029.1, read as the reverse complement.
CCGTGCCTCGACAATGTGCATAGCGATCGCTCCCTGGTGGAGCAGATCCTGCGCAATCTCATCGCGAACGCCATCAAGTACACGCGCGAGGGCGCAGTGCGTTTACGCTGCCTGCATGAGAGTGAAACGGTACGCATCCAGGTGCTGGATACCGGGATCGGTATCGCGGCGGATCAGCTCCCCCTGATCTATGACGAGTTCTACCAGGTGGGTGTGCCCGCCAATTCGGTGCGCGAAGGGTTCGGTCTCGGGCTGAGCATCGTCCAGCGCCTCGTCACGCTGCTCGGTTTGCACTTGCAGGTGCAGTCCGAAGTCGGCAAGGGCTCAACCTTCACGCTCGACCTGCCGCCGAGCGCCGCTGCTGATTCCGCCCCAGCGCCGGGTATCCGACCGGTGGCGCCGCCACCGCGCCCCGCACGCAGCGACCTCACATTCTACTCGTCGAGGATGACCCGGCTGTGCTCGCCGCCACACGCATGCTGCTCAAGGTCGACGGCTATCGCGTCTCGACTGCAGCCTCGCTCGCGCAAGCCGAGCAGCAGGCGCGGGCACACCGCGACATCAGCCTGCTGGTCACGGACTATCACCTGAGCGATGAGCGGACCGGCGCAGAGCTGATAGCCAGCTTGCGGGATATTCTCGACCCGAGACTCAAGGCGGTTCTCGTGACCGGCGACACCTCGCGCGCCATCAAAGAGCTCCCGGCGGATGAAAACCTGCGTATCGCCAGCAAGCCCGTAAACGCCGATGAGCTGCTGGCTCTCCTGAGGGCCCTGACCGCCTCCTGACTTTCCGCCGCGGACATCGTGCAAATGCGTATGGCGGCAGCGGTCCTCGCGTACCAACATGGATGGTGAGCCGTGAATTGTTCATGAGGCGGAGATCTGCGAGAAAACAACCATGAGTCAGAAACGCGAAAGCACGCGAGATGTCGAGAAACGGGCTGAGCTGCGCGAGGACTTCGAATACTTCGACGAGGATCACGACGGTCGAATGCAATTCAATGAATTCGTGGACTTCCTGAGCGGCCTGGAAGCGGACATGTCGCAGGAACAGTGCCGCATCGGCTTCGCGGCGATCGATCGCAACCGCGACGGCGCTATCGAGTTCGATGAGTTCCTGGCCTGGTGGCAGTCGGACTGACCTGATATTGAGGAGTAACTGTGCGCGTTCGAATCGTGGTTGCCGACCAGGGAGAAGCACGCTTCTACGACCTCGTTGGGCGAGAGGCGGCGCTGCGACCTGCCGGACATATCACCGATCCCAATGCCCGCCTGCACGACCGCGACTTCAAATCGGACCGGCCCGGGCGAGTGTTCGATCACGCCCCGGCCGCAACCGGTCGCCGCGGCGCCGTCGCGCACCATGGAACCGGTGGTGAACGTCGGCCACGCAAACACGAGGCACAGCTCTTTGCGCGCCAGATCGCCGCACAACTCGAGGCAGCAAAGCCGGGGGAGTTCGATCGTCTGGTGCTGATGGCAGAGCCGTCGTTCCTGGGCGTATTGCGTGCCGCGCTCTCGAAGTCATTGCACGCCACAGTCGTCGCCGAAGTGCCGAAGGATCTGGTGCATCAGGGGGATGACGCGCTGCGCGCCCACCTGGGGCCGGAGATCTTTGCGAAGTGAGTACCGGCCTGGACGTTTTGCAGGCGCATTGAACCCAGTGCGCTCCGTGGGTTCAGGAAAGCAGCGGCATCATCGCTGCGACGCGCATGCCGCGCCTGGCGTGCGGCACGCGATTCACGAATCGCTGCGGTTTGACGACCAGCAGGTCGCAGGTGACATCGTCGAGCACACGTTCGGCCGAGTTGCCGATGAACGCCCCCTTGAGGCCGGAGCGCGAAATTGCACCCATGACAACAATCGAGCTTCGGGTTCCTCGCGCGACTTGTGGGATCGCCTCCAGCGGCAGGCGCTCCACCAGATGCCGGCGCGCGGGCGGAATCTTCGCAGCGCGTACGGATCTCTCGAATGCCGTGCGCGCACGCGCTGACGCCCTGGCTTCGATACCCGCGGCGAGGTTCTTGACAGACCACGGCTCCGCCATGTCCATATCGGCCGGCATTGGCACATACGCGTGCATGGCGTGCAGTTTCCCGCGCAGTGCCCTGGTCACGGCCGTACCCAGGCGAAGGATTTCTTCGTCCAGTTTCGCCGGCTTCGCGAACGCGTGCGTGGGATCGACGGCGGCAAGTACTGCGGGCCGATGATACGGACGCGGGCTCTTCACGAGCAGCACCGGCACAGGACTCAGTCGCACCAACTCCCAGTCCGCGATCTGCAGCAGCCATGGGGCGAAGTGGCGCCCACCATGTCGCTCCGCAACGATGAGGTCCGCGTGCGTCCGTCGCGCGCGACGGAGCACTGCTTCGTAGGAGGGGTAGTCCCAGTCCACTGCAGTCGTGACTTTGAGGCCGCGCTGGCGGACCTCTCTGGCAAACCGATCGAGGCGATCCAGGTGCCGTGCCTGCATCTGCTTCTTGAGCCGCTTCAGCTGCCCGCGGCGCGGCATCACCGCATCGACGTAGACGGGCGTATCGATCGCGTGGAACAGCTCGAGCTGCGCGCCGAGACCGCGCGCGAGTTGCGCTGCCTTGGCCGCAGCGGGCGACTTCCTGGCGTCCGTGTTCTTTATGGCGACGAGGATTCGGCGAATGGATGGCATCGTGTCGCTCCTGCACCAGCAGCCGGTCGATCTGGCGTGAACTCGGAGTCATGTTGCATGGTCGTCCGGCTTCAGGCATCCAGAGCAAATACATAGCGCGCAGCGGAAAGTACTTACAGTACTTACAGGACGCGAAATTCCGCACGAGGCTCACCCCGCATTTCTACGGTTGCAGACGGCTGGCCCAGAGGCGCTTCAGCGCCTCCAGCACCAGCAGCAGACCAAGCGCCACGCCCGCACACAGCGCCAGGTCGTCTGCGTGCAGTGGGCCCAGGTGAAAGAAGCTCCTGACTGGCTGCCACGCGAAGATCCCCGCGAGCAACCCCACTGCCATGCCGAGGATCCGCCATAGCCAGGGGTTGCGCCCTCCCAGCGCCGAGCGCAGCAAGGGACTGAAGCTGCGGTTGACGAAGATCAGCGTCATGTTGACCCCGAGAAGCGTCACGAATGCGAGCGCACGCAATTCCGCCTCCGGCATGCCGCGCCGGGCCGCGACCAGAAAGACTGCAGCAGCCGCGAGCAATGCAAGGCTTCCCTGCACTACGCTCCAGCCGATCAAGGCGGGTGAGAGGAGCGGACTGCGCGGGTTGCGCGGCCGGCGGCGCATGAGGTCGTCCTCTTCCGGTTCCGCTTCGAATACCAGGGAGCAGGACGGATCGATCACGAGCTCCAGAAACGCGATGAGCATCGGCGTCAGGATCAGCGGCAATCCCAGCAGCACCGGCAGCAGCGCGAGCCCCGCTATCGGGGCGTGGATTGCGAGGATGTAGCCCATGGCCTTGCAGAGGTTGTCGTAGATCCTGCGTCCGAGGCGCACCGCGCGCACGATCGAACCGAAGTCATCATCGAGCAGCACCAGCGATGCGGCCTCGCGCGCCACGTCCGTGCCGCGTCCGCCCATCGCGATGCCGATGTGTGCGGCCTTGAGCGCCGGCGCATCGTTCACGCCGTCGCCCGTCATGGCGACGACCTCACCATTCGCCTTGAGTGCCTCGACGATCCGAAGCTTCTGTGGCGGCGTGATGCGCGCGAAGATCGTGGCGCCGGCGACGCGCCGGGCCAGCGTTGCGTCACTCAGTTGCTCGAGCTCTGTTCCGGTGATCAGCTCGCTGCCATCGATACCGGCCTGACGCGCAATGGCTCGCGCCGTCTCCGGGTAGTCGCCCGTGATCATGATGACGCGAATGCCCGCGGAGCGGCATTCGCGCACCGCGTCCGGCACCGTCGCGCGCAACGGATCCGCAAAACCCAGCAGGCCGAGAAACTCGAAGTGCACCTCACCCGGGGAGTCGGGAAGTGCCGCGAGCGCAGCCTCGGCACGCGCCACTCCCAGCACACGTACGCCCTCACGGGCGAGTTCGTCCACCTGCGCACGCAGCGTTGCGAAGGCGCTTTCGTCCATGCGGCAGAGCCGGGCGATCGCTTCCGGCGCTCCCTTCGCCGCAGCCACGCAGGCAGCATTCCCGAGACCCAGGTCCCAGATGCGCGTCACCGCGAGCAACTCGGGCCGCAGCGGGAACTCGCGTACCAGCTCGCCAGCGGGCTCTGTGTTGCGAAATGCAGTCTGGGCGATTTCATGAAGCGCACGCTCCATTGGATCGACGCTCGCGCGTTCGCTTGCCAGCCGTGCAGTCTCGAGCAGCCTCCTGAGTGCAGGCGCGCCCGTAATCTCCGCCACGGCCTCACCCTGGCGCCAGCATGCGCCCGCCCCCTGCAGCGCGCTCACGGACATCAGGTTGCGCGTCAGGGTTCCGGTCTTGTCCGTACACAGAACCGTCGCGGCACCCAGCGTTTCGATTGCGGCCGCCTGGCGCGTGAGCACGCGCGACTGCGACAAGCGCCACGCGCCCATCACGGTGAATACGGTCAGCACCAGCGGGAACTCTTCCGGCAGCAGGGACATGCCGAGCGCGATGCCGCTCAACAATCCCTCGAGCCAGGAGTGGCGCAGCGCGCCATAGAGCACCACGACGAGCGCGCTCACCGCGAGTCCCGCCGTCGCAAACCACAGCACCAGGCGCCGGGTCTGCTGCTGCAAACGCGGTGGCTGCCGCCCCATCTCAGCCACAGTCCGGCCGATCCTGCCAATCTCGCTCCGCGGGCCAGTTGCGGTCGCAATTGCGAGGCCCGAGCCGCGGATTACCAGAGTTCCGGAGAAGAGCTGCGGCTGATCATCGCCGCCTGGCGCGGCAGCCAAGACCGACGGCAAGTCCGTGGGCCGCTTGCGCACGGGCACAGATTCTCCCGTGAGCAAGGATTCATCTACCTGCAGCTCTTGACCCGCGACGAGAACACCATCGGCCGGGATCCGATCGCCTTCGGCCAGGACCAACGTGTCGCCGCAGACGACCTCGCGTCCTGGAATGCGACGCCGCTCGCCGTCGCGGACTACGAGTGCGCGCGGACTGGTGAGCTCACGCAATGAGTCGAGCACGCGCTCACTGCGACCCTGTTGAATGACCGCAATCGCCACGGACAGAGTGGCGAAGGCGAGCAGCACTAGCGCTTCGGTCAGATCGCCGAGTACCGCGTAGAGCACCCCGGCCGCGAGCAGCAGCCCGAACATGGGCTCGCGCGCCACGTCCGCCGCAATGCGTGCCGCTGAGCGGCGTCGCGCGGCCGGTAGCTCGTTGGGCCCGTCGCGGGCGAGTCGCAGGGCTGCTTCCCGCCCGCCCAGGCCGCATTCCGCGGTATGAAGTGTCACTCAGAAAGGGAGAATGTCGGCGAAGTCCGGTGGCTTTACGATCAACGCGTCGCACGGCAGCCGCTCCAGCACGGACTCCGCGGTGCTGCCGATAAACACACGCTTCATTCCGCTGCGCGAGATTGCGCCCATCACGACGAGGTCGGCATGCAATTCCTCGGCCAGTGAAGGCAGGAGCCCAGCAGGCGAGTCGATCTCGAGGTGAACGTTGCGCTCATCGATCTGGAACTCACGCGCCAGTTTGAGGAGCTCGGCGCGCCGGCGGCGATCTTCTGCCATCAGCACCTGGTCGGATACGGCGGTCGCCATTGCCGGCAGCGCTCCCGCGGGTGACCCGAAGATCATCAGCGGCAGATACGCGTGCGCCATGTGCACGATGCCGTCCACGTGTCGCGCCAGGTCTCGGCTGCATTCCAGGATGAAGGCCATCGAGTGCTGCGGGCTTGTCATCCAGATGGAAGTGGATCGACCGCGGCGATGAAAACGGGCTGCACCCGCCACGCGGCCTGCTTGGCAAGCAACAGGGGAACCCGACAGCCTCGAATCAGGTGCCAATCGGTGTTGGTGATCAGCGTGCGCTTGAGCAACGGATGATGATGCGTGTCTTTGACGACGAGATCCGCACCGAGGCTCTTCGCGTGCTCGAGCACCGCTGTGTGCAGCGGATCAGCGCAGCGAGTCTCGATTCTCACCTCGACGCCTCGATCTCGCACCCGCGCCGCCAGCGACTCGAGCATCGGCCTGAGATCCGCCTCGAAGGGCCGCGCCGAGCCCCCGGCGAAGTGCTTCGCCATGCGGATCTCGCGCGAGATCCTGGTGTCGCAGGCAAAGAGTTCCAGCCGCGCACCGTAGCGTCGGGCCAGGCGTTGCACCCTTCTCCAGCGCCGGTTGCTGCTCGGCCGTCGGGTCCACGATCACGAGGATATTCTTCAGATCGTTCACAGCGATCTCCTCGGTCTTCTAATCCACCACGGTGCCATCGGAGCGCATTTGCCTTCGATCGGGCACGGGGCCGCGCAGGCGCGACAGGTAATCGGCCACGCCCGCCAGCTCCTCGCCATCGAGGCTCTCGAGGAAGCGAGCCAGGTCGGGGTCGACGTCCGCCCGATGACCCGCGCCGATCTTGCGCATCTGCAGCAACAGATACGAATAGTGTTGGTTGCGCAGTGAAGGCACTGAGCCGTCCTCATCCCCACGTGCATCATCGCCATGGCAGCTCGCGCACTGCGCACGGAACATGCCTTCGCCGAGCTCTGTCAACGAGCCATCGCCGACCTCCGGTTGCTGCAGCACCGGCTGTGCATTGAGGTACGCCGCCACGTCGAGGATCGCTTGCGGCGCGTCGAGACCCGCGACTGCTGCTTTCCTGTGCATTTCGGGAGACTCACGCTCGAGCTCCACGAAGTCGGCCAGTTGCTTGACGAGATAGAGCTGACGTTGCCCCGCGAGGGACGGAAACACGTTGCGTGCGTCGCCTTCAGCGTGCACACCGTGACAACCCTGGCACTGATCGTAATAGATCGTGGCGCCACGCTTCGGATTCGCATCGAGTGACATCGCGGCCTTGATCAGCTCATCGACCCGCGCCGTGGACGCAATCGCCACTGCGGCGAAGAGCGCGCCGAGAGAAACGACCAGCAATTTCTGTCCGGCGCGGCCCTGACGTGTGCCGGTATCGATTCGATCACGCATGATGCGCGTGCCCCTCTCCCTTGCTGCCAACCGGCCGACCTTGTGCGAACCGTGAGGTCGCCCGTATCACCCGCCCGCACGCCGGCCGCATTGGCCTCATCCGTATCGAGGTGCAGCTCGAATCGATAGTCGGACGCAACGCGCACGACGACATCGCCGAAGCTGAGCTCACGCCCGCCCGTATCGATCGTGACTGCGACGCAGTCGTGATCCCGAACCCCAAGTCCGGCGGCGTCGCGCGGACTCATGTGAATGTGCCGGCGCGCACAGATCACGCCGTTCGCCAACGTGACGCGTCCAGCGGGCCCTTCGATCGTGACGCCGGGCGTGTTGGCGATATCTCCCGAGATGCGCACCGGCGCATCGATACCCAGGGTGAATTCATCGCTGCGCGAGATCTCGACCTGGTCGCGATTGCGCGGTGGTCCCATCACGCGGACCTGTTCGATGCGCCCCCGTGGGCCCACCAGCGTCACGGTCTCTTCGGCGGCAAACTGACCATGCTGCGACAGCCAGGTGCGCGGCCGCAGCGCGTAGTGCTTGCCGAACACGCTCTCGAGCGTGCGCTTCGACAGGTGAGCGTGTCGCGCGGACACTGCGATCGGCACGCGCACGGAGCGCACGGCAGAGGTTGCGGCCAGCAGCGCGGCGGCCTCCACCGCGATGGGGGTCTCCTCGTCGGCGTGAACGACAAAGAGCCGCGCGCGGGAACGCGCCATCGAGATCTCCGCAGTCGGGCACCGTGCATCCACCTGTGCCGCCCGATTCAGATCCTCATCGAGCATCGCGCCCAGGAACTCCAGGCGCTGTGCAACCCGGTGGCGAATCATGGCGCTGCGCTCGCCGATGCCGCCCGTGAAGGCGATGACGTCGATGCCGCCCATGACGACTGCGTAAGCGCCCACGTACTTGCGCACGCGATGCGCGTAGAGGGCGATCGCGAGCCGACAGCCTTCGTCGCCGGCGCGCGGCGCGCGCTTCGATCTCCCGCATATCATTGGTGCCGGTGAGACCCTTGAGGCCCGACTCCGAGCTGACGAGGCGCTCCACGGCGTCAAGGTCGTACCCGCCGCTGCGCATCAGGTGCAGCAGGATTCCAGGATCGATGTCGCCGCAGCGCGAGCCCATCACCAGGCCCTCGAGCGGCGTCATGCCCATGCTGGTCTCGACGCTGCGACCGTATTCGATTGCCGCCACGCTCGCGCCGTTGCCGAGATGACAGGAGATGATGCGCAGATCCTGCGCCACCGTGCCCATGCAGGTCACCGACGCTGCGCATCACGTGCGCGTGGCTCGTGCCGTGAAAGCCATAACGTCGAATACCGAGGCGCGCCGCCAGCTCGGGTGCGATCGCGTACTCGCGCGCGCGCTTCGGCAGCGTAGCGTGAAAAGCCGTATCGAATACGGCGACGTGGGGAATCGAGCCGAGTCGCTGCCGCGCTGCTTTCACTGCTGCCAACGCCGCCGCGTTGTGCAGAGGCGCGAAGCCGGACACTTTGGCAATAGCGGCAATGCTCGCGTCATCGAGCAACTGCGGGCCCGAATGCCCGGCACCGCCGTGGACGATGCGATGCGCCACCGCCGCGAGGTTTGCACCCCAGCGTGAGCGGGCGATTTCATCGATCGCGAGGCTCATGGCGGCGGCGACGTCGTCACAACGGCAGGCGCGCTCATCCGCTTCATTCACGTGGATCCGGCACCCTGCTGTACCGAGCTCGAGAATGCGCACATCCAGCAGGCGCGCCGGCGCGTCAGCGTCGATGACGGCGCACTTCAGCGAAGAGCTGCCACAGTTCACGGCCAGGATCGGCTTCACGGTTACTCCAGGCTGGTCGTGCCTTCGCCTTCCACGACCATGCGCACCAGGTGCGCCAGGGAATTCGCGCCCATCTTCTCCATCACGTGGGCGCGATGCATCTCGACGGTTCGCTGGCTCAGTTGCAGGTCTCCGGCGATTACCTTGTTCGCCTTGCCCGCGGTGATGAGCTTCAGCACCTCGCGCTCGCGAGGCGTAAGCGCGGCGAGGCGCGCCTGCAGGCGCTCGCGATTGCCGAGCAGCTCGCGCCCGGCGCGGTCTCTTTCCAGCGCCTTGTTGATGCGATCCAGCAGGTCCTGATCGCGGAACGGCTTCTGCAGAAAATCCATGGCACCCTGTTGCATCGCTTCGACCGCCATCGGGACGTCGCCGTGGCCGGTGATGAAGATGATCGGCATCAACGCACCGCGCGCGTTGAGCTCCTGCTGCAGCTCCAGGCCGCTCATGCCGGGCATGCGGATATCGAGCACCAGGCAGCCCCGGCGCTGTGGGTCGAAGTCGGCCAGAAATCCTGCCCCGAGCCATAGGTCAGCGCGGGCACGCCCAGGGTCTTCAGCAGCAGTTTCAGGGCGCCGCGCACAGCTTCATCGTCATCCACGATGACAGACGGTTGCTGGCTGTTCCTTCATGGCGAGTCCTCCCGATCAGCGCCGGCAACGTGAAATAGAAGCAGGCGCCGCCGTCCGGTGCCGGGACGGTACGCGAGCTTGCCACCATGAGCCACCACGATGGTGCGGCTGATGGCGAGGCCGAGCCCGGTACCGTGCGCCTTGGTGGTAAAGAAAGGGTTGAACAATGTTCGCCGATCGCGCCCGGCTCCACGCCGGGTCCGTGGTCGCGCACCGAGAACTCGACGCCCCCAGTCGTGCGGCGTGACGCGCACCACGATTTCGCGCCGCGCGCTGCCATCCTGCGACGTGGCATCGATCGCGTTGCGGATCAGATTGATCAGCACCTGCTGCAACTGCACCGGATCGGCCATCAATGGCGGCAGCTGCCCCTCGACTCGAATACCAGCCGGACATCGTTGGCTCGCGAGTCGGGGCGCGCGAGAGCGTCGAGGTCTTCGAGCAGCCGGTTGCAGTCGACGCGCTCATGGCGCACTTCGCGATTGCTGACGAACGTACGCATCCGCCGGATCACCTCTCCGGCGCGCAGCGCCTGCGCGCTGATCTGCGCGAGTGCATCGCGGATCTCCTCCGCGTCGACCGCGGCACCGTGTGCGATCAGGTATTCGCAAGCCTGCGCATAGGTCGTGATCGCGGTCAGCGGCTGGTTGATCTCATGCGCGAGCCCTGCGGCCATTTCACCCAGCGTGCTCAGACGCGCGACATGCGTGAGCCGCTCCCGTGCCTGGATCACCTCGTTCTCGGCCGCGACCTGCGCGGACAGATCATGAATGAACCCGACAAAGCGCGGCGAATCCGCTCCGGCCACGCGGCCCACGGACAGTGCGGCCGGAAAGACCGAGCCATCGCGCCGCTGCGCCTGCACCTCGCGACCGATGCCGATGATGCGCGCCTCGCCGGTCGCGAGGTAGCGTCGCAGATGGCTGTCGTGGGCGCTGCGATCCGGTTCCGGCATCAGCATGCTGACGTTGCGGCCGATCACCTCTTCCGCCGCGAAGCCGAAGAGTCCTTCAGCGGCACGATTGAAGGTCTCAATCTCACCGGTCGCATCGATGACGATGATCGCGTCGACGGCGGCATCAAGCAGCGCCCGCAGGTCCTCGCCGGCCGAATCGCGTGCACGCTGGCTGGTAGTCGAATCGAGCATCACGCGTAGAGTGCCGCTTGTAGGTGGTGTGCATGCACTACGTGTTTTCCGCAATTGCGCTGCGGCAAATGAGGATTCCCCGCGGTCCGGGTCGCTGACAGGATGCGCCTGCGAGGTAAGCTTCATGGAAACGCCACGACATATCCTGGTCGTCCTCGACCCCACCGCAGCCCAGCAGCCGGCGCTGGCCCGGGCACGGCAGCTGGCTCGCGCCTTCGGCGCACGCATCGAGCTGTTCGTTTGCTATACCACGCGGGATCAGCAACTGCAGCTGGACAGCCTGGCTCTCCAGGGCATGGTCAAGGAGCTGCGCGAAGCCGGTATCGAGTGCAGCGCCGATGTAGCACGCGAGTCGGCGCTGCACATCGGGATCGTACGCAAGGTCCTGCGCTCCGCGCCGTCGCTGGTCGTCAAGGACACGCATCCGCACACGCTGCTGCGCCGGTCGTTGCGGGCCAACACCGATTGGCAACTGATCCGGTTGTGCCCGGCGCCGTTGCTGTTCGTGCGTCCGGGACCGTGGGGCGGAGCGCCGAAGATCGCGGCCGCCGTGGATGTCGCGCCGCCGGGCGAGAAGCCGGCGGAGCTCGATCACGGATTGCTGTCGGCAGGCGAGACGTTCGCGCTCGCTACCGGCGGCCAGCTGCATGCAGTGCATGCCTATCTGCCGGTCAGCCAGCTGGCCGCGAACGCAACAGTACACGCGGTCCCCCTCGCGGCCCGGGTGAGTCCGGCTCAGGTTATCGTAGATAGGGAAGCGATGGTGCGCTATGACTTCGCCGCAGTGCTCGCATCGCACCGAGTGCCGCGCGAATGCCGCCACGTGATCGCTGCGCCTCCGGCCGACGCCCTGCTCGAGTTCGTGCGCCAGAACGACATCGATTTGCTGGTCATGGGCGCCTACTCTCGCGGTTGGGTTTACAACGTCATCGTCGGCAGCACTACCGAGCGAATCCTCGACCTCCTGCCCTGCGACGTGCTGGTGATGAAACCCGCCAGCTTCGAGTGCCCGCTGCACCCCGTGAGCGAAGACGTAAGGTCAGAGCAATTGGCTGCAAGCGGCGGATACGAAGCTGCCCGTGGCGAGTCACCTCAGCCCAGCGCCTGCTCGAGATCGGCGATCAAGATCCTCGACGTCTTCGATCCCGACCGAGAGCCGGATCAGCGAATCGTTGATGCCGAGCGCGGCGCGCTGATCGGCCGGCACCGAAGCGTGAGTCATGATGCCGGGATGATCGACCAGGCTCTCGACGCCGCCGAGGCTCTCGGCGATCGCGAAGACGCGGCAGCGTTCCAGGCAGCGACGTGCCGCCTCGAGTCCGCCGCGGATGAAAAAGCTCACGATGCCGCTGAAGCCATTCTGCATCTGCGCCCGTGCCAAAGCGTGTTGCGGATGACTCGGGAGCCCGGGATACAGAACCCGCTCCACCTGAGCGTGACTCTCCAGCCAGCGCGCAATGCTCAGCGCGTTCTCACTGCTCTGGCGCATGCGCAGCGGCAAGGTCTTCAGGCCACGCAGCGCAAGGAAGCTGTCGAAGGGACTGCCGATCGCGCCGACCGCGTTCTGTAGAAAAGCCATGCGCTCGGCGAGCGCGGAGTCCTTTACGACTACAACACCGCCGATCATGTCGGAGTGACCGTTGAGAAACTTGGTCGCGGAATGCACCACGATGTCGCAGCCGAGCTCCAGCGGCCGCTGAATCCACGGCGTCGCGAACGTGTTGTCCACCGCGGTGAGAATCCCGCGAGCGCGCGCAATCGCGGCGACCGCTTTGAGATCGACGATGCGCAGCGTCGGATTGGTGGGCGTCTCGATCCAGATGAGGCGCGTGTCGGCGCGCAGACTTTTCGATAGCGTCTTCGCATCGGCCAGATCGACAAAACTGACGTCGAGTCCTGCCGAGCGCTTGCGCACCTGGCTGAACAGGCGCCGCGTTCCGCCATAGAGATCTTCCATCGCGACCACGTGCGCGCCGCTGTCCAGCAGCTCCAGAACTGTGGCCGTCGCCGCAAGGCCGGAGGCAAAGGCAAATCCCTGCACGCCGCCCTCCAGGTCCGCGATGCAGCGCTCGTAGGCCATGCGGGTCGGATTCTGCGTGCGCGAATACTCGTATCCCTTGTGCACGCCCGGGCTCGATTGCGCGTAAGTCGAGCTCACGTGGATCGGCGACATCACCGCGCCCGTCGTGGCATCCGGCTGCTGCCCGGCGTGAATCGCGCGAGTAGCGAAGCCTGCTTTGCGATCTTTCTGCATCGAGTCTCTCCGGACCTTCAGGCTTTCGGTTTTTGCCGACGCAGGTAATTGAGCACGTCGGTGCGCGTGATGATGCCGAGAAATTGCGTGCCGTCGGTGACCGCCGCGTACGGCGCGACCTGCAGGATCGACACCAGGCTGTTGACCGGCATTTCCTTGGGCACGCTGATGAACGCGGTCTGCATGGCATCGCGCACCGGCGCGTCCAGCCGCTCGGGAAACCCGAACACGAACCGCATGATGTCCTCCTCCGTGAGCACGCCGATCAGCCGCTCGTTCTCGAGCACCGGCAACTGCGAAAAGCCTGCATTGCGCAAGCGATTGTGCGCAGTGGCGACGATGTCACTCGGACCGACCGTCACCGCCGCATGCTCGCTGTGCAGGCGCCCGATGAGATCGCGCAGATCGCCGTAGTTCTTGCGTTGATGAAGCCCTCGTCCTCCATCCAGAAATCGTTGTAGAGCTTGGAGAGGTACTTGTTGCCGGTATCGCAGGCAAAGGTCACGACGCGCTTAGGTGTCGATTGCTCACGGCAGTAGCGCAGCGCCGCCGCCAGCAGTGTCCCGGTCGATGAGCCGGCCAACAATCCTTCCTTGCGCAACAGCGCCCGCGCAGTCGCGAACGACTCTGCATCCGGGATGCTGTACGCGCGCTTCGTCAGCGAGAAATCCGCGATGTCCGGAATGAAGTCCTCGCCAATGCCCTCCACCAGCCAGCTGCTCTTGCGCGTGATCTGACCGCTGCGTACGTACTCGGCGACGACCGATCCCTGCGGATCCGCGAGCACGATCTCAACCTGCGGTGCGACGCGCTGGAAGAACTTCGTGAGTCCCGCGATCGTGCCGCTGCTGCCGACGCCGACGACGATCGCGTCCAGCCTTTGCTCCATCTGTTCCCAGATCTCCGGCGCCGTCGTGGTCTCGTGGGCCTGCGGATTGTCCGGGTTGCCGAACTGGTTGATGAAATAGGCGCCCCGTTCACGCGCGATGCGCGCGCCGAGATCCTGGTAGTACTCGGGATGACCGCGCGCGACGTCCGAGCGTGTCAGCACGACTTCTGCACCCATCGCGCGCAGATTGAAAATCTTTTCCTGGCTCATCTTGTCGGGCAGCACCAGGATCAGCTTGTAGCCCTTCTGCGCAGCGACCAGTGCGAGACCGAGGCCGGTGTTGCCGGCCGTCGCTTCGACCAGCGTGTCACCGGGATGAATCTGGCCGCGCCGTTCGGCCTCTTCGATCATGGAAACACCGATGCGGTCCTTGATGGAGCCGCCCGGATTCATCAGCTCGAGTTTCAGATACAGCTCGCAGGGGCCGGTGTCGAGGCGACTGACCCGAAGCAACGGCGTGCGGCCGATCATTTCGAGCACGCTGGAGTAGACTTGCATGAAAATCCCTGCCATCAGCATCGGGGCTCACGAATGGTGCGCGATTGTACGTTAACGTCGGGGCTGCGCCCATGAGCACAGCGGCGACCGATGACAGTCTCTTCACGGTCGGCGACCTGCTCGAAAGCGCCATCCGGGAACTGACGGCGACGAGCCCGAGCGCACGCCTCGATGCGGAGCTTCTGCTGACTCATGCTCTCGAACGTCCGCGCAGTTTCGTGCACAGCCACGCGGGTGAGACGGTGGCGCCGGCGGTCGCCGCTCACTTCCGTGAGCTCGTCAAGCGTCGGCGCAGCGGCGAGCCCGTCGCGTACATCGTTGGAAAGCGCGAATTCTGGTCGCTCGAACTCGAAGTCGACAGTAGCGTGCTCATTCCACGGCCCGAGACCGAGCTCCTCGTCGAAATCGCGCTCGAGATCCTGCCGATCGAAACACACTCGCGGGTGCTGGAACTCGGCACCGGAAGCGGCGCCATCGCGCTCGCGATCGCCCACGAGCGTCCGAACGCACGCGTGACCGCCACCGACGTATCCGCGCAGGCGCTGATTCTCGCGTGCCGCAACGCCGAGCGGCTCGAGATCGGCAATGTCACCTTTCTCGCCGGTTCCTGGTACGAGCCGGTCGGCGCGATGCATTGCGATCTCATCGTGTCGAATCCGCCCTACGTGGCCGGCGCCGATCCGGCACTTTGCTCCGGCGATACCAGTCACGAACCGCGTGCCGCGCTTACGCCGGGTCCAACCGGTCTCGAAGCCATCGAACAGATCCTGGCGCGGGCTCGCGAGCACCTGCGTTCAGGCGGATGGCTGGCCGTCGAGCACGGCGCCGAGCAGGGTGCGGCGGTTCGCGCGCTGTTTTCGCAGCACGGTTTGAGTACCATACGCACCCGCCAGGACCTGGCCGGACACGAGCGCGTGACCGCCGGACGCAATTGAAACTGCAACACGAGAGCCCTTCATGCCACCGACAGTGCTGTTCAAGACCTCGCTCGGCGAATTCACCATCGAGCTCGAACCCGAAGATGCGCCGATCAGCGTGGAGAACTTCCTGCGTTACGTCGACGATGGATTCTTCGACGGCACGATTTTTCACCGCATCGTGCCTGGCTTCGTGATCCAGGGCGGCGGACTCACGCCGGAGTTCGATCAGAAAGAAACACGAGCGCCCATCAAGAACGAAGCCGCCAATGGCCTGCGGAACCTGCGCGGCACGCTGTCGATGGCGCGCACCAACGCGGTCGACAGTGCCACCTCGCAGTTCTTCGTCAATCTCAAGGACAACGCCTTTCTCGACCACAAGTCCGGCAATTTCGGCTATGCCGTGTTCGGCCGTGTTACACGCGGCATGGACGTGATCGATCAGATCGCCAAGGTGCGCACCGGCAAGCGTAAGGGCCACGACGATGCGCCGCTCGAGAGCGTGACGATCGAGTCGGCGCGCCGCGTACCGCCTGCAGCTTGAGTACGCCCGGCGCTGATCGAGCGGCGATGGCGGAGCGCAGCCTCGGCCGGCGAATCACGCGATTCCTGCTCTGGATCGCGCTCCTGTGGTTCGGCGCGACGCTGCTCACGGTCCTGGCGCTGCGCTGGCTCGACCCACCGACCTCGGCATTCATGATGCGTGCGCAGATCGATGCGCTGGCGCACGGCGATCGCAAGTACCGCACGCGTTACGAGTGGGTCGACTACTCGCGCATCTCCCCCAACGCCGCGATTGCCGTGATCGCAGCCGAGGATCAACGCTTCGCCGAGCACGTGGGATTCGATCTGAAGTCGATCGACGAGTCGATCCGCCAGCATCGGCATGGCAAGCGCCTGCGGGGCGCGAGCACCATCAGTCAGCAGGTTGCCAAGAACCTGTTCCTGTGGAAGAACCCGAGCTTCGTGCGCAAGGGATTCGAAGCGTACTTCACGATCCTGATCGAGACGCTGTGGCCGAAGCAGCGCATCCTCGAGATGTATCTGAACATCGCAGAGTTCGGCCGCGGCACCTATGGCGTCGGCGCGGCCAGCCGCGATTACTTCGGCAAGCCCGCGGCACACCTTACGCCTGCGGAAGGCGCCCTGCTCGCGGCCGTGCTACCGAATCCGCACCGCTTCAGCGTTCGCTCGCCGTCCGCGTACGTGCGGCAACGACAGAACTGGATCCTGTGGCAGATGCGCGCGCTCGGTGGGCGCTCTTACCTGCTCGCATTCGAGTCCGGCTGAGCCCGGCAGGGGACCGCCAGACGTTCGGCCGCTAAACTACACGGGCGCAGACCTCGAACCGGGAGTGGCATATGGCCGGACGCATTGACCAGCGCTTGCAGGACCTGGGCATCGAGTTGCCCGAGCCGAGCAAACCGGGCGCGAACTACGTTCCCTACGTGCGCGCCGGCGACCTGCTCTTCATGACCGGCCAGCTCTCGCAGTGGAACGGAGAGCGGCGTTTCATCGGCAAGCTTGGGCGCGAGTATCGGATCGAAGAGGGTCAACAGGCCGCGCGGCTCTGCGCACTGAACGTGCTCGCTCACGCGCGCGCGGCTCTTGGCGGTGACCTGGATCGCATCGTGCGTTGTGTGCGGGTCGCGGGCTATGTCAACGGCGTACCGGAATTCACCGGGCATTCCCAGGTCATGAATGGGGCGTCCGATCTCTTTGTCCAGATTTTCGGCGAGTCAGGCCGCCATGCTCGCATGGCCGTGGGCGTCAGCGCGCTGCCTTACGATGTGGCAGTCGAAGTTGAAGCGGTCTTCGAGGTTCGATGACGCGGCCGGCGTTCATCATGAACAGCGGCTGGAACGGCGCGCTGCCTTCCGCCGCACTCAACGTGGTCTGGATGATGATTGGCGTTTATGCGCTGTGGCGGAATCGCCCGGCGCACTGAGGGCGGGCTGAATTCCCCAGCAACACGGATCTTCTGAATCGAGAAGCAGCGTGGCGTCGGCGGTAATCCAGGCCCGGCCCGCGATGGTCGGCAAGATCCGCCCGGCGTCGATTTCGATCGATCCTTCGAACGAGCTCCCCGTGATGCTTTCCTGGACCCAGGTCTCGCCGGGCTGAAGCTTGCCGTCCGCGTGCAGGCACGCGAGCTTGGCGCTCGTTCCAGTGCCGCAGGGCGAACGATCGTAGGCACGGCCCGGGCACAACACGAAATTGCGGCTGTCGGCGCCGGCGTTGTGAGGCTCGCCGAACAGCTCGACGTGATCGATGACCTCGCCTCGCTGCAGCCTCTGACGCCTGCATCCTCCAACGCCCGGCGAATGCGCCAGGTGTAATCGATCAGCGCATCGGCGTCGCTCAGCTCGAGCCGCCTGCCGTGAGCGCTCACCAGGAAAAACCAGTTGCCGCCCCAGGCCACGTCCCCGCGCACCACGCCGTGCCCCTCGACCTCGACCTCGACATCCTTGAGGTGTCGATACGAGGGCACATTGCGCACCGACACGCGCCCGTCCGGGTGCAAGCGCGTGCGCACGAGTCCCACCGGCGTCTCCACCTGATGCTCGCCCGGAGCGAGACGCTCCAGCCACGCGAGCGTCGTGATCAGACCGATCGTGCCGTGACCGCACATGCCGAGGAAGCCGACGTTGTTGAAGAAGATCACCGCGGCCGCGTTCGCGGGATCGACGGGTTCCATGAGCAGTGCGCCGACCAGCACGTCGGAGCCGCGCGGCTCGTTCACCACGGCGGAACGGAAGGAATCGTGTTGCTGACGAAACTGTGCCAGCCGCTCGGCGAGAGAGCCCGTGAGACGTGGCCCGCCGTCAATGACCACGCGCGTCGGTTCGCCGCCGGTGTGCGAATCGATGACCCGCACCCGATGCGTGCTCATGACGCCCGGCGCCGCAGCGGAACCTGTGGTCGCGTTTCGATGCCGTGATGAATGATTTCGAGCACGCGCCGCCGTTCATCGCCCTCGAGGGGCAAGCGCGGTGCGCGCACCCATTCAGCGCCGAGGCCGGTTTCCTGGATGGCGAGCTTGATGTACTGGACGAACTTGACCGGCGTGTCGAGGTGCAGGAGCGGCGTGTACCACGCATAGATTTCCCGCGCGGCCTGGTAGTCCCCGGCGATGGCGAGATCCCAGAAGAGCTGGTTCTCCTTCGGAAACGCGAGGCCCATGCCTGCGATCCAGCCGGTCGCGCCGAGCAAGACGCTCTCCAGCACCAGGTCATCGACGCCGCAGAACAACTGCGTAGCGATCCCCGACCGCATTCCTGAGATCCGTGATGCGCCGGACATCGCCCGAGGATTCCTTGATCGCGACCAGGTTCTTGATCTCGGCCAGCTCGACGAACATCTGCGGCGTGATGTCGACCACGTAAGCGAGCGGATTGTTGTAGCAAATGATCGGCAGGCCCGTGGCCGCGCGCGACCGCGCGAAAGTGCGCGAGTGTCTCAGCGGCATCGGCGCGGTAGATCATGGCGGGCAGGACCATCAGACCGTCGAGTCCCATCTTCTCGGCGTCCCGCGCATAGCGAATCGAGGCTGCAGTGCTGGTTTCGACGACCCCGGAGAGCACCGGAACACGGCCCGCAGCAGTTTCCTTCGCCACCGCCAGAACGCGCTTCTTCTCTTCCGGCTCGAGGGCGGCGTTTTCACCGAGCGAACCCAGCATGATGAGACCGTCGACACCGGAATCGATCAGCGCTTCGAGGTGCCTGGCAGTCGCGTCGAGATCGAGCGACTGGTCCTTCTTCATCTGCGTCGTGACGGCGGGAAAGACACCCTGCCAGCGAGGCTGCATCACGCTTCTCCCTGGCTCGGCACCGCAGCCCGGAACGGGCTGCGCATCGCCGAGCGCAGCATCATGGTCGCCGCCACGATGACGACGATCACCACCAGCCAGCGCAGGAGCTCGAGCGGGAGCGAGCGCACGAGGATAGGCAGCGATGAGCACCGCAGGAATTCCGCCCAGGTAAGTCCGAGCATGGCAGCAAAATTCACGCGGCCGGCCCTCATGAACGTCAAACCCGCGGGCGGCATCAGGAACGCGCAGGAGCCCATCATGATCGGGAATGCCGTCACCGGGTTCATGCCGAGCAGGCTCACGAGGATCAGGCACGGCGCATAGAGCCCGATGCCGAGCGTCATCAGCGCGCCGAGCAGGAAATTGACCACGAGACCGATGACGAGCAGGCCATCGGTGAGTCCGCGCGCTTCGCCGCCGCCGGGGATCAGCTTGAGATTCGCGAGCACGAAGAGCGTCGCGGCCGCGAGGAGCGCGAGGCCCATGCCCGACCTGGATGGCTCGCCGTGGCAGCCGCGTGACGACTCCGGCACCGAGCCAGGCGCCGAGCACCGCCGCAATGATCATCCCGATGAGCGTCGTGACATCGACCTCGACCGTTGCGACGAAAACGAACGTCTGCACCACCGTCGGCAACGCATGGCCGGCATTCAGCGTGCCGGGAATCTGCTCGTCCGGCATGCGGTGGCGAAACTTGAAAATCGCCGTGGTGGTCGCGAAGGACCCGATGCCGAGCGTATCGAAAAAGTTGGTGACAAAGCCCGTGACCGTATCGAGGAACCCCGGGCGTTCGCGCCCGCCGGGCGCGCCGCGCGCAATCGATCCACCAGCGCCAGATAAAGAAGAGTGCCAGTACGACCAGCACACCCAGGAGAATCAGGCTGGCGGAATCAGGAAGGCTCACGAATCAGGCCGCGTCTGCATCGGTGTCGGCATCATAGCCGAGATTCGGCGCCAGCCAACGTTGCGCTTCCTCCAGGCTGATGCCTCTGCGGGCCGCGTAGTTCTGCACCTGATCCAGGTCGATCTTTCCGACCGCGAAATAGCGCGCTTCGGGATGTGAGAAATAGAAGCCACTCACCGCGGCGGTCGGGTACATGGCAAAGGACTCGGTGAGCCGAATTCCGGTGTTGCGCTCAACATCGAGCAAGTGCCAGATCGTCGCCTTTTCGGTGTGATCCGGGCACGCGGGATATCCCGGTGCGGGGCGTATGCCGCGATATTTCTCGCGGATGAGCTGCTCGTTCGCGAGCTGCTCTGCCGGCGCGTAGCCCCAGAACTCGCGGCGCACGCGCTCGTGCAGACGCTCCGCCAGCGCCTCGGCCAGCCGGTCCGCCAGCGCCTTGAGCAGGATCGCGTTGTAGTCATCGTGTGCCGCCTCGAAGCGCGCGACATGCGGCTCGATGCCGAGACCCGCCGTGACCGCGAAAGCGCCGACGTAGTCGGGCGCCCTTCACTTTGGGCGCGACAAAATCGGCGAGACAACTGTGCGGCTGACCTTCCGCCTTGCCCTTCTGCTGACGCAGGAAGTGCAGGCGCGCAATCACGCGTGCGCGTGACTCATCCGCGTAGACCTCGATATCGTCGTCATCGATCGAGTTCGCCGGGAACAGCCCGAGCACCGCGCGCGCCGTGAGCCAGCGTTCCGCGATCAGCGTTCTGAGCATGCGGCGCGCGTCGGCATAAAGATTGCTCGCCGCCTCACCCACCACCGCATCCGTGAGCACGTCGGGGAATCGACCGGCGAACTCCCAGGCGTTGAAGAACGGCATCCAGTCGATGTAGCGCGAGAGCTCCGCCAGCGGGTAATCCTCGAACACGGTGATGCCGGGCTTGATCGGCTTCGGCGGCTGATAGCCCTGCCAGTCGATGCGATGACGATTGGCGCGCGCCTGCCCGAGCGACAACTGCGGTGCCTTGACGTGCTTGCCGCGATGCTGCACGCGGCGCTTCTCGTGCTCGTCCTTGATCCGCGCGATGAAAGCGGCGCGATTGCTCTCCGTCACCAGCGACTGGCAGATGCCGACCGATCGCGAGGCATCCTTCACGTAGACCACCGCGCCCTGGTACTGCGGATCGATCTTCACGGAGGTGTGCGCCGGCGAAGTCGTGGCACCGCCGATCAGCAACGGAAGCGTGAACTGCTGGCGCTGCATCTCGCGCGCCACGTGCACCATCTCATCGAGCGACGGCGTGATCAGTCCCGACAGGCCGATCAGGGTCGCGCCTTCGCGGCGCGCGGTCTCGAGAATCTTCTCGCTCGGGACCATGACGCCGAGATCGATCACTTCGAAGTTATTGCACTGGAGCACGACGCCGACGATGTTCTTGCCGATGTCGTGCACATCGCCCTTCACCGTGGCCATCACGATCTTGCCGTTGGATTGCCTCGCGCCCTGCTGTTCGCGCTCGATGAACGGCACGAGATGGGCAACGGCCTTTTTCATGACACGCGCGGATTTCACCACCTGCGGCAGGAACATCTTTCCGGAGCCGAACAGGTCGCCGACGACGTTCATGCCATCCATCAGGGGGCCTTCGATCACCCTGAGCGGCGCCGGCGCCTCGCGGCGCGCCTGCTCGGTGTCCTCGATGATGAATTCATCGATCCCCTTGATCAGCGCGTGCTCGAGGCGCTTCGAAACCGGCCAGCTGCGCCATTCGAGCTCATCCTGCTTGCGGGCGCCGCCTTCGCCCTGAAAGCGCGCCGCGATTTCCAGCAACCGTTCCGTGGCATCGGGGCGGCGGTTGAGAATGACGTCCTCGACGCGTTCGCGCAGCTCCGGTGCGATCTCCTCGTAGATGGCGAGCTGGCCCGCATTGACGATGCCCATGTCGAGACCGGCGCGAATCGCGTGATACAGGAACACCGAGTGCATCGCCTCGCGCACCGGGTCGTTGCCGCGAAACGAGAACGACACGTTGCTGACACCGCCGCTGGTGCGCACGCCCGGCATGCGGCGCTTGATCTCGCGCGTGGCCTCGATGAAGTCGAGCGCGTAGTTGTTGTGCGCTTCGATGCCGGTCGCGACCGCGAAGATATTCGCATCGAAGATGATGTCTTCGGGGGGAAAGCCGACCTGCTTCCGTCAGGATGCGGAAGGCGCGCTCGCAGATGGCGACGCGGCGCTCCACGGTATCTCCCTGCCCCTGCTCATCGAATGCCATCACCACGACGGCTGCGCCATAGCGGCGCACGAGTCGCGCATGATGGATGAACGATTCCTCACCCTCCTTCAGGCTGATCGAGTTGACGACGCCCTTGCCCTGCACGCACTTGAGCCCGGACTCGATGACCGACCACTTCGAGGAGTCGATCATGATCGGCACGCGCGCGATGTCCGGTTCCGCGGCCACCAGGCGCAGAAAACGCGCCATCGCCGCTTCCGAGTCGAGCATGCCCTCGTCCATGTTCACATCGATCATCTGCGCGCCGTTGGCGACCTGCTGGCGTGCAATGTCGACCGCCGTAGCGTAGTCGTTCGCTTCGATCAGCTTGCGGAACTTGGCGGAGCCGGTGACGTTGGTGCGCTCGCCCACGTTGACGAACAGGCTGGTACTGTCGAGGTTGAGCGGCTCCAGGCCACTCAAGCGCATCTTGCTCGCGATCGGAGTCGGCTTGCGCGTCGAATGGCGCGCCACGGCGGCCGCGATCAACCGGATGTGATCCGGAGTCGTGCCGCAGCAACCACCGATGAGATTCACGAAGCCGCTGGCCGCGAACTCCTCCAGGATCGCCGCCGTTTCCTGCGGCGTCTCCTCGTACTCGCCAAATGCATTGGGCAGACCCGCGTTGGGATAAGCGCACACATAGCAATCGGCGAGGGTTGCGAGTTCCTCGATGTAGGGACGCAGCTGCCTGGCGCCGAGCGCGCAGTTGAGTCCGACGGCAAGCGGCCGAGCATGACGGATCGAGTTCCAGAACGCCTCGGTCGTCTGACCTGACAACGTGCGGCCCGAAGCATCGGTAATCGTGCCGGAGACGATGATCGGTATGTCTTCGCCCGACGCTTCAATCGCTTCGCTCGCGCCGACCAATGCGGCCTTCGCGTTCAGCGTGTCGAATATGGTCTCGATCAGGATCAGGTCCGCGCCGCCCCTGATCAGCTCGCGCGTCGCTTCGCCATAGGTCGCGACCAGCTCATCGAAGGTGACGTTGCGCATGCCCGGGTCATTGACGTCGGGCGAGAGTGAGGCGGTGCGATTGGTCGGGCCGAGCGCGCCCGCCACGAATCGCGGCATCCCGGTTTCGCGCTCAACGCTGTCCGCCGCGCGCCGGGCGATGCGGGCGGCTTCGTAATTGAGCTCCGCGACCAGCCCCTGCATGCCGTAGTCGGACTGCGAAGGGGCGCTCGAATTGAAGGTGTTGGTCTCGATGATGTCGGCGCCCGCTTCGAGGTACGCGCGGTGAATGTCCTCGATGACGGCGGGTCGTGTCAGCGTGAGCAGATCGTTGTTGCCCTTGACGTCGCGGGGCCAATTCCGGAAGCGCTCGCCGCGATAGGCGGCCTCGTCGAGCTGGTGGCGCTGGATCATCGTGCCCATGGCGCCATCGAGCACGACGATACGTTGCTCGAGGAGCTTGCGCAGCGCGGCGATGCTGGCCTTGCGGTCTGACATCGCAGCCATCAGCGGCGGCACGCTGTTCGGCAGGCGTGGGCGGACGCCCAGCGCGTGGCAGATGGCGTAGGTGAGCTCGGCGCGATTGAGCGTGTAGAAGTGAAACTCGTCGATACCGTGTCGCTGCAGCGCGTGCACCTGGTCGATCGCGACACTGGCCGCGATCAGGCGGCGCGTTTCCGGGTCATCGTCGAGACCATCGAAACGGTGCTGCAACCAGTCCGGAACCGAGGCGCCACAGCGCTCGGCGAACCGGAGCAATTGCGGGAAGCGCGTGATCGGGAGAATCCCCGGCACGATGCTGACGCCGATACCGGCCCGGTGGCAGCGATCGCGAAAGCGCAGGAACAAGTCCGGCTCGAAGAAGAACTGCGTGATGGCGCGATCGGCACCGGCGTCGATCTTGCGCTTGAGGTTGTCCAGGTCGAACTCCATGGTCGGCGCCTGGGGATGCCCTTCGGGATAGGCAGCGACCGAGATCTCAAAATCCGCGACGCGTCTCAGGGCGGCAACGAGGTCCACCGCATAGGCAAAGCCGCCCGGCTCAGGCTGATAGGGCCCACTGCCCTGCGGTGGATCGCCGCGCAGGGCAACGATGTGGCGGATACCGTCGGCCCAATAGGAACGCGCAATCTCGCTGAGCTCCTCGCGTGTCGCGCCGATGCAGGTGAGATGCGGCGCGCCGGTGAGCGTGGTCTCGCTCTGAATGCGATGCACGAGGTGGTGTGTGCGCTGGCGAGTCGAGCCATCCGCGCCGTAGGTGACGGAGACGAAGCGTGGATTGAGGGGTGCGAGCCGCTGCACCGAGGCCCACAGCGTCTCGGCCATCTGCGCATCGTTCGGGGGAAAGAACTCGAATGAAACCTCGACCGGCCGCGTGAGCCGTGCGGCGGATTCCTGGACCCGATCGACGAGGCGGTGCTTTTGCCATGGGCGCGCTCCTTCTAGGCAGCTGCTTCCACGGCCGCGGATCTGCGCCCGATGGCAATGATGAGATGCTCGCGAGCGGTATCGACCGGCCGCAGCCGCTCGCAACCGAGGCCGCAACTGGCGAACCATTCACGCAGGATGGTGAGCGGATGGCGCGCGGCGCTGCCTTGCGCGTCCAGCCGATCGTAGTCCTCGACGATGATCAGGCGGCCCTGCGGCCGCAACAGGCGCGCCGCCTCGGCGAGTGCGGCGCCGGGCGACTTCGCGCGCGACAGGACGCGGTCGATGGTGATCGAGTCGAAGGATGCGGGTGGAAAGGCCAGCTCGTACATGTCGCCCTGCTGCAGCATGCAGTGGGTCAAGCCAGCACCGTGCACGTTGGTTCGTGCGACGCGCAGCGCATCGCTCGACAGGTCCACGCCAATCGCCTGACGCGCCCGCGAGCCCAGCCAATTCAGGATACGTCCAGTGCCAGTACCGATGTCGAGCAGGTCACCGAGACTGTCCTGTCCCACTTCCTGCAGAAGCACCTCGCACAACCGCGACTCTTCTTCTGGTGGGCTCGACAGCGCATCGCGATTTTTCTCCTGCAGGTGTTCCGCGGCCTGGCGGGCGCGATCGGCACGCACCTCGGCAGCGCGCTGCTGATCGAGGAGCAAGGCAGGATCCTCGGAATCAACCCACGCGAGAACCTGCGCGGCCTGCTCCGCGCCCCGGCCGTACGGCGGCACGCGGTAGTAGACCCAGTTCAGTTCCCGGAATCGCTGCAGGAGCCCGGCATCGCACAGCAGCTTCAGATGCCTCGAGACGCGCGGCTGGCTCTGTCCGAGTACGCGTCCGATCTCGCCCACGGTGAGCTCGCCTTTTTCGCACACGCTCAGGATGCGCAGGCGCGTCGTTTCAGCGACGGCTCGCAGGCTCTCGACGACCTCCGCAAATGGACTGCTTGTCATAGCACTTAACGATATAAGGATGTCCTTATATACATGTCGAGACGGCCACTTGGCAAGCATTTCGATCACAGTGGAGGTCAGAACCAGACCATCTGCCAACTGACGCCGTAGGTGTCAAAGTCCGACCCGATTCGGGTCGTGGCACCCCGGCTGGCGGCGAACTTGAGGGACTGCCGGGTCGATAAGGGAATCGAGAGGGTCATGCCGTAACGATCATTGTCTTGCCAGTCGGACTTGCGTACTGAGTCGACCGTAGTTCGCCCGCCGGTGTAGTGGGTCCAGCCCGCCGAGAGCCAGAGGCGCGGCCGGAACGTGTAGCTGGCATTCGCCTGGAAGCTCGTGAGGGCTTCCTGCCTCGCGCACGACTCCGCCAAAGAAATCATCGTTGTCGCCGAACAGCCATACGCCGCCCGATAACTCGAGGTACCACTTCCTGAGTGGCCAGATCACACCGATTTCTGGCCTGAAGCTCCAGCGATTGGCGCCGATGTTGATCAGCTTGTCGGGGAAGTACTCGCCGGTGGGCGCTACCACCACCAGGCTCGCACCCAATGCCGGATGCGGCGTGCGTCGAACAAATTCGCGTGGCGAGAGCGCAGGACTACCGAGCAATCCGAGTGTGAAGCGCAATCTGAGGTCGCCAAACCCGGTCCGCGTGACGTTGTGTGTGACTTCGCCGACGTCGCCTTGCACTTGCGCATCCACGTACGGCAGGGCCAGCGCGAGGCCCGCGCTGCGCCCGAACAGGCCGAAAATCTGTCCGTAGCCCGCCACCACTGAGTCGATCGTGCCGGACACATTCTCGATCGGCAGTGCCGGGTCCACGGAGACGCCACCAGTCGATTCGACCGCACCCAGCACCACGAAGTGAGTTCCGGTTGGACTCGGGGAGAGGCGCGCGGCTCCAGCTCCTGCGCGAAAAGTCGACCGCTCGCAATCAGCAGGACGGAGAGGGCGATGAGCCGGCGCACTACCTGGGGGCCTTACTGAAGTGTGTGCGGTGGAGCTTCGGACCCGGCATGAAAGATCTGCTCGCTGTCGATTGCATCGAACTGATACGAGCGATTGCAGAACTCGCAGCGCACTTCAACTGACCCTCGCTCCGCCACGATGCTGCGGATCTCCTCGCGGCCAAGTGACTTC
>CAVOLM010000028.1:0-49015 GCA_963696675.1 uncultured Gammaproteobacteria bacterium | reverse complement strand
TCGCGGAGTGGGCGAAGCACGACACGCCGCCCGCGCTCGGACCGTGCCAGAAGCAATCAACGATCCGCGATCGTCATGCTCTGGGGCATCACGAGCGAAACACTCGAACATGGCTGAATGCCGGTGACGGGCCGACAAGCAACGAGATACAGGGGCTTTGCCGCTTCGAGCGGCGTTGTCGAAGGCCCGGCGCGCATCGTGAAGTCGGTGGAGGAAATCGGGCGCCTGCAGAAAGGAGACATCCTCGTCTGCCAGGTCACCAATCCGACCTGGGCGCCCGTGTTTCAGAAGATCTCTGCCGCCGTTTCCGACATCGGTGGATCGATGAGCCACGCCGCGATCGTGGCGCGCGAATACGGTCTTCCCGCCGTCGTCGGCACGGGCACGGCGACTTCACGAATCAAGGACGGTCAGCGCATCCGTGTCGATGGCGGCCGTGGCGTGGTTACTCTCCTCTAGTAACGACGCACTGCCCGCAGGGCCGAGCCCGGGCTCGCCCGCGTCACGCTTGCTTGCTGCGCCAGCCCTCGTGGTAAGCCTCGCGCACTTCCCGCGCATAGGGAACCGGCGACACTTTCACCCTGACATCGAGCTGTTTATGCCGCTCGACAGTCGCCTTCTGCGTACCGCCATTCTCCTCGCCCCACGTCACCGTGAGGACCTCGCCGACGTTGATCTCCGGATCGACGATACCGAGTGACAGCGCGGTGCGCTCGTTGCAGCTGTAACCCCCGAACATCGAGAAGCCCACGACCTTACCGTTCTTCGTGATCTTGTCGTAGACGAGGAAGCGTAGTTCGAATTCGGAAGGTCATAGAACTTGTAGAGATCGCCGTCCGTACGGAAGAGCGATGCGTAGATCTTCGCCATGTCGTCAGGGTTCCAGGCGAAGGTCACCTTCTTGCGATGCGGCTTGTTGGCGATCTTTTCGAGTGCCTCGCGACCGATGAAGTCGTGGTCGAACTTGACGAACGGCCCGTACCCCAGCTCGTACGGAGTGACGTAGTAGTCCTCGATGTTGTCGGAGACGAAGCTGCCGCCGAGCGAGCCACTGGCCTCGTAGCCGTCCGGCCGGCAGCCACTCGCGGTACTTCTTCATCTTCTCGCCCGTGTAGACCGCGGGCAGCGGCGAGGGGATCCAGCCGGATTCGAGCGTGTTGCTCGAATACGCGCGAGCGCCGACCTGCACGATACCGAAGTCCTTGCCCGCCTCGAGGATCGCTTCGCGAATTTCATCGCGCTCCGCGTACGGACCCCAGACTTCCAATCCCGGCGCGCCCGCCATGCCATGACGCAAGGCGCGCACCTTGCGACCCTTGATCGTGATCGCATCCATGGTGAAGAACTTGACGTCCGGGATCGGGCCGCCATTCACGCGCTCGAGAATCTTGGCCGCGTTCGGGCCCTGCACCTGGTAGCGATAGTGGCGTCGCGTGACTGCATTGCCGCGCGGATGGGACGGCGAGCGATCGTCCCGAATGATGTCGACCTTGTAACCGCCCGTTTCGGCCTGGAACTGCAGCCAGTTCACAGTCGGGGCACGACCCACGAACAGAAATTCCTTATCCGCGAGATAGAAGAGAATTCCGTCACCGATGACGTAGCCATCGTAGCTGCACGGAACCATTTGCTTCGCCTTGTTCGGCGTGAAACTGGCGAAGCTGTTGATCGTGCAATGCGAAACCAGCTTGAGCGCATCGGACCCCTTGATGGTGAGCTCCGCCATATGATGCGACTGGTCGAACAGCACCGCCGTCTCGCGCCAGGCCCGCTGCTCGTCGCGCCAGTTGGTGAACTCCATCGGAACGACCGGGTAGACGTAGGCCCCGATGCGCGAATTGCGCAGCATCTTGACCGGGTTCCCCGCGCTCTTCAGTACGGTCTCCAGGCTTTGCTGACTCATAAACTCAACCCCTCTCTATCAATACGCAATGACTCAATTGGTCCCGCCACCTACTGATTCATCACCAGGCACGCAACAGGCAACTGGGGAAGCGTGACACACGAGATCGTCCGCAACACGACGCTCGAAGAACAGCTTTTCGTCCACGCGTGAAACCCGCCGCCGCGGCTGTGGATTTTGGGATCCCATCTTGACAGATTGGGATCCTAAGAAGCAGCATCGGCGCTGTCAGTAGGGGGGGATCCTGCGTGAGCACTCAGCTATCCGAAGCGATCGTGCGGCTGCGCGAGATGATCTTGCGCGGCGAGCTCGTGCCCGGGCAGCGAGTGGCCGAAGCCCCCGTCGCCGAACAGCTCGGCGGTGTCGCGAACGCCCGTGCGCCAGGCGCTCCCACTGCTCGCCCAGGAAGGTCTTCTGACCGAGCACGGGACTCGCGGCTATGTCGTGCGAGCGTTCACTCCGCGCGACGTCCTGGACGCGATCGATACCCGCGGCGTCCTCGAAGGACTCGCCGCTCGTCGTATCGCCGAACAAGGCGCCTCGAAGGCTTTCATCCGTGAGTTGCGCGCCTGTCTGCACGACGGCGATGAACTGCTGCGCAAGCGCCGCCTCGAGGAGAGCGATGAGGCACCTTATGCGGAGATGAACGCGCGCTTCCACGGCTTGATCCTGCAGGAAGCCGGCAGCGTGATCCTCTCCGAAGCGCTGGAGCGCAACGGCCGGGTTCCGTTCGCTGGCCCACAGGCCCTCGCGTTCGACCGGACCAACCTCGAGCAGATGTACAACATGATCTTTCACGCCCATCGACAGCACCACGGCATCGTCGATGCGCTCGAGCGTGGCGAGAGTGGACGGGCGGAGGCGCTCATGCGCGAGCATGCCAACGCCGCGAAGGAGAGCATCAACCTGTCCGGTTTTCACATGGCGCCCGCGGAGGTCGTACGACGGCTTGCGCTCGCCAAGTGAAGGGTTAACAGTTACGCTGAAACCGAAGACACATTCGCTATCCGAAAATTCGAGACTCACGAAGCACGACCTATTGCCGCATCTGATCGATTCCACAGGGGGGACAACATGATCAGACTCGACCACGCCCGATCGTCGCGCCTTGCATGGGCGCTCTGTACGGGTATTGCGATGCTTGTATGCACACCCGCCTCTGCCCAGCAGACACCAGCTCAGGTCACCGGCACTGCTGGTCAGACGCTGGAGGAAGTCATCGTCACGTCCCAGAGGCGTGAGCGAACATCCAGAACGTCCCGATCGCGGTCAGTGCATTCACGACGGAGACGTTGAGAGCGAAGGGTGTCACGGACATCCACTCGCTGAGCAACCTGACTCCGAACGTGAATCTGGACGCGAGCTCGCCGTTCTCGGGCGACACCTCGGTGCTCTCCGCGTCCATTCGCGGCATCGGCCAGGATGACTTCGCCTTCAATATCGACCCGGGCGTAGGTGTCTACCTCGACGGCGTGTTCCTCGCGCGCACGATCGGTGCTAACCAGAACCTTCTGGACGTCGATCGGGTTGAAATCCTCAAGGGACCCCAGGGCACCCTATTCGGCCGTAACACGATCGGCGGCGCGATCAACATCGTGACTCATGAGCCCGGAACAGAAGCGCGTTTCCAGGCCCAGGCAACGGGCGGCAGTTTCAGCCGCGCCGATGTCGGATTCACGGCCGATCTGCCGATCACCGACAAGCTGCTCTCGACCGTCACGGCCTCGTCCTCGCAGCGCGACGGATACCAGGACGTGATCCCGTATCCAGCCGGCACACTGTTGGGCGACACACCCTGGGTCGTCGATCCGCCGAACGCGTACCCCAGGGCCGGCTACGACCAGGCCAGTTCGTACGGCGGCCAGAACCTGCAAGTGATCCGCGGCAAGGTCGTCTGGCACGCGTCGGATGCGTTCAAGTTGACTGTGACGGGCGACTACCAGCACCAGGATCAACCCTCGACACCCGTGACGATCCTGAGCGTCAACACGACTCCCGCGGCCATCTTTGGCTATACCTACAACACCTGCATCAGCAGCACGGCCAGCTGCTCTGAATGCACCTGGTGGAGTCGATCCGATCTTTGCGGGCCAATGGAATACCATCAACGGCGTGTGCGGCCCGCGCGCAACGGGCTCACCGGAGTTGGGCGGAACCGGCGGCGCCGCGCTCGGCGGTGCCGGCTACGTCAGTGGCCCGGGAGGCAATTCCCTTCTGTCAGCCACTCCGCGCATCTATTGGAACTTTGCGAACACGCAGACGGGCGACATCGACAAGACCTACGCCAATGGCGTGAGCTTTGCGAAGAATGATCGTCTGGGGCACCTCGCTGACTGCGGACTGGACTCTCAACGACCAGAACGAAGTGAAGTTCATCACCGGCTACCGCCAGATCAAGTGGAGTGTCGGCATCGACCTCGATGGCACGCCGGAGTCGATCCAGGAAGTGACGGACAACCAGAACCAGTACCAGTTCTCTGGAGAGCTCCAGTGGCTTGGCCGAGCGTTCAACGACAACCTCGAATTCGTCGCCGGCCTCTACTACTTCAAGGAGAACGGCTTCGTCCACGACTTCGTGCCGTTCCAGGGTCTGCTCTACGTCTATGACTACCAGAACGACGTGGACACCGAGTCGTACGCGGGCTTCCTGCACATCGACTACAAGTTCACGGACCATTTCAGCGCAACACTCGGTGGCCGCTACTCGGACGAAACGAAGAAGTTCATCGGCGGTCAGGCCGATCTCAACGGGTTCTCATACAAAGCCAGCGGATGCACTCCGCCGGACGCGCCTTCGACGCTCATCGGCGGTCCGCCGTTCCTCACCTGCCAGCAGTTGCTCGGTTTCCCGTCGGCTGAGCAGCCGCTGCGTTACTTCCCGCCAGACCAGCAAAAACAGACCTTCACGGAATTCACGCCTGAGGTTGGACTCCAGTGGACCTTCTCGGACGACGCCATGACGTACGTCAAGTACTCGGAGGGCTTCAAGTCCGGCGGCTGGACGACGCGCCTGTCCATGCCGATCACCGATGGTGCGGCTGCTGAGTTCAAGCCGGAACGTGCCGAGTCGTACGAACTCGGCCTGAAGTCCGTGTTCCTCGACAATCGCTTCCTGGTGAACACGGCGGTCTTCTACACCGACTACGACGACATCCAACTCAACTTCCAGGAAGGCGCATCACCGGTGCTGCGCAATGCAGGCAAGGCGCGCCTGAAGGGAGCGGAAATCGAGTCGCAGGCCGTCCTCGGCGGCGGCTTCGGCTTCACCTTGGCGGCCGGCTACATCGATGCTGAGTACAAGGAAATCGCACCCGAAGCCCACATTCCGCTGGACAGCAAGCTGCCGAAGACGCCGGAGTTCAAGATCAATTTCGGCCCGACGCTGGATGTTGGACTCGGCAGCGGCAGCAATTTGCGCTTCGCGGTGGACTACACGTACACCGACGACATGTTCAACGACTCACTCAACACGGCCAACCTGCACCGTGATTCGACCGACAATCTGAATGCGTCGATTCGCTACTCGTCACCAGATGACAAGTACGAGTTCGCCGTGGGTGGCACGAACCTGACCGATGAGCGCTACCTCGTGACGGGCTCGATCAACGAAGCCGCCGGTGAACACACGGGGACCTACAGCCCGCCGCGGCAGTGGTACGTGACCGTGAGGGTGAACGTCGACTGAAGAAGTTCTGAGGGGTATCCCCCCCTCAATGTGGCAGGGGTGTCTCCTGTGTGGCAGGAGGCGCCTCTGCCGCATCTCCATCTCGGGTACCAGGCTCCGTTGCATAACTCGTTGCATAACTCGATGCGGAGCCGGGAACCGAGCGAGTTATGCAACGAGTTATGCAACGGAGCCTGGTACCCTCACCAGAGCCTCTTGCTGGCGATGCGTGCGCCCTCCGCCATCGCAGCGAACTTCATGTACGCGATATCCGGCTCTACGGGACCAAAGCCGGCAAAGGTGCTGAATCCGCAGTCACTGCCGGCCAGCACGCGTTCGCGACCCACAATGTCCGCAAACCGGCAGATGCGCTCGGCCACCAGCAGCGGGTGCTCCACGTAATTGCTCGTTGAGCCGATGACACCCGGGATCAGGACCTTGTCATCCGGAATGTGCGCGTCACGAAATACTGCCCACTCGTGTGCGTGGCGCGGGTTCGCAGCCTCGAACAGCAACGCCTGCGGCTTGGCCTTGATGACGATGGGCAGAAGATCTTCCATCGGCACGTCGTGGTGATGAGGTCCTTCGTAGTTGCCCCAGCACACGTGCATGCGCACGCGATCCCCAGGCACGTTTCGCAGCGCGTGATTCTGCACTTCGATGTGTACCGCCGCGCGCTTGAGGAAATCCTGCACGCTCGCATGGCGATACATCGTGTGACGGCCCATCCCGAGGTCCGGCGCATCGATCTGCAGCAGCAGACCCGCTGCAACGATCGCCTCGTACTCGGTGCGTAACGCTTCGGCGAGCGCCTCCAGGTAGGCATCGATGTTCGGGTAGTAGTCGTTCGGTTGAAAGAACGCGATCACGCCCGGAGAGCCAGCGTTCAGAAAGGCATCGGATGGATGAGCCTGGGCGACCGCCGCGCGCAGATGATCGATATCGCCCTGGAGCGGCGCCAGGTCCTTGACCTTGATGTCGCCTACGCATCGCGGCCTGCGATACTTCGCGGTCGCGCCACGTTCGGCGAGCTTCTTCAGCAGACTGGGAAATTCCACCAGGTCCTGGCCCGGCTCTCGCGGCGTGTCGCCTGCAAAGCCGGTGAAGCGATCAGCGATGTAGGTCGCATAGCTGATCTTGCTCATTTCGCCGTCGCTCACGACATCGATGCCAGCCTCCATCTGGCGACGCACGACGTCCTGCACCGCGGCAGCAATCGTCGCGGTACCGGCAGCCGCATCAGCAAGCGTTCCATTCTCGCGAGCGAACAGCACGTCGGTCACCGCCTGTGAGCGCGGCAGGCTCCCGACGTGCGTGGTCAGAATCCGTTCAGTGCTGAGCCTCAACGCCCGGTCTCGTTCAGCGCCATTCGCGCTAGCGGTACGTGTTGTTCGACGTGTGATCGCCCGCCAGCCAGCGCTTGAGCTCTGCGTGAGCCTTACCCACGGCCTCGCGGTTGATCCTTTCGACGTCGGGGTGATCGCGCGTGAATTCCACGATCATTCCATTGGGGTCGGTCACATACACCGAACGGCAATAGCCGTGTTCCAGCACGAACGACTGCGGTTCCTTGAAACCCGCATCCTTGAGCCGCTTCTCGATCCCTGCCTGCGTCTCCTCATCGACCCTGAGGGCGATGTGGTGAAACGGCGTGAACGGCATCCTGGGGCCAAACTGCTCCTGATCCCCCGCATTCGCGAACTGGAAGAACGCCAACGCCCCACCGTCGCCTAGCCCGAAGAACAGATGACAGTACGTGCGCTCGGCGCCGAACAGCATGTCCTTCTCGCACCAGGTCGCCATCAGCGGCAGCCCGATGACCTCCTCGTAGAACTTGCGCGTCGCCTCGAAATCCCGCGACACGTAGGCCGTGTGATGCAGCCGTGACGGCAGTTTTGCCTTGATAGCCATGACAGATAACTCCACTCAGAACTTGTACGTGAACTCCAAGCCCGTACTGGCGCGGCAGGCCCTTGAACAGGAAGCCGCCAGGCGAGAATTCCTGATTATATTCCTCGTCGGTGAGATTCTTGCCCCAGGCGGCGACGCGCCACTTGTCGCTGCCCAGGCTGATCCGCCCATCGAGGAGATCGATCGGGTCACGCGAGGTGACGTTGTACGGGTCCCACCATGTCTCGCCGACCTTGCGGTAATCCGCGCGGAAGGTCAGGTCCAGCCCCGCCGACAGGGGCTGCCGATACTGCAAACCGGCATTGGCTGTGTAACGCGAGACCAGCGGTGCTTCGTTGCCGACGACGCTACGATCCTCCATGTCGGTAATCTTGCTGTCCGTGTAACCGTAGGACGCGTAAAAATCGAAGCGATCGGTCAGATGGGCCGCGAGCTCGAGTTCCCCGCCGTCGTAGTCTGCATCGAGATTGCCGAGGTTCTGCGTCGAGTTCGCAGCCAGGAACACAAAGAAGTACCCGTTCTCCGATTTGGTCGAAAACAGCGCCACTCCAAGGTCCAGGCGGCGATCGAGGAACTGGCCCTTGAACCCGATCTCGTACGTATCCGCGACCTCCGCTTCGAACAGGTCGTTCACACCAAAGATCGGCGGGACCTGCGCATCGGCCACCGCGCCGACGCCGGTCTGGTTGAAACCACCGCTGCGGAAACCGCGACTATAACCGCCGTATAGGGTGACGTTGTCCACCGGCTTGTAGCGCAGCGTGATCTTGGGCTGCGGTTCGCTCCACGTGTGCGAGCGCTTGTCACCCGTATTCACCTGAGGCTCCGGCGGAGGCGGCTGCGGAATGAACCCCTGCGGTGTCTCGGTGGTGTTCTCGCGCTTGTCCTCGTCGTAACGGATCGCGGCGTCGATCTCGAACTTGTCGGTGACCTCGAAGGTCGCATCTGCGAACACCGACCAGGCATCCTGGTCCTGCGAATCAGCGAGGAACGTGAAGCTTGGATTGTTCCCCGACAACCGCGGCTCGTGGTACACGGGAAACACACCTGCTCCCGTATCGATCATGTTGCCCGTGGAGATGAATCGATCCGTGTGTGCATAGTAGGCACCCGCGATCCAACGGAAACGCCCCTCGGTCGGCGACGTGAAGCGAATCTCCTGGCTGTAGGCCTGGACGTCGAGGAACTGGCTCTGGTTCAGGTCCACAGCGGGGCCGCCCACGATGGGCAGGAACGTGAAGAAGAACGACTGTGGCGCCGGTCGAAAGTCGAATGCATCGCCCGTCAGGACCTCTTCGGTGTCGTCGTAGGAAGAGATCGATGTCAGGGTCCCGCCGCCGAGGTTGAAGTCGAGCTTGAGGGCCACATTCCACATTTCACGCTCGTTGGTCCCTGGGTTGTCGAGCGTGATCGGTGTGCTGGTGTTGTTCGCGTCTGAAACGATGCTGAAGACGTTCGCCTCGTCCGCCCGTGGAATCACGAAATAGAGTGCCTTGGTATCGATCTTGGAATATGAGGCCCGCAAGTCGCCGGTAAAGAGATCGTTCGGCTCCCACAGCAGGCGCACGCGACCGGCAAGGTTGCGTACCGGGTCGGCCTTGGTGCCGAGGAATTCGTTTTCAAGGAAGCCCTCAGTGTCGTAGTACGCGACGGACGCACGGTATTTCAGTTGGTCCGTGATAGGGCCGCTGATGTCGCCCTTGGCCGTATAGGACGATTCGTTTCCGTAACCCAGCGTGACCGACCCTTCGAACTCATCGGCCGGGGGCCGCGTCGTGTACAGGATCGCTCCGCCGATGGCGTTGCGGCCATACAGACCGCCCTGCGGACCCTTCAACACTTCGATCTGCTGAATGTCGTAGAGCTCCTGGTTGAACTGGGCCGGGTTAGTCTGCGCGACGCCGTCGATGAGCACCGCAACCGAGGGCTCGCTGTTGCGCGCCTGCGATATGCCACGGATCACGACGAAGGCGTTACCCACATTCTGCGTTTCCACCAGGTTCATGTTCGGAACCATGCGGATGTAGTCGGCGGGCTTGGTGATTCCGGCCGCCTCGATCGCCCGCTCGGTGAACACGTTGATGGTCACCGGTACGTCGCGAAACGCTTCATCGCGCTTTCGCGCCGTCACCACGACTTCTTCCAGCGTGCCCGGCGTGCCGACGACCTGTGCCTGTTGCGCCATCACGTCGACCGCCAACATCGACCCGAGCGCAAACATCACGCTCAGCGATACGAGTCGCCCCCTCTTGGTAGCCATTTGAACCCCTCCGCTAGTGACTCGACTTGTTACTGTTGCCTCGTCGCTCGAGCTCAGCACGCACCAAGCGGGCTCCAGCGACCATCGACCTGAGCTTTCCGAACGCCACATCCCTGGGCAGGTATTTCATGCCGCAATCCGGCGCGACGATGATGTTCTCGGCTGCAACGAACTCGAGTGCGCGACGAATGCGCGCTGCTACGGTTTCAGGTGATTCCACCGTCTGGTCGGCAAGATCGATGACCCCGAGGATGATCTTCTTGCCCTTGAGAGACGTAAGGACCGAACAGTCCAGCTTCGACTGTGCAGTCTCGATCGACACCTGCTGACAGCTGCAGCGTGCGAGCTCTGGCAGAAACGAATAGGCGTTGGGCCGCTCGTGAATGATCGCCGCGTAGCCGAAGCAAATATGGACGGCGGTTGTCTGGCCGATCCCGTCGAGCGCGCGGTTGAGCGCTTCCAGGCCGTATTGGCGCGCCAAGGCAGGCCGGGCTTGCATGTAGGGCTCGTCGATCTGCACGAGGTCGGCGCCAGCGGCGAACAGATCGCGGATCTCCTCGTTGACCGCGGCAGCGTAGTCCATCGCCGCCTTGCCCGCGTCGCCACCGTAGTGCTCGATCTGCGCCTGTTGCGACATCGTGAACGGGCCCGGAACGGTGATCTTCCGCAAACGTGTGGTGTGTCGCTTCAGAAACTCCAGGTCTGCAACTTCAACCGGATGCTTGCGGCGTATCGGGCCCACGACGCGCGGGACTGGATTTGGATGACCGCTCCGATCGAGTGCGGTCCCCGGGTTGTCGATATCGACACCCTCGAGCGCGGTCGCGAATCGATTTGAATAACTCTCGCGGCGGATTTCGCCGTCCGTGATGATGTCGAGGCCGGCCTCTTCCTGAGTCTTGATGGCGAGAATCGTGGCGTCGTCCTGCGCCTCGGCAAGGTAAGGTTCCGGGATACGCCAGAGTTCCTTGGCGCGCACTCGCGGCGGGAAGCGACCTGCGAGCTTGGCGCGGTCAATCAGCCAATCAGGCTGCGGAAGACTCCCGACCAGGGAGGTTGGAAAGAGCGTTTGAATTTCACGTGCCATGTCTTTCACCCGGCTGCCCGGCGTGCGCTCTGTGGCCCGGAACGCGCGGGCCAGCGCTTGTCCTTGCTCAGGGCCGTCCGTATCTCGGTTCCGTGCTCATCGAGCAGCGGCGCCGCGGACACCCGCGTCGCGCGCTCGCCGTTGAATTGAAGCGGCGGTCGCACTGCATATCGGCCACCTTCCCTGAATGACTCCACCGGCACGACCAGGCCGAGGTGCTTCGCCTGGGGGTCCTTGACGACGGAATCGATCCCATTGATCGGCGCAAACGGGACATCGTGATCGCTCAGCCGCTGCGCCCACTCGGCCATCGGGCGGGTACGAAACAGCCGATCGAGAACCTCACCGAGCGCTTCATAGTTGTCGATGCGCCCCAGGCGATCGCTGAAACGCGGA
The DNA here is from genome assembly GCA_963696675.1 of uncultured Gammaproteobacteria bacterium. Classification (GTDB taxonomy): domain Bacteria; phylum Pseudomonadota; class Gammaproteobacteria; order Steroidobacterales; family Steroidobacteraceae; genus DATBVX01. Next base: position 37,794 of record CAVOLM010000028.1, on the reverse strand, counting down.
TCTGCATCGAGTTCCGTTGCCTCGAGCGCCTGGGTCAGTCCGCGCCAGAACTTTTCGAGTGAGGACAGGTGAATGGCGAGCAGTTGACCGTCCGCGGTGCGCAGGATGTAGGCCTGGGCGAGTCGCGGACGATCCGTCGATTTGGGTGTAGCGCCGAGCGCAAAGAACGCCGCGAAAGGCTCGACTGCAAAGTGCGCCATTGCCTCGAGCATCGAGATCTCGACCAGTGAGCCGTGACCGCTCTGCGATCTCTCGTACAGTGCGCCGAGAACCCCATACGCCGCGTAAATCCCCGTGATGGCATCGGCCAATGCGGGGCCCAGAAATCGCGGCCGCTCCGGATCAACGACGACACTCAGGAATCCCGACAACGCCTGCGCCACCGAGTCATAGCTCGGTCGTTCCGCGTAAGGACCACTGGCGCCGAACCCGCTGATCGAGCAGTAGATCAGCCGCGGGTTGAGCGCTCGCAATCGATCAGGACCCGCACCGAGCTTCTCCGCGGTGCCGGGACGAAAGTTCTGTAGATAGACGTCGGCTTCGGCGATGAGGCGCTCGAAGAGCTCCTTGTCGGCGGATTTCTTCAGATCGCACACAACGCTGCGCTTATTGCGGTTGTAGGCCTGAAAGTGCGGCGAATAGAGATCACCCTGGTAGCTTCGATAGGGGTCCCCGCCAGGGCTTTCGATCTTGATGACATCCGCGCCGAGGTCCGCAAGCATCATTCCGGCGCAAGGGCCGGTGATGAACGTCCCCTGCTCCACCACACGGATGCCTCTAAGGACCTGGATCGAGCTCATGGCTGTATGGAGTCAGCCCGCACTGGCGCCGTCGGAACCGTCACTCGGTACGAAGCCGTCGGGGGAATCCCCGTCATAGCGGATCGCCGATGCTCCCGAGTGTGCGAGGACAAAGCCGATGGGGCGCTCCTGCTCTTCGAGCAGATGTGCGATGAGGCTCGCAGTGCGGGCGAGGATAGGTACACCTTTCACTGCGAGCAACGGGTACCCCGCATCCAGCAGCACCGCACCGATCGCACCCGAGACGTTCATGACCAGCGGTTTGCCGAGAACCTCTGGTACAAGCTTCTCGACAGCTCGAGCGATCTCGATATGGCGACCAGCGACGCCGCTCTCCGTCGCCACGGAAAGAAGCGCTTCGACTCTCGGATCGAGTGCCTTGTGTAACGGATGCCCGTAGCCTGGAATCGGTTGGCGATGATCGCGAAGCCCAATGAGTGCATCCCGCACCGCGGACGTCGCGGGCCCCCGATCGGCGATACTCTTAAAGAAGCGCGCAGCGGCTTCAGCGGATCCCAGGATGACCGATCCGCAACCCAGGATCCCCGCGGCGACCGCGCCTTGCAGCGCCTCCGGTGCCGCGGCCAACGTCATCCGGCTCGCGGCGACGCTTGGAACGAGACCGTGCTCCGCGATCGCGACGAGTGCCGCATCCAGAACACGTCGTTGCGCCGCTGACGGCAGCTTCCCGGTCACCAGCAGCCACAAGTGCTCGGTAAAGGAGACCTTGCCGACCAGATCGCGGCACAGATCCAACCCGCGGATGACGATCTTCTGCGGATTAGCCGCTGAGATCGCGGAGCTCAGGTGCTTTTGAGCCCCGATCTTCACGACACGCCGCTTCCGGGCTGCTTGAACATTTTCGTATAGCGAAATAAAGTTCGTGTTACGAATATGCTGAGCCTTTGAGTCCTTGCACGTCAAGTTGAAAGTGCCACCTTCACTTCCCCCCTTTCGCATATCGAAATAGACTCTTGCGCATGCCGGCCCGCCAACTCTCCACACAGCGACGCGAAGCCATGGGTGGTCTTGCCAAGGGACTGCAGGTGATTCGCGCATTCACGCGCGACCACTCGTCCCTGACGCTGAGCGAAATCGCCGGCATCGCGCGCTTGCCCGCTGCGACGGCCCGGCGCTGCCTGCTGACGCTGGAAGAGCTGGGATACGTCACGCGCAGAGGTCGCGCGTTTCTGTTGCGTCCGAAAGTGCTCGAGCTCGGCGCCGCCTATCTCGAGTCGATGGACATCGAGCACCTCACGAAGACCCACCTCGAGGAGCTGGCGCGACTGACCGGTGATTCGGCGGCACTATCGGTACTTGATGGCAATGACATCGTCTACGTAGCGCGGACGTCGGTCCGCACACTGGTGCGGCTCGAAGCACACGTCGGCAGCCGCTTCCCCGCCCACGTGACTTCAATGGGTCGGGTGCTGCTTGCAGGGCTCAATCCCGAGCGCCTCGAACAGTACTTCCGCACTCAGGCGTTCGTGGCCCTCACCGAGCACACCGTCACCGATCCCAGGAAGGTCCGCCAGCTCATCGAGGAATGCCGGCGGAACGGCTATTCCGCAGTCGAAGACGAATTGGCTTATGGGGTCGTCGCTCTCGCCGTTCCCGTGCACGATCAGCACGGGCGTGTCGTGGCGGCCCTCAACAGCTCGAGTCACTCACGGCGCACTACGAAGGCCAAGCTGGTACGCGAGCGTCTCACGATGCTGCGTCGGGCGAGTGAACAGATCTCCACCGAGCTCGCGCGCGTTCCCGGTCTCTCGCTTAGCGCCCAGCTCTGACAGAGCATTCGACGCCGTAGCGTTGGCCGCGGATCTCGGCTCGATGCGGAAATCCGCGACCTGAGTGGCTCAGCGCACCGAGCGGCGCTCCGCCGCGACAGGCACGCGATCAGCTGCGAAGCGTCTGCGAGGGCGGATCCTTACGACTCGAGAATGGGTCCGGGGAGACGAAGCGGTCCGTCGCTAGATCATTTGCCCATCTCAGTTGATCTTGCCGAACTCAGCCTTGAGCGCACTGGTATCGATACTCGACAGATCCCAGCCGCGCTCCTGTGCGATTTCCTTTAAGGCCGCCTTGACGTCGTCCGGATGCTCCTTGAAGTACTCCTTTGCCTTCTTGGCCACGTCCGGATGCGCCTTCAGGTACTCAACCACTTGCTGAACAGTCTGTGTTGCCATGATTCGTCTCCTTACTTCACGCCTCGCCTCTCCAGACTCCATTTCCTAAAACAACTTCCCAATGAGCTCGGGCAACCACTCCTGAAGACTGTCCAGGGCTCGTGTCTGCTGATCAGGATTGAGTAGATACTTCAGACGGCTTTCGCGTTCAGTCGCGACGCAGCGCGTCGCGCTTACAAGCCATGACTGCGGCGAAGCATATGCGCACCTACAATCTGGTGGCTATTGGACCAAAGTACATACGCGCCGGCGATGCGTATCGGGGGGACACGCGGCAATGCGGCTCGACAGCTCGCCGATATCTCGTACCAGGACTCGGGTCTGGTCAATGCGCAGTTCGATTTCGTTGATCAACTTGCTGGTCGCAGCCGGGTCACGAAACATTTTCCGGAAGGACGTTACACCGATCTGCCGTTCAGGTGGTTTGCCGACATCACCACTCGTTTCGAGCCTGCCAAGCGCTATGGCATCTCTCTTCCGCGCCAGCTCTTGTGCACGCAACCAAGCGTACAGCCAATCCTGCCGGAGGGATTCAGGCACGCTGCGCTTTTCCGCGAGCGTTACTACAAATGCACGGCGTCGTTCGAATTCCCATTCGCTGCTGGCTCGTCGCCGCAACCGCGGCTCATCACATAGCAGCGCAATACAGGCGTGGGTCCATGCCTCGGCATCGCCGAAAGCAAGCACAAACTCCCCGACGGCTCTATAGAGCCTGGCTTCCAGTTCGATCCTCTGCCGCTGTCGCGCCGCGGGATCGTCTGCTTCGTGTTGCTCAACCATGACGCCGCTTCCTGGCCCGTAAGCTATCCATAAGCCACCCTTCCCTATGACCTGTAAGGTGAATGTCCGTGGATGTTTCGCGATCACTTGTCGTCGTCCTTGACCTCGACCGTCACCTTCTCGCCCGACAAGGTCAGGAGTTCATCCGGGTTCATGCCGCATTGCTTGTTCGTGTTCGACGGCCGCAATGCCACATGACAACGCATTTGAAGCGCTTCCAGCACTGCATTGGTAGTGGACCTAGGTCTTACGAGCGTTCGGGCGTGGCAGTGCCCGCAGATGTCCGCGGCTCGTTTCTGCTGGCTGAGGGGTATTGACGCGCCTGCGCCGCGTCCGTAGCCTGATTGCGAAATATTTTTCGGTATACGAAGTTTGCAGCCGGAGCGTGCGTCGACGCCCGACATGCCGATATGCAGACACTCGATCAGTACTTCACGTTGGGCAGTTCGCGCCTGCGCTATCGCGATGAGGGCCATGGCAGCGTCCTGATCCTCATTCACGGCTGGACGCTCGATCTCGAGATGTGGCAGCCGCAAGCGCTCGAGCTGAGCCACGCATGTCGCGTCATCCGCTACGACCGCCGTGGCTTCGGCCTGTCGTCGGGCCAGCCCTCCCTGGCCGAGGACTTCGACGATCTCGCTGAGTTACTCGATCACCTGCAGGTTCGCACCGCAGTAGTGCTGGGAATGTCGCAGGGTGCACGCGTGGCACTGGATCTGGCGCTGCGCCTGCCTCACCGAGTCTCCGCCCTCATTCTCGACGGTGCACCGAACCCCACAGACACAACCGAAGGCGGTCCGGACGATGAAGTGCCGCGCGCCCACTATCGCGAGTTGATTCGCACGCAGGGCATGCACGCCTTCCGGCGCGAATGGCGGGATCATCCGTTCGTTCGCCTGCACACGACCGACGTCGCGACGCGCGAACTTCTGGCACAGATCCTCGCCCGGTATCCGGGTCGCGACTTGCGCGAAACCTCGCCACAACCCGCGTTGCCAATCGAGGCGGCCACACTGAACCTGCTGCGCAAGCCGGTCCTCATTCTGAATGGTGAGTTGGATACTGAGATTCGCAGGCGCCTGGGTCTCATGCTCAGTCATGCCCTGCCCTTCGCTACGCGCGACGTGGTGCCATCAGGCCGGCCACCTGGCCAATCTCGATAACCCACGTGCGTACAATGACTTCATTCGTCACTTTCTCGCGCGCCTCGCGCGCGCCGCCGCATAGGCTGGAGGGCGAAGATGGCCAAGCTCTTGATTCCCTATTACAGCAGCTACGCGCACATCGAGCAGATGGCCGTTGCGGGGCGTGCGGCGCGAAAATGAGCCGCGATGTCCCGCGAGTGACGGTCGCCTCAAGCTCTGCCGCGCGGGAATCCGCCGCCGCGAGCGAGTCTTCACCTCCGTTTCGCTTTTACGACAACCGGCAGAAGTACCTTGCGTTCGTCAACACCTGTAATGAGAAGCCCGCGATAGCACGCCGGGTCGCCCACGAGTTGTCCCACATTCATCCGCAGCCGCCGAGCCTGCGCATCTTCGACGCCGGGATGGGTGACGGCACGGTCCTGTCGCGCGTCATGCGAAGCATCCATCGGGACTTCCCGACCGTTCCGCTGCTAGCGGTCGCCAAGGAAATCAGCCTCGAGGACGTGCGGCTTGGTCTTGACAAGATGCCCGATCGTTTTCATGAGCACCCTGCCACCGTGCTCGTGATTACCAACCTCAACTATTCCGAGGCGCCGCGCCTCATGCCGCGCGACATGTCCTCCGCGGCCGCCCTGAACTGGCAGGAGGTGCGACTGCGCGGAAATTCCGCATTCGAGTATGGCGAACAGATCGAGGTCCTTTGCCAGTCACTTGACCAAGCCTGGCAAACGAAGCCCAGCGCTAAAACGGGCAACCCCGTCTACGCACGACCTTCGGTTCTGGTGCTCTATCGCGAAGACCACAAGTTCCTGCTGGACTCCGTCATTCCACGACCCGGGCATGTATTCGAGACCTACGATCTCATTGTTGCCTCGCAGCCCTGGCGCGCCCGTAACTCCGCGGAGTTCAAGGCGTCGCGAGTGCTTGCACCGCTGGCCCGGAGCCTGGCGCCCGGCGGGCGTCTTCTGGGCATCCAGTCTGCGGGCAAGGATCCCGCGCTTGAGATCGTCCAGACGCTCTGGCCCGGCGAAAACCCGTTTCAAGTCGATCGGCACGCCTTGCTTGCTGCGCTGAAGAACGAGCTTGGGCGCGATGCGCGCGACTACACTCTCACCGCCCTTCCCGACGAAAAGGCTATCTTTCGCTACGAAATGCACACGCTACCCTCGGAGATCGGCGATCGCATCGGAACCTCCACGCTCTTTGCCGCCTGGAATGCAGCGATCTACGTCAACCAGATCGAGGATGAACGTCTCGATGCGGTTGCTCACGACGGCAAGTACCTCGAAGCCACGCAGGCCGTGCTCCAGAAGCACGGTGGTCTCTGGTTCAACGATGAAACCTTCGTTGTCAGCCGGCGCAAGGCGTAGCGGCCACGAATTCACGAGGTAGTGACATGAGCCTCGATGCAGACATCGAGATTCCCGTACTCATCGTCGGTGGCAGCATGGTGGGCATGAGTACCGCGCTGCTGCTTGGATTTCACGGCGTACGTTCGCTCGTTGTCGAACATCACCGCGGTACTGCGATTCATCCCCGCGCGGCGTCAGTCACCCAGCGCACGATGGAAGTCTTCCGCAGCGTCGGGATCGAGCAGAGCGTTCGCACCAAGTCTGAAGCTCAATTCGTGCAGGACGCCGGTGTGGTCGGTGTCGAAACGCTCGCAGGCGGTGCGACGGCCCATTACATCGCCAACTTCAACGAGGGCATCCGGGACCTGAGCCCGACGGTTCGCGTGTTCCTGTCGCAGAACGCGCTCGAGCCGACGCTCAAGGAAGCGGCAGAGCAGCACGGCGCGCGCATCCTGTTTTCCACCGAGTGCACATCGCTCGAGCAAGACGCGCAAGGCGTCACCACAGCGATCCGTCATCGCGATACGGGCGACACGCAGCGAGTGCGCGCGCAATATCTGGTTGCAGCCGACGGGGCGCACAGCCGCATCCGTGAGAATCTAGGCATCCGCATGCGCGGGCATGGGGTGATGTCGAAGAGCGTCACGATCTATTTCCGCGCAGACCTGAGCAAGTTCCTGGATGGCAAGCTCGGGGCGGTGGTCTATGCCAATCACCCGCAGCTGCGCGGGTTCTTTCGGTTCGAAAAGCCATTCGAGAGTGCATTCCTGGTCGTCAACACGACAGGCGACCTCGAGCGGCCCAACGTGGACGTCTCGAAGGATTTCACTACCGAAAGGGCGCTGCAGATGGTGCGCCTCGCGATCGGCGAGCCGGACATCCCGGTCACCATTGAGAACGTGATGCACTGGAAAGCGACCGCCGACACCGCGGAGCGCTTTCGCGACGGTCGTATCTTCATCGCTGGCGATGCCGCGCACGTCATGCCGCCGACTGGCGGCTGGGGTGGCAACGCGGGAGTCCAGGACGCGCACAATCTCGCCTGGAAGCTTGGACTGGTACTGAGCGGCATCGCCGGCACGGAACTGCTGTCGACGTACGAAGATGAACGTCACCCGATTGACGAGCTCACGGTCGAGCAGGCTTACACCCGTTATCTGCTGCGAACCGATCCGTCGATTCCCAGGGACACGATGCAACCTCTCGTGAATGATCTCAACGTCGAGCTCGGCTATGTCTATCGATCCTCGGCCGTGATCACTGAAGCTGCCGCCCCACCCTTGCACGTCAATCCTCGCGAGTCGCAGGCCATGCCCGGCACGCGCGCACCTCACTATTGGCTACAACAAGAAGGGAAGCAGATCTCGACGCTGGATCTGTTCGGCCGCAACTTCACGCTGCTCGCTGCCGCCGAGGGCGGAGCCTGGTGTGATAGCGCACGAGAGGCTGCAAATCAGGTCGGAATTCAGCTCGAAGTTCTTCGCATGGGGCAAGGCGCACTGCAGGATCCTGTTGGCGGCTTCGTTGCAGCCTATGGACTCGAGCGTTCCGGTTGCGTACTCGTACGCCCCGACGGCTTCGTTGCGTGGCGTGCGAAAAACGGATCAGACGCGTCGGCCGCAAGCCTGAGCGCGGTCCTGAGCTCGATCCTCAGTCAACGCCAGGCCGCCTGACGCCCACCAGCAAGGCTCCTGTGAGCCGCGGCGCATCGTCAGTTTCGGTGGCAGCTACGATTTCAGCAGCCACGAGCTGCGCGCAACTGGACCGATCCCGCCCTGGCTGCATTCCACACGGGCGCGCATCGCGGACTTGATGAGCGTTGCGCCCGAATCGATCAACCACGCGCTGGTGGCGGAGTACCAACCCGGCACGCCGCTCGGCTGGCACCGCGACGTACCCGATTTCGAAGTGATCGGTGGCCTCTCGCTGCTCGGAAGAGCACGCATGCGCTTGCGCCCTTACCCCCACGGCAAGGGCGACCGCAAGACGCTGAAGCTCGATCTCGAGCCCCGCTCCGCTTACGCAATGTGGGGCGCGGCACGATGGAAGTGGCAGCACGCGATCGCCCCGACCAGGGAACTTCGCTATTCGATCACGTTTCGTACGCTCGCCAGGGAATAGCGCGGATTCAGCCGACCGATGAGAGGAATATCGATACCTGGAGTAGGCTAACGGCCGCCCTGCAAACAACAACTGGGGAAACTCATGCTGAACCGATCTGGTACTGCCTATCTGGCCGTCTTTACCTGGCTGCTGCCCGCGCTTGCGCTAGCCGGGACACTCGACCAAATCAAGAAGTCTGGAGAAATGCGCATTGGCTATCGTACCGATGCCCCGCCTCTCGCGTTCAACGACGCGTCCGGCCTGGCGGCCGGCTATTCCATCGATCTTTGCAAGCGCATCGCGACCGCCGTGAAGGAAGAGCTGAAACTCGCGGACCTCAAGATCACTTTCGTACCGCTCACCTCAGCGGATCGCCTCGACGCGATCGTCAAGAACAAGGCTGACATCGAATGTGGGGCCACAACGGTGACCTTGTCGCGTGAGGAGAAGGTCGATTTCACGTTGATGACTTTCGTCACGGGCGGAAGCCTGCTCTCGCTGGCCGACTCAGGCATCAACGGCCTTTCGGATGTTGCCGGGAAATCGGTTGCAGTAGTAACCGGCACGACCTCGCAAACCGCGCTCAAGAACGCACTGACCAAGAACCTGATCGACGCCAAGGTCGTGGACGTTGTCAGTCGCGAGGAGGCCATGAAGCAGCTGGATGCCAAGCAGGTCGCTGCGTTCGCCTCCGATCAGGTCGTCTTGATCGGGCAGATCATCCAGTCGACAGTCCAAAGAAGTACAGCCTGGCGCACGAGTTGTTTTCTATGAACCCTATGGCTTCGTTGTCAGGCGCGACGATTCCGCTTTTCGCCTCGTGGCGAACCGAGCGCTCGCCCAGGTGTATCGCACCGGCCAGATCGAGCAGTTGTACGGCAGGTGGTTTGGCCGGGCTGGCATCAAGCCCTCGCCGGTGCTGACCGCCATGTACGCGCTCCAATCGCTTCCCGAATAGGCCCCAGGTGCTGCGCTGGAGGAAAGGCCCTCACCAGGTGCCGGCGTAATGAGCGTAGACGCTTGTCGTCCCGTCCTTCGCGACCAGCAGGACGTCGTACGCTTGAATCTGCCCGGAGGGCACCTCCATCCCCGGCGAGCCTACCGGCATGCCGGGCACGGTGAGCCCCTTCGCGTCCGGCTTCTCACGCAGCAAACGCTCAATGTCTGCCGCCGGGACATGCCCTTCGACGAAATAGCCCCCTACCTCGGCCGTATGACAGGAGCCCATCCCGTAGGGCACACCGACTCGTTCCTTGACGGGACCGAGGTCGTCGATGTCGTGCACTTGCGTTGCGAATCCGGCGTTCTCGAGATGCGCCACCCAAAGCTTGCAGCAGCCGCAGCTCTCAGTCTTGAAAACCGTGATGATTGGCCCGCGCGCAGCATCGCTCGCCTTCGAGCAGCCACACACTGCGGCCGCGCTCAGCGCGAGGAGCGCTGTTCTGCGGTTCATGTCGAGTACCTCTGCTGCAGGAGCACGTTCCACGCACGCTGACGGGGGTCCCTTAGCCACGCCGGGTACTCCTCTTCTTCTTCATGGCGCGCCGGAAAGACGCTTCGGCCGCTTTCGCAGCCTTGCGGGCGCGCTTCGCAGCGCGCTTGGCTTCCCTTACCGCCTCGCCCGCTTCCTTCCAGGCAGCCTTTGCCCGTCGTGATTTCGTGCGCGCTTCTTGCGGCAAATGCCCGCGCGCGCTGGGCAATGCGCGCGAGTGCGCGATGTTCGGCAGTGAACTCGGGTTGCTTCTTCTTGCGCTTCATGACTGGGCCCTTCGCAGTTGTGCACTACTGCGGTGGACGACCTGTGGATAACCACCGCTTGCAATGCCGCAGAATACGCGAGTTATGGCCGTGGCGCTTGGACTGATCATTCCATGAGCAGAGCATGAGGCCTGTAGGTTACACATTGAAGTCTCCTCTGTGCACGCTCTCTATCTGAGAAACCGATCGGTATCGGATTCCACTTTCGCTGTCTGCTCGTCGATGCCGCGCACGAAGGCGAGCAGGTCTGCGAGCTCTTGCGGAGAAACCGTCTGATCGACCGTCTTGCCGTTGGCCAGCAGGTGACGCTTCATCACGTCATCGAGCGTCTGCGCAGAGCCGTCGTGGAAGTAAGGCGCAGAAAGGCTCAGGCCGAGCAGCGACGGTGAATTGAAGCCCGCGCCGCCGAACGCCGCGAAGCCTTGCGTGCTCTGGCCCGCCACCGCGGCTGCGCCGCGCAGCTCGAGCGGGTTAGCCGCGTTGAACGTGCCGACCTTGTCGAGGAATGTCAGCGTTCCTTTCCCGGCACGCGTTACGGAGAGGATCTGCGGCCCAGCCGCTGCAACTCCCGCATCGATCGGCTTCACGCCTGCAAAGAAGTTGGCGCCAATCGGATCCTCGGCGAACGTCGGGTTGTTCGTGAACACCGGGCTCGTGCGGCTCTTGGTCCATTTCGCGCCGCCGTGGCAACCACCACACTGCGCGACGAACACCGCGCGACCCGCCTGCTCGGTCGCTGCGTCCGAGATGCGGCACGATGGGCGCACGCACGCTCGTCACCCATTCCTGGATGGCATCGAGCGAATCGCTGATGCCCAGCACCGGGCCGTGGTTGAACACCTCCGCCGTGCGGTTCACGCCGCGCACGTCCGTCGCGAAGCCCTTGCCGCCCTGGATGCCACGCGCGTTGTTGTTGAAGTCCGTGTTCGAGCCACGCACTGCGCTCCAGTTCATGAGGCGCTGGTCACCGAGATCGAGGCGCGCGAAGGTGCCTTCGAGCGGGATCGTCTGGCGCGGCCCGGTCTCGAAGATCCAGGTCACTCCGTCCGAGTGGCCATCGTCATGACACGACGCACAGCTCGACCAGCCGTTGTCTGAAGCCTTGTTCCGGTGCAGCAACGGATCGATGTCCCGCAACGGAACGTCGAACGTGCCGTCGCCGTTCTCATCGATCACATCGGGAACGCCAAGGGCGGTAAAGAACGCCAGCTTGCCGAAGAGGCGGCGGTGTTCCACGGTACCGGGCGCCGGCGGGGTGCTCGACTCGATGTCGCGGGCAAGAACTTCACCACTATCCAGGGCGATCGCAGTAATCGAGGTGTTCAACTCGTTGTTGGTGTAGGCGCGCTTGCCGTCGCGGCTCATCACTACCCCGCTCGGCAGGTTGCCCGTCTGGAACCGCGTGGCCTTGTTGGCAGCGTCCAGGATGTTGAGCTTGCCGTCCTGGCCAACCTTGGCGCGCAACACGTAATTGGCGCCCCGGCTGACGAACAGGAACTCCTTGCCGCGCCGATCGGCATCGAGCGCGACGAGATCGTTGAGGAAGAGCCGGTCCATGCTCTTGGTCTCTTCTCCCGCGGGCGGCTGCGTTTCCTTGAAGACCTGTGCGTTGAGATTGAGCGATCGATCAGTCTCGGCGCCTTTCACGCGATTGAGCACGCCCACCAGGCCCTGCACGTTGACATTGAAGCGCACGGGCGGCTCCGGTTGCGCGCCGACATTGGGCACGTAGAGAAGCGAACCGCGCAGCAACGCACCGAACAACATGTTCGGGTACACCTTCTGTGGGTTCTTCGCGATTGGCCCGCCGTCCGAGGCGTCGGTGGAACTCGTGTCGGGGCAGAACGTGGGCTGCGCGAGCTGTGAAGCGCCATCCAGAGTTGCACCCGCGCCGCTGTTGAAGAATACGGCCTTGCCCGCATCCTGCAGTGCCTTGCGTGTATTGAGACAGAACGGACGCCGATCCGCGGCGAAGCCCGAGGCGAGCGGCTTCAACAGGAGCTGTGACACCTGGGCATTGCCGTCCACCGCCGGCCCGACCTGGAATGAGTCAATCACGCCCTGCTTTGCATCGTCGAAACCGTCTGGCCGCGCGGGATCGATCAACTCACCGAACAGGCGTGTCACGAATACACGCTCGTCGCGATCATTGTGATCACCGTCATTGGTGATGGCGATCGAATAGGGGTTGCCACCAGTCTTGATTGAACGCACGACGGTGAGCGTCGACAGCTGTACGACGGTAACTTCGCCCACTGTATGGTTCGCGATGAACGCAAAGGTGCCATTGGGGGTTATCGCGATGCCGCGCGGCTCCAGGCCCACAGGCACTGGCGCACCGACGACCTGCGGCGTTGGTGTCGTGAGATCGATGACGCTCATCGTGCCGTCGACAGCACTGGTGACATAGGCGCGCTTATCGTCGGGACTGAGCGCCACGAAGCGCGGCTCCTTGCCCACGGGCACTTCAGCGAGCAACTGACTCGCGTCGTTGCCGTTCTCATCGCGCACGCGGATCACGGACACCGTGCTCTTCTGCCGATTGACGACGACAGCGCGCGTGTCATCACGCGTCAGCGCGATGCTGCTCGAGCGCTCCTGGCGAAATAGCGTCGTGAACTGCGCAAGGATTTCCCCCGCATCGGTGAGCGTGCGCCCGAGTGGAGCGAGGGCCGCGGTCACGACCGGGTCTTGCGCGAAGGCATCGGCTGCTTGCCCGAAGTTGACGGTCTTGCCACCTGCCACGGCTGCCGCAACGGCCGCTTGCGCCGCTGAATCGATGGTGATGCCGTCACTGAGGTCAGAATCTGCATCCAGGGCGGCGAGCAGGTTGACGAGATTGCCCAGGTATTGGTCGCCATCGTTCTGAACTTCCGCAAGATCCTGCAGGCTGAAAGGCACTGCACCGGTAGCAGTAGCCGACGGCGTCGCAGAGCCGATCACCAGGCGATTGGACCCGCTACCGATAAAGAACTGTACAGGGCGACCGACCGCAAAGCGGAACTTGCCCGTGCCGTCGGTCTGGCCTTCGACGACGTCAGCGACACGAAAGCCGAGACCCTCGACCGTATCGTCCGTGAACTGTGCTTCGGCGATCTGCGGCGGTGGCATGTACTGGCCGTTATTGCCTCCATAGCCGCCACAGGCGGTCATCGCGAGAATCGCGATCTGCAGCAACAACAGTTTCAGTACTTTGCAGCTTGCGCGCCCGTTGCGCACTCACAGGTCTACTCACGGTTGTATCTCCCGGTTCCATGGTGAAAAGGCGTGGTGATTGGACGGCTGCAGGATGCCCGTCCGTGCTCTTGCGCTCTGTCAACGAGTTGACACGCACACGTAAGGCCGCCTTCACGACTCCGCGCTCCACCAACTCCCTGTGGATTCGCTGAGCTTGATCGCCTCGCCCGCGAAGAAACCGTCTTTCAGCACGTCTCGATGAGTCAGTGTTGTTGCGCTTCGGTGCGCCGACACTGCCGGACGTAAACCGAATGGCGATGGGATCAGTCGGGCGCACAATCGCACCAACTGCGAACAGCGCCTGCTTTTCCATCGGGGTTCGCAGCGCGACCAGATCGTCGAACCTGAGCATGCCCCGCGATGATCCGGTTCCGAGCAGGATGACAACTTTGAGTTCGGGTACGCGCGTGGCTTCAAGCTTCCCTGGGACACAACGATCGATCTCGGGAGCCACAGCGCGCAGGATGTCGATGTGGTTGCTGGACTTGGAGCTGGGCGCCAGGATCAGCGCCCTGCAGCCGGCTTTATTCAGTACGTATTCGAGTTCTACGCGGCCATACCCGGGATCGATGTTGACCAGGATCAGTCCTGACTTTGCCGCGGCAAATTGGGCCAGGACCGATTCCGCGCAGTTCGCAGACCAGATGCCAATCCGATCTCCCGGGGCGAGTCCGAGTCCCAGCAAACCGATCGCCAGGCTTTCAACCCGGACCCGTAGTTGCCGATAGGTCCACCATAGACGCTGGTGTGAAACGACCAGCGCCTCTTGATCGGCGTATTGCCGTGCGGCGCGGTCGAGGCAGGCACCGACGGTCTCCTCAACGACGACGGGACCCGCCATCGCACGGCGCAGGTAAGTCACATTGTTTCGCATGATCAAACTCCCGATTGGCCGCTCAATACGGCGACTGCGCCAGGTACCTCACCTGGCGTCGCCATGAGCCATGTCGGGATTAATGACCGAGCGAGATCGAGAGGACCGTCAACTGGTTGACACAGTCCCCTTCAGGAACGCGAGCGGGAGTGGACGCTGAATCGAGCTCGTGGGTGATCGTGCAGTCGATGATGTTCAGTAACGAAACACGACGCCGAGCTTGAGTTCATCGATGTCCGGGGTGCCCGATGCCTTGCTAAAGTCGTACCAATGCTTCTCGTACGCGAATCGCATGCTGAAGCTGGGTGAAGCGTCCCAGCGAACGCCCGCGCCCAACTGATACGTGAACCCGTCGGCCGAGTGCGTATCTTGAACCGTGGCGCAGATCTCACCGTACCAAGGATCCCACCAGCAGCCGGTCTCCGGCCGGCCATTCGGGATATTGGTATCGACGAAGCTCCAGCCGATGCCACCCGTGACGTACGGCGTGATACTGCCGTCGAGGAAGTTGTAGTTGACATTGGCACGTGGCGTGAACGACTCGTAGTCACCGCTCACGTCCACCGACGTCCCAGGAAAGTCGGCCGACTGGATCGTCGCGTCGTAGTCCGCCTTCTGCCAGTCCAACGCGAAGTTGACCTCGAGATGTGAATTCAGGCGGTAGCCGGCATTGAGCGTGAGCGAAAAGTCACTGTCGACCCGCACCTTCGAGCCGCCGTTAAAGGACCAATCACTCGAGTCCTGGTAGACGCCATCGACGCCGAACTCCCAGCCCGCATCCCTGCCGCCCGAATATCCGTACTGCGCCCACGCCGGCGAGCTCATCGCCATCCAGGCAGCCAATACAACGATCATGCGGTACTTCGTGTCCATACATACCTCCGTGTCTTCTACGCTTTAAGGGGTCCAAACGCACAGGCATGCGCAGGAATCGGACAGCGAGGGTCGCGGACCCGGGGGCCCTTTAGCAATTGGCCTTTGGGGCAATGTATTTCGCCAACTCTGAGCGCGATCGGTTGTCCTATGACTATTTCAGTCGGCCCTGTGTCGGCTCGCAGTGGCACAGACCGGTGCGTTAGTCCAAGATTCAGCGCCATCGTGATCCCCGACCCATGAAAGTTGCGCAGCAACTGCCTGTTCCCAGGTCGGGATCACGAAACCTCACGAAATTCAAAACAAAGGGAGAGTGAATCATGCGTTTGCAGACAAGAATCATTGCGCTGGGGGGTGTTGCTGGGTTCGACCGCTGCGATGGCCGATCTCGAGCCATGGAAGGACTACGAAGAGAGCCAGAACGTGTGGTCGGTCACCACGATTCGCGTGCAACCGAATATGGACGACGCCTACCTCGAAGGACTCGCAAAGACCTGGGTCTCGACCAATGAGGCGGCGAAGAAACTCGGACAGATCGAGGACTACGAGATCTATCGCAGCGATCTGCCACAAAGTGGTGATTTCAATTTGCTGCTTATCGTGAAGTTTGCCAAGACTGACGACCTCGCCCCGAACAAGGCCCGTTACGATGCCTTCATGAAGGAATTCACCAAGGCCAAGGTGGACGAGACGACGCAGTTCTCGCAGAAGAACTATCCGGCGATGCGCGAGATCACCGGCCAGTACCTGTTTCGAAAGATAACGTTCAAGAAGTGATCAATCGGCTGACCCTCTCCGCCTCACCGCGGAGAGGGTCAGCCGGTAGCCTGGAAACTTCAGCTCCCCCTCAATCTTCTTGAATCTCGGCTGATTGCGAATTGGGTCGAGCAGCGGATCAGTTCGTAGAGCGATGAGTCCGGGGTCGCGCAATCGATAAGCGCTTTCGAGCCACGTCAGCGCTTCCATTTGATTGCCCCACTGCGCGTAGACCTGCGCGTACTGATAAGCCGCGTCGTCGCCGTTGTCGACGCGAAGCGCCGCAAGTTCCTTCTCCGCGTCGGCCTGCCGATTCAACTGGTGATACGCGATCGCCAGACAGGTATTTCTGGAAAACGGGATACGCTCATCGACGCAGGCAGCGCGCGCTTTCTCGGGTTGCCCAAGGGCAAGAAAGGCAACGCCGATCCAGCCACTGGAAGATCCTTTGCGTGTATCCAACGATTCTGCCTGCCGAAAGGCGGCAATCGCCTCCGCAAATTGACGTGCGTGAAGGAGCGAGCTACCGAGACTTCGGTGTGACAGCGTATTCACGGGATCGAGCGTGACCGCGCGCCGCGCAGCCGTGATGCCCTCAGTGCTGCGCCCCATCTGCGAGAAAAAGATGCCATAGTCGCGCAAGACCCCGGCGCTCCCCGGTCCGAGCTGCCGCGCGCGTTCGTACTCGGCCGCCGCCCGTGTGAAATCGAGATAGCCCCAATCAAGCACACGGGCGAGGGCCGCGTGGGCCTCGCCCAGTTCCGGCGCAAGAGCGACCGCTTTTTCCGCCGCGACGCGCGCTTTCCGAAACGTATCGTGAATCGCCTCCGTACCGGTCGCGTATACGCCGGCGTAACCCACATAGGTGCGCGCCTGGGCGGCATAGGCGAGCGCAAAATTCGGATCGAGCGCGAGCGCTTGCGCGTAGGCGGCAAGCTGCTCACTCACAGCAGCTTCCGTGCTGAATTCTGCCGCGCGCTTGAGACCTCGGAGGTACGCATCGAAGGCGTTCGGATTGCGTGTTCCCCCCAGCTCAATCCGGGCAAGGGCACCCTGGAGCAACGTCACCTCGAGCGCCTTCGTCACCGCCTCCGCGATCTCGGTCTGCAGCGCAAAGATGTCACGCAAGTCACGATCGTAGGTCTGGGACCACAGGTGGTAACCGCTCACGGCATTGATGAGCTGTGCTGTAATGCGCACGCGACCGCCCGCCTTGCGGACACTGCCTTCCAGCACCGCACCGACATTGAGCTTGCGCGCGATGGTCGGAATATCGACATGTTCATCCTTGAACGAAAACGACGAGGTGCGCGCGGCAACTTGCAAGGCGGCGACGCGAGCGAGCGAGTTCAGCAGTTCCTCGGAAAGGCCGTCGGAGAAGTAGTCGTCATTCGGATCACCGCTCATATTGACGAAGGGCAGGACCGCGATCGAGTGCTCGGGAGGGGCGAATGTGGACGCAGTGGTTCCAACTGGTGTCCCCGCGGCGCCGGCCGTTTCCGCTGCGAGCGGCTGCTCCTCGCCTTGTCCCTTGCCCGCACCGGCTGTGCCCATACCGAAATAGCGCACGCCAATAGCAACCGCCACCGCGAGGAGAGCAACGGCTCCGAACACTGCGGCGATCTGCGCACTTGTGCGATGTTCACCGCTGTGTGCTTCGCCCTCTGCGGCTGAAGTGCCAAACCGGTAGTACCAGGCCGCGGCCACAACGATCGGAAAGCCGATCGCCATCACGACAAAGAGCACCTGCAGCCCCAGGTGAGGCAGCTCGAATATATTAAAGAGAGCCTGGCCAACCTCGAGGGCGAGCCACGCTACGACCAGGTAGACGGTCGCAACTTTCAGGACTCCGCGGCGCTTTGCCTCGGCGAGAATCAACATCGTGGGGCGATTCTAGCTAGGTGCACTGGTGATTGCGCGGGAGGCATCGGCTCCGGGCCCTATCAGCTGGTCTATGCCCGCTTGATGAAGCGCTGAGGACCGCACTCTCAAAAGCGGAGATGTCAGATCGGTTGATCGATCGATTTGGCTAACGGCGTAAAGAGCTTCGGGCCCGCCTCGGTCATGTACCAGCAATCCTCCATCCGGATGCCGAAATCGCCGGGGATATAGATTCCCGGCTCGTCTGAAAAGCACATGCCGGCCTCGAGTGGCGTCGTATCGTTGCGCACGAGATACGGAGGCTCATGCACGTCCATGCCGATCCCGTGCCCGGTTCGATGTGAGGTGCCGGGCAAGCGGTAGTCCTTGCTCCATCCCCTGCCCTCGTAATACGCGCGCACCGCCTTGTCGACTGCGCCCACAGGGACACCGATCTTCGCGGTCTCGAGGGCGAGCTCCTGGCCGCGCTTCACCGTGTCCCAAACCTCCCGCTGACGGGACGTGGGTTCGCCGAATATCCAGGTCCGGGAGATGTCCGACTGGTAGCCGTGAACAGAACAGCCAGTATCGACGAGCACGACTGATCCCTTGCGCATCGTCTGTGTCTTGGCCGAGCCGTGCGGGAAGGCGCTCGCTTCGTTGAGCAGCACCAGCGAAAATTCGTGCTTGCCGCCCAGCGCTTCGGTTGCCGCCACCAGAATCGTCATGATGTCGGCGCCGGACATGCCCGCTTCGATTCTTCCGTGCACGTGTTTCAGAGCTGCGAGCGTGACGTCGTTGGCCGACTGCATCAAAGCCAACTCAGTCGATGACTTGACGATGCGACACGCGCGGACGAGCTCATCACCTGAAACGAGCTCTCGTCCTGCGCCCCACGCCTTGGTCACACGATCGATGATGAAGAAGCGCGTGGTGGCTTCTACGGCTAGCGGGCCTTGCGTCGGCGCGCGATCGCGCAGGGCACTGGCGATGAGATCGAAGGGATTCTCATCTTCCTGCCACGGTCGAACGTCGGCAGGAATCTTCAGCGATTCACGGACGGAGGGCTCTTCGAAGAAGGGAGTGACGACGATGACTCCGCCCTCGGCAGGAATCAGCGCCGCGGTCGTCCTCTCGGATCTCCACCAGCGAATGCCCGTGAAATATTCGAGCGAAGATCCCGCCTCGACCAGCAGCGCAGCGACCTTCCGCTGTTGCATCAACGATTGCAGCTTGGCGATCCGCGCGGCGTGTTCCTGTGCGGTAATGGGCTGAACATTCTTCGTGAGCGAGCTCAGGCTCTTTCCTGAGTCGGCCGCGGAGAGCCTTGCGCTGGCAGTGAGCGCAGCGCCGGCAGTCGTCATCTCAAAAAAAGCACGCCGGGAAACTGTCGTCATCCATCCCTCCCAGAGAATCTTTGAATCGCCAGACCGATGGTTGGCGGCCGGTTCGCAAACAGGCCCCGGCGTTTTGCGCGCCGAGGCCCGTAGATTGTGATAGCGGCCGGCTCGAGCCGAGCGCTTACCTGCCTGATACCGCTGACCTGCGCCGGCGCTTGTGATGTCGGGTGCGCTTGCGATTGTCAGACCGCGGTAGCGCTTCACACGGCGCGCAGGCATCCCGCTCCAGAAGAAGGCGGAAACGAAGCTCGGCGAATTCCCAGTCGAGTCGACGATCGATGACGGCATCGAGATACTCGCGACGCCGGCCCTGGTGATCGAAGTAGTACGCATGCTCCCAGAGGTCGATCGCAAGCAGACAGGTATGCCCACGCGCCTCCGGGCAATCCGTATCCGACGTGGTCATGATTCTCACCTGCTTGCGGCGGTTCGCGACCAGCCAAAGCCACCCGCTGCCCACGTGCGTCGCGCCAGCGAGCGCGAACTTGTCGGCGAAGCTTGCGAAGTCGCCGAACGAGCGCTCGAGTGCTGCTCGCAAGTCTCCGCTCGGGCGCTTCTTTGTCGGTGTCAGGCACTGGAAGAAAAAGGCGTGGTTCCAGGCGTCTGACGCCGCTGCAAGCAGTTCCGTGTCGCGCGCGTGCTTGCGTGCCCAACGTACGATCTCCAGGGGGCTCTTGCCCGCTGCCTCCTTGTGATCCCGCGACAGGCGATTGGCCAGCTCGATGCACTGGGAATGATGGCAACCATGATGGATCTGCATCGTTCTCGAGGAAATGACCGGCGACAGCGCTCCCGAGACCCACGGCAGCGGTTTCAGAACGAATGGGCCGGTCAGCATAGCCGCCACCGGCTCTTCGACTTGTGTCATTGCACCGGCCGCGCGCCTTGCGGATCCCGTGGCCTCGGTCAGCGAGATCGAGGTCTTGCCGTCGGCAAGCTTGGATTTGACCGTTTCCTTGGCTCTTTCCAAGCGTGCCTGCGCATCTGCCCCCCACTCGACATCACGCGCTGGATCTGAATTGCGTTGCACCAGGTGCCGCGTCCTCATCTGCCCGTTGCCATTTGCTCCCCGCCAAACCCATCCGCTGCCGAGGTGCGACACGCCCGCCAGCTCGAACTTGTGTCCGAAGGTCACGACGTCGCGAAGCGCGTGATCGGACCGCGGAGTCGGCGAATTTGCCTTTGGCGCATCGCCTTGTGGCATTGCACCAGTCGCGTGGCCGGCGAGTGAATCGACCTCGATCAGCGCAGTCTGGCTCTTGTCCTCGGCCAGCCTGGATCTCGCGTCTGCCATTCATCTTCGAGGCGTGTCCATGCGCTCTCTAACGTCTTCACCTGCTCCCTGGTGCGCGCTTCCAACCACAGCCATCCATTGCTGACGTGCTTCGCGCCTGCGAGCGCTGCGCTGCGGTGAAACTCCAAGCTTTCAAGGCCGCTGCACGAAGTTCCGCACGGCGCGCGGGCTCGCGTGACCAACGCACCATCTGCCTGGTTCTCGAGGAAATGGCTGGTGCCAGCGTTTCACTGAACCAACGCAGTGGCCTACTCATCAGGGAGACGGCCGGCGCAACAGCCTTCGGTGCATCGACCTCCGTCGCGGCACCGGCTATGTCATTCGTTGGTGATACGTCTTCGGCAGGCTGTGTTGAAGCGCCGTTGTCGACCAGCTCCGACCGAACCGTCTCCCACGCATTTTCAAGCCGCGCCCATGCGCTTACCCACGTGCCATCCCGGCCGTAATGGATTTGCACAAGATTCGTTTTGAGGATCTCGATGTCGCGGTCAACGATACGACTCAGACCGCCGATTCGTTCGAGATGCTCAATGGCTCTCGTCTTCTGGGCCGCACTGCTTCGAGTGTGTTGCGTGCTATCCGGCACGGGTGTCGTTGCCATCGCCATGTCCCCGTTCAGTTCCAGGCGCGCCGCTCGCCGCCGCAGCGCTCGCGGGCGGTGTCAGTGTGAATTCCAACTGCTGCTGCTCATCCAGCAGGGCCAGCCGCCACGGCCTTCTGTACTTGTTGATTCAGGAGAAAGGGCCGACCTGCACCTGCGTGAAGGTTGCACGCTGAGGACCCGGACGAACCTGTGCGGGGAACTATACGCCGAGTGCGCCGTTATGCGAGCCCCTTTTGAGGCCCGCCGCGAGGCTAACGGCGGGTGAGCCCAACCCGGATCCCTATCGAGGCTGCCCGGGTTGGCACCGAGCGATGCGGGCAGGAAGGGGCAGGCGTGCATCGCCGGCCCCTTCGGCTTTCGGAATGTGGCGACCTTACGGGGGCAGGGGCCAGTCCGTTCCGGCCTGATTACCGAGAATGCGCGTGTTGATCGTCAGATAAAGGTTCCCGAGTCGCTGCTGCTCACGCTCTTGACGAGCGCGAATCCGGTGCCTGAGCTTCCCGAACTGCCGCACAGGTAATCGAGGATCACCGTGGTGCCGTAGCCAGCGAGCCGAACCTGCGCCACCGGCAGGCTGTGCCCCGTGCACGTGCCGTACTGGGTAATGCGAGGATCGACTGGCGCGAAGCGTACATCTTCGATCACGAAGCCCGACAGCGTTGCCACGCCGTTGACACTTGTGCTTGAGCACGTCACCGAGAATGTCACAGCCAGCACGTCAGTGCAGGCAGTCGCTCGCAGCGTGTCGACCGCCAGAGTTGGTCGCAACGAGACCTTGCGGGCTCGCTGCACACTTTTCGTGACGATCGCCAAAGGAGAATTCCCGCTTGAGCAGGCGGTGCGCCAAACTTCAGGATGCTTGGCCGCCGTTGTTGTTCGCTATGAACGCGAACTTTACACCGACTTCGATTCCGGTCTTCACTTTGAATTTGCCGTTGCCCAGTCCGCTCGCGA
The DNA here is from genome assembly GCA_963696675.1 of uncultured Gammaproteobacteria bacterium. Lineage (GTDB taxonomy): Bacteria > Pseudomonadota > Gammaproteobacteria > Steroidobacterales > Steroidobacteraceae > DATBVX01. Next base: position 15,815 of record CAVOLM010000028.1, on the reverse strand, counting down.
AGTCCGGGCCTCGTGTCGCCGTAAGCGGCGTAAAGCTGTATCGCAGTACCGTGCCGTTCGCAGTCGTAACGAGCAGCGTGTTGTCTGGTGGCCAGAAATCCATGCCGCCTGGCGACACACCGGCGGGGAACTGTACCGCGCTGATCAGGATCCTGCTCGGACTGATGGGCCCTCCGCCATTAATTACGCTCTGCACGCCGAGCGCGGAGTAGACGAGAACCGTCGGCGGACTCCCCGAGAGCACTAGAAGATCACCCGCGTTCGCGGCATTGCTCGTCGTGCGTGCGACCAGCGATTCTTCCAGCGCCTGCACCGCGAGACCGCCGAAGGTTTTGTCGATGAGCCGTGGCGCCAGGAAGTTTGTCCCAGCCGGGGACGCGGGGTCGCGCGGCAGTACCCAGAATTGCGCGGGTTTGGGGCTGCCGGGGGCCGAGCTCACGACGAAGAGATTGCCATCGCCATCGACTGACAAGCCGTCAGGGTAGGTCGGACCCGGCCCCTGCGCCGTACGCCATACGACGCTCGCCGCACCGGTTGCATTGGCGTCACGAACGATCTCGCCGCGCGAGGTATCGGCAACCAGCAGATCGATCTTTCCGGTTGAGGCGTTCGGAATGTACGCGAGCGACCGCAAGCTCACGCGCTTGTTCTGGTCGTCGTTGAGCTGCGTAGTGAAACCGCCGTTATCGACGAACGTGACGTCGTAGACCTTGCTGTTTGAAGCGTTGGCAGCAGTCACACGCAGTGTCTGCGCCTGGGTATTGGCTATTGCCAGGGCAGCTGTCATCAGTCCCAGCAGCCAGCGGCCGAGAGTCGCTTTCGTCGTCGTCACAAATTCCCCCTGATCGTTATCGTTAGGTCGTGTAGGTGTAGGGTGTCGCTCAATGCTGTGCAGGGCCGTCCTCGATTGTCTGAGTCGCTGAGGTCAGGGTCCCTTTGATTGCCGGACCTCTCCATTGTTGATGGAGCTGATCCAGATAGCGTTGCGTGAGCGCGCGATACGTCGGCGTCGCGCCTTCATCGGTGCTCAGGATGCCGTAGCTGCGCTCGAGGAGCTCGTTGGCTCGCGCGTAGTCGCGCAGGCCTGCGAGGGCGGCGCCTTCCGCGCTCTCGGCCACTGCTGTTCGCCAGTGAGCGGGCGGCAGCGAGGCAGTGCAGATTTGAACAGCGCTGCGCGCGGACGCAAGCGCATCGTCGTAGTGGCCCGTGGCCACCTGCAGTATCGCGAGGTGCGTGAGGCTGCTGGCTACATCGGGATGCTTTTCACCGAGAAGACGCCGACGCATATCGAGTGCCTTGCGCAGATGGATATCGGCCCCGGCGTAGTCCTTGGTCTCGGTGAGCCAGTAGCCTATCCGGTTCATGATGCGGGCAACTTCAGGATGATCGCCCGGAAAGAGCTGCTGATACACCGCGAGCGACTGACGCTCGGTTTCCAGGGCACCCTTGAGATCGCCGCGGTCGTCCTGCACGAAGGCCAGGTTATTGAGGGTATTTGCAACGTCCGGATGCACTTCGCCCAGCAGTTCGCGCTGCATCTGCAGCGCCTGGCGGTAGGTGGCTTCAGCGCGCGCGAGATCCCCCTTATCGTGAAAGACGGTCGCGAGGTTATTGAGTCCCATCGCAATCTCGGGATGCTTTGCGCCGAACAGGCGACGCTTCACTTCAATCGCTTCGGTATAGAGCGCCTCGGCCGCGTCATAATCGCCGTTCTCTTGCTGAAGCACGCCCAGATCGTTGATGGCTTCGGCGAGATCCGGGTGAGGCTGTGCGCCGCGCAGTGCACGTTGCATCGTCACCGCTTCCTGCATCAACGACAGCGCCGAGTTCATATCGCCGCGCTCTTTGACGACATAGGCGAGCAGTTGCAGCGTTCTCGCGATGTCGCCGTGGGCAGCACCGAACAGCTGGCGCTGTCGTTGCAGCGAATCCCGCAGGCTCCGCTCAGCGTCTTCGTAGCGGCCTTGCTGATATTGCACATTGCCAAGACCATAAAGGTTCTCGGCGAGCTCCGTTTGCGTGTGCACGTCCTGGCGACGCGAGGATAGGAGTGTTATCGCTTCGCGATAGGTCTTTTCAGCCCGCTCGTAGTCGGCTTGCACTGTCAGCACATCGCCCAAGTGATTCAGCGATTCGGGCAACGCCATAGCCGGCGAGTCCGTGAGCGCGCGCCGTGTCGCAACGGCGGATTCGAGCAGCGGCCTCGCCTGGCCGTAGAGCCCGAGTCCCACATAGACGGTGCCCAAGGTATCCATCAACGTGGCCTGGATGGCCGGCTGCTTCGCGAGCTCGGTGCCGATACGCTGCGCGCCTTTGTCGACCATCTCGCGCGCGGTGATGCTGTTGCCACGGGCTTCACTTGGATCGGAGATGCGAACACACGTCGACGAGAAAGCCAGTCGTCTGCCGCGCTGTCTCCGCTTCCGCCTCGGCGCGCGCCGTTTGTCGTACAGCTGTGGCGCGTGCGATCAGCGCGAGAGTAGCTAGCGTGCTCGTGACGACCATGCCCGCGAGCGCGGCTGCCGCGATGAAAGCCATCTGGCGATGACGACGCTGCTGCTCGCGTTGCTTGAGGGCGTCAAAGCCCACTCCGAGCACACCCGCAATGAGTTTCAGCTTCGCGTTGGTCCTGCCATCCTTGCCGGAACGCGCATCGGCTGCGATCGGTTCGGTGCGCTCCGTACTGAGAGTGCCGTCCGATCCAAGACGAAAGCGCAAGGCCGGGGGGAAACACTCCTGCGATTCCTGCCCAGGGTGATCGGAGGCGTTCGGCTCACCGTCCACGATGAGGCAAAAGATCCGGTTCTCGCGTCCCAATCTTTTGAACGCCAGGATCTCTTCGTTCACCCAACGTGACTGGGCCGCGCGCGGTGAACAGATCACGATCTGACAGGCCGAGTGTTTCAATGCGTGGCTGATGACCTCACCAAGGTCGGTCGCGCTCGCAAGTTCTTCGCGGTCCCTGAAGATGGGAGACAGTTGCCGCGGCACGGCACCGCGCTCGGTGACCTGCCCAATGAGGCGCTTCGGGGGTCGATACGATTCGAGCGCACGATGCAGCCATGCGCCCCACCGGGTATTGGATCCCGACCGTGCGCAACGGCGATGGACGTGCGGCAACTGCCGGCGCTCCCTGCTTTCTGTCCGGTCTCGGCGAGAACGTGCTGCAGAAACACGCTACGTCGCTGCCTTCGGTCTTGAGAGGAGCGTCTTGCGTCGGAATCAACGCGCTGGACGAAATACCCAAACGGCAGCCGGTGCCTGTTCCGTAGCGCGAATCGCCACGTAAACCCGATCGAGATCGGGCGAATAGAGCAATGTCCGGGCTCTCTTTACCGTCGAAAGCCGTGCGACCCGCCGCGTGTGCTCCCCGCCCAGGTCGATCACATCGAGGATTCCTTCACCGCAACTGACGTAGGCGTGGTGCCTCGCTCCTACCCATGCGATGTCGTCGGCGTCGCCACACACGGAAAAACGATCCAGCTCCACGCCGGTTCCCATGGCATAGACGACGAGTGTTGCAGGGCTGCGATATCCGACCATTACACGTTGGCCATCGTTATCGAGGGCCAGGGGAAAATTGGCAGCGAGCGCGCTAGACGTCCACCCGTCATTCTGGCGTTCGGCAGCGAGATCGATGACGGCGATCTCACGCGCACCCGGCACATTGACGTAGAGATGCTTTGAGGATGCATCCAACTGAAATCCTTCCGGGTGTGCCTTGAGCGCGATGTCTCCCACTTTCTCGCGAGTGAGGGCGTCAAAGATCGCGATGGCGCCGGTTCCATATCCGATATAAACGCGGTTTGCATTCGCGTCGACACGCACGTTGTCAGCATCATCACCCAGCGGAAGCACACCGTCGGGTTCTCCACTCTCGCCACGGAACAGGTGCACCGCGCCGTCGCCGCGACTCGTCACCCAGATCATGTCCGTTGACGGTACATAGCCCACGCCTTGCGGCTCATGGAGTCCGGTTACGGTTTTCAAGGTGCGGCCCGCGCGCAGATCCACGATACCCAGGCTGTCATTGCCGAGCTCGGCGATGTAGAGGCGTTGTCGGGATACATCAAGCGCAAGGTGATCGAGGCGCCCGCGGACGTTGCCCAAAGGAATCCTTGCGTCAAGCGCAAGCAACGGGACGTCTGCCGGCGTGGCAGACGTCCCCGTGAATAGAGCGACAACAGCGAGCCCAATGTACGTCGATTGAAAGGCTCGGCCGATTCTCACTCTTACTGCACCGCGTGATCCAAGAGCGGCGGCATGGCGCCCAGGTCGATGCGCCCAAACGCGCCGTCCGCCTCATCCGTGGCAGCGGTAAAGAACAACGTGTTGTGGGGCTGGCTATTGCTGTCGTTACCGAACGCGATGCCCCACATCCCCCGCGCCACGATCGGCCTGCCGTCGCTGTCACTCAATGTGCCGAGGAACGTGCCGTTCGCCGGGTCGTAGGCGTCGATCTTGCCATCTCCCGAGTTGCCGATGAGTAAGGCGTTACTGAAAGAGCCAAAGTCCGCCGGCGCCAGGGCAATGCCCCACGGTGCATTCAACGCACCACCCGCGGGCACGAGATGCATGTTCGCCACTCCCTGCTGATCAATGGAGCGCCGCTTCTGCTCCTGTGAGCGCAGCAACGGCCGAAGGTTCAAATGGGAGTTGAATTGAATCGCTGCGGACCGGATCGAATCTCAAAGCCGATCGCTGCAGCGCGATCGTTTGGGAGATCGCCTAGTCGATGGGCCACGGCATTGGTGTCGGTAATGTCGTCGCGACCGGCTTTTCGGGCGATCCTGTCAGCGCTGTCGCATCAACGACACGCCACCACGGCTCTACGGCCTCCGCGTGTGCCGGCTCGACCGGCTCACCCAAGCGCGGCATCACGAGCCGAGCCTTCGCCTTCGGCGCTAACTCGAGCAATGTCTCCGCAGGTTGATCCCAGGCGTGCATCGCCAGACTGAACGTGCCCCAGTGCACGGGCAGGAAGGCTCCGCCGCCGAGGAGCGCCGCCGCCGTTGAGTGCATTCTCCGGCCCGAGGTGAATATCGCCCCAGGCGGGATGGAACGCACCCACCTCCAGCATTACCGACCGGATCGAACCTCAAAGCTGATCGCTGCAGCGCGATCATTTGGGCGATTGCCTAGTCGATGGGCCACGGCATGGGTATCGGTAATGTCGTCGCGACCAGCTTTTCGGGCGATCGTGTCAGCGCTGTCGTATCAACGACACGCCACCACGGCTCCACGGCCTCCGCATATGCCGGCTCGACCGGCTCACCCAAGCGCGGCATCACGAGCCGAGCCTTCGCTTTCGGCGCTAACTCGAGCAATGTCTCCGCAGGTTGATCCCAGGCGTGCATCGCCAGGCTGAACGTGCCCCAGTGCACGGGCAGGAAGGCTCCGCCGCCGAGGAGCGCCGCCGCCTTGAGTGCATTCTCCGGCCCGAGGTGAATATCGCCCCAGGCGGGATGGAACGCGCCCACCTCCAGCATTACGAGATCGAAGGGGCCGAGTCGTTCGCGGATCGTCTGATACTCAGTCGTCAGCCCTGTGTCGCCGCTGAAAAATACTGCGTGCTGCTGCGAACGGATGACGAGCGAGGACCACAACGTCGTGTTGCGATCCTTCAAGCCACGTCCTGAAAAGTGTTGCGAGGGTGCGGCGGTGACTGTGAGGTCGGCATTCGGCAACTGGTACGATTGCCACCAGTCGAGCTCGACAATGCGCTCCGCCTGCACACCCCAGGCTTCGAGGTGCGCACCGACCCCCAGGGAAGTGACGAACGGCACCTCGCTCTTTACGAGTGCGCGGATGGTTGGGTAGTCGAGGTGATCGTAGTGATCGTGCGAGAGGAGGATGAGATCAACTCGCGGCATCTCACGAAGGGCAACGGGGACGGGCTGAAAACGCTTGGGTCCCGCGAGCCGCGATGGCGACGCACGCGGTCCCCAGACCGGGTCGGTGAGCACCCGGATGCCGTCGATCTCGATCAGTACCGTGGAATGGCCGAGCCAGGTCACGCGTAATCCGCTGTCCGGGCGTGTGGTCCAAGCCTCGAGAGGGTTCAGCGATGGAAGCGGACCGGACGGCACGCGCCGCTCTCCGCCGCACAAGAAATCGCTGAGCGAGGGCATGGGCACGTTCGGATCGCGCAAGCCCGGAAGGATCGCGTGTACGTTGCGGAACCGCTCGCCATCCCAGCGCGGCGAAGCCTTGATGCGCTCGAGCCGCGCGCCTTCCGGTCTCCTACCGAGTGACTTCATTCCACTTCTATGACCACTTTTCCCCGAGCGTGTCCCTCTTCCAGGTACCCGATCGCCGCCGGGGCTTCACTCAACTTGTAAGTCCTGTCGATAACTGGCGTCACCTTTCCGTTCTGCATCAGGTCGCCGAGGATCGTCAGGTCGTCCTGGCTGATGTTCGCCAGAAAGAAGACGAACTCCTGGCTCACGAACGGTGACAACAGTTTCGCCTTGATCGGAATGCTCATGGGCCCGATCCACGAACCCTCGTTTGGACCTCCGACAATGACGAAAATGCCCTTGGGTTTGAGAACGCGCGTGTAATCGCGCAACGGGTGAGTCACAACATTGTCCACGATCAGGTCGTAGATCTGCCCGCTCTGGGTGAAATCCTCCTTGGTGTAATCAATGACGTGATCTGCGCCGATGGATCTGACCATGTCCATATTCTTGGTGCTGCACACTCCAGTCACATCTGCGCCGAATGCCTTGGCGATCTGCACGGCGAACGTACCCACACCTCCTGATGCGCCGTTGATCAAGACCTTCTGCCCGGCCTGAATCCGTCCCTTGTCGCGAAGAGCCTGTAGTGCGGTGATTGCAGCGACAGGTACAGAGGCCGCTTGCTCAAACGTCACGTTGGCGGGTTTCGGCACCAGTGCCCGATCCTCGCGAACGGCTACATACTGGGCCAAGGCGCCGGTCTTTCCGCCGAATACTTCATCTCCTGGCTTGAACCGCTTCACGTTTGGGCCAACCGCTTCGACCGTGCCGGCAAAGTCAACGCCCAGGCGTGGATTTGTGGGTGTGCCGATACCGGCTTCCATGCGCATGAGGTACGGCTTGCCCCTCATGTAGTGCCAATCAAGAGGATTGATGGAAGCCGCGTGAACCTTGACCAGGACCTGGTTGTCCTCGGGCGTCGGCTTTTCAATGTCCTCGACTTTGAGAACATCAGGTGCACCGTAGCAACGGTAGACAATGGCCTTCATCAGCGTCGCATTACTGGGGAGCGCTGGCGTCGGGCCGCAAGCTGAGTCGTGGCTGAAGGTGAGCCCAAGCGACAACACCGCGACAGCCACCAACACCAAGATAACGCCCAGGACTTTCTTGGTTCGAGTCATTGCCCTAACTCCTGCGTCCTTCCTCGTGCTTGTCCAGCAAGCTCACGGCATTGCCGAGTCGTTGCTTCGCCAGTGAACGAGATTTGGAGCGTTTTCACGGGCCGCAGGTGTGTACTGCACATCCGAACCCAGACGCATGAATCGATAGATCCTCTTCGAATTCAAAGACAGAGTCGTGTCGAGAACCAGTTCGATATCTTCGCCATACACCCCGTGATTGATTTCATGAACCAGCCTGGCCTCACCTGTAAAACGCGAGCCGAAATTGAGCTGCTCGTACTCATCGAAATACAGCACGCAGCCATTCGGCAGATAAGGCAGCAGCCGTTCAAAGACTATTCTGGCGGAGCTGTAGTAGTCACAGTCGAACCACACCAGGATCGGTGGCTGCGCCTTGAGGGAATCCAGAAACTCCGGGATGAGAGTGTCCTGGAAGTACCCCTTGTGAATGCGATAGTTCGGATATTTTGCTGAGCAATACGCATTGAGTTGCTCGAAACGCCCCTTGAACTGCCCTTCCGTCCAAGAGTCACCTGTGACGATGTCGAGATCCTTCTCATCCACTGCGGCCGGCATACCCTCGAAGGAGTCGAAGGTATGGACCATCACCCGATCCTGCAGGTGCAAGTATTTCGTCGCGTAGAGCATCTTCGTAAATGCGTAGCCGTCGGACGTGCCGAACTCAAGGACCGAGAAACCACCCAGGTACTCCTGTCGAAACTCTCGCAGCACAGCATAGACGTGCTCGATCCGATAGAAAGCGTTCAACGAGAGCCGCAAGAACCGGCGCGGCTTTTCGATGATGTTCAGATAGAAGAATGTCTTTAGGTAATCCCCCGGCAGAACTCTTGACAACAAGCGAAGTAACTTGATGAGCGCGGACCGATTGCCATTGTTGGATACCTCTACGTTTGAGTCAGCGCCGCTCATCGGCTGAGAGTATAGACAACATTGACGCGAGCCGACGGGTAGCGTCGGGGGTCCCGCGGCTAACCCACTTCCTCGAAAGGCAAGCCAGCATGCCCGCCGGGCCGGCACCGACAATGGGCAGTTGAGTCTTCATGAAGCGGGGCGTCCTTGGCCAACCAGGCACCTATTGAGAGGTAGCCAACGCAATGCCGGATTGCGCCCGCCGCTCGTCCTCATGGATGGTCGCGGCGCTACGCCAGAGATGATAGGCGGCCCAGAAGCCGGTTGGTGCAATGATGAGCAGTGCCCAGCGCAATGATTCCGCGCCCGCGCCAAATGAAGCCGCGAACCAGTCACTCATCCAACCCACGAGTTGCGGCGCCAGCACCAGGTTCGCGAAGTTGGCCGTGAACAGCAGCACCGCGCAGCTCGTGGCGCGCATCTGTGCTGGCACAACATTCTGAAGCAACCCGAGGATCGGCCCGATGTAGAAGTAGACGCCCGGTACAAACATCCACAACAGGACGGTGGCGCTGCTGGTGGGTACCACCCAATATAAGAGAATGGACGGAATCGTGGAGAGCGCGACAAACCAGGCAAGCAGTCGCGACACGTAGCGCGGATCGCTCGCCGCGCGCCGACTCACCAGCCAGCCCGCCAGCAGAGTGCCGGCTGTTCCGGCGATGAGATGCATGTGACCGAGTACCGCTCCCGCCTGGCCTACGGTCATGTGATGCGAGCGCACCAGGAACGTCGGTGTCCACCACATCAGGCCCCAGCTCCAGAAGGTCGCGACCGAGCCGCCCATAAGAAGATGAGTCGCCGCGCGCTGCCGGGAGAGAAACCTGAGCGTCTCGCGCAGCGAGCTGCGGGCCGGGATGAGTGCATTGCCATCAAGCGCGCCGCGACGCGGCTCGCGGACCGTCAGCCATACGATCAAGGCGAACACCAGCCCGGGAATGCCCAACGCCAGGAACGCAGCGCGCCATCCACGGCTCTCCGCAATTCCACCCGCAACCGAGGAACCCAACCAAGCGCCGAGACACGTCCCAAGCGCGAAGATGGTCAGCGCCATTGGTCGCTTCTGGGGAGAAAACTTGTCGGCAAGAAGTGAGGTCGAGGGAGCTGTGCCGCCCGCCTCGCCTATTCCGACGCCGAAGCGGGCGAGCAGCAGCTGCCAGTAGTTCTGCGATACCCCGCATAAAGCCGTCATACCTGACCACACAGCAAGCGCGGCTGCGACGATGTTCCGTCGGTTGGCGTGGTCGGCAAAGCTCGCAATCGGTATGCCGACTGTCACGTAGAAGATCGCGAGCGCCACTCCAGTCAGAAAGCCAATGCCGCTGTCTGACAGCTCCAGTTCCAGCCGAATGGGCTCGATCAGCGTCGAAATCGAAAATCGGTCGGCGATATTGAGCGCGTAGACGACTGTCAGGACGCCCAGCACATACCAGCGGTCGCGCGGCTCGTGCTCAGCAGCGAGCGTGGCGTCAGACATCGTTGCATTGTACAAGGCATCGATGTTCGAGAAGGGTCAGAAATTGTTCGACGCCAGCGGATGAGGGAAGTCGCGACGTGCAAGTAAGGCGTCGCTTCCTTGACTTGATGGGCGATGATACAACTCGCCATACAGATAGCCTCCGTCACAGCAATACTGACGTGCAAAGAAATAGTGCCTTTTCGCTCCTGCGGGGCGCCATCACCGGACATAAGAACTGGGGTCCGATGTGGCGGAGCCCCGAGCCAAAACGCTTCTACGAGGTCGTGATCATCGGCGGCGGTGGGCATGGGCTCGCGACGGCCTATTTCCTGGCGCACCGACATGGGGTTCGAAACGTTGCGGTTCTCGAAAAGGGCTGGCTCGGCGGCGGCAATTCCGGCCGCAATACTCAGGTCTCCCGTTCCAACTACTTCTATCCCGCGAGCGCGCGATTCTTCGATCATTCTCTGCGGCTCTATGAAACGCTGAGCCCCGACCTCAACTTCAACATCATGTTGAGCCAACGGGGCGTCGTCTCAGTGGCCTCGAGCAGCCACGAGCTGGAACTCGCTCGCCGCTGGGCCAACGCGATCTACCTCAACGGCGTTGATGCCGAGATGCTGACACTGGCGCAGATCAAGCGAGTGATGCCCGACATCAATCTTCATGCGCGTCTGCCCATCACTCCCGTCAGAAAGCCAATGCCGCTATCCGACAGGTGCAGCTCCAGGCGAATCGGTTCGATCAGAGTCGAAATCGAAAACCGGTCGGCGATGTTGAGTGCGTAAACGACTGTCAGGACGCCCAGCACATACCAGCGGTCGCGCGGAGCATGATCCGTGAGCGTGGCATCAGGCATCGTTGCATTGTACAAGGCATCGATGTTCGCGAAGGGACGCACATTCCTGGACGCCAGCGGCTGAGGAGATTCGCAAGTAGGGCGTCGCTTCCTTGGCTTGATGGGCGATGATACAACTTGCCATACGGACAACCTCCGTCACAGCAACACTGACGTGCAAAGAAACAGTGCCTTTTCGCTCCTGCGGGGCGCCCTCACAGGACACAGAAACTGGAGTCCGATGTGGCGGAGCCCCGAGCCAAAACGCTCCTACGATGTCGTGATCATCGGCGGCGGTGGACATGGGCTCGCGACGGCCTATTTTCTGGCGCATCGACATGGGGTTCGAAACGTTGCGGTTCTCGAAAAGGGCTGGCTTGGCGGCGGCAATTCCGGTCGCAACACTCAGGTCTCCCGTTCCAATTACTTCTATCCCGTGAGCACGCGCTTCTTCGATCATTCTCTGCGGCTCTATGAAACGCTGAGCCGCGACCTCAACTTCAACATCATGTTGAGCCAACGGGGCGTCGTCTCGGTGGCCTCGAGCACCCACGAGCTGGAGCTCGCTCGCCGCTGGGCAAACGCCATCTACCTCAACGACATTGATGCCGAGATGCTGAGTCCAGCTGAGATCAAGCAATTGATGCCCGACATCAACCTCCATGCACGTCTGCCTATCGTCGGCGGCTTCATTCAGAGGCGCGGCGGCATCTCCCGGCACGATGCCGTCAATTGGGGACTCGCACGTGCCGCCGATGCGTAGGCGTCGATCTCATTCAGGGCTGCGAAGTGAAAGACTTCGAATGGAGTGGCGACCGCCTGAGCGGTGTCGTTACGAATCGCGGCACGATCGGCGCCGGAAAAATCGCGATGGCCGTTGCCGGTCACTCATCTCAAATTGCCAGACTCGCCGGCTTTCGACTGCCACTGACGAGCATGACATCTGCAGGCGATGGTGACAGAGCCCGTGAAGCCCGTGCTGGACACCGTAATGATGTCACCTGCGATCCACGTGTACGCAAGCCAATCCGACCGTGGTGAGCTCGTGATTGGCGGTGGCGCAGATGTGTATCACTCCTATATGCAACGCGGGAGCCTGGCGACAACCGAAGCCGTCGTTGCGGCACTCATCGAACTCTTCCCCAGCTACAGTCGGCTGCGCCTGATGCGCCAATGGGGTGGCATCGTGGACATCAGTCCGGACACGAGCCCGATCATTGGCAAGACGCCAATCGACAATTTCTACATCAGCTGCGGTTGGGGCACGGGAGGATACAAGGCAATCCCCGCGGGCGGCGACACGCTCGCTCATACGATCGTCAACGACGCGCCGCATCCGCTGATCGAATCGTTCTCCCTGTCACGGTTCTCGTGCGGCGCGCTGGTCGACGAAGGCGCCGCGGCTGGCGTCGATCACTGAGGAGTGGAGTCACACTCATGATGCAGATCGATTGTCCCTATTGCGGCAAGCGTGACGAAACCGAATTCAACTACGGCGGCGAAGCGCACATCGCGCGTCCAGGCCTGAACGCGGACGACAAGACGTGGACCGAGTATCTTTTCTTCCGCGACAACACCAAGGGCGTGCACGCAGAGCGCTGGCGGCACTCACGAGGATGTGGCCAGTGGTTCAATGCGCTGCGCGACACCTCTACGCATCGCTTCCTGGCTGTCTATCGGCTGGCTGACGAGCGCCCTGCTCTCCCGACGGGTGTGTCGCGCTGATGGCCGGATCCTTTCGTCTCAGCACGGGCGGGTGGATCGACCGCACGCGATCGTTGCATTTCACCTTCGACGGCCGAGCGTTCAATGGCATTGAGGGTGATACGGTCGCCTCAGCGCTGTTGGCCAACGGCATCAGCGTCGTCGGGCGCGGAATGAAGTTTCATCGCCCGCGGGGCGTGCTCAGTGCAGGTGTTGAAGAGCCGAATGCATTGATCACCGTCGGCAGCGGAGCACGGCGCGAGCCGAGCGTGCGCGCCACTGTCGAGCCGCTCATCGCGGGGCTGGTTGCCGAGAGCCAGAACCGCTGGCCGTCTGTCAATTTCGACTTCGGCCGTTTGAATGACCTGTTCCATCGTCTGCTGCCCGCGGGCTTCTACAACAAGACTTTCATCTGGCCGAGCTGGCACCTGTTTGAGCCCGCCATTCGGCGCATGGCAGGTCTTGGAGTTGCCCCGGACGAACCTGATCCCGACCGCTACGAGTGGCGCAACGCGCACTGCGACGTGCTCGTGATCGGCGGCGGAACCGCGGGGCTATTGGCCGCCTTCATCGCGGGGCGAAGCGGCGCGCGGGTGCTGCTATTAGAGAGTGATCGCGTTCTCGGAGGCGGCCTCAATTGGGAGCGCGGCCCACTGGGGAACATGACGCCGGACCTGCGTGTGCGCCACGCGAGCCAGGAATTGAGCGCTCTGCCTCAGATGCGTGTCCTTCTGAATACCACCGCGGTTGGCGCATACGATCATCACGTCGTCACCGCCGTACAGAGATTCTCTCCTGCGGATGCAGTCAGCTGGAGGCAACGCTGGTGGCGCATTCGCGCGCAGCGCATCGTTCTCGCGACGGGAGCCTTCGAGCAGCCGCTCGTGTTTCCGTTCAATGATCGGCCCGGCATCATGCTGGCCGACGCGATCCGTCACTATCTCAACCGCTACGCGGTATCGGCCGGTCAGCGCGTGGCGCTGGCGACCAACAACGACTCCGCATATCAGGTCGCGCTCGATTTGAGGGCGGCGGGTATCACCGTACCGTGCCTGCTCGACACACGGCCCGACCCAGACCGCGAAACTCGTGCGCTCAGCAACCGCAGTCGGTGTCCAAGTCCACAGCAACTCTCGAATCATCGGTACGCGGGGCGAGCGCCGTATCGAGTCACTGCGCTTCACAGCCGGGGGAGCGTCGAAAGCGGTCGAGTGCGATGCCCTCGGAATGTCAGGCGGATGGAACCCAGTCGCTCATCTTTACTGCCAGGCTGGAGGCCGGCTTCGGTTCGAGGCCAATGGCGCCTGCCTCGTGCCTGATGGAGCACTCGCATCGATCCATGTGGTGGGCTCCGCCGCGGGTGTCTTCACGTTGAACGCGGCCATGACCCAGGCGAGATCAGCGATGACCGCGCTGCTCGAAGGAATGGGTCTGTCCGGCGATACGCGATTGCCGAGTTGGGCCGAATATCCAGAGTCACCACCACCACGCGCCATGGGCGAACTCGGCTACACGGGCGATGCGCACCGGGACCGCGCCTGGCTGGACTTTCAGCACGACGTGACCGTTTCCGATGTTGATCTTGCCGCTCGCGAGAATCTCGTTTCCGTAGAGCACGTGAAGCGCTACACGACGGTTGGCATGTCGATCGAGCAGGGCAAGACATCAAACATGAACACGCTGGCGGTGCTTGCCCACCAGACCCATCGAACGATTCCCGAGGTCGGCACCACGACTTTCCGGCCCCCGTTCGTGCCCGTGACGCTGGGGGCGATTGCCGGTGGTCGCAACGGCCGCTTCTATCGCCCACAACGCTTACTGCCCGCTCACCGCCAACATCAAGCGCTGGGAGCGCAGTTTGAAGACTATGGGAACTGGCAGCGTCCCGCGTGCTATCCCAAGAGTGGCGAGACTCGGCAACAGGCAATTGAACGTGAGCTGCACGCGATCCGCAGCGCCGTCGGCCTGTTCGACGCATCGCCACTCGGGAAGATTCTGGTGCGCGGTCCAGACGCGGCCGAATTCCTCGATCGCATATATGCCAATACGGTACGAACACTCGAGCCCGGCAAGGTGCGTTATGGCCTCATGCTCGATGAGCGGGGCATCATCATCGACGACGGCGTCTGTGCACGCGTGTCCGCTGAGGAATTCTGGGTCAACACCACTGGCGCAGGTGCCGCACGCATTACCGCCTGGTTTGATGAGTGGCTGCAAGGTGAATGGCCCGAGCTGCGGGTGGTGACTACTGACCTCACAAGTGCGCTTGCCACCATTTGCATCGCGGGACCCACGAGCACGCGAGGTACTGGCCAGCCTGCCCTGCGATATCGACGTCTCGCGCGACGCCTTTCCGCATATGCACCTGCGTGTCGGCTCGCTCTGCGGAGTACCGTGCAGGATTCTTCGCGTCAGCTTCACGGGCGAGCTCAGCTACGAGATCAGCGTCGCTGCAGAGTTCGGCGCTTCGCTCTGGGAGCAGATCTGCTCGGTCGGGAAGGCATTCGGCATCGAGCCCTTCGGAGTCGAATCCCTGTTGGCGGCGCGCACCGAGAAGGGTTATCTGCATGTCGGCGCCGACACCGATGGGAACACGATTCCTGATGATGTTGGCTTCGGTCCAGCAGTCGCGAGAAAGACCGGGGACTTCATTGGACGTCGCTCGTTGACCCTGCGCTGAGAACCTCCGGCGCGATCGGCTACAGCTCGTCGGGCTACGTTGTGTTGGCGGCACTGAGGCCTTCAATGCCGGTGCACATCTCATCGACCGAGAACTTGCCGAACTGCCACAAGACACGGCCGGCTACCTGACGTCGGCATGCTTCAGCCCTACGCTGAACGAGCACGTTGGACTCGGACTGTTGAAGAACGGACGCGCCCGCCTTGGCGATACCGTGCATCTCGTCGACAGCGGAATGCGATCATCAGCAGTAGTCGTCAGCCCGCGCACTACGACCCCTCCGGATCGCGCCTCAATGTCTGACCTGCAACCACATTCGCCTCTCACCTCGGAACCGCTAATCGAAGCAGACTTTGAGATGCGCGAGTTGCCTCGCGTGGCGAAGATTCGTGTGCAAGCGCTCCGTAGTCGGGGGATGAACACGCCCTGCGCTGATCCGCAAAGGTTGCCGATATCGCCCAACACGGCGTTGGGCATCGATCCCGTCGTACTCTGGAAAGCGCCGGATGACTGGCTCGCCTACTCTCAAACGCTTTCCTCAGCACATCTATGCAACGCGCTGCGCGAAGTACCTGCGCGTGCAACGCTGCTCCTGACTGATGTTTCCTCGGCGAGTGTCGTCCTCGAGCTGCGTGGACCTCGCGCCCTCGATGTACTGATGCGGGACTGTACCCTCGATCTCGAAGGAGGCGCCGTCAAGCCCGGAAACTGCGCTCAGACCGCGCTTGCCCAGGTAAATGTGATTGTCCACCGCCGCGACGCAGATGCATGGCGACTCATCGTCGAGTGTTCCGTTGCCGCGCACCTCTGGGACTGGCTGATCGACACAGCAGGCTCGACC
>CAVOLM010000027.1:0-39230 GCA_963696675.1 uncultured Gammaproteobacteria bacterium | reverse complement strand
TTTCGACTGCCACTGACGAGCATGACATTGCAGGCCATGGTTACAGAGCCCGTGAAGCCCGTGCTGGACACCGTAATGATGTCGCCTGCGATCCATGTGTACGCAAGCCAATCCGACCGTGGCGAGCTCGTGATTGGCGGTGGCGCTGATGTGTATCACTCCTATATGCAACGCGGGAGCCTGGCGACAACGCGAGGCCGTCGTTGCGGCGCTAATCGAGCTCTTCCCGAGCTACAGCCGTCTGCGCCTGATGCGCCAATGGGGTGGCATCGTGGACATCAGTCCGGACACGAGCCCGATCATTGGCAAGACGCCAATCGACAATTTCTACATCAGCTGCGGTTGGGGCACGGGAGGATACAAGGCAATCCCCGCGGGCGGCGACACGCTCGCCCATACGATCGTCAACGACGCGCCGCATCCGCTGATCGAAGCGTTCGCCCTGTCACGGTTCTCGCGCGGCGCGCTGGTCGACGAAGGCGCCGCGGCTGGCGTCGATCACTGAGGAGCGGAGCCACACTCATGATGCAGATCGATTGTCCCTATTGCGGAAAGCGTGACGAAACCGAATTCAACTACGGCGGCGAAGCGCACATCGCGCGTCCAGGCCTGAACACGGACGACGAGACGTGGACTGAGTATCTTTTCTTCCGCGACAACACCAAGGGCGTGCATGCAGAGCGCTGGCGGCACTCGCGAGGATGTGGCCAGTGGTTCAATGCGTTGCGCGACACCTCTACGCATCGTTTCCTGGCTGTCTATCGGCTGGCCGACGAGCGCCCTGCTCTCCCGGCAGGTGTGCAGCGCTGATGGCCGGATCCTTTCGTCTCAGCACGGGCGGGCGGATCGACCGCACGCGATCGTTGCATTTCACCTTCGACGGCCGAGCGTTCAATGGCTTTGAGGGCGATACGGTCGCCTCCGCGCTGCTGGCCAACGGCATCAGCGTCGTCGGGCGCGGAATGAAGTTTCATCGCCCGCGGGGCGTGCTCAGTGCAGGTGTTGAAGAGCCGAATGCATTGATCACCGTCGGCAGCGGAGCACGGCGCGAGCCGAGCGTGCGCGCCACTGTCGAGCCGCTCATCGCAGGGCTGGTTGCCGAGAGCCAGAACCGCTGGCCGTCTGTCAATTTCGACTTCGGCCGTTTGAATGACCTGTTCCATCGTCTGCTGCCCGCGGGCTTCTACAACAAGACTTTTATCTGGCCGAGCTGGCACCTGTTTGAGCCCGCCATTCGGCGCATGGCAGGTCTTGGAGTTGCCCCGGACGAACCTGATCCCGACCGCTACGAGTGGCGCAACGCGCACTGCGACGTGCTCGTGATCGGCGGCGGAACCGCGGGGTTATTGGCCGCCTTCATCGCGGGGCGAAGCGGCGCGCGGGTGCTGCTATTAGAGAGTGATCGCGTTCTCGGAGGCGGCCTCAATTGGGAGCGCGGCCCACTGGGGAATATGACGCCGGACCTGCGTGTGCGCCACGCGAGCCAGGAATTGAGCGCCCTGCCTCGGATGCGTGTCCTTCTGAATACCACCGCGGTGGGCGTATACGATCATGAGGTCGTCACCGCCGTACAGAGATTCTCTCCTGCGGACGCAGTCCGCTGGAGGCAACGCTGGTGGCGCATTCGCGCGCAGCGCATCGTTCTCGCGACGGGAGCCTTCGAGCAGCCGCTCGTGTTTCCGTTCAATGATCGGCCCGGCATCATGCTGGCCGACGCGATCCGTCACTATCTCAACCGCTACGCGGTATCGGCCGGTCAGCGCGTGGCGCTGGCGACCAACAACGACTCCGCATATCAGGTCGCGCTCGATTTGAGGGCGGCGGGTATCACCGTACCGTGCCTGCTCGACACACGGCCCGACCCAGACCCGGAACTCGTGCGCTCAGCAACCGCAGTCGGTGTCCAAGTCCACAGCAACTCTCGAATCATCGGTACGCGGGGCGAGCGCCGTATCGAGTCACTGCGCTTCACAGCCGGGGAAGCGTCGAAACCGGTCGAGTGCGATGCCCTCGGAATGTCACGGCGGATGGAACCCAGTCGCTCATCTTTACTGCCAGGCTGGAGGCCGGCTTCGGTTCGAGGCCAGTGGCGCCTGCCTCGTGCCTGATGGAGCACTCGCATCGATCCATGCAGTGGGTTCCGCCGCGGGCGTCTTCACGTTGAACGCGGCAATGACCCAGGCGAGATCAGCGATGACCGCGCTGCTCGAAGGAATAGGTCTGTCCGGCGATACGCGATTGCCGAGTTGGGCCGAATATCCAGAGTCACCACCACCACGCGCCATGGGCGAACTCGGATACACGGGCGATGCGCACCGGGATCGCGCCTGGCTGGACTTTCAGCACGATGTGACTGTGTCCGACGTTGATCTTGCCGCTCGCGAGAATCTGGTTTCCGTAGAGCACGTGAAGCGCTACACGACCGTTGGCATGTCGATCGAGCAGGGCAAGACGTCAAACATGAACACGCTGGCCGTGCTTGCCCACCAGACCCATCGAACGATTCCTGAGGTCGGCACCACAACTTTCCGGCCGCCGTTCGTGCCGGTGACCCTGGGGGCGATTGCCGGCGGTCGCAACGGCCGCTTTTATCGCCCACAACGCTTGCTGCCCGCTCACCGCCAACATCAAGCGCTGGGAGCGCAGTTTGAAGACTATGGGAACTGGCAACGTCCCGCGTGCCATCCCAAGAGTGGCGAGACTCGGCAGCAGGCAATCGATCGTGAGCTGCGCGCGATCCGTGACGCCGTCGGCCTGTTCGACGCATCGCCACTCGGAAAGATCCTGGTGCGCGGTCCAGACGCGGCCGAATTCCTCGATCACATGTATGCCAATACGGTTGGAACACTCGAGCCTGGCAAGGTGCGTTATGGCCTCATGCTCAATGAGCGGGGCATCATCATCGACGACGGCGTCTGTGCACGCGTGTCCGCTAAAGAATTCTGGGTCAACACAAGTGGCGCAGGTGCGGCCCGCATCGCCGCCTGGTTTGATGAGTGGCTGCAAGGTGAATGGCCTGAGCTGCAAGTTGTTACTACCGACCTCACGAGTGCTCTGGCGACCATTGACATCGCGGGACCAAGAGCACGCGACGTGCTTGCATTACTGCCAGGCGATATCGACGTCTCGCGCGACGCCTTTCCGCATATGCACCTGCGTGTCGGCTCGCTGTGCGGAGTACCGTGCAGGATTCTTCGCGTCAGCTTCACCGGCGAGCTCAGCTACGAGATCAGCGTCGCTGCAGAGTTCGGCGCTTCGCTCTGGGAGCAGATCTGCTCAGTCGGGAAGCCATTCGACATCGAACCCTTTGGAGTCGAGACCCTGTTGGCGGCGCGCACCGAGAAGGGGTATCTGCATGTCGGCGCCGATACTGATGGAACCACGGTTCCTGATGATGTTGGCTTCGGTCCAGCCGTTGCGAGGAAGACGGGTGACTTCATCGGACGACGCTCGCTGACTCTGCCTGAGAATCTCCGGCGCGATCGGCTGCAGCTCGTCGGACTACGCTCTGTGGGCAGCGCTGAGGCTTTCAATGCCGGCGCACATCTCATCGACCGAGAGCTTGCTGAACTTCCACAAGACACGGCCGGCTACCTGACGTCGGCATGCTTCAGCCCTGCGCTGAATGAGCACGTTGGACTCGGACTGTTGAAGAACGGACGCACTCGCCTTGGCGATACCGTGCATCTCGTCGACAACGGAATGCGATCGTCAGCAGTAGTCGTCAGCCCTGCGCACTACGACCCCTCCGGATCGCGCCTCCATGTCTGACCTGCAACCACATTCGCCTCTGACCTCGGCACCGCTAATCGAAGCAGACTTTGAGATGCGCGAGTTGCCTCGCGTGGCGAAGATTCGTGTGCAAGCGCTCCGTAGTCGGGGGATGAACGCGCCCTGCGCCGATACGCAAAGGTTGCCGTTATCGCCCAACACGGCGTTGGGCATCGATCCCGTCGTACTCTGGAAAGCGCCGGATGACTGGCTCGCCTACTCTCAAACGCTTTCCTCAACAGATCTATGCAACGCCCTGCGCCAAGTACCTGCGCGTGCAACGCTGCTCCTGACTGATGTTTCCTCGGCGAGTGTCGTCCTCGAGCTGCGTGGACCTCGCGCCCTCGATGTACTGATGCGGGACTGTACCCTCGATCTCGAAGGCGGCGCCGTCAAGCCCGGAAACTGCGCTCAGACCGCGCTTGCGCAGGTAAATGTGATTGTCCATCGTCCCGGCGACACGGATATGTGGCGCCTCGTCGTCGAGCGTTCCGTTGCCGCGCATCTCTGGGACTGGCTGATCGATACAGCAGGCTCGACCCGCCGATAGACTGCGCTCAGCAGGTGACGAGATCTGTGTGTGCGAAGCCCTTGGAGTAGTCGAGCACGGAAATAACCGTCGGCGTTACGCGGAATATTCGGACCTGCTCCGGAGCTCGGCATCGGGATTGGCAGTGACACCTGCTCAGGGTACTTAAGCGGAAGCATGCGCAAGATCCTGTCGCGCTTCAGCCGGATCGACCACCGCCTGCGCGTGCGCCGCCATGGACAGGCCGGTGATCGACATCAGGTCCGGCGTGTCGTGATCGATCGTCAGCGACACCCGATCATCTCGCGCCAGATTCGCCGCCTTCTGGCTGTCCAGGCCGCAGAGGAAGTAGAGGGTGAGGCCTTCGTTCACGTAGCCGACGGTCGTCGCCTGCGGCCAGCCATCCGGCCGCAACGTCGCGATCGTCATGATCCGGTGTTGGTCCAACAGCGTCAGGATCTTGTTTCTGATCTCTTCGTCCATGTGTGGTCTCCATAGGAGCAAGCTGTTCTGGTAGAGAATACCCCCATATTGTTGGGGCCTGTCCGTGCCCGGCCAGTCAACGTACAAATCGCCCCCTCGATATTAGAGCATAATCCCTCTGGGCTGGCGAAGTGCCTGCGATCGAGGGATGCTTGCGGTCGCAGCTTCGTGCTTAGAGTTGATGAAACTTCGGCGGGCGCGATCCAATCACTCGCTGCCTTATTCCCAGACAAGCCATACAAATAAAGTGGGAGGAGAAATGGACAGGAAGACTTCGGCCACTGCTGCCCTGCTCGGCGCAGCCATGCTTACAGTATCTTCCACTGCAGCTGTTGCACATGAGGGACCTGATGCCCAAGAGTCGAAGGCGCGCGTATCGGTCTTCGCGGAGGGGCTCAACAATCCACGCGGACTGAAATTCGGGCCCGACGGCAAACTGTACGTTGCCGAGGGCGGCGTTGCGGTGCACGCAGCTCCCGCCGAACGATCCGGCGTGCGTTGTTGTGCCACCCGTCGGTCCGTACACGGGTAGCGCAGTCGGCTCGCGCATCTCGCAAATGACGGGCAAGGCAATCGCACGACGGTCGTCGACGGTCTACCGTCGAGCCAGACAGCCCGGCCCTGGGTTCCCTTGTCAGCGGCGTCGCCGATGTAGCCTTCGTTGGCCGGACGATGTATGCAATTCTTGCCGGCGCGGGCTGCTCGCACGGCGTGCCGAGTGTTCCCGAACGGCGTCATCCGAGTAAACAGCAATGGAACGTGGCGGGGATGCCAACCTCAGCGCGTATCAGCGTGCTCATCCGGTTGCGAATCCAGAACCGGACGACTTCGAGCCCGACGGCACGTGGTACAGCATGATTGCGCTGCGTGGCGACCTGTACGCCGTCGAGCCCAATCACGGCGAGATCGTTCGGATCACAACGGGCGGGGACATCAAGCGCGTCATCGACGTGTCCGCCAGCCAGGGCCACGTGGTGCCGACCGCCCTCGCCCACCGTGGCATTTTCTACGTCGGCAACCTCGGCGTATTTCCTCAGGATGCCGGCAGCTCGAAGGTATGGACGGTGAATCCAGCCGGGCATATCCGATTGAACGCGACCGGCTTCAACATGGTGCTTGGGCTCGACTTCGACTGGCGGGGCCGCATGTACGTCCTTGAGATGTCCGCGGCACCGGCACCCACTCCAGGTACCGGGCGCATCGTGCGGCTCAGCCCCAGTGGGAAGCAACGCACTGTAATCGCCGACGGCCTGTTCTTTCCGACCGGCCTGACTTTCGGGCCCGACGGTAATCTATACGTATCAAACGTGGGCTTCGGCCCGCCGCCGGTGGGACTCGGGCAGGTGCTCAAGGTCGAATTGGATGATGACTGACATCGACAGAGGCCTCGGCGCCTCGCGCCGAGGCCTTGATAGAAGTGGCAGCGCCCCGTAATTCCGGCCGGCTACTCGTACTGAGGCTCCTTCCGCTCTGATCTTCGCGGCGCGCCTCCGAGGCAAATGATTCCACGGCCGGTGAAAAGGGAGAGGCGGCGCTCGTACGCCTGACGCTCGTCTCGACTGCGAACATCCGGGTATTTTCCCTTTGCCTTCGCGAGGGAACTGAGCATCGCGAGAGCGATGAGTGAGCGAGCAGACATGGCATCGTCCTCCTGAGGTTGACGTTGGGCATCACCAGGAGTGAGGGTAATCTCTTGCCGATGGTCCTTCTGTCAGGCGGTTGACACTAAGCCGCTCCGTAGCGGTCCGACGGGATCGGGACCAGGTTTCGCGGAATAAAATGGAGTCGCCGTGAGTCTTATTTGATCAGGCTATTGGGTGTGAGGCTGCTGTTCGGTCAGGTCCATGGATGAGAAGCGCGGTCGATTCGAAGCGGAGGTATTGCCGCATCTGGATGCCGCGTACAGGTTTGCACGATGGTTGTCGCGTTCGCCCAACGACGCGGACGACGTCGTGCAGGACGCGATCCTGCGCGCGTTTCGTGGCTTTGACGCCCTGCGAGGCTCCGATGTGAAAGCGTGGCTGCTCGCGATCGTGAGAAATTGTCATTCGACGGCTCTCAAGCAGCAGCAGAAACGCGCCTTCGTGCCGCTACCGCAAGAAAGCGATGAGAAGGACGGCCACGCCATGATCGCGACGGCGCCCGACCCGGAAACCGCTGCGCTGCGCCGGGACGAAAAGCGTACCCTCGATTCGCTGCTAGCGGCGTTGCCTGAAGAGCATCGCGAGGTACTGGTGCTGAGGGAATTGGAGGACATGGGCTATCGCGAGATTGCTACCGTCACCAACGTTCCGATTGGAACGGTAATGTCTCGGCTGTCGCGCGCCCGTGCGGCGCTCAAGGCACGATGGGTCCAGGAGACCGGGGGACAGCCGCGTGCAGTGCGCTGAATCGCTACGGGTGCAGGCGTACTTCGACGGTGAGGTCGATGCCGTCTCCGCCGCCGAGATTGAACGGCACACTGAGCACTGCGCGGCGTGCGGCGCACAGCTTCGCGATCTCGAACAGATGCGCGCGGCGCTGCGTCGCGATGTCCCGCGCGAGCATGCTTCACCCGAGTTGCGTGGTCGGATCAGTCGCGCCCTCGATCAAGAAGGCGCAGCCTCCACGCCGCAGCCGACGGGGCGAGGTCGAACGACCTGGCGCGCATGGCCGTTCTGGGCGGGCGCGTTTGGCGGCGTTGGTGTTACTGCCATCGCGGCGACACTCGCCTTCACGCTGCTGACGCCCCCGCTCCTGGTAGATGACCTGGTGAGCGCACACGTGCGTTCGTTGATGCCAACACACCTCATCGATGTGGTATCCACCGATAAGCACACAGTGAAGCCGTGGTTTGCCGGCCACACCGATGTTTCACCAGTCGTCGCCGACTTTGCGCAGCAGGGCTATAGACTCATTGGCGGACGCGCGGACTATGTGAATCATCGACGCGCCGCTGTAGTCGTCTACGAGCATGGCCAGCATGTCATCAACGTGTTCACTTGGGCCGCCGATCAGCGCGTGTTGCCGAAGAACGCGACCCGCAACGGCTATCACCTCGCCTGCTGGAGAGCAGAAGATCTCGCATATTGCGCCGTTTCAGATACAGCCCGGGATGAGCTGCTGAGGCTCGTGCGATTGTTGCGGGATCTGGAATAAAAGAATCCGCTGCGAAGTCCTCTCTCCTGAACACCATTCAGGAGATCGCCGTGTCGAATGATCGCTTGTTCCAGTCGCGTCGCGACGCTCTGAAATGCCTTGCCTATGGCGGGGCCGGGACGCTCTTCGCTTTGGCGGGCGGCGTCCTGACGCCGCTTGATCTCGCATTCGCGCAGACCGACAAACGCGGTACGGCTCGATTGGGTCGGCCGCTGTTCGTGCAGATCAGCGACACGCACATCGGTTTCAACAAGGATGCCAATCCCGATGTCAATGCGACTCTGGCGCAGACGATCGATCTGGTGAACGGGATGCGGGATCAGCCCGCATTGATCATCCACACAGGCGATATCACCCATCTGTCCAGGCCCAGCCGAATTCGACGTGGCACAGCAGCTCTTCAGCCGCTTTCGTGTCGCCGAATTGCACACAGTGCCAGGTGAGCATGACATCACGGATCCGACAGTCACCGAGTACTTCAGCCGATTTGGCAAGGCTTCTGACAACAAGGGGTACTACAGCTTTGATCATGCGGGCGTGCACTTCGTCGCGCTCATCAATGTTTTGCAGTTCAAGCCCGGCGGCCTCGGAACGCTTGGCACCAATCAGCTCGCCTGGTTGGCGGCCGACCTGAAGGGACGTTCTGCAAGTACTCCCATCGTCGTCTTCGCCCACATGCCGCTCTGGACCATCTACGCGCCGTGGGGCTGGGGCACGGGTGACGCGGATCAGTTCATGGCCGAGTTACGACGCTTCGGCTCCGTTACGGTGTTGAACGGTCACATTCACCAGATCGTTCAGAAGGTCGAAGGCAATCTGACCTTCCACACCGCGCGCTCCACTGCGTATCCGCAACCGGCGCCCGGCGAAGGGAGTGGTCCCGGGCCCCTCAAGGTGCCAACAGATCAATTGCCAAAGATGCTCGGCATCACCAGCGTCTCGGTCGTGAAACATCCGCGCTCACTGGCACTCAGTGACACGGCCATTGCCTGACGTTCCCAAACAGTTTGAACAGTGAGAACACTGCAATGATGCTCGGAAGATTTTGGGTGAACCTGACGATTGCCAGCGTGGCTGCGCTTTTTTTGGCCGTGTCCGCCTACCACCCGTCAAGTGCCGCGTCAGCCGATCCGGCCACGATCTCAGTCAAGGACTTTATGTTTGCGCCGACGTCCTTGACGGTCATGGCCGGCTCCACGGTGACTTGGGCGAACCTGGATGCTGAGCCACACACCGTGGTCAGCGAAACCGGGCTGTTTCGCTCCGGCGCCCTCGATACGAACGACACTTTCTCCTTCAGGTTCGACAAGCCCGGCGCGTATCACTTCATATGCTCGATTCATCCGCAAATGGTTGGAACGATCGTGGTTCAGTAGTCTTGTTGGAGGCCGCAGCGCGGTGCAGGAGTGGTAACCGGGCCTAAGTCGGGCCCCGCTGGTTCGCGCAAGCCTTAGCGTAGCAACTCCAGCGGCCTCGGAAGTTTCGCGAGCAGCTCCTCGCTGAACTGCGCATCGATGTGAAAGAAGGCTGCGCGCGCGAGCTTGTCAGAGCGATTCTCCCAGGCATGGTTGGTCCCGCGCTGAACGACCACATCGCCTTGCTTCAGGGTGACTTCGCTGTCCTCGAGCAGCAGTACTAGTTCTCCCTCGATCATCACGACGTAGTCGAGCGTCTGCGTTCGGTGCATTACCGTGCGCTTGCCGCCGGCCTGCGGTGGATAGACTTCGAGGATGCGCAGGAGGTGCCCGGCGACCGGCATGATCGTAAACTCGCGTTCGTTCGGTTCGCGGGCCTCGACGGAAGCGAGAAGCGGAACCGCTCTTGGGGCATTCCAGATCTCGATGAAGTCGGCGCCGACGGTCGGGCCTCTCATCGGGTGGTGCTGCGGAGGCGGCCCATCGGAGATGACGATGGAATTTCCGTTGTCATCATGACCGGTAACGATGCGTCGGGTGGGCCCTGTCATAGCAATCTCCACCTTTCAGGAGCAGAAATGGACGCGTGAGTGTCGCACACCTCTTGCGGCTTTCCCGCGCTTCCCGACATGCTTCTCGCGACCCGCACGACCATGATCGTGCGTCGAACCAACACTTACGATCCTTTAAATCTGCGCCTGGCGGGTCTGGCGCGACTGGCACGGGGCTATGGCGCACGTTCACCTGCTGTGGACGCGCTGAACCAACTGATCGAATGGCCGCCGCCGACTCTTCACATCGCCAAAAAACAGAAAGGCCCCGGCGGTTTGCGCCGAGGCCTTACGGGATCACTGACCCGACGTCACTCCTTGCTCGTCAGCAAGCGCTCCGTTTCGGCCGTGGACAACGGCGCCCCCGGTGTTGCTGCGCGACGAGCACCTCGCGGTGCACCCTCGGCGGCGCGCTGTTCACCCATGTCGATACGTCCATTGAAAAACGCACCTTCGACGACGCCTACGCGCGGCGCGAAGATATTGCCGTTGACCCGGCCGGTCTGGTGAACGATCACCGTTTCCTGGCCGTGCAGGTCACCCTCCACGCTGCCGTCTACGGTAATCACCCGCGCATGGATATTGCCGACGACCGAACCATCCGTGCCAATGGTTACGGTCTGAGTGTGATTGATCGAACCTTCGATGCGGCCCTGCAAGATGAAGTCTTCGTCAGCGCTGAGCTCGCCCTTGAAATGCAGAGTGGGACCCAGGACTGCGACCTTGCGTTCGGGCCCTTTGCGCGCCGCAGGCGAGGGTTGAAATGTGGGTGGCAACGGCGCCTTGACGGGCTCGGGTTGCTCCGAGCGTTGATCGAAACCAAAGTTACGCATGTGAGACCTCCACACGGAATTCGACACTTCAGGAGCCGTGCGCCGCGCGCGGCGATGGAGCCGGGCGCTCACCCGTCGCGGACCCGCCGTCGCGCCCTGGGGGCGCTTCGAATCCATATCGACGGAGCCGTTGAAGTGCGAGCCCTCCACCAGGCTCACCGACGGCGCATGGATGTTGCCGCGGAGGTTGCCGGTTTCCCCGACGAACACCGACCGTTCCGCGTGTAGATCTCCTTCCACGTTGCCTTCGACCTTGATCACCTGCGCCCGAATGTTTGCCTTGACCTTACCCTCCTTGCCCACGGTCACGCGCTGCGTGTGAATGATCGAGCCCTCGACCGTTCCTTGAATCAGCAGGTCCTCTTCGGCAGATAACTCACCCTTGAAGCGCAGCGTCGGAGGCAGCACTGACATGCGCTCCGAAGCGGTGTCGTAAGGATCACTCATTTGGGAACTCCGTGCGTGCCCCAGCCCGACGAACTCTAGTCGGGTCGACCGGGCCGTAACGCGAAGAGCGATCACAAAACGCGGCGCGCACCTACCTGGTCGCCAGGAAGCGACGCCTCGCGCCCCGTCATGAAACTGCAATCAGTTCAGAATGCAGTGTTTCCCCAAACACACGTCGATATGTCAACTGCCCGCGCGCATTCAATCCAGCAGGCGCTCGATGCGCGCCGGCCGATCAGCAAACTTGCGATGACGACCCTGAATGCGCTACCTAGGCGCTGAATCAGTGCGAGGTAGACCCATGCCAAAGATCGATGTGGAGAAAGCTCCGGTGTTCAAGGGCTCGATGTATCCGAAGCCCTTCGATGAGCCGTGCAAGGAACGTCAGGGACTGCGCCTGGGCATCGCCGCGCTCCTCACCCAGTTTGGTGTCAATCTGGTGACGCTAAAGCCCGGTACCTGGTCAAGCCAGCGGCATTGGCACGAGAAAGAGGACCGAGTTCGTATACGTCCTCGCGGGTCGAGCTCGGCGCTCGTCGAGGATGAGGGTGAGGTGCTTCTCAGGCCGGGAGATTGCGCAGGGTGGAAGGCCGGCGTGCGCGACGGGCATCATCTCGTTAACAGGAGCGCGCGCGAAGCCACGTTTCTGGTCGTTGGCACGCGCGATGACACAGACTGGGGTGAGTATCCGGACATTGACCTGCGGTTCAATCCGGCGCGCTACGACCGCACTGCGGGGGCGCCCGGCGGCTTCTCACACAAGGATGGCACGCCCTATTGAGGATCGCCGCCCGGTCACCGGGCGAAATCGATGTCCTCGATGGATGCGTGCACTACCCGCGCCAGTCGTTCGACTGGCGCGGTCGACACCCGCACGCGCGGCGTCAGTTGCTGCCGGGCGGTGCGCTCTGCAGTTTCTCCATCACTTGTTCGAGGCTGAAGCTGCCGACTTTCTGGCTTGGCGGGAACTCTTTGAACGACGCCAGGAAGGCACCGACATGTTCCTGCGCCGGCACGAGCAGGAAGGTGCGATCAATGCGCCAGTGCGGGTAGTCCATCGCCAGCTGGTCACCTTTCTCGAAGGGATCAGCACGCAGGTTGAAGATCTTCGGCAGGCGCAAGACTACGAACGGCTCCTGCCACACTTGAAAACCCTCCGATCCGCTGCTCGGCGAACACGATTTTCCATTGCGCGTGGCGCAACGCAACGAGCGACCCGTCGTCATTGAAATAGAAGAACTCCTTGCGCGGGTCCTCTTTGACCTCACCCTTGAAGAACGGCATCAGGTTGTAGCCGTCCAGGTGCACCTTGAAAGTCTGGTTGCCAACTTTCATCCCTGTAAGCAGCTTCTGCGTGACGTCTGCATCGCCGCTCGCGGCCAGGAGCGTCGGCAGCATGTCCTCATGAGCAAACATATCGTTGTACACCGTGCCCGGCTTGATCACCCCCGGCCAGCGGATCGCGGTAGGCACGCGGTAGGCGCCTTCCCAGTTCGTCGCCTTCTCCCCACGGAAAGGCGTCGTGCCGCCATCCGGCCAGGAGAATTCTTCCGCGCCGTTGTCGGTCGAGTACATGACGATCGTGTTGTCTTCGATGCCGAGTTCCTTCAGCTTTTCGAGCAACTGCCCGACCATGCCATCGTGTTCGACCATGCCGTCCGGATAAGGCCCGAGCCCGGTCTTGCCTTCACTCTCCTTCTTCAAGTGCGTGAAGATGTGCATGCGTGTTGAGTTCCACCAGACAAAGAAGGGCTTGTTGTCCTTCTTGGCCTTCTCCATGAAGCCGAGCGCACCCTTGGTGAACTCTTCGTCCACCGTCTTCATGCGCTCGATATTGAGCGGGCCGGTGAGCTCGATCTTCTGAGTGCCGTCCGGGTTCGCCCAGGTATGGAGCACGCCACGGGTGCCGTACTTCTTGATCATCGCCGGATCCTTGAAGTAATCCGCATCTCTCTGGTCCCTGCTCGGCGTTGAGGTGGTAGAGCGAGCCGTAGAACTCGTCGAACCCGTGCGCGGTTGGTAGGTGTTCGTCACGGTCACCGAGATGATTCTTGCCGAACTGACCGGTCACGTAGCCCTGTGCCTTGAGCAGCTGCGCGATGGTCACGTCACGCGCCTGAAGGCCTTCCTTCGCACCGGGAAACCGACCTTCAGCAGGCCAGTGCGAAAGCCGACCTGTCCCGTGATGAACGATGCGCGCCCGGCAGTGCAACTCTGCTGGCCGTACCAGTCGGTGAAGAATGCACCTTCCTTGGCGATGCGGTCGATGTTAGGCGTCTTGTAGCCCATCATTCCCTGGTTGTAGGTGCTGACGTTCCAGAAGCCGATGTCATCGCCCCAGATGATGAGAATGTTGGGCTTCTTGTCGGCCGCGTGGACCGATGCTGCGAACAAGATGCTCAGCGCGAAGCCGAGCAATCCCCGCCTCGAAACGAGAGCCTTACGCATTGAGTTTTCTCCCTGCAGTCGACCGGTTATCGGTCGAGCGTCGCGTGAGTTCTGGGTCCTGATGGAGGTCGGTCCGCCGGCGCAGACAGCCGCCGGGTGTCGTGGATACACCGCAGGGTAGGCTGCCACTCGCAAGAGTGTTCTGGCTATTGTCCTCTAGTGCTATGCAGCGGCAGGGCTACACTTCGACTCTTGTCGACCTCAATGGAGCCTAGGGGCCTTCGCATGGTGAGCGATCAGAAGTCCGCGTCGGCAATGCGCCTGCTACTGCAGTGGATACCTGAGGACCGGTAGAGGCGCTCAGTGGAGTTGCTGTTACACATCATCGAAGTTTATGGCCTTTGGGTCGTCTTCCTTTGTGTGCTGTTTGACCAAGGCGGCCTGCCGGTACCGTCGTATCCACCGATAATCGTGACCGCAGCTCTTGCAGTCGACTCGGGTGACTCGCTGTGGCCAATCCTTGTCGTTGCAAGTTTTGCCGCAGTGCTTGCGGACCTTCTGTGGTTTGCTGGCGGCAGACGATTTGGAGCGTCGCTCCTTCGCCTCATGTGTAAGCTGTCTCTGTCAGCGGATTCCTGTGTCGGCCTGACCCGGCGCATCTACGGTCATTGGGGGCCGCCGTCTCTGATCGTCTCCAAGTACGTGCCCGGATTCGCCGCCGTGGCGACAACCCTTGCTGGGGAAGCAGGGATCTCGCTGCGTCGCTTTGCGCTGTACGACGGAATTGGTGCCCTGCTGTGGGCAGGTGGAGCTGTTGCGCTCGGCGCGATTTTTCACGAAGCCGTCGGGGCAGTATTGCTGGAACTGGATCAACTCGGACGATACGCCTTGATCCTGCTGCTAGCGGCAGTCGCTCTCTTCATCGCTATCAAATGGTGGCAGCGGCGTCGTTTCAGCATGAAAATCCGCATGGCCCGGATCTCTCCGCGCGAGCTGGACGCGCTGCTGCGCTTCGGCCACCTGTCGCCCTGCTCGATGTGCGCGGCACCCAACGTCGTATGCAATCCGGATGGATCCCCGGAAGCATCGATGCACGCGACGTCGACGCCTCCCAACTACCACTCGATCCCGCCGCTGAGGTGGTCATCTATTGCGACTGCCCCAATGACGCCTCGGCTGCCGTCGCTGCAGCAAAACTCAAAGCCCGAGGCTTCCGTGAGGTGCATCCACTCGCGGGCGGTATTGACGCGTGGCGCGCGGCGGGACTTCCGATCACTTCGCTCACCGTGGGGTCCCCAGCTAGCACCTAGGGGCAATTGGCGGCGACGGCGCCAAACGTAGAATGCCCTGCCGCGGCTAACATACCCGGAACTCGCGACGATTATCTCGTGTAGGGCCCCGGCGGTTCGCGCCGAGGCCTCATGCCCGGAGTGAGTGCCGGCCGACGATTTCCTAGCTTGCGTAACGCGTGGGTCTGATTTCGGCGGTCTTCGCGTCAGCGCGTCGCATCAGAGTGCTCTTGCCGAAGAGCGAGCCGAGCAGATCGACGGTGACCTCGGCCGTGCGGTTGTGCACGTCGAAGGCGGGATTGAGCTCCATGATGTCGAGCGACGCGAGGAGCCCGGTGTCGGCGACCATCTCCATGCAGAGCTGCGCCTCCCGATATGAAGGTCCGCCGGCGACGGTGGTGCCGACGCCCGGCGCGATATCGGGATCGAGAAAGTCGACGTCGAAGCTCACGTGCAGATGCGTACTCTTGTCGAGCCCGGCGAGCGCCATGCTCCATCGTCTGGCGCATCCCCATCTCGTCGATGTAGCGCATGTCGAAGACTTCGAGGCCGAGCTCGTGCACGAAGCGCTTCTCGCCTTGATCGACGCTGCGAATCCCGATCTGCCGGATGACGCTCGGCGAAATAGCGGGTGCTCGTCCGCCGATCCCGACCAGCTCCGTCGGGCCATAGCCGCACAGGACGGCCATCGGCATGCCGTGGATGTTGCCGCTGGGACGTGAGCTCATTGGTATTCGAATCCGCGTGCGCGTCGAACCACAGCACGCGCAGCTGGCGGCCGCGCTCGCGGCAATGGCGAGCCACCGCGCTGATCGAGCCGATGGCGAGAGAAGTGATCGCCGCCGAGCAGAATCGGCAGCCGGCGATGCCGCGCAGGTCGGCGTAGAACGCCGTCGTGGACCGCTCGATTCCACGCGATCACTTCCGCCAGATGCCGGTAGCCGTTGACGGGCGGCCGATTGGGATTGCCAGGTCCCTGCAGGTTGCCACGATCGAGCACTTCGACACCCTGCGACTCCAGCATGCTCTGCAGGTGCGCCACACGCAGCGCCTCCGGCCCCATCGAGGCGCCGCGCGTACCGGCGCCGATGTCGGTCGGCGCCCCGATCAGGGAAACCCGCTTCGCGATTGATACCGTGTTTGCGCTCATCAGCCGGCGATCCTCAATCTCGCCCGCGCGCCGCCCAGCGTGCCGCCGAAGAGATCTTTGGGGTCCTGCAGCTTCGGTACGAGATCGATCTCACGGCGCAGATTCCGTTGCTCCTGTAACAGCGAGTGCAGAAAGCGCAGTGCCGAGTAGTCTTCGAGCGCGAAACCAACCGAATCGAACACCGTGATGTCCTGCGACGAAGTACGCCCCGGCGCAGTGCCCCGAGCGATGTGCGCGAATTCCAGCACCGGGTAGTCGGCGGGCATCTGCTGCACTTCGCCCTCGACGCGCGACTGCGGCTCGTACTCCACGACTACGCGAACGTTCGGCATGCGCAGGATGTCGGCGTGCAGCTCTGTCTTGCCGGGGCAATCGCCGCCCACTGCATTCAGGTGCATGCCGGCCTTGATCATCGGTGGCGTCAGAATCACTGCCCTGCACTTGTCCGCGGTCACCGTCGTGACAATGTCCGCGCCCTTGCAGGCCTCGGAAGAAGACGTGGTGCGCGTAACCTTGAGGTCGCTGAGCCATGGCAGCGCACGGAGATTACGTTCCAGTTTGGTGGTCGCCAGTGGATCGACATCGAACAGGCGCAGCTCACGAATGCCGACCATGCGATGAAACGCAATCGCCTGGAATTCGCTCTGCGCGCCATTGCCGATGAGCGCCATCACGCGCGCGTCCGGGCGCGCCAGCTTCTGTGCGGCGAGCGCAGACATCGCCGCAGTGCGCAGCGCCGTTGTCACCGTCATCTCGGACAGCAACAGCGGGTAGCCGGTATCGACATCGGCGAGCACGCCGAATGCGGTCACGGTCAGCAGACCGGCGGCGGTGTTCTTCGGGTGACCGTTGACGTACTTGAAGGAGTACAGGCGGCCGTCGCAAGTCGGCATGAGCTCGATGACGCCGACCGCGGAATGACTCGCGAGGCGCGCGGACTTCTCGAATTCGGGCCAGCGCCGGTAGTCGGACTCGATCTCCGCAGCGAGCCGCTCGATGAAATCGCCCGGGCCGATGGCCTGGATCAGCTGCTGGATGGCGTTGACGCCGATGTAGTCGACCATGGCAGGCCTCCGGATGCGCGCCGCGAGAGGTCGCAGGCTTGAAAGGCATCATCCCGGCGTCCTGAGCCAACAGGAAGCCAGCAAACTGGACAAAGTGTTCTATACCTTGAGCATAATTTGCTAGGCTATTAAGCTAAGTGATCGATAATGGGGTTCTCTTTATATGGATGATCTGGATCGCCAACCTGATCGCCGAGCTCAGGACCAACGCCCGTGCGCCGGTAGCCGCGCTCGCCAAGAAGCTGCGGGTCGCGCGCGGCACGGTGCAAAACCGGCTCAACAAGCTGGAGAAGGACGGCACGATCCTCGGCTACACGGTGCGTCTGCGGCCCCAGACCGAAGTGCATCGTATCGGCGCGCTGATGACGATCGCGGTCGAAGGCAACCGTGCCTCTCAGGTCATACACACGCTGCGCGGCGATCCTGCGGTCACAGCGCTGCACTCCGACCAACGGACGCTGGGATCTCGTCGCTGAGCTGCGCGCGGACACGCTCGAAGCGTTCGACCAGGTGCTCGCTCGCATCAGATTGGTCGATGGTATCTCCGGCACCGAGACCAGCATCCTGCTGTCGACGCAGAAGCTGTAGGTCGATTAGAACCCCGGCAGTTCGCGAGCGGAGGTAGGATTCCGATGAAGATTTTTTCAGGTCGGGTGGCATTAGTGACCGGCGGCGCAAGCGGCATCGGTTACGGACTGGTCCAGAACTTTCTGAAGCTCGGCATGAGGGTCGTCGTTGTCGACTACAACCGGGACTACCTGGAGGCGTGCGGCAGGCGCTGGCGGGGCAGCGAGGACGTGACTTCGTGCACGCCGATGTCGGCGATCGCGATCAGGTACGCGCTGCGGCCGATCAGGCCATCCGCGCGTTCGGGAAGATCCACGTCCTTTGCAATAACGCTGGCATCGGTGGCGGTGGCGACACGCACGACCCTCGATTTCGACGCCTGGACCGCGCGCTACGCGTGAACCTCGGGGGCGTCGTGATGGCGTGAAGATCATTACTCCACTGATTCTCAGCCACGGCGAGGGCGGACATATCGTCAATACCTCGTCGATGGCCGGCATCGTGCCGCTGCCATTGACCGGCCTCGGCGCCTATCAGACGGCCAAGTTTGCCGTACGGGGATTTACGGAGTCGCTGCGAATGTCACTGGCACCGCACGGAATCGGTGTGTCATGTCTCTTTCCCGGTGGCACGCGGACCCGCATCGTCGAGGCCAGCGCACGCGATGAGGCGGCGCGGGCGGCGGCAAGAGAGATGACCGCATCCTGGATGGACCCTGTCGAGTTGGGCGCGTACGTGGTCGAGGGCATTCGGAACAACGCGCCTTACTATCCTCACTCACGTGGAATTCCGCGACGAAGTGCGAGAGCTGTGCGGATGCTCGATGCGGCGTTTCCGCGCACACAGGAAGTTCCGTCGGAACGCAAAGCTTTCGAGGATATGCGCCGCGGCATGATCGGCGAGCTCCGGGCGCGGCCAGTGAAAGACTGACGCCCACCTAGTCTTGAGCTACGGGGAGACATAGAGCTGTCAGACAAGTTTCCCGAGCAGTCTGGGCTCGTGCGCAGCCGCGGAAAGCATCCCGCCCATCATCGCCCCGGTGATTCCGGTGCTGCCCACGTCCTGTCCGGTCAGGTAAGCCCTCTAATCGGGGTCCTGGCCTTCAGAGCAGTCGATAGAAATCGACGTGGGCTTGCCTCCAGCCGTGAACGCTCCGTGCTCTGCTGCCGTGAATGCGACGCTCGAGAGGGGAGTCGAAAGCTTGGTGTGAACAACGAGTGGCGCCAGCGCGGGGAAGTGACGCGCGAACTGCGCCAACAGCTGCCTGGTTATCGTAGCCTTCAGCTCCAGGTGATCAGGCGGTCGTTGCCCAACCCGGGAGCCCTCCCAGCGACTGAAGACTTCCCAATCGGTGAAGGTGACCAGCTCCGCAGTGGGCTTTTGAGTCGGCGTGTCACTGGTCGACTCCTTAAGGGACGGAAACGAGACGTAAAGCGCCGGCGCTGAAATTTGATGCACTGGATCGCGCCACAATCCATCGGCAATATCCATTGACTCATAGAACAATGGTTCGAATTCGTGGCGCCGCGACTGCCAATGTCGCCATCGATCGAGGTACATACCGATGTGACAAGCCGAGGGCCGGAGCGAAGTAATCTCCTGCGCCCACTCGGATTCGCGCAGGTGCGCGGGCAATAACTGTGTGATCGTGTTCCTGGCTCCGGCGTCCGAGAATACCAGCGGACAACGCTCCTCCTTGCCGTTCTTCAAACGCACACCGACGACGGCCTCCTTTTCCACCAGGATGTCGGTGACGGGTGCTCGAGTGCGCACCTCGCCGCCTCCCTGCTGAATGACCGGCACCAGACCCGCCGCAAACGCACTCGCTCCGCCGATGGGAAAATAAGCGCCCTGCATGTAGTGGCGCATCACGACGGCATGCAAGCCAAAACTCGATTCGCGTGGATCTGGCCCGTAGTCACCGCGCTGAGTGGCGAGTACCGCGCGCAGGCGAGGATCACTGATCATCTCGTGCAGCACGGCCTCTGTGGTCCTGCCCCACCATCTTTCGGTCTCTGATCGGTGCAAGAATCGAGATGCCTTGCCGAGAAGCGAGGGCATTGCTCGCTGTTCAAAGATCGAGCGGCCGGCGCGCTCCGCATCCGAGAGCGCCCGAAAGAACGCGTCAATCTGAGCCGTGGACGCGGGGAATCGCTCCTTCAGTTCCGCAACGAGCGCGGCCTCTGGCCGGGCGAATTGAAACTCGAAGCGGTCCGGTAGATGTACCGTGTCGTACACGGGACCGCTCGGCGCAAATCGAACCGCAGCGCCCGACAACCAGTCGAGGATCTTGCGGGCCGATCCTCCCTCACCCATATCTCCCAGATAGTGCAGTCCGACGGCCCAGGTAAATCCATTGCGACTAAAGGTCTGGGTGAGACCGCCAGCAGCAAAGTGCCGTTCGAGGACTAGAACCGTAAGGCCGCTCCAGTAAGCGCGCAGGCACAGGCCGACCACCGCCAATGCCGGAACCGATAACGATTGCGTCGAACTTGCTGGCAGTGGTGTTCACAGTTGCCACCCGCGCTCAGTCGAAAGGTCCCGCTCTCATCCGCCAAGGTGGCGATCGAGGAATCGCAGCTGATCGACGGTTGACTCCGCATCTTCCTGGTGCACCGAAGAAACCGGCGTGAGGCATTGCTTCCGAGACATCGAGGTCCGCCTCAATGCCCGCGCGTGGAGCGCCCGATGCAGCAGAACTGTGTTCGACAGCAGCAGGTCACGGGTGCCGGACTGCAGGTACGAATCGGGCAGACCTTTGCTGAAATCACCGAAGACTGGCGAGAGGTAGGGGTTACGCAAATCCGCGCCCGCGGCGTACAGACGGTTGAGCACCGGCATCGGCTTCTTCAGCACGATATCGAGATCCTCGTTGGTCGCAAACGTATCGCCTGCTCCGTGAGATCCGCTTCCGGCGTCAGCAATACCGCCGCCGCTGGCAAAGGCAAACCGATGTCGCGCGCCTTGAGAATCGTCGCGACCGCAAGTCCGCCTCCCGCGGAGAGACCCACGAAGCCGATGCACGATGGCGCGTATTTCTCGAGCAACGCCCGGTACACGGCGACGGCGTCGTCGAGCGCCGCTGGAAACGGGTGATCCGGAGGCATCCGGTAATCCGGCGAGAACGTGCGGTAGCCGCCCGCGCTCGCGATCGGAATCGCCCCGGTGCCTGCACAGCGAACCACCACCGAACACGTACGCACCGCCGTGCAGGAACAACAGGACTCGATCGCGGTTGCGCTCGAAATAGACCGCGGCACGAGTTCGTAGGTGCTGACGCCGCCGATTTTCGCGTTCGTGCAAGTCCCCGCGAAATTCTGGCGATAAACCTCGTGGATCGGCGCAAAGATTGCGTTGCTTGCTGTGACTGCCTCACGCCACGCGGCGACATCGTCGAGTGCCGGCCATGGCGGGAACGGTCGTCTTGGTGTCGAGAGAAGCGCCGGGCCCGACGCTCACGGTGGTCGGCGGCGCAATCGCACGTGCCGGCAGCTCTAAGCGACCGGATTGTTCGTCGTCTGCCATGAACTCCTTCCCCATTTATCTGCCCTTGAGCCAATGTACTGGCAAGGCGGCGAACGGATATCCGGGTCGCCGCAGCGCCTGAGGCCGGCAGCGACTAACTACTGAGTGATGAAACCGAGCATGCCCACGCCATGCCCACACCTGTACCAAGCAGCCGCTGCACCGCCTGCGGGAGTGCGTCCGCGCAACTGACACGCGCCTAGCAAGGCGATGCACGCGACAGCGGCGAGCCTGCGCTGACCGCAGCTGCGTGTACGCGCTCTCTCTCGCGCCCGAGGCGTTCGCCGCCCGGTCTGCTGCTCGTCCGTGCTGCACAGCGTTCCATCGACGCGCAGTACTACATCTGGCATGGCGACACAACGGGCTGCCTGCTGCTCGAGGAGTTGTGGATGCGGCGCAGCGCGGCGTACGGTGCGACTGCTGCTCGATGACAACGGCATCGCGGGGATGGACCCCACTCTCGCCGCGCTCGAACAGCCATCCCAACATCGAGGTCCGACTGTTCAATCCATTCCCCAATCGCCGCTACAAGACGCTCGGTTACCTGACCGAGTTCGACGCCTGAACCGGCGGATGCACAACAAGTCGTTCACCGCGGATTCGGAGGCGACGATCGTCGGCGGGCGTAATGTCGGCGACGAGTATTTCGGCGCCGGCCAGGCGATGGAATTCGCGGATCTCGACGTGCTCGCGATCGGGCCTACCGCTCGAGAGGTCACGGGAGCATTCGAGCAGTACTGGAACTGCAAGGCGGCCCATAGGGCGGAGACCATCATTGGTGAGAAACGCGCCGACGATGTCGCAGCCATGCTGGCGCATTTTCCGCAGTGCGTGCCTCCAAGGCGGCCGCCCAGTATTTCGAGGCCCTGCGCACGACGCCCCTCGTCGAGGCGCTCTTCGCGAGCGAGTTGCAACTGGAGCGGGCGCGCACACAGCTGTGTAACGACCCGCCGATCAAGGTTCGAGGCAAGGCGCCGGATGCCAGCCTGATGTATTCGCCACGCCTGAACAACGCGCTCGCCACGCCCGAGCGGGGAATCGACCTCGTCTCACCGTACTTCGTGCCCGGCAAGAAGGGTACGAAGGTGCTGGCGCAATTCGCGGCGCAGGGGATTGCGCTGCGCATCCTGACCAACTCGCTTGCCGCCACCGATGTCGTCGTGGTTCACGCCGGGTATGCGAAACGACGCAAGCCCCTGCTGCGCAACGGGGTGAGGATCTACGAACTCAAGGCGACCTTCAATCACCTCAGCGATCTCATGTCCGCTGGCGCCACGGCGTCGGCAGCTCCTCCGCCAGCCTGCACGCCAAGACTTTCTCCGTCGATCGCCAGCGCGTATTCGTCGGCTCGCTCAACCTCGACCCCCGCTCGATCCGGCTGAACACCGAAATGGGACTCCTGATCGACAGCAAGGCGCTCGCCGACGCTGTCGCGATCGAGTTTGACGAAGCGGTGAAACTCGATGCCTATGAAGTCATCCTCGCCGGTGACGGCCGCATGGAGTGGATTGAACAGACGCCCACAGGTGTCGTCCGCCATCGCAAGGAACCGAACACGACATTCCTGAGGCGCCTCCTCGTCGGGCTCCTCGCTTGGCTGCCGATCGAGTGGTTGCTCTAAGGGCGCTAGCGCCAACGACCCCAGTGGTACTGCCCGACAGATCACTCATCGTACTTATCGTGGTGGCGAAGCCACCTCATGATGCCGTCCTCTTCCTGGCGGCCGAGCGGCGTGAGATCGAGGAAGTTGTACGTGTTGAGGAACGGATCGAGGCCGCGCTGGTAGGTCGAGTAGGTGTGGAACAGCCGCTTGCCGTCGCGCAAGAACACGCTCAGCCCTTCCCTCTCGCCTTCGTGCGGCCTACCTGCGGGTTGGGCGGAGACGGGCGCGTAGTTGTACTCGGTGTGGTTTTCGTCGAGCGTCACCTGGAAGTCGTAGTTGAAGTCGGTGCCGAACGACGACAGCCACGGGAAGTCCCACCCCATGCGCTTCTTGAAGCCCTCGATCCTGTCGAGCGGTGCGCGCGAGATCACGGCGAACGCGGTGTCGCGCGCGGCGAGGTGCACGAGGCTGCCCTCGAAGTTGTCGGCCACGAACGAGCAGGCCGGGCACCCCTCGTCCCAATCCGGACCGAACATGAAGTGATAGACGAGAAGCTGCCGCTTGCCCTCGAACAGATCGGCGAGCGTGCGGCGACCCTCCGGCCCCTGGAAGACGTACTCCTTCGTGATCTCCTCCATCGGCAGCTTGCGACGCTCGGCGCTCAGCGCGTCGCGCTGGCGACTGAACTCCTTCTCCTTCACGAGCAGCCGCTTGCGGGCGGCGGTCCACTCATTTCTCGATACGATCGACGGTCGCTGCACGGACGTCTCCTTCTGCTTCGGTGGAAGTCATTGATGCGGTCGGTTCGGGTTGCTTGCGTAACAACTTGGTAGCCAAGAAGGTTGTGACGGCGCCTGCCGACATTCCGCCGGCGACATAGAGACCGCTCGCTGCCAGGCACATGGGACACATCACGAACTCCCCCCGCATCACTCGCTGTCGTACTGGTCGTGGTGGCGCCACCAGAGGCCCGTCTCGTTGCGCCCCTTGGGTGCACGGTCGAGCCACTGGTACATGCCCCAGAGGCCGTCCAGTCCGCGCGCATAGGTGGAATACACGTGGTAGACGACACCGTCCTTGAGCGCGAACGCGCTCATGCCGGGCCGCTCGCGCACAAACGTGGCCGCGTCGGTTCCGGCCATGGTCGCGAACTCGACGACAGGCCCCTTGCCATCGGAGACCTGCCAGGGCGCCTCGCGCCGGTAGTTGTATTCGACGCCGCCCTTGCGCTGTTGCTCCTCCGTCAACCCGGCGCTGAAGTCGAGGTTGAAGTCGCTGCCGAACGAGGATGCCCAGGGGAACGTCCACCCCATCCGCCGCTTGAACGCCTGCAGCTTCGCGAGAGGTGCCCGCGACACCGCCGAAAGCGTGACGTCGTGATTGGCCAGGTGGATGACGAAGCCGTTGAAGCCGTCCGCGATTGCCGAGCAGGACGGACACCCGGCCTTGTAGTCGGGCCCGAACATGAAGTGGTAGATGAGGAGCTGCGAGCGCCCTCGGAAGAGATCTGCCAACGAGGCCCTCCCCTCGTCGGTCTCGAATCGATACTCCTTGTCGATTCGAACCCACGGCAGCTCCTGCCGCTGGCGCGCCAGCGCGTCGCTACGCCGCGTCAGCTCCTTCTCGGCCTTGAGCAACTCGAGGCGCGCCGCAAGCCACTCCTCACGTGTTCCAGTCTTGTGGTCGATCATCGCTTCTCTCCTTTCGGACGTCGCACGGCGCGCACCTTTCCAGTCGGTCCGCCACCGCAATAGAAGAGGTCTGCCCCGTCGGACTCGAGCCCGCTGACGCCAATGCCGCGCGGCATCTCGAGGCGCTCGAGCACGGCGCCGCTATTCGGATCGATTCGGCGGATTTCGCTCTCGTCGCCTTCCCAGGTGCCGTGCCACAGCTCGCCGTCGACCCAGGTCACGCCGGTGACGAAGCGGTTGGACTCGATGGTGCGCAGGATGGCTCCCGTCTCGGGATCGACCTGGTGAATCTTGCGATCGCGGTACTGCCCCACCCACAGGCTGCCCTCGGCCCAGGCGAGGCCCGAGTCGCCGCCGTGGCCGGGTGCCGGGATCGACGCCACGACCTCGCCAGTCGCGGGATCGATCTTGTCGATGCGCGCTTCGGCGATTTGGTAGAGGTACGTTCCATCAAAGGCCGTGCCGGCATCGCCGACACGATCGAGCGTGCGCGCAAGTTCGCCGCTCTCGGGATCGAATGCGACCAGCTTGGATCCGGTAGCGGCCCACACGCGTCGGCCGTCGTGGGTGACACCGTGCGATCCGGTCGGCGCCGGCGAACGGGCCGTACTCACGCACGATCTCGGCCGCGCGCACAGGTGCTTCTGGTTTCGTCTTGCCGACGCTCTGTCGGGTGTGGGTCATCGCTTTGCTCCTTGGGGCGCGCTTCTCGGCGTCGCAGGAGCAATCTACCCAAGCGGCAGCGCGGCGGGGAGTAACAAGTTCGTCGTGAATCCCGCGAGCGGCGGCGACAGCCAGCGTTGCGCACGCGCGCGCCCGATCGAGCGCACCCGTCCGGCGACCTCCAACTCGACGAGCGCACGCTGGACCGTGCGCTGGCTGGCCCCGAGGGCCAGCGCAAGAGCCGAGGTGGACCAGGCTGCGCCGTCGGCGAGCAGCGCCAGCATCGACGCCTGATCGCCATCGATGGGTGGCACCAGGACGACGACGGCGCGCTCGCCCCGCGGCGTGAGCACGAAGCCGCGCGCGCTGGCCTCGATGCGCGCGAGCGGCGCGACGAGCGTGCGCAAGCGGCCGATCTCGACACGCAGGCGCGCTCGATGCGATTCGTTCGGGCGGCGCGCGCGGAACGCGCGCGCGATCAGGGTGTGCCGATCGACGTCGCCGGGCCACGCCTCGGCGAGCGCACGCGCCAACGCGAACAGGACCGGCCGGCGCGCCAGCGGCCGCCAGGTGGCGCCGGCCCGCAGGCCGCGACGGCAGGCGTCGACCACCAGCGCGCCCGAAGCGAGGAGCGCTTCGACCTCGTCGAGGCGCAGCGGCTGCTCGTGGCCGGCGTGGACGCGTCGCGCGGCGGGGCGATCGATCGCCGCACGCGCCTCGGC
Source organism: uncultured Gammaproteobacteria bacterium (assembly GCA_963696675.1). Taxonomy (GTDB): domain Bacteria; phylum Pseudomonadota; class Gammaproteobacteria; order Steroidobacterales; family Steroidobacteraceae; genus DATBVX01. The sequence continues at coordinate 13,401 of CAVOLM010000027.1, read as the reverse complement.
GACTTCGGCCAGGAGCGCAGGCACACGTGCGCGTTCCGCCGCATCGTGGGCACGGGCGAGTGCCGCGCGAGCCGGCGCTGTGCGCAGCGAGCGCAGCGCGACTTCCGCCGCGGCCAGCTCGGCCACCGCCAGCAGCGAGGGTGGCAGGAAGCGCGCGTCGAGGCGGGCCAGGGCGGACGCGGCTTCATCGAGGCGGCCGAGCAAGAGCAGGCGACGCACCGCGATCAGACGTGCGTGCAGCGCGTTCGCGCGATCGGCGTGCCCTTCGAGCGTGGCCGAGGCGGTCGCCAGTGTGCGCGGCGAGCCGCGGAGGTCGCGCATCGCGAGAGCCACCTCGGCCTCTGCGACGACACAGCGGGCACGCGCCAGCTCCTCGTGGGCGCCGAAGCCGCGGGCGGCGCGCCGCAGGAGCTCGCGGGCGCGCGGATGCTCGCCGAGCTGGGCCATGGCAATGCCGCGAAGTGCAAGCGCCGGCGGGTCGTCGCGCAGAGCAACGCGCTTGAGGGCGCCGAGCGCATCACCGGCGACGAGGGCGCGCGCCGCGGCGGCGATCAGGGAGTCCATCGCGACAGCCTACTCCGCGAGCGCCGCGGGCCCGTGGAATTGAAGACGGTCAGTAGACTTCTTTGACGAACTTGTACGGATAGTTCGGCTCCCGGTAGCCGCTCCGCTTCTGCCGTTTCGGCAGTTTTATCTTTTCGCGAGGCAACGCCTTGTAAGGGATCTGGCTCAGCAAATGCGTGATGATGTTGAGGCGGGCACGGCGCGTATCGTCGCTGCGTGCGACATACCAGGGTGCGTAGGCCGTATCCGTTGCGGCGAACATCTCGTCACGTGCTCGGGAATAGTCATACCAGCGGTTGTAGGACTTCAGATCCATCGGCGAGAGCTTCCAGATCTTGCGCCCATCTTCGATGCGCGACTCGAGCCGGCGCGTCTGCTCCTCGGGGCTCACTTCGAGCCAGTACTTGATGAGCTTGATATCGGAATGAACGATCGCCTTCTCAACCGCGGGCACCATCTTCAGGAAGCGTTTCACTTCCTTCTCGGGACAGAATCCCATCACTCGCTCGACGCCGGCGCGGTTGTACCAGCTGCGGTCGAAGATGACGACCTCACCGGCCGCGGGAAGATGCGGCAAGTAGCGCTGCACGTACATCTGGCTCTTTTCGCGGTCCGTCGGCGCCGGTAGCGCGACGACGCGAAAAACGCGCGGGCTCACGCGGTCGGTGATCGCCTTGATCGCGCCGCCCTTGCCGGCACCGTCGCGCCCCTCGAACACGATGCAGATCTTCAGTCCCTTGTGAACGATCCACTGCTGAGCCTTGACGAGCTCGATGTGCAGCTGCCTGAGCTCCTTCTCGTAGGCTTTGCGCTTCAGCTCGCCGGATTCCCCATCGTTCGTCTTTTCTTGCACTGCCTTCTTGCGCTTCATAGCTGTGACCTCAGGTCTTTTGCTCGTTCTCGAGCCCTTTACGCGTGATCTCGCCATAGAGGCTGATGAGCTGAGCGACGAGTGGCGCGAATTCGGGATGCCTGCTCGCCAGCGTCTTGGCGCTGCCGGCGTCCTCGAACACCTTTTTCAGGAATTCTATGTCGTACTCATCCAGTTGCTCGCCGCGATCGACTTTGCTCTTGAGATCCAGCGCGCGCGGCAGGCGATGCGTGTTGAGACGATCCAGGAGCATCTGGATCATACCGGCATCCTTCGACGAATCACTCATGAGATTCTCCTGTTCGATACCTGTCGACTGCGATCTCCAGGTTGTAGACGAGGCGCTCACGACCCAGGATCTTGCCGAGGGCTGAGCGCTGAATCGACGCATAGACGTCCGGAGTGAGCCCGGAAAGCCATACCATCACGCCCGCCGCCCGTTGGCGAGCTTCAGCTTCGATGAGCATCTTGAGCGCAGAGTATTCGAAATCAAAGACTCCGCTGAGATCGAGCACGACGACTTTGGCTCCCGCCTCGGCGATCAGCGGACCGATGCGCTCCGCGATCCGCGCGGCATTGAGGAAGAACACGCGACCCTCCACCCGCAAGAGCAGCAATCCTGGGAACGTCTCGTCTTCGGGGTGTTCAGGCGAGCGCGGCCGGAAGAAACTGGTTCCAGGCTTTCGACCGAGGACGTAGACGGGCGGATTTGCCGTCTGCTGAGCAAGTGCGACCACCGAGACGATGATCGCCACGAGGATGCCCTGCAAGGTGCCGATCAACATGACACCGAGGAATGCAACGGCTGCCCAGATGAATTCCGTGCGCCGAATCTGCAGGATGTTGCGGAAGTCTGCGGGCTTGATGAGCCCGACGGAATAGAAAATGACGGTGCCCGCGAGGACCGCGTGCGGCATGAGGCCGAGGAGCGGCGACAGGAAGAGCATCGTCAGCAGCGTCATCGCGGCGGTGACGAGGCCCGCGATCTGGGTACGCGCGCCCGTCATGCGATTGACCGCCGTCTGACTCATGCCGCCGCCAGCAGGCATCGACCCCAGCACGGAACCGACCGCGTTCGCCATCCCCGTGGCGAATAGTTCTGCATTGGGTCGCGGCGCCGGCTCGTCACTGTTCACGAACGCACGCCCGACGGCCGCTGTTTCGGTGAAGCTCATGAGTGCAATGCCGAGCGCAGCTGGCCAGAGCTGATTCGCGAGCGTCATTTGGGGCACGGTGAACGCGGGCAATCCTGCGGGGATCGCGCCGACCAGCTCGATGCCGCGGCTCTGCAGGTGGAACAAAGCGACCGCGGCGATGGCGGCTGCGATCACGATCAGCGGTGCGGGCCAGGTGCGCCTGAACCTTTCGATGGCGGCGAGGCCGACGATCGTCAGGACACCCACCGCCAGCGTTGCACTCGAGGTGTGGGAAAGCCCCAGACCGATGGCGTGCACGTTGTGCAGGAAGGAGCCTTTCGTGAAATGGATGCCCAGAATCTTGGGTATCTGATCGACGATGATCACCACAGCGATGCCGGCCTTGAACCCGACCAGCACCGGTTCCGAGATGAAGTTGGCCACAAACCCGAGACGCAAAATAGACGCCAGGATCAGGATCGCGCCCACCATCAGCGTGAGGAGCGCGGTGACTTGCAGCAGCGCCGACGGATCACCGCTGGGCACTGCCTGGCCCAGTGCGGCGCCGGTCAGGATCGCCAGTGTCGTGGTCGTCGTCGTGCTCATCGCGCGCGACGTGCCAAGCACAGCGTAGATAATGAGCGGCACGAAAGCCGTGTAGAGACCCACCTGTACGGGTAGACCAGCAATGGTTGCGTACGCCATGGACTTCGGAATGACCACAGCGGCCGTAGTGAGACCGGCCGCGAGGTCGTGACGCAGCCAGTCCTTGCGGTAATGCGGCAACCAGTCGAGCAGCGGTATTGGCGAACCTGCTTTGGTCATTCCACGTCTCCTCAGCCTAGATAGCGCTCCGCCTCACGCAGCAAGTCGCGTTGCGCGGGCAGCGACTCGCGATCGACTCGTACCAGCCGCGCGATGAGACCCGAGCCGGTTGCGTTGTGCAACATCGTGAGGTCGATCTCCGGTGCGAGCGCACTGGCCTGTGCCTGCTTCACGGCCATGCGATCGACGATCAGCGAGTGGCGCGCGCTCCAGAAGTTTTGCTCCGCCTGCTTGAGGACATCGACGAGGATATCGAGATGCGCGCCCAGAAGTCCGGCGCCCGAACCGAGCGCGCCCAGCTGCGACTCGATGTCTTTGAGCTGCTGCTTAAGTGTCTGTGGATCGCTAGGCCCCTGATCGCCGGGCGCATCGAAGCTCCAATGTCCCGCCGTCAGCGCCGCCTGCTTACGGCGCAACAGCGCGCGCTCGCGCTCGAGTTCCCCGCGTTCGGTGCCTGCCGTAGCCATGCGTCGCAATGCCAGCGCGAGCAGATGATCGAAGGCGCGTCGCTTGAGCAGCTGCCGTGTTTCGTCCTCTGCGCCGGTTGGATCGAGTAGTTGATGCTTGGAGAGGCTGACAGTGGTCTGTGCAACGTCATGGCGCAGGGCATCACCTTCGAGCGCGATACCGAGGACCTTGCGCTCCTCCAGCGTCATGAGTAGCAGCATGAAGACCTGGCCGGCGACGACGCCCTGCTCCGACCGGCGCCATTGACTCAATGTTGAATCGCGCTCCAGCACTTCCCGCAGATGCTCCACCGACGCGAAGTACGCCGTGATTTCGACTTCGGTTCCGTAGGACCGCCGGTCCAATTCGAGTGCGGGAGGCAGATTGTCCACCAACGCCACCACGTGGTCGATTGCGTGGGTGACGGCACCGCTCAACTTCTTCTTATAGCCGGATAGCGCGCGTAAGCGCGGATCAGTTCCATCCACGGCACGCTCGGTGGCGCGCGCGATCAACTCGGCGGAGTGCGACGAGGTATCGCCTCGTTCGAAACGAAAGATCGATTGGAACATTTGCAGCATGTCGAATGCCGTGCTGCCCTGGGCCGCATTCCCATTTTTGCGGCCTTCTGTGGGCAGCGCCTGGATACTACTTTAAGCTGTCGCCTCATGCCGTACCTGTCCCTCGGTGCCGCATACCAGCTACACTCCGGGTTGGGGGGAGCACTGACGTGACCGACGCGCCGAAAGAGCGTGACACGGAAGACACCTGGACCCGACTGACCCGCCGCAAGGTCGTGCAGTGGGGCATTGCTTACTCGGCCGGCGCCTGGGGCCTTCTGCAAGGCATCGGCTTCGCGGCGGACGCTTTTGCCTGGCCGAGCGCGATCAAGCAGCTCGCGTTGCTGCTGCTCCTGATCGGCCTGCCTATCGTCCTGACCGTCGCCTGGTACCACGGCGACCGCGGCGAGCAGCACGTCACCGGCACCGAACTCGCCATCATCACGCTGCTCTTCATGCTGGGCGGCGGCATCTTCTGGCGCTACCAACACGCCACTGCGCCCCCGTCGGCAACAACGACTTCCGACTCACCGGCCTCGATGGCTAGCGCAGCCAAGATGCTTCCAGACCGCCCTTCCCTCGCCGTCCTGCCGTTCGACAGCCTCGGCGGCAGCTCGGAAAACACTTACTTCGCCGATGGCATGACCGACGACATCATCACCGATCTTTCCAAGCTCTCCGGAATCCTGGTCATTGCGCGCAACTCCAGTTGGACCTACAAGGGCAAATCCGTGAAGGTGCAGCAGGTGGCCAAGGATCTTGGCGTGCGCTACGTGTTGGAGGGAAGTGTCAGGCGCGAGGGTGACACCGTTCGCATCAACGCGCAGCTCATCGATGCGCTCGGTGGCCAGCACCTCTGGGCAGAGCGCTACGACGGGTCGATTCGCGACGTCTTCGCGCTGCAGGACAAAGTCATCGGGCAGATCGTCGCCGCGCTGGCGGTAAACCTTACTCATGACGAACGGACGAGAGTTGAACTTGGTGAGACCGCAAGTCCCCAAGCCTACGATGCGATGCTGCGCGGCTGGGCACACTATCAGCGGGGCTCTGAGGATGAAACCAACAAAGCGATTGCACTGTTCGAGCAGGCAATCGCGCTCGACCCGGAGTACGCGCGAGCCCATGCCGCCCTGGCGGCGGCGTCCTGGCGGATCGTCCAATCCTTTTGGGAGTCAACCACCGAGGGCGGATACCAGCGCGCGTTTGACCGCATGCGAGAGGCTCTCGTCAAGGCGATGCGGCAACCCAATGCGCTGGCTCACGCCGTGTCGGCCGAGGTCCTCTCGAAACAGGGTCGCTACAAGGAGGCCTTCATTGAGATTGACCACGCCATGGCGCTTGCCCCGAACGATTCCGGCAATTACCTCAGCAAGGCGCGCATCCTCAATGCAACGGGGCGGGCGGCGCAGGCCGAGGAATCAGTGCGCTGGGCGATGCGGCTCGATCCCCTGTATTCGCGAGACTATCTGCGCACGCTCGCGATTTCGCTTTTCCACCAGCAACGTTACGAGGAAGCGGTCGGGATCATCGAGAGGGTGTTGGCAGTGCCAACCGATATCCCGGACGACTACACCACGCTGATTGCGAGCCTTGGATATCTTGGTCGCAAGAGTGGCGTCCCCGAGGCTATCAAGAAGTTCAATGAACTGAGTGTGGCCGCGGGTTACAACACCATTACCGTCCAGATGTTTGGAGGCTGGTGGTACTACGGCGACATTTTCAACTACGACCCGTCGTACCGCGATCAGCTGATGGAGGGCCTGCGCAGGGCTGGTGTTCCGGAGGGCGCGGGAATCGACATACCCTTCGAGAAATATCGCCAGTTGCTGCACAGTAGCGAGGGTTATTTCGACGTTACTGGCGCCACCACGATCGATCACAAGCAAGCAAAGACGCTCCACGATCGCGGCGTCAAATTTGTGGATGTCCGCGCTGCCAAGGGCTTTGTCAGCGGCCATGTTCCAGGAGCATTCAACCTCGACGTCGCCACCGAATTGTCACGGGATAGCCTGTCACGCATCGTCGGCAAGGATGAGGAATTCGTCCTGTCCTGTCACGGCAAGACCTGCTCTGACTCGGCCTATGCCAGCGCCAAGGCCGTGATGTGGGGGTTCAAGCATGTGTACTACTTCGCCGGGGGCTTCCCCGCCTGGAAAGAAGCCGGATACCCGGTCGAGTCGTCGTCAACGAATTAGCAGCCCCAACCAGGGCGCATCAGTTCCAGAGCGTAGCCAGCCTTTGGCCATCCCCAAGGTGCAATTGTGCAAACGCGCGGGCAGTGGCTTAGTCACGTTTCGCCCGTCGGCCTGACACGAGAGCTACGTCCGCCTGGCGCGGCGCGAGAAACCAGTTTCACCGCACGGTAACGTGCCACAACTAAACGAGGTGATGCCATGACTGCAATCGTCCTGGTTCACGGCGGCTTCGTGGACGGATCAGGTTGGGAAGGCGTGTATCAGATATTGAAGGAGGATGGTTACCGCGTAAGCGTCGTGCAAAATCCAACGCTATCGTTGGCCGGAGACGTAGCCGTAACGAAGCGAGTCCTGGACGCGCAGAGCGACCCGGTCGTTCTCGTCGGCCATTCATATGGCGGCGCGGTGATCACTGAAGCCGGCAATCACCCGAGCGTCGTAGGTCTGGTGTATATCGCGGCCTTCGCACCTGACAAAGGCGAGTCCGTGAACTCCCTGATCAAGGATCCGCCTCCGGGCGCGCCCGTGCCGCCGATAGTTGGACCCGTAGACGGATTCCTCGCGCTCGATAAGGCAAAGTTCGCCGCTAGTTTCGCGGGTGATGTGCCCAAGGACAAAGCCGCGTTCATGGCTGACTCTCAAGTGCCCTGGGGAGTCGAGGCGCTCGCCGGGGCGATTACCGAACCGGCGTGGAAGAGCAAGCCAAGCTGGTACCTGGTCGCCACCGACGACAAGATGATTCCACCGCTCGCCCAGCGTTTGATGTCGAAGCGCGCAGGGTCTACGGTCATCGAAGTGGCCGGCAGCCATTCGATCTTTCTCTCGCAGCCAAGCAAGGTGGCTGCGCTGATTGAAGAGGCAGCAAAAAAGACCAGCTCGCAAAAGTGATTCGATTGCGAGGGCCCCGACATCGCAAGGTGTCGGGGCTTTCTATTTGCTGTGCCTGAAAGGCCCCGGCGGTTCGCGCCGAGGCGACGTGGCACGGCCGCGTGACCTAACCTGTCCGCGAAGCTGCAGTCAGAAGATGCCCAGGCCCGGAATTCGGAGCGGTACACTCACAGGGTCATCAGGCCCGTAGCGGAACACCAATTCGATTTTCTTGGGCGCGTCGGTGAGCAGGAACTCGAGCTTCGCGTCCTTGGTCGTGCCCGCGGCGACCAACTCGCTCAGAAGAGTCGAGGGCGCACGCGGCACGTCATCCACCAGGAGGCGCAAACAATCGCTGGTGAAAAGGACACCGCCGTAGGACTCCTTTGACGCAACGGCCCTCAATCCGACCTCGAGTACCGCGCGCTCTGCGTTGTACCGGTCGAGACGCATATCGAGAACGATGAATCGCACATCGCCAGCTGTGAGCTCATGGGGCTGCGGCAAGGGCAGATCCACCGGAAAAGACGCGATCAGGTCCACGATCTGCGGAGCCCTAGCCGACCATACTCGTCGATCGATTCGCTCGCGATGAAGCGCCGGCGCTCGCCGAGTGGCAATGGAATGCGCGTTTCTTCGCTTCCGTATTTCGCCCATAGCGCGGCCGATTCAGCAGAATGCGGAAACGGAAACTCAATTCGGCGTCGACAGCTGAACGAGGCGCGACCAGAAGCAGTACCGGCGAAAGCGGAGCAATGGCCTGGTCACCAACTGAAGAGCGGTCGTCAGGTTTACGAATCCGTCGGGATACGGGCCGTTGTTCGTCATGCGCAGCAGGATCGTCAGGACGTCCTTATTGCCATCGGCAGGCTCGGTTCTCAGGGCAAGAATTTCGAACTGCTGCCCGCCGAGCTTGAATCGCGAGATCTTGGGTAGCGCCAGCGCCTGACGTAGCGTCGATTGATGCGCCACCGTGGCATCAGTTTCCGCTTGCCGGTTCAGTACAACGTCATTCTGCTGTGGGGCGTGATCAGCAGGGCCGGTTTTTTACTTGGAGAACGTGATCCAGACACGACGAGCATGGCAACAACCGCAACCAAACCCGCCACGATCAGCCCTGACCCTGATCCGGAATCGCGCGGGACTCTTTGTTTCCACCGCGGCTCCGGCCGGTTCGCCGAGGCGCTTGTCCAGTGCTCGCTCGAATTCCGCCAAGTCTGATTCCCAGCGGTTGTCCGAAAGCTCGACCGCCTGTCGACGTGCGAGTGGCCGGATACCTCGGGCAATTCGTCCTCACGCGGCATGCGCGCGCCGCGCACGAGGACCGGTATTACAGTGGTGTCGCCGTGCAGCCCGGCTGCAATCTCGCGGCGGACGAAGTCGGAGGGATCGTCGAGACGCCGGGCTCCAGCGCGATCCGATGCGCTGAGCCACTGCGGGCCGATCATTGCGAGCAGGAGATCTGCGATGCCTACGCTGTCTTCGATGACGCGCGCGAAATCCTCGCCGGGTGCGATGTCCGTAACGTCCATGAACACCGAATCGGGGCCGAACCGTTGGGCCAGTCGATCAAACAGTCGTCCGGCATGGCCGGATGCGTCGTCTCGACGATAGCTGATGAAGATCCCTGGCATGTCGCTCCATCGCCCTGCCGGGCCCCAACGATCGTACGATTCTCCCGGCCCACGGCGGGTGCTGCAAGCTGCCCGATCCAGTGCCAGCTCGCTCAACGCTCGTGCGCGTAGCGACTCGGAGGTTGGCCGACGTGCCGGCTGAACGCAGTGCTGAAGGTGCTCGCCGATCCGTAGCCGACGCGTTCGGCGACCTCCGCGAGCCCGACGTCGCGGCGTCGGAGCAGATCCTTCGCAACGGCCATGCGCCAAGCGAGCAGATATTCCACATGGCCTCGAGACCACGCGCCACTTCCACTCGCAGGGCTGGAACGTGATCGCCACCATGCGAACGCCGCGCGACACCGTTCTACCCCGCTCTGAACGGCTCCGCGTCCTGGCGCTCGACGTGACGAAGCCGGACAGCATCGCAGCCGCGTTCGAGGCGAGTGGGCCCATCGACGTGCTCGTCAACAACGCGGGCATCGGGCTCTTCGGCGCCTTCGAGGCCACCCCGACGGCTACGGTGCGCGAGGTATTCGAGACCAACACCTTCGGTGTGATGGCAATGACGCAGGCGGTGCTGCCCCAGTTCCGCGCTCGGCGGTCCGGCGTGGTGGTGAACGTGACTTCGAGCGCGACGCTGGCGCCGATGCCGATGGTCGCCGTGTACACCGCGAGCAAGATGGCCATCGAAGGGTTCACTGCATCGCTCGCGCTCGAGCTTGAGGCCTTCAATGTCAGAGTGAAGCTGGTGGAGCCGGGCTACGGCCCGACCACGCGCTTTACGAACAACTCGGGATCGCGCATGGACGGGCTGATTCCCGAGGCGTACGCGCCTTTCGCGCAGCGCATCTTCGCCTCATTTACACAGCCGGCTGCGGTGACGAGCGAGTCCGACGTGGCCGAGGCGGTGTGGCGTGCCGCGAGCGATGCGACTGCTCAGCTCCGATTTGCAGCGGGTGCCGACGCGGTGGCGCTGGCGCAGGCCGGGAATCCCAGAGCGGGTGTCTCAGCATAGCGTCGAGCGGGCAAATGAAAGGGGCACCAAGTCATCTGTCCGAATCCATCGGATCGACTCCGATTCTGTGACGCCAGACCAGCCTCAGTAAGTCGAAGTTTTCTAGGCTAGAGAATACCAGCTATCAGGAAGCACCGGACGCCGACAGCGCGGAATCCTGGTACGTGGATGGCCACAGGGCACCAGACCATGCACGAATTCATTCGGAACAGCGCTCAGTCGCCAGAAGCTGCAGCAGCTGTACGTCAAAGCCGCGCTCAGTAATTTTGTCGGCTACGTCGCCGGCTCGCTCGTGATGGTGCTGACAACCTATCATTCGATCGAGCGCAGAGCGCTCAAGAACCTGTTCGGGATCCTGCCGCGACACAAAGTAGTAGTGCACCTGCTGCCCGAGTGGCTCGAATGGACACTGTCCATTCTCCTGGGATATCTGGTCATGGAGTTCGTGCGGTACATCGTTAAGAGCAATAAGTACCTACTGCTGATCGACGGCGCAGCGCGAGGCAAGACCCGTGACGACGGCGAACAGCCAACCACCAGCGGGTGAGACAGTCAGGTAGCGCCAGGGTTCACGGCGGGTGCTGCAAGTCTGACCGATCCAGTGCAAGCGTGATGTCCAGGCAGTGCCTGTCATTCCCCAATGGCAGCAATGCAATCGGCAGCCGTCTGGGTGGAATAGTCCGTGATCGACTTGAGCGTGGTAGTACGCCGCCACTCCCAAGGTGCCTCCACCTGGTCGAGTGCCAAGGACCACAGGCCACGCCGCGCCGCTCGTGCCTGGCCCTCAAGATCGCACAGCTGTGTATCAGCCGTGGTCATCTCAGGACGGAATGCCCATGCGTGTCCTAATCGGACCAGATCCGCGTTTACGTCAACCTTTCCGACAAACACGGTAGCGACAAGGCGGTCATATCGATCCTGCTCAAACGGCTCGAGTGCGACTTGCTTTCCCAAGATCATCTTGCTTAGCGCTTGCGTCGCTTCCGGACCCCAAGGCTGGTCAAGCTCGGGCGCGTCGATGGCGTGAAGACGCACTCGCATGGAGCCGGTAGCAAGCCTCACCTCAATCGTATCGGCATCGACGATCCGTGTGACCCGGCCGGGCAATTTGGGCACCTCCTCGTGCTCGACGACCGCGAGCACTGATAGCAGGGCTGCTAGCGATGCGATCAAGGCACACCAGCCAATGAGTACGGCACGCTTCCTTCGAGAAGCTGCTGAAGGTGACGGGCGCGAGTCGAAAGTGGACATGCTCGAACATGCTGCCAGCATGCGCCGCCGCTGGCTGCGACGTTGACCGCATTTGCGCTGTTCATCCTGGCGCTACGCTGGAGATTCCGTCGCGAGCAGCATCGCCTCAAGCGGGACATGACGACATAACGACATCTTACGTGTGCACCGCACACACCAGAATGCGCCGCTGACGTTCCACGTCCTTCGCCTACCGGGGGTCGGGATCAGCGCCGTATGATCGCTGCCACTGTGCGCACGTTGCTGTTGATCCTGCTGGTTGCCGCTGCAAGTTACGTCTTGCTCGGCGCGTATGTCTATGTTTTCCAGTCCCGGCTGCTCTACTTTCCGAACATTCCGGGCCGCGCGTTGACCGCCACGCCAGCCGACATCGGTCTGACATTCGAGGAGGCGAGGATCGCGACTGCGGACGGGATCGAGCTGCACGGCTGGTACATTCCCGCGGGAACGGGCGCGCCGGCGGTGCTCTTCTGCCACGGCAATGCCGGCAATATTTCGCACCGCCTGGAGTGGCTGCAGATTCTTCATGACATGGGTCTCGCGGTGCTGCTCTTCGACTATCGCGGCTACGGCAGTAGCCATGGCACGCCGGATGAGCCCGGCACGTACCGCGATGCGCAGGCGGCGTGGGATTTCCTTACGCGCTCGAAGGAAGTCTCTCCCGCGCGTATCGTGATTTTCGGTGAGTCGCTCGGAGGGGCGATTGCGGCGCATCTCGCCAGGGACGTCGCGTCCCCGGGCGCGTTGATCCTCACCTCAACGTTCACGTCGGCGCCGGATCTCGCGAGCGAGTTCTACTGGTACTTGCCCGTGCGGCTGCTCGCGCGCTTTCAGTATCCGACCGCCGAGTACGTGAGCCACGTTCGGGCCCCGACACTCCTCATCCACAGTCGAGACGATGAAATCGCGCCGTTCGCCCATGGGCAGAAAATCTTCGAGCGTGCGGCTGGACCCAAAGCGTTCCTGGAGATCTCAGGCGACCATAATGCGGGGTTCCTGATGAGCGCCCCGACGCTGACGCAGGGCCTGCGGAGCTTCCTTCAGGTGCACGGGCTCCTGTCGCGTCCTTCCTAGGCGGCACGCGCGGCACCACCTCACTGTCTCGAAGTCAGGTGGCGCCGCGCTTCACTCAGTAGCCGCTCCCTCCTCCACCGCCGCCGGCAGCCGCCGCCGCCGCGACAGCGGCGACGCCGACCGCGAGCAGGGTCGTGCGTCCGGCGTCGACCTTCTTGCGACTGATGCTCTCAATGTCGTTGAAAGCGACGTTCTGTCCTGCGCCGTGCAGGCCAGCATCGTCGATCTTCTCTACTTTGAACTTGAGGGTTTGACCGCCCTTGGTGACGACTTCCACACGATCGTTCGGGTGCAGCGTCTGCGACAGCTGCGCGCGCTCGGCTGTCATCGGCTGCGTCGTCGTACAGCCCAGCACCACAAAGCACGAGTACATGATGATTACCATCTGGCCATATCTCTTCACATTCAACTCCTGTTGCACTCCGCCACGGACTAGTAGGCTGCCGACCCCGGGTTGGGATCGGCAGCGACGGTACGTTTATGCCCGAGGCCGAGCCGGAGAACTGTCAGCCAGTTGACAGAGAAGATAGGTGATCGTTGTTAGGCGCTTGCGTAGTCGTCACGGACTTGCGCATTCCCTCGGCAGTCCTGACGCCAGTTACGTCCTGGGCGAGCGCATCACACTGCAGCCGGAACAGTCCGGGAAGTACTTGTAGGGCCGAGTATTCGGTGGGCGTTGCACCCGCTCCTGCCAGATGCAGGAGCGGGTGCGGAAATTGTGGTAGCGGGGGCGTGAGTTAGATTTGGTGCGAAAGCAACTGCTTATTTTCCCACGCCGATTACTGCAACCTCGACACGGCGGTTCTTCGCGCGACCCTCTTCTGTGCTGTTATCGGCGATCGGGGTGGTCTCGCCCGCACCGCTCACCTCAAACTTGCTGGCATCGGCCCCAAGACTGATCAGATGATCGCGGACCGCTTCCGCACGCTGCAGCGAAAGCGTCGAGTTGTGGTCTGCCCCACCGACGTTGTCCGTGTAGC
>CAVOLM010000026.1:0-10260 GCA_963696675.1 uncultured Gammaproteobacteria bacterium | reverse complement strand
GGCGGGCCAGCCATATGGCAAGGGATTAGAGGTGAAACATTTCGACAATAATGTTTCGATGTCGAGACTCATTGGCGGCAATAAGGCATTTATTTAACAGGCGCTTCCCCACATTTCCGCCATGATGTGCGATTCGCTGGAGGAGGTCGTGCAAGGCGCCGATGGCGTTATCGTGGGCCACGAGTTGCAGGATGGGAGCGTACTTGGTCAGGCTTTTAAGACCGGAGCAACTGCTTATCGATTTGGTAAAGATGGTCTCGGGGCGCTCATCCTCTGGTGCATATGAAGGTATCTGTTGGTAGGCGGGCGCCTTCAGGCTGTCCAATGGTCCTTTGAGCGTCGTCGTGATCAGGGAAGTGATATGCGCATTCTGATGATTGCCAATTACCTGCCCTATCCACAAGTGTCAGGAGGTCGAATACGTATTTACAACCTTCTCCGGCGGGTTGCCAGTCGCCACGAAGTGTCACTGGCGGCGCTTCTAGAGTCGCCGGAGGATGTCGAGGGGGTATCTCATCTACGGCAATTCTGCGCCAGCGTAGAGACAGCCGGCTTTGACCAACGCAGCCGCCTGGCCAAGGCACCTGGGATGCTTCGCTATGCCTTGGAGGGCAAACCGCCAGAACTCGATGCTCCTGCATTCTGACGAACTCGTGGGAAAGATCAGGCAGCTTGCTTCCACGATGGATTTTGACATCGTGCAGATAGAATCAGTCATGGGGTTGTATCTAGGAACACTTCCCGAGACCAAGCGCTATAAGAGCATTGAGATGTTCCAAAATGTCACATCTCAACAATTCGGACGCATTTCACATGTCCAGCAAGGCGGGGATCGAAAGCTACGAGCTTGGATCAACGGTGTCAGCCATGGGGTATTGGGAACCCCGCTACGCGGAGAAGTTTGATCGTTGCACAACAGTGTCCCAGCGTGGACCAGCAATTACTCACTGAAAGCCAATCCACGTTTGCAAGTGGATGTGATTCCTAACGGGGTGGACACTGAGAAGTATCAACCACTGCCTTTACCCCCGGAGAACGCACCGCCCTCCCTGATGTTCATTGGCAGTATGGAGTACCCGCCGTGCGTTGATGCGGTACTCTACTTTTGCAGCGAGATTCTTCCCCTCATTCGTCACGCGATCAACGCAATGGAGTTGTGGATCGTTGGAGGGGAGCCTCGCCCTGAGGTGCTGAAGCTCGATGGCAGTGCCGTGCATGTCACAGGGCGGGTGGAAGATGTGGTCCCCTACTATCAGCAAAGCACCGTATGCGTCGTCCCTCTGCGTGCCGGTGGAGGCACACGACTAAAGATCCTGGAGGCAATGGCGCTTGGTCGTCCAGTCGTTTCGACAACAATAGGATGTGAAGGCCTTGATGTGGTTGATGGTGAACATCTCTTGATAGCCGATACTCCTGAGCAGTTTGCCGAGAAAACGCTGCGTCTTCTCCGCGATCGCCAGCTCTATCAGCATATCGCTGCCAACGGTCGGCGATTGGTGGAATCCCGCTATGGTTGGGACAAGATCGCAGAGCGGTTGATGGATGTTTACCAGCAGATGGTGGGACAACCGAAGTGGTGAAGCCACGGGCAGAGAGCCGCGGACGTGTAGGATGTGCAAGTCCGGAGAGCATCATCTGAGGACGGACAATCCAGCGATATGCTCACGTCCGGGCTGTCGCTATGTGCGCGACGGGCGTGACTGCTCCGTGCACATCCCGGGTAGCACGGGTGCGGCGATTGGACGGGGCAAGGGTGACCCGCGCCCGGTCCACGCTCGGTAATGTGCGGCATCGCTGGGCTATGGACGCTAAGCGGGGCCCCCGCCGAATCGCTCGCGGCGACCGCGCGGGCGATGGCCGATACCATAGTCCACCGCGGACCAGACGACGCCGGCACATGGACCGATCCGGTCGTCGGGATCGGGTTCGGCCATCGGCGCCTCGCGATCGTCGATCTCACGCCCAGAGGGTCATCAGCCGATGGGCTCGGCCGACGGCGCTGGGTGATCTCGTTCAACGGCGAAATCTAAACTTCAACGCGATTCGCGCCGAACTCGATGCTGCGGGCGGCCCCTACCGTGGCGCGGTCATTCCGACACCGAGGTGCTGCTTGCCGCGATTGCCATGGGGGGTCGAGGCGACCCTCGATCGCGCCGTCGGAATGTTCGCGATCGCGCTCTGGGATCGCGCTGAGCTGACGCTCCACCTCATTCGCGACCGAATCGGCGAGAAGCCGCTTTACTACGGGCTGTGCGCGACGAGTTGGTGTTCGGTTCGGAGCTAAACGCGCTGCGTGCGCACCCGCGTTGGCGCGGCGAGATCGATCGCGACACCGTCGCCGCATTCATGAAGTACTCCTGCGTCCCGCACCGCGCTCGATCTACCGTGGCGTCAACATGCTCCCGCCCGGCACGTTCCTGGTGGTTCGCTCCGACCATGTGCCCAGGCGCGCGTTGCCGGCGCCGCGGCGCTATTGGGCACTGACCGAAGCCATCGCCGCAGGCCGCGCGCCCCCTTGAAGTGAGCCAGACCGAGGCGGCGGACTGCGTCGAGCGACAATTCGCGTGGCAATCGCCGGCCAGATGATCGCCGATGTTCCCGTTGGCGCGTTCCTCTCGGGCGGCATCGACTCGTCGATGATCGTCGCGCTGATGCAAGCACAGTCGACGCAGCCGGTCACACCTTTGCGATTGGGTTCACCGAGGCCGAGTACAACGAAGCCGAACACGCGGCGGCGGTCGCAAGCACCTCGGCACGCATCACACGGAGCTGATCGTGACCCCGGAGGAAGCGCGGCCGTGATTCCGACGCTTCCGGATGTTTACGATGAGCCGTTCGCGGATTCGTCGGAGATCCCGACGCTGCTCGTCTCCAAACTCGCGCGCCGGCATGTGACCGTGAGTCTTTCCGGTGACGGCGGCGACGAGACGTTCGGGGGCGACAGCCGCGACTGGGGCCCGATGCGCTCGGACGGCGATCAGAGGCTAGCCGCGGCCGGTGCGTGCGGCCGCAGCATGCGTGCTCGCCGTGGTCCCCGCTCGCGGTTGGGACGTCGTATTCAGGACTCGGCCCGGTACTCCCGTCCGCGCGACGCGTCAGGATGCCCGGTGACCGGCATCCACGAATCGGCGCGGATTGGGCGCGCAGAGGCGAGAGCGATGACTACGAGCGGCTCGTAGCGTGCGGTACCCGTCCGCCATCGCTCTCGGTGCGAGCGCACGACGGCTCCGGACGAGTAACGCGGTCTCGAGTGTTCCGGGGAGCGCATGATGGTTCGCGACACGCTGCGCTATCTGCCCAACGATATTCTGGCGAAGGTCGATCGCGCCGGCATGAGCGTTAGCCTGGAGAGCCGTATGCCGCTGTCGGATCACCGCCTGCTGGAGCTTGTCTGGCGATTGCCGGCCGAGGACAAGCTGGCCGACGGCGTCGGGAAGCGTGTCTTACGCACGGTGCTACACCGCTGCTGCCCCGGGCACTGGTCGAGCGGCCGAAGCAGGGGTTCTGATTCCGGCTGGATCGTTGGTTGCGCGGCCCGCTGCGCGAGTGGGGCGAGGGACTCCTCGATCCGGTGCGCATTCGTCGGGAGGGGTTTCTCGCTCCGCAGCCGATCAGCGCAGCGTGGCGTAACCATCAAACCGGTCGGCGCAACTTGGCGGATCAACTGTGGACCGTGCTCATGTTTCAGGCTTGGCTCGAGCGATACGGGCACACCTCTGAACGCACCAGGGAGCGTGGCTCGCCCGAGTGCCATTGCCTTGATTCCCGGACGTGGTCGCTGTCTTCATGGGGTCAGCTACTGCGTCCTGTTCCTGCGACGGTCTGCTCGGCGGTGAACCGGGTGCTGTCGTGAGCCTCCGCGCCTCGCGGCAGACCATCTCAAGGGCTAGGAGTCACGAAAGGCAATGCAAAGGTGCTCATGATTGCCCGTGTCTTTCCGCCGTTCCGATCAGTGGGACACTCGATCCGGGCGGTTAAGTTCATCAGGTACCTGCCGGCATTGGGTTGGCTACCCTCCGTCCTGACCATTGACGACCGAAAGGAGTATGAGTCTGACCGTAAACAGGGTAGTGAGACCTTGCTTGCGGAGATCCCGCCGGAGGTGTCGATCTATCGGACAGCTGCAGGAGAGCCGTCGTGGAAGTATCTGGAACAGGAGCGAGCATTTGGCCAGCGAAACTGGCTGACCAAGAGTGTTGGTAAAGATTCTCGGTGGAGCACGTCGTTGGACATTCCGAAATCTCTTACCCCCGGACCGCCTCCTTGTCTGGCTGCCGTTCGCTCTCAGACGAGGGCGCCAGATTGTGAGGCGCGAGGGAATCGACGTCATCTTTGCCACATGCCCGCCTCACTCTGCTACCCTGATTGGCGCATTCTTGAAACTACTAACGGGCAAGCCACTCGTTCTGGATTTCCGCGATGATTGGATTGACACGCCCACGTATCATTCGAAGCCCGCCATTACTCGTGCGATCGAACGCCGGATGGAAAGCTGGGCTGTCAAGACGGCGGACAAGGTTATCCTGGTTACGGAATGGAGCAAGAAAGCCTTCCTGAACCGCTATCCCAATCAGCCCAATGAGAAGTTCGTGCTCGTTTCCAACGGCTGTGATCTCGCCGAGTTTGCTACGCTGAATACGATGGACTGCAGCGCCCCACAACTCCCGGTTCACGATCCTACATGCGGGCTCACTGAACGATGCGAAGACCAGGAATTGGGCACGTACTCCGAGACGCTCTTTCAAGCCGTCCAGCACATTCTGCAAGAACACCCAGATCTGGCGGGACGAGTGACGTTAGGCTTTACGGGGTTCCTTCCGGAAAGACCTGCGGCAGTTGGCAGCACAAATGGGCTTGTGTGGTGTGGTCAAGGAGCTGGGGTTTCTGCCGCGCGGCGACTTGTTTCGCTGCATGCATGCTTCTGATATGCTGGTGGCCATCAACTACGAAGGATACGCGACTCTGATCCCCGGTAAAATCTACGAGTACTGGGCAGTAGGTGGTCCCCGATATTGCTGCTCAGTTGTCCTGGCGCTGCGGCGAGTCTTCGTGGAGCAGCATGGCCTCGGACTCACGGTGGACCCTTCCGATGTGGCCGGGATCGAAGACGCCATCCTGACGGCATACCGCCGGAGTAAGATCGAGCCACGCCAATGCGTGTGAGCACCGCGGGCATCGAGGCGTACGATCGCCAGGCATTGACTCGACAGCTTGCAGAAGTTCTATCCATGGTAGTGTGACTTGCGCCAAAGCGCATTGTGAAGGTTGATGATTATCAGCTCTGCCTCTCGATGAAGGCGGATCCGTTGGCTTCCGGCGCCAGGGAGTCAACTAGGCGTGCCGAACCTTGCAAGGTCCCGTCAACAGTTCAGTCTGTAATAGCAGTGAGGGCTCACGACGATTCAGGAGAAGAGATGACTGAAGCTACTAAGAAGATCTATGGGTATTTTGGCCATCACAAATGTGCCAGTACGTGGTTCGTAGAGATATTTTTGGCGAAGTTTGCCTTGAGCTTGGACTTCGTTACAAAATCGTTTATAGGAGCCAGGATTTCAATGGCGATCTGAGAAAGTATATCACGGAAAACAACATTGATTTCATAGCGTACGCCAATGCCGATTTCAGCCAAGTCGCCAAGTTGGAAAACCTTGTTGGGATCCATGCTGTGCGAGATCCGAGAGACATTGTAGTTTCTGCCTACTTCTCGCATCTCAAGACACATTCAACAGATACTTGGCCAGAATTGATAGCACATCGTTTGAAACTGCAACAGTGCGATCAAGAAACCGGCCTCTTCCATGAGATCGCCTTCAGGAAGGAGCAGTTCGACGAGATGAGATCTTGGAAAGACTTTCACGGCGATAACATCATGCAGGTGCGCATGGAGGATGTAACCTCAAGGACCTATCAGTCCATGTTGTCGATCATCGGCTTCTTGGGATTGTTATGTCAGGAACGTTACGGCTTCTCGAAAAGGCTCGAGTACTTGTTTGCAAAATTGCTGAGAAACATCGAGTTCAGGTTGGGAGTGCCGCTTCCTCGGATTCTTCATGCTTTGCCAGCCGAGAGAATACTGGGGATAGTATGGCAAAACGAGTTTGAGAAAATGGCAGGTGGAAGGAAGATAGGCGAAGAAAACAAGGATAGCCATTACAGAAAAGGTGTTCATGGGGATTGGAAGAACTACCTGACCAGAGATCATATTGCGCTAATTAAGCAGCTGTATAACGATGTCATATTGCAGTATGGTTATGAAAGGTCACCAGAGTAGCACCACCGCGCGATAGCAGGGCTTGACGGATGTGAAGTGATGGTAGCAACTCGCAAGGGTGAGGGTATATTAGCGTGACCGTCCACCGATCTCCGACTAAGTCCATCCGCCGCTCTATACCGAGTATTCCGCGTGCGCGTTGACATTTGCATAGCCACGTTCAAGCGGCCTGTCTTGCTTGAGCGGCTGCTGCGAGATTTGCTAGCGCAGCAGCTTCCCGGTGGAGTATCCACGCACATCATCGTGGTGGATAATGACGCTAATGAGTCGGCTCGCCCCGTGGTCGCTGGATTTCGGGACTCGTGCATGTCACTTGAATATCTCACACAGCCCGAACAGAACATTGCATTGACCCGCAACCGTGCGATCGATCACTCGCGGGGCGAACTGATAGCGTTTATCGACGACGACGAGTCGGCCCCGGCTGGCTGGTTGGCGGCGCTACTGATGACGATGGAGCGCCACGCTGCCGACGCCGTGCTGGGGCCCGTAACGGGGATTCTGCCAGCGGGCGCACCGCACTGGATTGCCGAGGGGCGGTTCTTCGAGGCGCCGGTGCTGCCCACCGGGACCCGTGTCGCTGTTCAGGTCGGGGGCACTGGTAACGCGCTAGTGAAGGGGTCGACGATCCGCGGTAAGGTGGCATTCGACCCCCGCTACGGACTTACCGGCTCCTCGGATACGGACTTCTTCCACCGGTTGTCTCGCAGTGGTGCTGTTTTGGTCTGGTGCCAGGAAGCTTTGGCGACGGAGCATGTACCACAACACCGCCTCACGATGCGTTGGCTCCTGAGCCGAGGGTTTAGGGTAGGGCAATGCTATGCCGATATCATCGAGCGGCCCAGGAGCGGCGTGCGGCTGGTAGGTTGGTTTGCCAAACGGGCTGCGTTCGTGGGCGTGGCCGCTCTCCTGACGGTGAGCTGCCTCCCGTTCAGCAAATCCTTGGCGATGCGCTACGCGATCAAGGTGGCCAGCAACCTCGGGCAAGTGAGCTCGATCTTTGATTACCGCTACCAAGAATATCGGAATCAACCGCAGTGACGGCTCTCGGGGCTGCGCACCTACTCAAGACGGGGGGACGTCAATGTGGCCCGAAGAGGCGCATGTCATCGACCTTATCGCCCGCGTCCGCGCCGCGAAAAGTCCAGCTGTTGGAAAGAACTGCGGCGAAAAGTTCCAATGATTGGAAAACTCCGGCAAACCAACGGCGGAACACTTGCCGCAACGTTCAGCCTTTTGCTCCTTGCGCTGCACGTCGCGGTTGCGTCGCTGGTCACGAGCGACGGTTTCTTGAGCCCTGATTCCACCGGCTATCTGGCTCTCGCGCGAAATATGCTGGACGGCCACGGCTACTGCCTGATGGAGTTGCAACATCGCGGCGGCTTCGCGCATTTTTCTACGCAGCCGCCGCTGTATGCCGCCGGCATCGCGGCCGTCGGCGCGATCCTGCCGCACAACGCGATCGCCATCTTTGCCGCCTCGAAAATCTTCAACGTGATTTGCGCGGCGGCGACCATATGGATGCTGGCCCGCGCGCTTCCTAAGCAAGGATGGAGGGCCGGCTTGCTTCTGCTGGCCATGCCGTTTCTTTCTCTTTTCACGTTCACATGGTCGGAGGCGCTTTTCATTCCATTGATGATCGCATTTGCGATTTCGTTCGACCGGCTGCGCGCCGGCACAGAGCCGGCTTCTGGAACCGCCATTCTGGCCGGCCTGATTTCTTGCGCACTGATCGCGACGCGGTATGTCGGAATTTTTGCGCTGCTGGTGCTGGCGTTTGCAGCAGCTGTTGCCTTTCTTTGTCGTGACAAGCGGCGCGGAATTTTGGCCGCTTCTGCCGCGATGATGGGAGGCGTGGCACTCGCTTCGATTGCAATGTGGAACAGGCATGGCGGCGGGCTGGCCGGGAATCGCGCGGCGGCACCCGAATCGCTTATGGATTCTGACCATGCAGGCCGGCCTCGCCCTTCTCGTTGCGACGGACCTGATGGTGCGCGAACTTGGAACGTGGAAACGGACCGCCCTGGCGCTGATGACCGGCGCAATCGAAGCCGCGGCGGTCGTTCACGTCGGCGTGGTTCTTCGGCAGTGCCCGACATCTTCTCCGGCGACGATGTTCACTCTTCCCCGCACCATGGCCATCGTGGGTGCCATCTATCTGGCGTGCATTATCGCGCTTCGCTTCGCCGTGCGATTCGATGCGCTCGGCTATCGGCTTCTTGGCCCCGGTGTGTTTTGCCTGTTCGTGGCCCTCGTGTTTTACGCCGAGCACGCGTTTCCTTCCGCTGCGTTGCAGGTTTTTCGCCGCTGGTGGATTGCGATCATCGTGATCGGTTTTTTGATGGGGTCGCCTCTTTATCTGCTCGACAATGCGCGGCCTTTTTATCTGCCGGAATGCGCAGAATCCTGCGGCAGTATGAATCAGTTCCACCGCAGGCCATCGTCGCATTTGGCGACATGCACCTTCGATATCTTCGGCCGGACCTCGACAGCGTTTCGCCGCTCGATCCGCCGCACGCGATGCAGCCCGAGACGATGGCCGCGTTTCTGGAACGGATCAAGTCATCCCCCGCCGGGCACGTTGTCATAGAAATGCGGCCCCCTTCGGAAATGGCGACGGAGGATCGCGCGGCGTTCATGCGGCAGCACGAAGGTGAAAGGTTTGTCGTCATCCGCTGACACTTACCTGCTTGGGAGTAAGTGCCATTGGTAAGCTCCTATATCTGGGGCCGAACCTTGAGGAACGATGGCTCCGGCGAAGTCTGACGCTAATCCAACATTAACCCCGGCTTTGATTGCAGGAGAAGACGGCTGGAGCCGGAAATCGAACGTGGCCGGACTCACCATCAGCGGATCGGCAGAGACGACCGTGGGTTCCCGGTGTTTACCTGTAACTGCGATCCTTCCATGTGCCAGCGGTCACATCTCCCAATGCCACCATCCCCGTGACTCCATACGTGCGAAAGAGCGCATTGTGGCTATGGATCATCGATCCAGCCGTGTTGACGTAGACACACAAATTTCCATACCGGTTGGTGCCGGTGTTATAGATGAGATTGTTTCTGGCCGTCACGACTCCGATGGTTTGCGATGAATCATACAAACCAATACCACCCGTGGTGTAGATGACGTTATTGAAGAAGCGCAGCGCAGCGCCAGTGTAGTCTACGGCCGTCCCGCGCATGATCTGCGATGCCACCGCCACCGGGATCCAGCGTGCCAGACGCGAATTGATTGTAATACACGTCGGCCGTGATGGCCTGCCCTGGTTGAATCAAACAGCGCCCATTTGCTGGTCACTCTAATGTTGTTGTAGCGAACCGTAACGCCCGTGGGGAAATAGCCCGGTAGAGGCTCGTTGCTTTCGATGTGAAATCCGTGTCCGAAGCCTGATGCGCCCGTCGTGATCGTGTTGTGCTCGACCACGACGTTTGTCGTTTTGTTGTTGAGTTGTAATCCGTAACCAGTGGGCGTATTTCGCCTGCCATAGTTCGTGATCGTTGTACCCGATATATGAGTCGCGAATGTGCGCGGGCACGGCACCGAGATCCGAGCGCCCTGGATAGAACGACAGCGCTTCATCATCGACCCCGTCAATCGTCACACGCTGAATCGTGATGTTGGACATGTCGTTGTGCCACGGTTGCACCAGCAAGCCCAGTCGATAATCGCCCCCGTTCCCGCAATTCGTGATGGTCACGTCTTGGATGGTGATAAACCTCTCCGCGTTTTGCACGGCGCCGATGCTGTTACCTCCATCAGGTCCCCCAATGATCAGGCCAAACGTCTGCGTGTTGTTGCCATCCACCGTCACGTTCTGGAAGGTCACATAACTGGCGCCGACGATATTAACGACCGCGTTGTTGCCCCAGGCGCGATTCCCGCTCGATCGGATCACGGCATTCGCGCCCGATCCCCACAATCCGCCGTCCCAGACAATCGGCGCGCCGGTCGTTCCCCCGTGACTGATCTTCAATGCGGTCGTGGAT
>CAVOLM010000025.1:0-59021 GCA_963696675.1 uncultured Gammaproteobacteria bacterium | reverse complement strand
GGTATTCGTATCCAGGCCTCGATCCGCTCGATGCGCTGTGTCAGCCCGGTGGAAGTCATTGCCGCAGCGCCGGCCAACGCTCCGGATCGTGGCGCGGAATGGCATCGCCTCGAGTCATCCAGCCGCTCAGCATCGCGCGCAGGATACATCCGGTTCTCCGGGATCAGCGCGAAATACACGTGCACGATGACGAGAGCAAGAGCCAGCAGTGCCGCCAGACCATGCAGCACGTAGATGAAGCCCCATGTATCCGCTTCAAAAACGTACGGATCGCGTTTCCAGAACGGCGTGTCGATCTTGAACAGCATCAGCACGCCCGTGATCAGGAGCGCGACCACCGCGGCCGTCATGGCATCGTGCATTAGTCGTTGCGCGAGCGTGTACTTGCCGCTGCGCGCTGCGCGCTTCAGATCGCGCAGCGCGATTCCCACATCACCGAGCCTTTGCCAGATCAAGGCACGCACGATGTGAAACACCACCAGGATCACGAGCACGACGCCCGAGATCCAGTGAATCGTCACCCAGTCGAACTTGATGCCGACGACCGGCATCAGCCCTGTCGCCAGCAAGGTCAGCATGCAAAGCGCGGTCAGCCAGTGAAACAGCCGGTCGATCGCGGCATGGCGCTCGATTCGCTGCTCGGCGGATGCATTCGAAGCTACAGCGACTGGCTCCTTATGACGAAACAGCGCGTAGAGCCCATGGCCGATGATGACGGCCGCGCCGATTCCCGCGGCGACAGGTAGGAGATCCCAGGAAACGCCTTCGAGGACGCGCTGGCCCCACACATCCGTACTGACGCGAACCAGGTGCATGGCGTTATGCGTCGCGAATCGCCCGGCGTACCAGGTTTTCCATCAGCGGGATCTTGAAGTGATTGAAATTCAGCGGCGTCGCGCCCTGCACCGCCGTCTTGCCGGCGAGCGTAGCCACGTCGGCATCCTTCGGACTCCCCGTCACTGCTTCCTCCACGGCCTTGAGCCGTCGCGGTACGCATTCCACCGCCCCACAGGCGAGACGGATCTTCTTGATGACATTCCCATCGAGGATCATCGCCGCGGCGACGCTCACCAGCGCGAAATCCCAGGTGTTGCGATCGGTGACCTTCTCGAAATAGAACTTCGCGCCGGCCCATTCCTTGGGGAACCGGACTGCGGTCAGGATCTCGCCTTTCTTGAGAACGGTCATGTGAGTGATGTCGGTCGCCGGGCCGATGAAGAACCCCTCGGCCGGAATGACCGTCTCTCCGGAAGCCGAGCGAACCACCATGTGCGCATCGAGCGTGACAGACGCCGTGGCGACATCCGACGGCGAGACCGCGACGCAACGACTGGCACCGTACAGGCAATGCTCGCGATTCTGTCCCTGCGGCGTATCGGCGAAGCAGGAGTTGCCGCCCGCGCGATAGCAATTAACGCCTGAACGGTAGTACCAGCAGCGCGCGTCCTGACACAGGTTGCCGCCAATCGTGCCGGCGTTGCGAATCTGCGGGCTCGCGACGTGACTCGCGGCACTCGCCAGCAGCGAATACTTCTCCAGCACCACCGGATGGTTGGCGATCTCGGTGAGCGTGGTGAGTGCGCCCACCTCGAGACCTTCGGGCGTCTCGCGAATGCCTTTGAGGCTCGCGATCCCGCCGATATCGATGACTGCGCCCGGCCGCTTGGCGCGATCCTTGAACCAGTCCAGGCTGTCGTAGCCACCGGCCATGATCCAGCCCTTGTCATCGAGGTCCTTCGCGAGCTGGACCGCATTCTCGATCGTGTCCGGCTGGTAGAGCTCGAACTGCGGCATCATGTCGTGCAACATTTCGCGCCCTCCTAAAAAGTATGGACCTGCAGCGGTTTGTGCGACTGCGCACGTCCCGCTGTGAAGTTGACGATCATGTCGGGTGACACGGGCGTGCGGTTGAACACGTGCCCGCCGAGCGCATCGGAAATCGCGCACAGCAGCGCGGCCGCCGCGCTACCGAGTGGCGGCTCACCGACTCCCTTGGTGCCCAGTGGGCTCGTCGGCTCGGGTTTATCGACTGCATCGGTATGCATCTCCAGCGGCACGTCGAGATACGTTGCCGGTTTCGCCTGGTGCAGGCCAACGTTGGCCGGCAATCCGTTCTGCGGGTCGTACACCATGTGCTCGAGACAGGCCATTCCGAACCCCTGCACCGAGCCGCCCTTGAGCTGCGTGGCAAGTCCCTCGGGATGAATGACCGTTCCACAATCGCCGACACTCAGGAAATCGATGATCCGGTGCTGCCCGGTCTCCAGATCGAGCTCGATCTGGATGAATGCCGCTATGAATGCGGCCGACTGGCCCCCGACCGGCAGATTGTCCTTGGCAACACCGATGAGGCCGGTGCCCGAGAGTGCGGTCACCGATGCCTTGGTGATCGGATTGATGTCCTCCGGCATCTCCTTGCCGCTGAACTTGCCGCCGAGATCGATTGCGCGTTGCGCGGCGGCAGCGTACGTCAGGCTCTTCGAGGGACTCGCTTTCGCGAATACTTTCGTGCCATCGATGTCGTAATCTTCCGGCTTGCCGCCGAGATCCTTCGCGGCGATCTCTTTCAGCTTCGCCACCGCGTCCATAGCCGCAACGTAATTGGTGCGACTCATGGTGTACGAGGTGTTGCTGCCGAACTGGCCAAGATTCCACGGCAAGTGCTTGCGGCTGTCACCGCGCTCCAGGATGCAATTCTCCCAGTCGCACTTCAGGACTTCGGCGGCGATGCGCGCGGTCGATGAATGCGAGAAGGTGCCGAGGTTGCCGACGCCGTTGTGAATGTGGAGCTTCCCGTCCGGCGTGATGCGCACCAGGCCGTCGAACCCGAAGAAGCCTGCCGGATGATAGGCCTGGCCGACGGCCACTCCTGTGACCTTCGAGCCGTTGCGCTTGCCGCTCAGCTTTTTCTTCTCATCCCACTTGAAGCGTGCTGCGCCCTTGGTGAGTGCATCCTTCAGATAGCAACTTGATACGGCCTGCCCCCGGCCGCCGAACTTCGAGCCGCTCTGGGGGTTGTTCATGAGCCGCATCTGCAGGCGATCGACGCCGAGCTCGCGCGCCGCACGATCGATGATCGGCTCCACCGCGAACATGATCTGGTTGTAGCCGGGACCGCGCTGCGCGGTGCGCGTGGGCGTATTCCCGTACACGGGCACCCCACGCCAGCGCATCGCGAGCGGTTGGTAGACGAGGGAAACCGCATCGCCCGCGTTCCGATAGTCCCAGAACCCGGTGTGTGGCCCGCCCTCCTGCACCACATAGAGATCGGCAGCGAGTAGCCTGCCATCGGAGCGGAATCCCAGCTTGATGCGCCCCTGGAACCCACTGCGCCCGGAACCGAGAAAATATTCCTCCGCGCGGCTGATGCGCATCATCACGGGTTTGCCGATCTTCTTGGACATCAGCGCCGGAATCGCCATCACCGGATAGGCGTCGCCCTTCGAGCCGAAGCCGCCCCCGCAATATTCGGCGATCAGCACCACCTCTTCAGGCTTGATGCCGATGTACTGAGCGAGGTTCGGAATGATGAAGGTATGGCTCTGCGAGGAGCCGTGTACGAAGCACTTGCCGTTCTGCCAGTACGCAAGGCACGAGCGTGGTTCCATGCTGTGATGTGAGATGCCGGCGGTCACGAAGGTCTCGTCATAGACGAGCTTCGACTTCGCAAAACCGGCATCGACCTCGCCGTACGACCATTCCTCGACCGCCCTGCCTTCGGGCAGCTGTCCGTCACTCGCCTTCGCGAAATCCGCCGCAGTCCACTTGAACGTCTGCACCGGCGTGGCTGGAATCGGCGGTGGGAACACCATGCCGACGTTGCCGTCGGAGCGCGCGTTCGGTCCCCCCGGAAACAGGCTCTGCAGCGGATCCACGGTGAATGGCAGTGGTTCGAAATCCACCTTGATCTTCTCGAGCGCATCCTGCGCCGTGGTCTCATCGACCGCGGCAATCGCGAGAATCGGCTCGCCGATGTAACTGGGCTCCTTCGCAAGGATTGGCGGGAACGGGGGCGGCCGCTGGGGTACATCGCCTGCTGTCAGCAGCCCGAACACACCCTCCATCTTGAGCGCTTCGGATGCATCGATGTTGCGCACACGCGCGTGCGGCATCGGGCTCAGGAGCAGGCGACAGAACACCATGCCGTCCGCGCGAAAGTCTTCGGCGTACTTCGCCTGGCCCGTGACCTTGGCGACCACATCATGGGGCGTAAAGTTCTTGCCGATGAGTTTGTAGGCCATCTCAGCCTCCCGCCGCGCGCATGACCGCGTTCAGATAGTTGTCGTACGCGCCGCAGCGGCAGAGATTCCCCGACATCGCCATCCGCGCCTCCTCACGTGTTGGTTTCGGATTTTGTTTGAGCAACGCGACCGCCGACATCACCTGCCCGGGCGTGCAGAAGCCACATTGCGGACCCAGTTCGTCGACAAACGCCTGCTGTACAGGATGCAACTCACCGTTCGGGCCAGCGAGCCCCTCGATCGTCACGATCTTGCGCGCTCGAACGCTGTGCGTGAGCGTTGAGCATGAGTAGTGCGCAACGTCGTCGAGCATCACGGTGCAGGCGCCACACTCGGCCCGGTCACACCCGAGCTTGGTGCCAGTGAGACCCAGCTTGTAGCGCAGGGTCATCGCCAGCGTTTCCTGCGGCAGCACATCGACGCGGCGCACTTCGCCATTGACGTTGAGCGAGATCAGCCGCTCGATTCCGCCCGGACAGCGATGCTTTGCGACTGCATCCGGTCAGGCCGCCGTACACATAGGCCGCGGCGGAAGCGACGGCGCCTGTGGCGATCACCCGCTTGATGAATTCGCGCCGCGTGTATCGGGATGCCGCCTCTTGGGCCTCCGAGTCGGGAGGAAACATCAGCGACGAGGAGTCAGGCATGGCGGCGGTCACTCCTTATATGTGGTCTCTTGAGCCGTGGGTACACGCGCCGGGCATTGCTCTCGAAGACCTTGCGCCGGCTCGGCTCATCCAACGATAGCGCATCGAGGTAGCGTTTGGTGTCGTCATAGTAGTGCCCGGTCTCGGGGTCGATGCCCCTCACCGCCCCCACCATCTCGGAACCGAACAGGATGTTCTCGATCGGCACCACCTTGAACAGCAATTCGATTCCCGGCAGGTGGTAAACACAGGTGTCGAAGAAGACATTGTTGAGGAGCAGCTCCTTCAGCGGCGGCCGCTTCATGTCCTGTGCCAGGCCCCGGTAGCGGCCCCAGTGATACGGCACCGCGCCGCCGCCGTGCGGGATGATGAAACGCAGCGTCGGGAAATCCCGGAACAGGTCCGAGGTCAGGAACTGCATGAAGGCGGTCGTGTCGGCATTGATGTAGTGCGCACCGGTCGCGTGAAAGTTCGGATTGCAGGAGGAGCTGACATGCACCATCGCCGGCACATCGAGCTCGACCATCTTGTCGTATAGCGGATACCAGTGCCGGTCGGTGAGCGGCGGTGAGTTCCAATGTCCGCCCGACGGGTCGGGATTGAGGTTGCAACCGATGAAGCCCAGCTCTCTCACGCACCGTTCGAGCTCGGCTGCACTATTTCCGGGCGCGACACCCGGTGACTGCGGCAGCTGGCACACGCCGACGAAATTGGCGGGATAGAGCGAGCAGACCCGGTGGATCAGATCGTTGCAGGCGCGGGACCAGTTGAGGCTCGTGGTCTCGTTGCCGATGTGATGCGCCATGGCGGAAGCCCGCGGCGAAAAAATCGTGAGGTCGGTGCCCCGCTCGCGCTGGAACTTGAGTTGTGCTCCCTCGAGGCTCTCCCGGATCTGGTCGTCGCTGATCTGCAGGTTTGCAGCAGCGGGACGATGCGCAGGATCCTTGAGTCCCGCGATCTGGCCGTCGCGGTATTTCTGCAGTTCCGCCGGGGCCGTCGTGTAGTGACCGTGACAATCGATGATCATGTGCAGTATCTATACCGGTCCTGCGGAGTCGAAATCAATCGGAGGATTCCATGCAGACCCGTCCCCTTGGAAACACCGGTGAGCAGTTGTCCGCGATCGGCTTTGGCTGCATGGGCCTCGTCGGCTGGTACGGCACACGGAATGATACGGAAGCCCGCGCGACGCTGCTGGAGGCGATCGACCGGGGTGTCAACCATCTGGACACGGCGGCCGGCTACCAGAACGGGGATAACGAGCGGTTCGTCGGGTCATGCATTCACGGCCGACGGGACAAGGTGTTCCTCGCGACCAAGTACGGCATCACGCGCATGGCGGACGGCACATTCGTGGCAGACAATCGCCCGGAGGCGATCCAGGCGTCCTGCGAAGCGAGCCTGGCCCGCCTCGGGGTAGAGAGGATCGACCTCTTCTACCTGCATCGCATCGATCGAAAGGTGCCGATCGAGGAGTCTGTCGGCGCCCTAGCGAGACTCGTGCAAGCCGGGAAGATCCGCTACCTGGGACTCTCGGAGTGCAGCGAGGCGACCTTGCGACGTGCCCATGCCGTGCACCCGATCTCCGCCGTGCAAAGCGAATACTCCTTGTGGTCCCGCGAACCCGAGATCGCAGTGCTACCCGCGTGTCGGGAGCTGGGCGTGGGCTTCGTGGCCTACAGTCCGCTTGGGCGCGGCTTCCTCGCCAGGAATTTCGCCACGCTCGCGGATCTGCCAGCCGACGATAACCGGCGCCTGCAGCCGCGTTTTCAGGATGCAAACGCCGCGCACAACGCCGCAATCACCCAGGCCCTGGAGCAATTCGCGAAGCGCAAGGGCTGCTCAATCGCTCAAGTGGCGCTCGCGTGGGTGCTGGGCGCGGAAGACAAAGTTCATCCCATTCCGGGAATGAAGACGCGCGCCCATCTTGACGGACAATCTCGGTGCGCTCGATATTGAACTGTCGAACGGACGAACGTCGTGAACTTGCCGGCATGGTCGATCGACTGGCCGTTCAGGGCGAGCGTCACCCGCCGTCGATGATGAAGATCTTGAACGGCTGAGACAGGGCGGGCGCTGGGGCGCCCGCCCCGATTTGGCTGCTAGTGGACCTTGGGCAGAGCAGTCTTGTCGGTGTTGAGGCACTCCGGATGACCGAAGCCGCCGGCACTGTTGCCCGTGCCGCCGCTCGGATTCGGCGTGATATCGAAAATGATATCGTCCGGACGATCGGCATCCCCTGACACGCCGCCTACGCCCAACAGCTTGTCCAGCTGCAGGTTGGTGCGCACGAGCCAGGCAATGCGATGGTCCGCGCAGGACGTGTCGCCGCTCACGCCTACCGCGCCGACGATGTGGCTAACCTGGTTCTGCCTGCTGTAGAGCCCCAGGCCTCCGCCAAACACGTTCACGCCGCCGATCTTCTCGCCCACCATGGGATCGTTTCGCGTGCCGTAGGCTTGCGAAGGTCCCTGGTACGCGACGCTGGTCCGGACGGGATTGCTTTCCTGCAATCCAAACAGGCTCCCTCCGGGCTGCACCGCCGAATACAGGTTGGCGGTGGACAGCGCCAGGCCGTCCAGGCCGAAAGCATTGGCGGTGTTGGCCTTCTGCGCGGAGATCACGCGGCTGCCGGGCCACTGCGCCCCGCGGTCGCCACCAGAGAACGCGACAGCGCAGACGACGCCATCCCGATCGACGATCGTGGCCCACATGTCGAAGTTCAAGCCACTGGTCTCCGTCGCGACGGCCGCCGAGAGCGCGGCCTTCAGAGCAGAATGGCTGGGCAGGTTCTTGCAGTTGTTCGGACCCTGACCGTCGGCAAGCAGGGTCCCGGAAGCGGTCAGACACAGAAACACGAGAACGGACTGTACGATTCTTTTCATGACGTCCTCCTAGGTGAGGTGGTTGGTTGTTGGATTCCTCTCCTTAAGACGGAAACGACACGATCTTCGGCGCACTAGATGTCCGTATTTCGCTAGACAGATGTCCGTATTGAGACGCCGGCGCCAGGCTCGGCGCCGGAGCGTTACTGATACGCGCTCCAGAGGAACGCGTTTAGAGGGTCAGGCAAGTTCGCGAGGCGACGTCCGCGCCGGTGCGGCGCTGCCGCATCAGCTCTTCTTCAGAGCCTGCTCCAGGCGATCGAGCGTCTGCATGGCCGGCAGCACCTGCCGGACACTGGCATTTGGCTCGCGCCGCTCCCGGATAGCCGCGAAGAACTCCCGATCCTGCAGCTCGATGCCATTCATCGACACGTCGACTTTCGAGACGTCGATCGGGTTGTTCTTTCCATCCAGCAGCTCGTCGTAGCGCGCGATGTAGGTGCCGTTATCGCAGATGTAACGGAAGAACGTGCCGAGCGGCCCGTCGTTGTTGAAAGACAGCGACAACGTGCAGATGGCTCCGGACGGGACCTTCATACCGATGCTCATGTCCATCGCGATGCCGAGCGTCGGATGAATCGGCCCCTGCAGCGCGTGCACCTGTGAAGCAGTCTCGCCGGTCTGATACTGAAACAGGTCAACCGTGTGACAGGCGTGGTGCCAAAGCAGGTGATCGGTCCAGCTCCGCGGCTTGCCGAGCGCATTCATGTTGGTGCGCCGGAAAAAATACGTCTGTACGTCCATCTGCAGGACCTTCAGCTCGCCGGCCTTGATGCGCTTGTGGATCCACTGATGGCTCGGGTTGAAGCGCCGCGTATGGCCGGCCATTGCCACGAGGCCAGTTTCCTTCTGCAAGCGGACGACGCGTTCGGCGTCCGCGAGGTTGTCTGCCATCGGAATTTCGACCTGCACGTGCTTGCCGGCGCGCAGGCATTGCTCGGTCTGTTTCGCGTGCATCTGTGTCGGCGTTGCGAGGATCACCGCCTCGACACCGGGTCGCGCGAGGCTCTCGGCGAGATCCGTCGTCCAGTGGGGGATGGAGAACTTCTTCGCGACTTCTGCCGTGGAATCCGCGCTGCCACCCGCGAGCGTCACGACCTCGATGCCGTCGATCTTTTGCATCGCCTCCAGGTGCTTCACGCCAAAGGCGCCCTGCCCCGCCATGCACACTTTCATTACGCGGCCCTCCGTTTGCCGACCATGCGCGTCTTCTTCTTCGCCGCCGCCCGCGGCTTGCTTGTCCCGGCCTTGTGCGGTTTCGTCTCGTTCTCGAGGATGATGTGCCCCAGCGCCGTGTTCGAAGTCGGCACGTGATAGAAGCGATAGACCTCGCGCACCTTCGCATCGAGCGCACCGCGGGCAATCAGCCACATGACGAGCTCGATCGCCTCTGACCCCGCCTCGCGAACGTATTCCAGGAACGGAATTTTCGTGAGCGCCACCGGGTCCGTGACCAGCTTGTCGAGGAAATTCGTGTCGAACTTGCGGTTGATGAGACCCGCACGGGGACCTTGCAGCTGATGCGACATGCCGCCGGTGCCAAAGATCACGACGCGCAAGTCCTCTGGATACGCCTCCACGGCCTTGCGGATCGCCTTGCCGAGATGAAAGCAGCGATTGCCGGTCGGCGGCGGATACTGCACGACGTTCACCGGCAGCGGGATGACCTTGCACGGCCACTCCTTCGGCTGGCCGAACATGAGGGACAGTGGCACGGTGAGACCGTGATCGACGTCCATCTTGTTGACGATGGTGAGATCAAACTCGTCCAGGATCACCGACTGTGCGATGTGACACGCGAGCTCCGGGTGTCCCTTCACCACTGGCACCGGGCGCGGACCCCAGCCTTCGTCTGCGGGCGGAAATTCCGCCGCACACCCGAGCGCGAAGGTGGGAATGATCTCGAGCGAGAACGCAGAAGCGTGATCGTTATAGACCAGGATGATGACGTCGGGCTTGAGGTCGGCGATCCATTTCTTCGAGCGCTCGAAGCCTTTGAAGACTGGTGCCCAATAGGGTTGCCCGGTCTTGCCGAGATCGATCGCCGCCCCGATCGCCGGCACATGCGAGACGTTTACGCTGGCGATGATCTTAGCCACGGCGCTTGCGCTCCGACTTGCGGCCGCTGGGTTTGCGTCCCGATTTGGCGCGGGTGGGTTTGAGTCCCGACTTGCTGCGGTTGCCTTCGACCGACCGGCCGCCGTGGATCATCATCTGTGCGTACTGTTCCTGCGTGGACCCGGTCATCAGCGCCGCGACATGCTGGAACGACAGCCCGTCGGACGAAAAGAGCTTGGAAAGAAAATAGATATTGCCGCCGAGCTCGATCATTCGGTTCCAGTCGCGTTTCAGCACCGCTTCGCGCTGCTCCTGCGTCATGGGGAATTTCTGCAGGTAGGCGGCTTGGTTCGCTTTGAACTCGGCGCGGTTCTCGGGCTTCATCAGCGACATGCAGAACATGTTGAGGTGATAGCCCTGTCGAGAGCGTTCCATGTCGAACAGGATGGTGCCCGGGATGTCGTTGAATTCATCCGACGTTCCGGGTGGCGGAGTCTTGGTCATGGTTCCTGGTCTCTTCAGGCGTCGAAGCCGTACAGGCGCTGCGGATTATCCACGAGGATACGCTTCTGCATGGCGACATCCGGTGCGAACAGCGGGATGAGATCGACGAGGTCACCGTCATTCGGCATGTGCCGTGAGATGTTCGGGTGCGGCCAATCGGTGCCCCACAGGATGCGATCCGGTGCAGCGCGGATCAGTTCCTGCGCAAATGGAACGGCATCGGTGAAAGGGGGACCGGCACTCGAGATGCGCTCAGCGCCGCAGATCTTTACCCAGCAGTCCTCGTGATGACGCGCAAGATCGAGCAGACGCTGAAATGGCTCCTGCTCAAGCCCATCCTTCGTGGGCACGCGTCCCATGTGATCGATGATGAAAGGCACCGGCAGCCGGTGCAGCAGCGCGGCAAACTCGACCAGGTCCGAGGCGTCGAAGTGCAGCACGACGTGCCATCCGAGCGGCTTCACGCGCTCGATGACGCGCCGGAACTCGTCCATGTCGGGAACGCCGCCGAGATGCTTGACGAAATTGAAGCGCACACCCCGGCACCCGCCCTCGTGCAGGCGCTCGAAGTCGCGTACCGTAAATGAGTCATCGGCATTGGCGACGCCGCGATATCGGCCGCCACTCTGCGCAATCGCATCGAGAATGACCGTGTTGTCCCGTCCGTGGCAGCTCGCGTTGACCAGCACCGCGCGCTCGAAGCCGAGAATTTTTTGCAACTCCCTGAATTTCTCCAGCGGTGCGTCCGGCGGCGTGTAGGTGCGATCGGGTGCATAGGGGTACTTGTCGCCGGGGCCGAAGATATGACAGTGCGCATCACACGCCCCCTTGGGTGGCGTATATCTCGGTTTGCGCGGGTTCGGATCGGGCGCTTTGCAGGTCGGAATCATTGGATTTGTTATCGTAGCACCGCCCCCCGGCCAGACAATCTGCCATGAGCGAACAACTCTCGATCCGCAGCGATTTTGCCCACTTGATTGACGGTGAGCTCGCGAAGAGCGACGGATCGCTCGACGTGATCAACCCGGCCAACGAGGAAGTATTCGCGCGCGCTCCCAGCGCGAGCCGTGCGCAGCTCGACCAGGCCGTCGCGGCCGCGCGCCGCGCCTTCGCATCGTGGTCCCGGACCTCTTACGAAGAGCGTGCCGCGCTGCTCCGCCGACTCGGCGAGATTTTGCGCAGTCACCAGGACTCACTCGCCGAGCTCCTCACGCGCGAGCAGGGTAAGCCGCTCTCGCAGGCGCGCGATGAGATCGGCCGCGCTTTCAGCCAGTCCGAAGGCATGACGCGCATTGCGATCGAGCCGGAAGTTCTCGTCGAAGACCCGCAGCGCCGGATCGAGCTGCGCTACTACCCTCTTGGAGTCGTCGGCATCATCACGCCGTGGAATGCGCCCATCAATCTGGCTGCAGGTCCGCTCACGTCCGCGCTCTACACCGGCAATACCGTGGTCCTCAAACCTTCCCCTTACACGCCACTCAGCACGCTCAAGATCGGTGAGCTGGCGCGTGAACTCTTCCCAGCCGGCGTCGTGAACATCCTGGCGGGCGGCGATGAGCTCGGTCAATGGATGACGGAGCATCCGGGCATCGACAAGATCTCCTTCACCGGCTCCATCGAGACAGGCAAGAAGGTGATGGCAAGTGCCGCGGGCAATCTCAAGCGCATCACGCTCGAGCTCGGTGGCAACGATGCCGCGATCGTCCTCGACGATGTTGACGTGAAAACGGTGGCGCCGAAGCTCTTCTTCGCCGCCTTCGTCAACAGCGGCCAGGTGTGCATGGCCATCAAGCGCATCTATGCACATGAAAGCATCCATGCGGCGCTCGCCGAAGCGATCGCGGCAGAAGCGCGTAAGGTCAAACTTGGCGATGGTCTCGACCCGGCTACGCAGATGGGACCGATCCAGAATCGCGAGCAGTACGAGCGTGTCATTGGCATCCTCGAGGACACGCGGCGTAGCGGGGCAAGAATACTCGCTGGCGGAGACGTACCCGATCGGCCTGGTTATTTCGTCTCACCGACGGTCGTCACCGACGTCGCGGAGGACAGTCGTCTGGTGACGGAGGAGCAGTTCGGCCCGATCCTGCCGGTTCTGAAATTCAGCGACATCGAGGATGCACTGCGCCGTGCGAACGATACGCGCTATGGACTGAGCGGCTCGGTGTGGAGCGCGGATCCCGAGCGTGCCGCTCAGATTGCGGCACGCCTCGAAGTCGGCACGGCGTGGGTCAATCAGCACCGCGCGACAGCGGCGAATGTTCCGTTCGGCGGCGCCAAGGAATCCGGCATCGGCCGGCAGTACTCGGCGCTCGGCCTCAAGGGCTACCTCGAGCCGCGAGTCATCAGTGTGCTTGAAACGCGGGTAGTCCGGTCGGGGTAGTTTGGCGCCGTGGAAAACATACGTTTCCACGAGCCTACAGGATGTATTGCGGCGTTCCAAAACTACCTCCGCGGGCTACCCGCGCACGGCAGTGCGATAGAAATTCCCGGAGCGGATCCGTACCAGCGCCTTGTCGGGATCGAAATTGACGCCGAGCGGATCGCCGCCCTTGGCGACGATCTCCATCTGCTGCGCGAGCAGGCGTCGCTGCATCATGATGCCGCGATCGCTCGTGACCAGGTGTTCCTCCGAGTGCAGCGAGATCGGCCCCTGTCCTGCCTGTGCTTCGTAGTCTCCTGGCGTGCGCTGATGCTCCTCTTCGGTCATCTCACCCCAGCTCTTGCCGTTGAGACGCATCTCCCAGAACGACTGGTCCTTGGGCAGCTTCATCGCGAAGGCCTGCACGTAGTGCGAATCATCGACCGGCACGACCCAGGAAATGCCCGATGATTGACCCGAGCGCATGCCGATGTCGGGCACGCTCATGATGTTGGGCATCAGCCACGAGGAAATTCGATCCACCTCGCGCCCGTCTTCGAGCTGGCGAATCGCCGAATAGCACACGCCGTGATCGGCGTGGAAAAAATCCACCTTCGGCATCAGTGCGAACTGGGCGTGAAACTGGATGCCGCTGATGGTCGAATGCAGCACGTGCACGTGAAACGGGTCCATGACGTTGTCGTTCATGTGCAGCCAGCTGTACGGCAGGACCGCGAGACTCGAATCACCCGTCGCACCGAAGCCTCCCACGTCCGACCACAGCACCATATCGGGCTCGAGCGTTTCGAGGTTGTCGTAGCGAGGCAGGATGGGCTTCTTGTCCGGCGGACCGAGATAGGCGAATACAAGGCCGTAGCGCTCCTCGAGCGGATACCACGGTTGGCGTGCGGCATCCCGGTGTCGGCCACCCTCCGGCTCGCAGGGTTGTTCGAGACAGCGCCCCTGCACATCGAAGAGCCACCCGTGGTAGCAGCAGCGAATGCCGTCGGCTTCGACCCGGCCGTAGAACAAGGACGTGCCCCGATGCATGCAGCGCGGATAGACCAGCCCCGGCCTGCCCTGGCCGTCCCGGAACAGGATCAGATCCTCACCCAGGATGCGCACTTTCTGCGGCAGATCGCCGACCTTCTTCGATGCGGCAATCGGTTGCCAATAGCGACGCATCAGCTCGCCACACGGCGTTCCTGCCCCGACTTCCGTCAGGAGCTTGTTGGCATGCTGCGGCCGCCGTCCGTAGGCGGTGCCCTCGTCCAGTCGCGCATCGATATCGGTATCGTTCGCCATCGACAGCTCTCCCGGCCACCATTCGCATTGCAGCCTTCACCGACTCGGGTGATCCTACGCCAACCGTCCGATCACTTGAATCACACTCCGGGAGCCGAATACACATGATCAAGCTCTATGGCCAATTGCGTTCTCGCGCGAGCCGCTGCCTCTGGGCGCTGGAAGAAATTGGCGTGCCCTATGAGCTGGTGCCGATCGACACCAACAAAGGCGACAACGAGAAGCCTGAGTTCCTGGCCATCAATCCGAACGGCAGGATTCCCGCGCTGGTCGACGGCGATCTGAAACTGTTCGAGTCGATGGCGATCAACCTGTATCTCGCACGCAAGTACGGCAAGGAACTCTGGCCTGCCAACGAAGCAGGCGAGGCCCACGCCCTGCAATGGAGCTTCTGGGGAATGGCCGAGGTCGAGCCGTTTCTCATTACGCTGCTCGTGCAGCAGATCTTCACGCCGGAGGACAAGAGGCGGCCCGACCGGTCGGAAGAAGCGCGCGAGGCCCTCGTGCCCCGTCTCACGGTGCTCAACGATCACCTCAAGAGCCGGCCTTACGTGCTCGGGCCGAAGTTCACGATCGCGGATCTCAATCTTTCCTCGATCTTTTCGCTGGTCGACCTGGTCAAGGTCGACCTGGCACCGTATCCCGGCCTCAAAAAGTGGGTGGACAGCTGCTTCAGCCGACCCGCTCGCCAGAAGCTCATGGCCTAGGGACGCTCTAGCGTTCGAGCTCCCAGAGTTGGGTCACGACACCGCGTCTGAGCTGCATTCCGCCACCCAGCGCCGTGAACCGGCGTCCAAGCCGTTCGCGGTACCACGCTGCGGCACGCAGCCACACATCGCCGTCGGTGTATGACTGGTCGCAGTGCTGATCCCAGTCTTCCTGCGTCAGCGCGCTGAAGTAGAGCACCCTGCGGGTGAGCCGTGCGAGGTTCGCCATAGCACGCGCCGCTTCGCGGTCCTCGAGGTACTGCAACACGTCGTAACAGATCACGAGGTCAAACGGCTCGCGCGCCCGATAGCTGGCGAGCGATCCCCGCACCCAACCGAACCGCTTGCAAAGATAGGGGCTCACTTCCAGCCCGACGTACCGGGCGCGCGGGAAACGACGCCGCAGAGGACCGCGCAGCCACCCTACTCCGCACCCGGCATCCAGGATCGAGCGCACCGGCAGATCGAGATAGCTCGCAAAGCTCGCGATGAACTCGCCACGGCGCGCCATCTCCCGGCGCGAAGTGACGGCAGTGCGCGCCTTGCCGTAGTAACGGCGGTAGTACGCCGCGTCGAATCTCGTTTCACTTTTCATCGAGCGCAGAAGGCTAGATCATGGTACTGCTTGAAGCAAAGTCGCTTCAGCCCGCGGCGCGCGGGCGCGACACGGCCCCAATCCCGACAGCGAGAGGCAATGATGACTGACGACAGTGCATACCAAGCGCTGGCCGCAAGAATCGAGCAACTCACCCATCAGCTCGGCGTGATGGAAGACACGCATGCGGTGCGTTGCCTGCACTTCATCTACGGCTACTACATCGACATGTGCCTGTACGATGAGGCCTGCGCTCTGTTCGCGGACGATGGGGGCGTACGCTTTCTCAATGGGCTCTACAAGGGGCGTGCCGGCGTGCGGCGTTTGTATTGCGACTGGTTTCGCAAGACTTTCACCAAGGGACACAACGGCCCAGTGTACGGATTCCTCCTCGATCATCTGCAGATGCAGGACATCGTCACGGTCGCCCCGGATCGCCGCTCGGCACGCGCACGTTTCCGCGCCCTCAACATGATCGGTTACCACGACAAGAAGCCAGAGCCGCTCGAGCACATGCCACAGCAATTCTGGGGCGGCGGTATCTACGAAAACATTTACGTCAAGGATGAGGGCAAGTGGAAGATCAAGCTCCTCGACTACGTCGGCCGCTGGCAGGCGCCATACGAACAAGGCTGGGCGCACAGCAGCGGACATCTGCCACCGTTTGAAAAGACCTATCCCGAAAACCCGCTCGGTCCCGACGAAATCCTGACGCAGATGCCTTACGCGTGGCCGGAAACGAGCGTCGTTCCGTTCCATTACCAGCACCCGATCACCGGCGAAGAGTGGAAGCCATGAGCGAGGCACGATTCCTGCTGATCGCTTGCGCCCTTCTGTCCGGCGCTATGGCCCGCGCCGGTACCGAGGATGACTGGCCGAGTTACAACCGAACGCTCACCTCGGAACGCTTCGCTCCGCACACGCAGCTCACTCGTGACAACGTGGCGCAACTCGCAATCGTTTGCAGCTATGACACCCACGATCAGATGAGCTTTCAGACCGGCCCGATCGTCATCGATGGCACGCTCTACGCCACCACCGACATGGACACGTTTGCGCTCGATGCCAGCAACTGCCAGGAACGCTGGCGAGTACACGAGGACGTGAAGACACTCTTTCGCACCAACCGGGGCGTCGCGTACCTCGACGGCCGGTTGTTTCGTGGCCTGCAGGATGGACGAGTCGTTGCGTACGACGCCGCGAGCGGCCGACGATTGTGGGAGAGCCGCATCGCCGATGGCAAGAGAGGCGAGACTGTGCCGGCCGCGCCGATCGCGTGGTCGGGATTGGTCTTCATCGGCAATGCGGGAGGCGATTCCTACGGAGTGAAGGGCCGCATGTACGCCCTCGAGGCGGCCACGGGAAAAATCGTGTGGGAGTTCTACCTCGTGCCACGGGAGAACGCGGTCAGCACGAAGTCTGCCGCGCAGGCACCACACGGCTCGTGGGGAAACAAGGCCGATGTGCCGATCACCGGGGGCGCCACCTGGAGCTCATATTCACTCGATCCCGCCACTGGCCTGCTCTACGTGCCGGGCGGCAATCCCGGACCCGATTTCGTCACGAGCGTGCGGCCGGGCGATAACCTCTACACCAACTCAATCGTGGTGCTCGATGCACGCACCGGCGCCTATCGAGCGCATTACCAGCTCACACCCAGAGACTTTCACGACTGGGATGTCTCCTCCGCACCCGCACTCGTTACCACGCGCAACAAGCAGCGTCGCCTCCTCGAAGCGCCCAAGGACGGTCACCTGTACGGTTACGATCTCAGCAGCGGCCAGCGCACCTTCCGCACCGCCATCACGACCGTCGAGAACGAGAACGCACCGCTCACCGAAAAAGGCACGCACTTCTGCCCTGGCACGCAGGGCGGATCGGAATGGAACGGGCCTGCCTACGATCCGGACACGAATCTTGCGTTCACGGGCTCCGTGGACTGGTGCACGACGGTGGCACTGAAGCCCGAAGCCGCTGCGAAGAGCGGCGCACCCGGACAACCGTGGACCGGCGCGCAGGAGCCGCACATCTTCGGCCAATTTGATCCGCCCGAGCGATTCGGTGGATGGCTCACCGCAACCGATGCCGACAGCGGTGAGATCCGCTGGCGCATGAAAGCGCCCGCCCCCGTTCTCTCGGCGGTGACGCCGACCGCAGGAGGTGTGGTCTTCTTCGGCGATCTCGGCGGAAACGTCTACGCGCTGGATAAGGCCAGCGGCCAGGTGCTCTGGTCGATGAAACTTGATGGCGCGGTCGCCGGTGGCCTCGTGAGCTACATCGCCGCTGGGCAGCAGCGCATCGCGCTCGCATCGGGTGCCATCTCACCCATCTGGCCGGCGCCCAAGGTCAATGCCAGCATTGTCGTGTTCGGTTTGAAGCACTAGGAGATCCCTCATGGCCGCCTTCGTCATCGTCGACATCATCGAGACCACGGACAATCAGAAGATGGACCAGTACCGCGCTGGCGTCGTCGCGACGGTGCAGAAGCACGGCGGGCGCTACATCGCCGTCGGCGGACCGTTCGAGGTCAAGGAAGGCAAATGGCGGCCGACGTTCCCGGTGATCCTCGAATTCCCGGACCTCGACGCCGCCAACCGCTGGTATGACTCGCCCGAGTACAAGCCTCTCAAGGCGCTGCGCCTCGCGGCGACCCGCGGCGACATGGTCTTCATTCAGGGCGTCAAGTAGCGCCGCGGGTCCTGGCTCAATGTGCAAACAGTTTCGTTACGCCGAGATTGAGTACCGGATCCTCGTGCTGCTCACCGTACAGCCCGCTCTGCGATAGCGGAATCTGTCCGGACACCCGCAACACCCAGCCGTCTCCGACATCGAAGAGGATGCGCGGCGTCACGTAGAACATCGTGCCGCCGGTATCGGGATCGGTCGTGCCACTCGCGTCGGTCTCGTCCCGCCCCGCATAGCGGTAGTTGGCTTCAAGAACTGCGTCCCAGCGCGCGCCCAGCTTGTGCTCGTAGGCGACGTTGAGCAGGCTGATGCGCCCGTACTGGTAGCCCGCATCATTGCGCCCGGTATGGCGGTACTGCCCTGAATAAAAAAGTGCTGAGCTCGGGTTCAGCTGGTAGGAACCGAACAGGCCCGCGAACCAGTCCGTCGATCCGGTGCCGGGCTGTACGTGCTCATCGAGACGTTCGCCGTCGCGCGACAGGTCGTTCTCGCCCCAGTTTGTCTTGACCCCCGCTACTGCGAAGAGCTGCGCACGCACGCCGACATCGCCCTCGAAGCGCGATGCCCAGAGTCGTAGTTGTCCATAGATTTCGGGATCGGCGAGGCCCGAGCCGTGCGTGTGCTCGCTCTCGCCAGCCTCAGTCTCGGTGAGATCACGCTCGCTGTACGGAATGCGCGCAAACAGACCCGCGCTCTCAGACAAGCCATACGCGACCAGCAGCGTCGTGCGACGCTCGCGGATCGAGTCCCGCTCATCGACCGGACCCTGGGTTTTCTCGACCTGCTCCCAGTCGAGTGCCAGTCGCAGCCCAGACTGTGCCACGCCTTCATGGCCGAGCGCGTTGAAAGTCGGATCCCCGCACCTGCAGATCGAGCATGCCAGGGCGGGCGAGGAAACTGTCGCGGCAACGGCAAGCGCGACGAGTGATTGCTTGATATTCATGTTCTTGCTTTCCGATGTGCTGCAAATGACGCCATTGCGCGCGCGTTAGTGACGTGGCAATGGCAGTCGATCCCGGGCACAACGGCGCGACACAGCGCGCCCGATGCTCGGGATCAGTCCAGAGGCAGGTTCAGATCAGAAGTGGCGGCCCGCGCGCGGACTGGGCGCGAGCGATCAGCTGGCCGGTGTCGGCCGTTTGAAATGACGTGAATGGCAGATG
Source organism: uncultured Gammaproteobacteria bacterium (assembly GCA_963696675.1). GTDB lineage: Bacteria > Pseudomonadota > Gammaproteobacteria > Steroidobacterales > Steroidobacteraceae > DATBVX01. The sequence goes on along the minus strand of CAVOLM010000025.1, from coordinate 39,869 downwards.
CAGCGCATCGGCGTGAACCGGTACATAGACGATTGCCGACGGCGGCGCGCTCGCCAAGCCCGCGCTGAACACACACAGCAGGTCGGGCCCGGCGACTGAGTCGGCTGTGGCAGGTTGCCTTTCCCCGACTCCTCGAGCGGTGAGTGGAGCGCGTGGCCCGGGCAGATCTTGAGGGCGACGGAGAAGTGATCCCCCGTCTGCGGCATGAATCCGGGCGGGATCAGGGCGCGGCACACCCATGCCGCTACCGTCAGGATGATCAGGCTGGTGTTGCGTCGCTGCATCGGCAAAGACCTGCGCAGAGTCTAGCACCGCCGATACTTGGCTGAAATTGACGGCTTATTGTCCAATGAAGCACTGCCTGCGAATCGCATGATGCACCGGGCGAGCTGCGGAGCTGAAAACATGTCCCTGACCCGGCGCGAGTTGCTGGCACGAACGGCGGGCTGCGCCTCGATTGCACTATTCGGCGCGGGAGCCATCGCCGGGAACCTCCCGAAGCGGGACCGCATCAAGGTCGCGTTTCTCCTCGGCGACGGGACCAACGTGATCGACATGGCCGGCCCGTGGGAGACCTTTCAGGACACCGCCATCGGCGAGGGTGACCACGCGCGTGACCCGTTCGAGCTCTTCACGGTCGCCCCGACCACCGATCTCATCTCCATGACCGGCGGTCTCAAGGTCAAGCCGACCTACACGCTCGAAGATGCGCCCGCCCCGCAGGTCATCGTGGTGCCGGCGCAGCGTTCCGCCAAGCCGTCGCTCGCCTGGCTCAAGAACACAAGCCCGAAGACCGACGTCACGATCTCGGTGTGCACGGGCGCGTTCCAGCTCGCGCGCGCCGGACTGCTCGACGGCATTTCCGCGACCACCCACCATGACTACTGGGACGAGCTCGCGAAGGAATTCCCCGCCGTCGATGTGAAGCGTGGTGTGCGCTTCGTCGACAACGGCCACATCGCAACCGCTGGCGGGCTGACCTCGGGCATCGACATGGCCCTGCACATCGTGGCGCGGTATTTCGACGTCGACACGGCGGCGACAACCGCGCGCTACATGGAGCACGGGAGCGAAGCCTGGCGCGATGGCCTGCGGGCAAGCCGCCCGCTCTACTGGACCCCGCTCTGAATCGCCTTGCGCATGGCGCCAAAGCGCTTGCGGTACTGAGCCGGCGTCAGCTTCACCTGGCGGCGAAACAGCCGGCTGAAAAAACCCGCATCCTCGTAACCGATCTGGTTCGCGATCGCCTCGACTGGTTGTTCGCTCCTCTCGAGCAGATGCTTCGCCTCCTCGAGTCGCAGCGTGTGCACGTACTCGAGTGGTGACATGCCGGTCGCCTGCTGAAAACGGCGCTTGAAGGATCGCTCCGCGAGTCCGCTCAGTCGCACCATCGCCGCCACCGGCGCGCGCTCGTGATAGTTCTCAGCAATCCAAGTCTGGCAACGCGCGATGATCGCATCGTCCACCTGGCGCGATCGGGCCAGACGCGCAAACGGCTGCTGACCGATGTGGTGCCAGTCGATCAGATTCACCCGCGCCACCTGCATCGCAACGTCGATCCCGACGGTGCGCGCGATCAGGTACAGCGCGAGGTCGAGCCACGAGGTACCGCCACCCGCCATGACCAGGCGCTGGCCTTCGCCTGACACGACCAGCGCCCGCTGCGCCTGGACATTCACCGCCGGATAGCGCCGACGCAGGATGTCGCAATAGGCCCAGTGCGTCGTGGCCTCGTGCCCATCGAGCAGGCCCGCCTCGGCGAGCAGCATCGCCCCCGAACACGCCGAAGCGAGCGTCGATCCCGATTCGTAGCAGCGTTGCAGCCAGGCGATCTCCGGGACGAATCGTCCTTCGAGCGGCTCGCCTGGCGGCACCGCGATCTCCGAAATGCAGACGATGTCCGGCCGTGGGCAGGCCTCCAGCGTCTGTTGCGGCGCGATGAGCACATCGTTGCTGGCCCGGAATGCCGCCGCCTGTGCGGACACCACGACCGGTTGCATCAGCGAGGGTCCTGGCCGGCCGTCGACGACGATTCCCCAGTCACGACCCGCTGACATGAAGAGGTCGTACATGCCATAGACGACCGAGGCCGTCGCTTCCGGGAATGCGAGAACCGCTACCGTGACGGGAGTGCTCATGTTTGGCCGATTCGTCCGCTTCGGTGCCGAAATGGCTTTAGTTATGCGGCCAAGCCCGGGCGATAAAGTTGCGCGCGTCGAATTCAAACCCAGGATGACTTCCCATGCAATCGAGCAAGTACCGGCAACGCCTGCCGCAATTGGGCCAGAAACTCTTCGCCACCGACGGTGGAATCGAGACCACGCTGATCTTCCACGAAAATATTCCGTTACCGCACTTCGCGGCCTTCGACCTGCTCAAGAACGAGGCCGGGGTCGCGGTCCTGCGTCGCTACTTCGAGCACTACACCCGCATCGCCCGCGAACACCGGATCGGGATCGTATTGGAGAGCGTCACCTGGCGCGCCAGTGCCGATTGGGGGCAGAAGCTTGGCTACGATGCGCAAGCTCTGGCCGATGCGAATCGCAAGTCGATCGGCCTGCTGCTCGAGATCCGCGACGCAGTACGAAACCGCCACGACGCCCATCGTGGTCAGTGGCGCCATCGGCCCGCGTGGCGACGGCTACATCGCAGACACGCGCATGAGCGCGTCGCAGGCGCGCGACTATCACCGCACGCAGATCGAGACTTTCGCCGGCACCGATGCCGACATGGTCGCGGCGTTCACGATGAACTATGTCGAGGAAGCGATCGGGATCGTAACCGCAGCGAAGGACGCCGCGATGCCGGTGGCGATCTCGTTCACGCTGGAAACTGACGGTTGCCTGCCGTCCGGTGATGCGCTCGAAAAGGCGATCCTGCGCACCGACGAGGAGACCGGCGGCTACGCGTCCTATTTCATGATCAACTGCGCTCACCCGACACATTTCCGCCACGTGCTGGAGCGCGGCGGCTCATGGCTGAAGCGCATTCGCGGCGTGCGGGCCAATGCCTCGAAGCGCAGTCACGCGGAGTTGAACGACTGCCCGGATCTCGACGAGGGCGACCCGATCGAGCTCGGCGTCGAGTACCGCGACCTGCGCACGCTATTGCCCGCACTTTCCGTGGCGGGTGGCTGCTGCGGCACCGATCACCGTCACGTCGATGCGCTGTGCCGCGCACTTAAGGCGGCCTGACCGAGTCCGCGAGCCGTCTGACAGCGGCCGCGGCCTTGTTCCATTGTTGCTGGTTCGCTCCCCGACGCAACATAGCAACCGTAGAGCTAACCACTGTTTTCGCCTTCACCGGCGGAAGTGGTCTCTGCAAGGGGCCGGTCTCCCGGCCCCCAACTATTTCCCCGCCGGAACCTTGCAGCCCAACCGGCTTTGCGGAAACCTGTGCGCGTTCCTCCCGATCAGAACCACACCAAACGGGGTACACGCATGGGTCTCGTCAGCTTTGGACAACCCGACGACGGCATCATCCAGATGTCCTATGTCGTCGAAGACATGAAACGGGCCATCGATCATTGGGTCTCCAAGCTCAAGGTCGGGCCGTGGTTTCTCCTCGATCATTTCACGGGTGAGGAGCCACAGTACCGCGGTAAGCCATCGCACGCCGACGTCGCGATCGCGATGGGCTTCGCGGGTCACATGAACATCGAGTTGATCCAGCCCAACAACACTGCGCCATCCGTATATCGCGAGGTGATCGAGCGTCGCGGCTACGGCTTTCATCACTGGGGCCTCGGCACCTGGCACTTCGATCGCGATGTCGAGCGCTATCGTGCTGCCGGGCACGAGCTGGCGTTTCTCGCCAAGGTGCCGAGCGGTGGCCGCGTCGGCTACATGGACACGACCGCGCAACTGGCGGGATTCGTCGAGCTGATCGAGCTCGGCGGCGCGTTCGAAACGGTGTTCAATCGCTTCTACCGCGCCAGCATCGGCTGGGACGGCCAGGAACCGATTCGGTCATTCATCTGAATCTCATTGACCGTCCACTGACGGAGTACCCATGAACGAACAGCTTGCGACCATCGACCACGCCAAGAACACCGTCCTCGACCTCATCATCCGCTTCGGCCCCAAGCTCCTTGCGGCGCTCCTAGTGCTCGCAGTCGGAGTGCTGGTGAGCCGCTGGATTGGCAAGTGGCTCGAGCGAGCGCTGGCGCGGCTCGACCTCGAGCCACCGGTGCGCCTGCTCCTCATCCGCATCGTGCGAGTGTTGATCTTCGGCCTGTTCCTGATCATGGCCCTGCAGAACCTCGGCGTGGAGCTCCTGCCGCTCATCGCCGGGCTGGGTGTTGTGGGCGCGGGCCTCGCCCTCGGCATGCAAGGAGTGCTCGGCAACGTGGCGGCCGGCCTCTCGATCATCTTCACCAAGCCGTTTCGCGTCGGCGAGTACATCTCCATTGCCGGTGAGGAGGGTCGCGTCGAGGAAATCACGCTCTTCAGTACCACGTTGAGTCACGCGGACCTGTCGCTGATCGTGGTACCCAACCGCAAGATCGCGGGTGAAATCCTGCACAACTTTGGCCAGCGGCGTCAGCTCGCAATCACGGTCGGTGTGGCCGGCAACACCGACCTCAACGCAGCGTTCGCCGTCATCGACGAAATCCTCAAGGCCAATCCGCGCGTGCTGCGCGATCCGGAACCGCTCATCCAGGCCCGCCTTTCCGAAGGGGCGGGTATCAGCATCAGCATCATGCCCTGGGTCACGGTGCCGGATTACGGTCCCGCGACTGGCGAGCTTGGCAAATCGCTGATCGACGCATTCAGGCGCCGTGGCATCGTCATGCCAGTACCACAACACGAAGTGCGGTTGCTCGATAAGATCGCGTAAGGTTCCGAGCCTCGACCGCAACGACATGAGACTAAGAGCATGGACATCGACACGCTGCGAATCGAGACCCCGCGACTGATCCTCCGCCCGACACGCTGGGAGGATTTCGACGCCTGGGCGGCATTTCTCGCCGACGAAGAGGCCACGCGATTCCTGGGTGGTGTGCAATCCCGTCCGCTCGCGTGGCGAACGATGATGTGCATGGCGGGAGCGTGGCAACTGCGGCGCCCGGCAATGTTCTCGGTGATCGAGAAATCGAGCGGGCGCTGGGTCGGTCGGCTGGGCCCGTGGACACCAGAAGGCTGGCCCGGAACCGAAGTCGGCTGGGGTATCGCACGCGAATGCTGGGGACGTGGCTATGCGACCGAAGGCGCCGCGGCCACGATCGATTGGGCCTTCGACAACCTCGGCTGGACGGACGTGATCCACACGATCTCGCCGCGCAACCTCGCCTCGCAGGGCGTAGCGCGCAAGCTCGGTTCACGCAATCGCGGTCCGGGCAAGCTTCCACCGCCGCTGGAGAACGAAGCCGTGGATGTCTGGGGCCAGACACGTGAGGAGTGGCGCGCCCGCCAGCGTGACGTCACGTCGGGGCTGAAGGTATTGGGTCACCTTCGATGCCCGACACGCAAGAAACACTGCAGTTTGGCGACTACAGTGGTCCGCGCTGCACATCGGCGCGCCATCGACGTAATCAAGCAAGAACGGGGCATCGAAGGTGACCCAATACCTTCAGCCCGACGTCACCTCAGCAGCCGCTTCGGCCCGCTCACGAATGGACTGCCGCGCTCGTAGAAGCGCCACACACGATCGGCGTTGCGCGAGAGCCCGATGCGCACCGCTCGTCCCGATGCGACGTCGCTACATCGCGCAGCGGCCCCCAGCCACAGCGGACTGCGCCCGCACAGGTCGAGTCCGTTCTGTGTGAAGTCGATCGCCATCGCCTGCGCGAGCCGCCCGGGCCCGCGCGTGAGGTCGAGAAGCCGCGTCACACCGCGCAAGCGCTGCATCGTCTCGATGCCCTCGAGCGGCTCGACGGCGCGCAACAGGACCCCGGCGCCGATACCGTGCGCTTCACTTGCGACGTTCAACATGAAGCATGATCCGTACGTGAAATACACGTAGGCGTGCCCGCGGCTGAGAAACATGGAACCGTTGCGCGGTGTACGACCGCGAAATGCGTGGCTTGCTGAATCGCCCGGCGGATAGGCTTCAGTCTCCACGATGCGACCGCTGAGTCGACCTGCTGCGCTGTCGTGCACGACGATCTTGCCGATCAGAAAGCGGGCCAGTGCAAGCGTATCGAGCGGCAATTCGGCTCGACGCAAACGCCGCAGTCGAGGCCGGCTCGGGGTTCGCGTGGAGGTCAATCTGGGTGACGACGGCTTCGAAATCGCGACGATGGTATCGCGAAGAACCGATCGGCGCCGTGGCCGGTACGAGGTCCGGGCGGCCAGTGCCGCCCGGTCATGGTGGCTCCAGACAGCAGTACTTCAGAACCCGATGCGCGCCTGGATGCCGTAACGCACCTCGCCTTCGTTCGGTACGCAATAGAACGAGCTCGAAACACCCCGCAGATCCTGGATCTCCACGCAGTATTTCTCGCCCGTCAGATTGTTGCCGAAGAGCGCGACCTCGTACTGGCGATTGGCGCCGAACGCGAAGCCGATGCGGGCATTGATCTCGTTGCGATCGGTGTACTCGTCGATCGGCACCTGCGGGCTGTACTTCACCTTCGAGGTGCTCTGGTAGCGGTAGTCGGCATGCAGGCTCAGATCGCTCGAGGCCAGGGCGATGGTCTTCGAGATTGCCGCGGTGGCCGTCAATTCCGGTGATAGCGGCAGCTCGTGTCCATTCTGAAAGTCGCCCTGTCCCAGGTCGAAGTCGATGCCGGTGACATCCGTGAGCTCGGTATCGAGCCAGCCGATGTCGGCCGAGAGCATCCAGCCTTCTCCCGGAACCCAGTTCGTCTCGAGCTCCGCGCCCTTGAGGTGCGACTCCGGCAGGTTGAAGAACTCGGGTCCCTGCACACCGACGTTGAACACCTGCTGATCCTTCCAGATGTAATAGAACACCGCCGCGTTCACCAGCAGCGAGCGATCGAGGAGCGTGGACTTCATGCCGACCTCGAACGCATCGAGCGTTTCCGGGTCGAGCGGCCGCTGCGGGAACGGCGTGTCGTCGGTGTGCAGGAATTCCATGTCGAACTTGCCCGACTTGAAGCCGCGCGAATAACTCCCGTAGAACATCACAGCCTCGCTCGCGTGGAACTGCACGCCGAGCTTGCCGCCGACCTCATCGTTGCTCAGGTCCTCGCGCGAGGTGTTGGTATCGGCGCAATGCACGAACGGGATGTAGCTCGGATCGGTCTTGGGCACGCAGTTCGGCAATCCCGCAGCCAGCTCGCGAATTGCCGACTCGCCGACGTAGATCGACGGATCCCAGTCGAGCGGCTTGACGAACGCACCCGCGTAGTAGGACGGGTTCGATTTCTTGTCGTGCGTGTAGCGCAGGCCGACCGTCAGTCCCCACGCATCCGCGAACTGCCAATCGATCTGGCCGTAGCCCGAGTAGCTGCGATCCACCAGGTCCGAAATGCTGAAGGACACCGTGTTGCCGTACGGATTCGGGATCACGTCGAACAGGCTCGGTGGCGTGATGCCTGCGGCTGAAGGATGCGCGCCGGGGAAGCCGTTGTCGCCGAAGCGGATGTCCTGCGCGAGCGTCGCATCCTCCTTGAGGTAGTAGAGGCCGGCGATCCAGCGCAGCTTCGCATCGTTGTCGTTCGAGGCCAGGCGCAACTCGCCCGTGTACTGCTTGTATTCCTGGTCCATGTCGATGATCAGGACGTCGTGCGTCACCCCTGGCGTGCCCGCGCCCTGCACATTGCCATCACCGGTGTTGTCCTCCTCGTAGAAGCCATGCGTCTTGTCGTAGGAGCCGATGAAAGTGAGCGTCGAGCCGCCGAAGTCGTGATTCAGCTTGACGTAACCGCCGTCGACGTCGAGGTCGCCCCGCTGTGAGCCGCCGTTCCAGACGTCCTGCCAGCCCTGCGTCAGCCGATCGAAACCCTCGATGTTCACCGTCGGAATGTTGCCGATGGTGTTGAGATTCGCCGTGCCTCCAGTCGATGTTGTCGGAGTAGCCCGACGGCGGGATCGTGTCGTTGATGCGCAGCGGCGGATTGTCGACGATGGCTCCCGCCATCTTCTGCGGCTGAGCCTCGTCTCGCGCGCGCGCGGAATGGAGACTGACGGTCAGGCGCGTGGCTTCGGATGGTTCCCAGGCCAAGTGTCGCTCGTCCTGAGTAGCGCTCCTCGTCTCCGTAGTGGTTGTCGCCGGTGTCGAGGTTCTCCCAGATGCCATCGCGCGAGTGGTAAAGGCCCGCGAGACGGATCGCGGCGGTCGATCCGGTCGGAATCGTGACCCCGCCCTCGACCTCGGCAAGATTGCTGTTGCCATAGGTGAGGAGCGCATCGCCATCCACGCTGTCGGCACCCACCACCGGCTGCTTGGTGATGTAGTTGACCGCGCCGCCCGTCGTATTTCGGCCGAACAGGCTGTTCTGCGGTCCGCGCAGCACCTCGACGCGCTCCATGTCGAAGAGCGCGAGCGTGCTCATATACGAGGAGTTCATCGTCACCTCGTCCATGTACGTGCCCACGGACGAGGGCGCGTTGCCGAAGAACTCGTTGGTGCCGACACCGCGGATCACGATGTGCTGGCTCATGGCGTTCTGCACCACCACGTTGAGATTCGGCGCCAGCCTGGTGACATCGGTGATCTGGTTGATGCCGGCGTTCGCGAGCGTCTCGCCGCTGTAGGCCTGCATCGCGATCGGCACGTTCTGGACATTCTCCGCGCGTTTCTGCGCGGTCACGATGACCTCCTCGAGCGTGCCCTGGCTGCGCGCCTGCTCCTGCGCGAGAGCTGAGCCTGCTGCCAGCACGGCGAGTGCGGGCCAGAGCAGCACGGCCAGAATCCTGGCGGCGGGATGCATCCCCATATCTGAAGCGCGTTTCATGATCGTTCCCCCTCAGTCACGAGACCATCGGCCCATCACGCCTGCTCGGGCAGCGATGCGGCCGCTCTTTCCACTGACACCTCGACCAGAACCGGTTGTGTTGACTCGAAATGCCATCGTCAGCGCGCGATCCAGCTCCGCGGGCTTGTCCACGCGGATCGCGATCGAGGCCCTGGCTGCGCGCCAGTCCACAGAAATCGAGCTCCGGCAGCTCGCTCCCCGGCAGTCTGCTCGATGTTGAAATGCCGCCCGAATTCGTACAGCGCTTCGTAGCAGCCGTTCTTGATGATGATGAACGTCATCGCCAGGCGCAAGTTGCGCCGCGGACCACAAGCCCTGGATCGAATACATGCTCGAGCCGTCACCGAGTACGGCAATCACGCGCTTGCTCGGGACGTGCGAGCGCGATGCCGACGGCTGCCGGCAGTCCGTGGCCGAGTCCGCCGCTCGCGCAGGTGTAGAACGAGTTCTGCTCCGTGATCGGCAGATAGTCGTGCATCGGGCTGCGGCTGCTCGGCGCTTCCTCGACGATGATGCTGTCGGCAGGACGCAGTGCCGCGATCTGCTGCAGCAGGTAGCGATCGGTCAGCGAATGACGAGGCGCGCGCGGTGCCGCGCGCGCGCGGTTCCGGCGCGCGACGCCGCCGGGGTGCGGCGGCATCGAGCAAGGCGCGCACGCCATGCTTGAGATTTGTCACGATCGATACGCCGACCGGCGCCCAGGCGGCCATGGCCGGGTCGTCGACGAGCTGCACGAGCCTCGACGCCCTCGGGAATGTGCGCGCCGAATCCCTCCACGTGGTACGTGAAGGCCGGCGCGCCCAGCACCAGGATGAAATCAAAGCCCTTGAGGCTCTCGACAATGCGCGCCCGGTCCGCGGCGAGAAACCCGGCGAACAGCGCATGATTTTCCGGAAAGCTGTTGCGACCCGACATGGGACTCACCCACACCGGCGCCTGGTGGTGCTGAGCAAGTGCGATGGTCTCCGCCCACGCATCGTCGCGCGCGACGCCTGCGCCGACCACGATCACCGGCCGGTGTGCGCAGTTGAGCGCTTCCGCCGCCGAGGCGAGCAGCGCCGGGTCACCCGATACCGTGCGGCTCACCTGGCGCTGTGGCGAGCGGTTCGCAGAATCGATCCCAGTCGTCGACCGGAATCGACACGAACGTCGGGCCGCGTGGCGGTTGCATCGCCGTGTAGTAGGCGCGCGCGATCGCGGCCGGTACGTCCTCCGCCCTCGCCGGCTCGCAGCTCCACTTCACGTACGGCTTGGGAAATTCGCTCGCCTGCGAGGCGTACAGGAACGGCTCGAACGGCAGAATGGAGCGCGCCTGCTGGCCGGCGGTGATCACGAGCGGCGTCTGGTTGCGGTACGCGGTGAAGAGGTTGCCCATCGCGTGGCCGACGCCGGTCGCCGAATGCAGGTTCACCAGTGCGGCGTTGCCCGTGGCCTGGGCGTAGCCATCAGCCATCCCGAGAGCGACCGACTCCTGCAGGCCGAGGACGTAGCGAAAGTCCGCCGGGAAATTGCGGAACATCGGCAGCTCGGTGGAACCGGGATTGCCGAAGACCGTGGTCAGGTTGAAAGCGCGCAGCAGCCCAAAAACGGATTCGCGGACCGTGACTTGCGATGCGGTCCGTGCATTGCGCTCGGAGCTGGTGGTCGCGGCACTGTCGAGCATCGGGCGTGCTCTTTCCGGTCCGGTTGTTGAGACCGGCCCCGATATTCACGCGGACGTGCCTGCTGCCGGGGATTGCCATTTGGCGGCAGAGTCATAACACTTCGGTATGGCTTTGGACCCACGGCAACTGAGAGCATTTCTCGCCATCGTGAGGACCGGCAGTCTCGGCCTCGCTGCCGAGACGCTGCACGTCACTCAACCGGCGTTGAGCCGCATCATCCGACGTCTCGAAACGCAGCTCGGCGTCACGCTTTTTGAGCGGCGCACGACGGGGATGGAGCTCACCAGCTTTGGCCACGCGCTGCTGCCGCATGCCACGTTCCTCAGCGAGGAAGCAGCGCTCGCGCTCGAGCAGATCAACTCACTGCGCGGCCTCGGCCAGGGCACGATCCGCATCGGCGCCGTCGCGAGCGTCGCGATCATGGTGCTGCCGGCGGTGCTCGATCGCGTGCTGACGAAGTGGCCGAACCTGCACGTGCAGATCCTCGAAGCCGTTGAGGACGTGCTGACCGTCGCGCTCACCAACAACGCGATCGACGTCGTGATCTGCGGACCGATACCCGAAAGCGATGAAATCGTGCAGGTCACCGAGCACAAGTTCACCGACCGCTACTCGGTCATCTGCTCCGCCGCCAACGAGCTGCTGCGTCGTACCGACCTTTCGATCCATGACATCATCGACACACCCTGGGTGATGCCGCCGGCTGAGGCGGAGCCGCGTCGCCAGTTCAACGCCCTGATCAGTCGGCTTGGCGTAACGCCGCCGCGTATCGCCGTGGAGACGCGCTCGCCCAGCGTGATCAAGGCGATGGTGGCGAAGACTCATTTCCTGGGCTGGCTGCCAGAGCCGTTGTTTGCGGCGGAACAGGCCGCGGGTCTCATCCGGGCGTTGCCCGTGAAGGAGATGGATCCGCAGCGACGGTTTTTCGTGTTCCGGCGACGACGCAATTTCATGCCACCGCCGGTGGTCAAGTTTCTCGAGGCCCTCAAGACGATCGAAGCCTAGGAGGATACTGATGCCTTTTCGTTTGCTGGCGATGACCTTCGCCATTGTGCTCACCACCGCAGTCGCACACGCGGCGACGGACAACGCCAACAATTCCCTGGCTCATGACATCTTCAAGGAGCTGATCGAGATCGATACCACCGATTCGGTCGGCAATGTCACGACTGCATCCGAGGCCATGGCGAAACGCCTGCTCGATGCGGGATTCCCTGCCGAGGATGTGCAGCTGCTGGGCCCGAACGAGCGCAAGAAGAATCTCGTCGTCCGCTTTCATGGCACGGGTAAGCGCAAACCGATTCTGCTCTTCGGCCACCTCGATGTCGTCGAGGTGCAGCGCGAGAACTGGAGCACTGACCCTTTCAAGCTGGTCGAAAAGGACGGCTACTTCTACGGTCGCGGCACCTCAGACATGAAGAATGACGATGCGATCATGGTCGCAACCCTGATTCGCCTGAAGAAGGAGGGCTTTCACCCGAGCCGCGACATCATCCTGGCCCTCACTGCCGACGAGGAAGGCGGCGCTTCCAACGGCGTCGAGTGGCTGGTGAACCATCACCGCGATCTCATCGACGCCGAGTTCGCGATCAATACCGATGGCTATTCCGTCCTCGCCGATCAGGGCAAAGCGCTGCGCTACGAGATGTACGGGACGGAAAAGGTCTATGCCGACTACCTGCTGACCGCGACCAATCGCGGTGGTCACAGCTCGCTGCCGCGTACGGACAATGCGATCTACGAGTTGACCGACGCGCTTTCGAAGCTTGCGGCCTACGAGTTTCCGTTCGAGCTCAATGACGTGACGCGTGCCTACTACGAACGCATGTCCGGCTCGGAAACGGGTGAACGTGCCGCCGACATGCGCGCGATCCTGCGCACGCCACCCGATGCGGCTGCGATCGAGCGACTGTCACTTAATGTGCGCGATCACGCGACCATGCGCACGACGTGCGTGGCGACACGGCTACGGGGCGGCCATGCGAACAACGCATTGCCACAGCAGGCACAGGCGACCGTGAACTGCCGCATCCTGCCCGCTCACAACCCGGAGGAAGTGCGCCAGGTGCTCGCCCAGATCGTCGCGAACCCCGCGATCAAAGTGCAGTACCTGAGCGTCGATGGCGCGGCGCATGACACCGCGACGGATATGCGCGGCTTCCCCCCGCCTGCACTGAGCACCGAAGTCATGCGGCCGCTGGAGCAACTGGTGCGCGAGATGTGGCCCGGTATCAAGGTCGTTCCAGCGATGTCGCTCGGAGCCTCGGATGCGGTGTTCACGATGAGCGCGGGATTGCCCACGTACAACATCACCGGGAACCTGCAGGACCAGGACGATATTCGCGCCCACGGGCTCGACGAGCGCATCCGCGTCGATGCCTTCTACACCGGTCTCGACTTCCTGTATCGATACCTCAAAGCGATCACGGCGAAGTAGCTGGCGCTCGTATCAGTTGGACACCGACGACGACGGGCAGCAGTGCCGTCGCCTGGTCGAGTCGATCGCAATACGTCGCGAGCACCTGGGCGGTGAGCTTCACGTATTCGTTCGCCTCGTCCCAGCGCTGTCCCTCGATCGCTTCGCGCACGCCCGGCAAAGTCTTGACGCCGTAGCCCGTCAGCAAGGCCGGGCGCATAGATCAGGTGTCGGTACCAGTTGCGCCCGGGGAGTCCGCGTTCACTGGTCAGTGCCTGCTCCATCCCCTGCAGCAACGCGTTGAGCGACTTGCGCGTCGCTGCCCTGAGCGGCGCCTCGCTCTGCATGGTGCGGCTGTAAGCAGCGTCATAGTCCGATGCGCTCTTCTTGAGCCGGGCGAGAACGGTGTCGATCGGTGACAAGTCGATGTCGGGTACCTCCGACTCGCGCTCGGGCGCGAGGACCGGGCGGGTCGGGTCACTCGATAGCGTGAAAGCATTCTGATCGATGAGCCGCGCGAGATCCTGTGCGTGCTTGCGTCGATCGTCCAGGAGCTTCTGCAACTCCTGCCGGTAGTCGTCGATCGTGGTCGCGAATCCTTCGAACTGCAGCGGCAGCAGCATCGACATTCGCCATGCGCAGCATTGCGCGCCCGGCCGTCTGCGCTTCAGCGACGCCGTAGACGAAGCCCGGATCGCCGAAGCGCGCGTAATGATCGTACGAGTCATAGAGAGAGTGGTAGACGCCGTTCTGATCCGCTTCGCCCTCGTAGTAGACGTCGAGCGAAGCGATGCCGAGGTGCTGGATGAAGGGCGAGTAATCCGAACCCGAGCCCATCGCGGCGACCGGCACGTCGGGGCGCTCCGCGGCCCGTTTCGCCAGGTCCTTCTGTTCGTCCGTCGCGCCCTTTTCGAAGCCGGTCACCATCATCTTGGCGCGCATGCGTGCCTGCGCGCTCGCGCGGGTCTCCGGATCCTTCACGTCAGCAGCGACCTCATTCATGAATCGTTGCAGAGAATGGCTGCCTTCGATTTGCAGAAACCCACGCGTGTTGGTGTCTGAATTCAGATAGAGCACTGCCTTGCGCTGCAGCTCCGCCGCGTGGGTCTCGACCCATTCAGTCGAGCCGAGCAGGCCTGGCTCTTCTCCGTCCCAGCTCGCGTAGATCAAGCGTGCGCTTGGGTCTCCAACCGCTCTTGAGCAGCGCGCCAATTGCTTTGGCTTCTGCCAGCATCGCGACGTGTCCCGAGAGCGGATCCCAGGCGCCCGGCCACCCATCCGTCGCGATGGTTGCCGCGAATCACCCATTCATCGGGACTCGTGCTGCCGGGAATTCTCGCGATGACGTCGTACACCGGCTTCAGGCCCCAGTCGGACGCGATGGTGAGGTGCACTCGCGCCGGGCCCGGACCGATGTGATAGGTGAGCGGCAATGCGCCCCGCCACTTCTCCGGCGCCACCGGGCCCGTCATTGATTCCAGCAACTGGCGCGCATCGGCGTACGAGATCGGCAGCACCGGGATCTTGAGAACCGTCGGCGCCTCGGCCAGCGACAGGCGCTTGGCGGTCTTGGTCGCACCGACACCCGGCGTGAGCGGATCTCCCGCATAGACCGGCATGTCGGCGACCGAGCCGCGCTGCACGGCATCCGCGGGCCGCCAGCCACCGAGGGGATAGGTATCGCCCATCCCGTAGCCATCGTCCTTCGGATCCGAATAGATCAGGCAGCCGATTGCGCCGTGCTGGTAGGCGAGCTTCGGCTTCAGGCCACGCCATCCGCCGCCGTAGCGGACGATCGCGATCTTGCCCTTGACGTCGACGCCCCGTCGCGCGAGTTCCTTGTAGTCATCGGGCATGCCGTAGTTCACGTAGACGAGATCCCCGATCACATCCCCGTCCGCGCCGTATGCGTTGTAGGGCGGCAGGCCGTCGGTACGTGTGGAGGTGGCATCGCCCGCAATCGGTGGCTCGTGCAGGCTGGCGGTAAAGCTCTTCGGAGCGATGAGCTCGAGCGCGACGCGCTTCGGCGTCGGGTACAGCACGTAGAACGTCTCGATGTCGGCCTGCCATCCCCAACTCTTGAAGAGATCGCGCACAAACTCTGCGTTGGCCTTGTTGTGAGGCGCGCCGACGTGATTAGGCTCGGCCGAGAGCTGCTTCAGCCAGGTGCCGATCTCGGCGGCATTGAGCTGGCCGTCGAACCGGCGCTCGAGTGCCGCCTGCGCAACGGCGCCCGCGCGCGTGAAGCCGTACATGGAGGGAGCTTCGGAATCCGCGGCTCGCGAGGCATGGGTACTGATCGTGATCGCAGCGGCGCCGGCCAGGATCAACAAACGTCGAACATCAGACACTGAGAATCTCCGCAGGTTTACAGCCAAGCGCGCGAGCTTACCTCAGCATCTGCTGTCATTCAGCAGCGCGTGGCGACTGATAGTGTGTATCCAGATCGCGGCGCAGGTCGCGTGCGGCCATGAAATAGTGAATTCCCGCCCAGGCAAAAAGCATCGACACTGCGATCAACGCATGCCGGATGCCGAGCGACGAAGCGCCACTGCAGGCCTCCTGAAGTGATGCCATGGCGTTTGCCGGCGCTGCACCGCCTGGGCACAGCGTAGCGAAATCGCCCATTGAGAACGCACGGCTGGCGAAGACATCGCTCAGAGTGCCGATGAGGGTCGGTCCCAGGCCGATGCCGACCAGTCCGAGTACTACCGAGACGATGAAGGCCGAGGAGGCACGCATGTTGGCACTCACCATGTTTTGTGCGATCGCGAGCGTGGGCGTGAAATAGATGAAAAGCACCACATGCGCAGCGCCGAGCACACCGATACCGACCGCGACCGCCGGGGCCGCGAAGGCGACCGCGAACAGCGGTGTGGCAAGCACCAACCCAATCGCCGGACCCCACACGAACCAGCGCTGATCGAATCGCGAAGCGCGATCGACACCGAACCCGCCGAGCGCCAACCCCGAGCTCATCGCCAGTGCCGCGATCAGCCCGAGGAGTTGTCCTGCCTGCGTGAATCCCAAGTGATACACGCGCACGAAAAACTGCCCCAGGAACTGGCCGATCGCGTTCATCGCCGTCGCTGCGAGCGCGCACCCGATCAAGGTGTGACGTACCGAGCGCTTGGAGAGCAGGAATCTCAGCACCTCCGACATCGACGGCGGCGGCCCGGCGGTCGCGATCTCGTCGGACATTCCGCGTGGCGGGTCGCGCAAGGTGAGAAATGCAAGCAACGCGACCAGGAGCGCGGGCGCGCCGATACCAACGAACGCAGCTCGCCAGCTCACGTTCTCGGCCATCCATCCAGCGAAAGTCGAGCCAGCCACCACCCCGAGCGGTGCGCCCAGCCAGATGATGGACATCGCGGAGGCGCGGCGGTCGCGTGGATAGTGATCGCCAATCAGCGATGCGACCGGTGGACCGAAGCCCGCATCACCCACGCCGACGCCCACGCGAAACAGCAACAGCCGCCAGAAACCCTGGGCGCTGCC
This sequence comes from uncultured Gammaproteobacteria bacterium, assembly GCA_963696675.1. Classification (GTDB taxonomy): domain Bacteria; phylum Pseudomonadota; class Gammaproteobacteria; order Steroidobacterales; family Steroidobacteraceae; genus DATBVX01. The sequence goes on along the minus strand of CAVOLM010000025.1, from coordinate 23,407 downwards.
ACAGAGTGAAACCATGACGCCAAAAATCGCCAGCGAGGCCGCGATAATTCGGGTCCGGCTCATGCGCTCCGCCATGCGCGCCAGGGGCAGACCCAGCAGGGTATAGAAGATCGCAAAGCCCAGGCCCTGAATGATGCCCATCTGCGCGTCGGTGAGCTTGAGGTCGAGCTTGATCGCTTGCGCGACGACCGCGATCCCCTGGCGGTCGGCGAGATTCAGTGCGTTGGTGAGAAGCAGGACAGTGAGGAGCCAGGCGCGATAGCCCTTCGAGAACGGCACTGGCCTCACAGGCGAATTCCGCCGGGCGTCTGTGGTCTCATCTGGATTCTCCATGGCGGGCGAGCATCACGCGCCCGTTGCGTCGCTTCATCACCAGCAGAGGTATGCATACCATGACGACCCTGCACCAGTCTGCCACCAGAGGGAAACCGTCCACCGCACTGCGCCTGTTGATGGCTGCCACGGCAGCGATTGCGTTGCTGTGCTGTGGAGTGATCACCACCGCTGCGACCCCGGCTGCCGATGCTCCGACGCTCAAGATCGGCATCATCGGCACCGGTCACATCGGTGGAGCGCTCGCGAAGCTGTGGGCCAACGCCGGCCATGAGCTACTCATCTCTTCGCGTCATCCTGAGGAGCTCCAGGACCTGGCCCGCTCTCTCGGTCCGAAAGTGAAGGCGGGCACGCCACGCGAGGCCGCGGTGTTCGGCGATGTGGTGCTGATCTCGATTCCCTACGGCGCCATGCCGCAGGTCGGACGTGACCTCAAGGCAGAGCTCGCCGGCAAGATCGTGCTCGACACCGGGAATCCCTATCCCAGGTCGCGACGGCGACATGGCTGTCGAGGCGCGGCGCAAGGGCACGGGCGTCGCGTCGGCCGAGTTTCTGCCTGGCGTCCGGTTGGTGCGCGCCTTCAACGCCATCAACGCGGGCGATCTCCGGGACGAAGCGCATCGCAAGGGTGATCGCGTCGCAATTCCGCTCGCAGGTGACGATGCCGAGGCGCTCGCCGTCGCAGCGCGCCTGGTGAAGGATGCTGGATTCGATCCCGTCGTCGTCGGCCCGCTCTCCCGGGCGAAGGAATTCGACGTCGGCACGCCGCCATACACGCGGCTCCTCACGGCCAAGGAGCTGCGCCAGCTCCTGAAGCTCCCCGACGGAGCGTAGGGAAATCGCGACACATACGGGCAGTGCGATGAGTTAGGGCCTGCCAACAGATGCTAATGGAGACGGCGTAAGAACACGCTGACAGATCAATGGGAACCGAGAGAATTGTCCGGTCACATGGATCCGTAGACACTGCGAACCACGGGACTCAACCATTATTGCTGGTGATGTCCTAAGAGGGCCGGTAATCCCCGCCCTGGCGAAAAGGCCCCACGTGCCGATGTGCACTGGGGCCTTTCTTATTCTGCAAGCGGCCCTGCGCAGCAAGAAATGCCAAGTATCGCGATTCGTGGGCCGATAGAGTGCGCGGATCGACAACCTCGACAGGGAGACCCGCCATGAATCCTCGACTCTTCGGTGCGCTGCTTGCCGCCACGACCGCCCTCGCCGCTTCCGGTGCGGCGCGCTCTTCACCCGAAGACGATCGCCAGGCCGTCGCCGCACTGGACGTCAAGTACCAGGAGGCTGTGAAGGGCAACGACGCGGACACGATGGCACGCATTCTCGACGACAATTTCGTGCTGGTGCTCGGCAACGGTACGGTCTACACGCGCGAGGATCTGCTCGACTCGGCGCGCAAGCGCCGACGTCGACTACGAGAAACAGGACGAGGATCCGGGCACGCAAACGGTGCGCGTATGGGGCGACACGGCGGTCGTGACCGCGAGACTCTGGCTCAAGGGGACGAGCGAAGGTGAAGAGCTCGAGCGTCGACTCTGGTTCAGCGATACCTACGTGCGGACCGCGAATGGGTGGCGCTATGTGTTCGGCCAGGCTTCACTCAGCCTGCCGAAGGAAACGCCTGCTTCGGCTCAATCCCGCTAGCGGCGAGTGGCCGCTACGCCAGTGTCGCCAGCACCAGGTCTTTGAGAACGATGCTCGCCTGCACGATGTCCACGCCAGGCAGCGATGGAGATGCCCATGGAGCAGGCGCCGCCAGGAAGATCAGCGTGATCACGACTCGTGCGACGCGTTGTGCAAAAAATGCCGCCAATGAATTCTCCAGGGCCGCAGCCTCGAACCTTCGGCAGTCGCAGTGACTGCGACGAGTCCGATCTTGCATTGGAGAGTGGCGTGAACGTCTCGCGCGACTTCACAAAATCCCGGCGAATCTGCCCGAAGGAATCGAACAGTGAAGTGGCTCACGCGTTCATGGCACCGCCTACAAACGTACGTCACAACGCGACTTCGCTACCCACGTGCGCGCGCGTGGCCTCAGCGTACAACGCGCGGGCGACATGCAGATCGTAGAGCGCCATTCCGACGGTCTTGTAGGCCGTCGTGCGGCTCACATCGATCGAGCGCTGGCCGGAGATGATCTGGCCGATCGTGAACGATATCCGCGGACCTCACGATTCCCTTGCCGAGCGGCGCGATTACATCCCCCGCCTCCTCGCGTGCCGCCTCTGAATCGATGACGATGTGCCCGGCGAGGCGGTAAACCGAATCCGGCAGCTCCTGCATGGTGGGGCGATAAGACCCGATGCTGATGAAATGCTTGCCGGCGAGGATCCTGGCGTCGTCCGGCAACACCGGTTCAGCCGATGTCGTCGCGGCGATGATGAGCTCGGTATGAGTGAGGAGCTTGCGCGCGTCGACACACGGCGTGATGCGAAGCTGTGGCGCGTGCGCACGAATCGTCGCCGTGAACCTCTCATAGCTCGCGGCGGATCGCGGCACACAAAAGACTTCACTCACTGGACGTACCGCTGCAGCACTGATCGCCTGCCATGCGCCCTGCACGCCACAGCCGATGATGCCGAGCGTGCGCGTGTGCGCCGGAGTCATATATTTGACCCCGAGCGCTCCTACGGCTCCGGTGCGCAAGGCGGTCAGCGCAGCTGCATTCAGCACCGCGAGCGGTACGCCGGTCCCAGCGTCGGCCAAGAACCATCACGCCGTTCGTGACTGGCAGGTTGCGAGTTCGCATTGCCCGGCACGACCGACACCAGCTTCGTGCCGATCATGTCGCTCGACACAGCGGGCATGGTCAGGAGCGTATTGCCGTTCCACTCGATGTGCTGGCGGCGGGGCGTGCGATGACCGTCCTGATCCGCCGCAACTGCGGCCGATTCGGCCGGCCCGATCAGCGCCTTGGGCGGCAGCAGGCCGATGAGATCCGCGTGAGAGAGGATGAGCATGGTCAGTCTGCGTGGGCGGCGCTCATGTCGAAATTACGTGAATTGCGTGATCGACCGGTCCTGAACTGCGCGATTCGACTCGAATCCCGGCATCGCATATTCTGCCCCGCGCTCGGCGTCACAGCCGTGGCGCCGCCCTGATAACAACACGTAACAGAGGGGTACCTGATGAACGCTCAAAAAATCGTCGGACTGATCGCTGTTCTCCTGGCAATCGTCGGCGCGTTCGCCACGATTCCGTACGCCGCCGCGATCCTTCTGATCCTCGGCCTGTTCGTCGGTCTGTCCATCATCCCGGACCATCACGTGAGAGTCATGGTCTCGGCGCTCGTCCTGGCGGCTCTGTCGCATACCTTCGATGCGATACCGCAGATCGGCAGTTATCTCGCGACGATCCTGTCCAACTTCGGCGTGTTCGTGGCCGGTGGGGCAATCATGATCATCCTGCGCAACGTCTACGCGAGATTTAAGCCCTGAGCTGATCACTCTGCCTGAATGCAGGGCTCGCCAGCCGATGCAGATTCTGTCGGCACACGAGCCGATTCTCATCAAGCCGCCTTCGGGCGGCTTTCTTTTCTGGTCCGCCAGCCAACGCATCAATGTGCGCGTGTCAGCGCCCTGATCTCGTCATCCTGCCCGGTGAGCTGCCAGCGGATCATCGACACCGGGATGACACCGGCGGCGTTGAGTTCGGTGAAGAAGCGCCGCAAGGTGAATTCATCGCCGAGCTGCCTGCTGCGATCCATCAGCAGCTCATCCAGCAGGTACTTGCCCGTGACGTAACTCGTCCCGTAGCCCGGCTGCCGCAGGTAGAGCTGCTGCTCGAATCCGACCAGGTCCAGGTCCGGACGCATCCAACCGCGGGGCGTCCACTCGACCTGGAACGCCTTGGCCTCCTTCATCGTGATTTCATTCGCCTGGGCGCGCAGCGAAGCGAGGCCGCGGGCGGCTCGCTGTGCGAGCATGATCCAGACGATTTCGCGCGCGCGCGGATTGTCGTCGTAGTAGCCCGCGTGCATCATCATTTCTTCCATCGCCGTCGCCATACCTTCGGCGCGACTGTCCCAGATGTTGTACAGCAACGGCCCGCGCCGCACCGGGCTCGTCTGCGGATCGACGCGCATCTGCGCGAGGTCCCACCAGTGATAGAAATGAGTGAATAGCGTCATCGGCTCGCGATGGCTCGCCATCGCGAAGAAATCCCGCGTCGCCTCGGGTGAATATTCACCGATCCGTTCGCGCAGGGCGGGATCCATGTAATCCGGCATCGGCAGGATGTCCTTGGCCTTGAGAAACGCCAGGTACTTGGTGATCGCCTCGTTGGCGCGCCGCTGATACTCCTCGGGGCTCGAGATCACCGGCAGTTGCGGCAGACCGCGATTGCGCTGCTCTTCCAGGCGCAGGGAAGCGTGTGCGCGTGCCAGCTCGCGCTTGAGCAGGTCGACTTCCTCCTCCCAGGTGAGTGGGACCAGGTGCACATTGCGCAAGCTCCACGTGTAGTTCTCCTTGCCGACTCCAGAGGGTCCGGTCTTGGCGGGAGCCTGCGCCTCGAGCCACACGATGAATCCGTCGGTCGCCTTGGCAGCCGCGCGTGCCGCCCGGTTGAGCTCAGGACTTGCGCTGTCCGTCTTTTCCACAAGACCGCGAAGGACGTCGAGCTGATTCCGCATGGTGCCGATCCCCGTGACCCATAGGTCTCGGGCGTTGCCCACAAGGTTGAGCTGCGCCTGGGAGAGCAGCGGCTGGATGGTCCACAGTTCGCTGCTCAGTTTTCGTTCCGCTTCGGGGGTCAACGGAAACGAATAGGTCCACAGCTCGACGAGCGCGTGATTGGTCGGCCCCTCGTGCGCGGGTGTATCACTTTGTTCCGTGAACACCGACTTGTAGAAGGCCGGATCACGCGCCCAGGGCTGCAGCACTCGGATATCGAAATCGAGTCCGTTCATTTCGGCGCGCACCAGCTGGTAGTCGACCTGCTGCTCGACCGCCCAGCCACGCGGGTCGATCGCGGCGAGACGTGCCTGGTAGGCCTTCAGTTCCTGGTGGCGACGCTTGAAGGTGTTCGCAGTGTAGTCAGGGGCGCCGTCGCGCAGCGGCGGGCGCTCGAATGCGCGCCACTCATCAAAGAGAGCCAGCAGATCCTGATACGTCTTGTTGGACGCGGTCGCGGCACCTGTCGTGTTCAATGTCATCATGATGAGCACTCCCAGCACCAAGGCTCGGAATTCAAGGCGCATAGGTTGGCTTCCCGGCGCGACGCGGAGCGCATCGCGTTCATTGCGGACGATTATCTTCTATTGCCCGGTGAGTCGCATGCTGTCCGTCGTAGCCTGATGGTACGAGTCACGTGAGAAACGACCGGGGAGGCGGCCAATTGCTCCAGGCGGCAGGGTCGGGAGCCAGCAGCCCCTCGGCTCGCTTGCGGAATTCATCGGGGACGGGATAGGACTTGCGCGTTACCGCATCGATGTGCACGCCCGTCAACAGCGTTACAGCCACGAGCTCCTGGGTTTCCTCATTGAACATCTCGTGCACGAAACGGAAGCTGCTCTGGCGGAACTCGATCGCTGCGGAGCGGATGCTGATGATGTCACCCGCGTAGAGCTCGCGCCGATACGAGGTGCGCTGGTCAACGGCTACCGCGCACTTGCGCTCTTCGCGCAAGTAGCGCGGTGTCAGCCCGACGGCCGCGAGAAAGTGCCAGGTCGCCTCATCGAACTTGCCCACGTACCACATGACGTTCATGTGCCCCATGTGATCGCAATGCCAGGGATAGATGACACTGCGACACGTCAACGAGCCTTGAGACATGCGGAATTCCTCTCGGATGACACGCTCATTCTGCTCGTCTGTGGAATTACATGCTCATTCGTGCTGCCCCATGCCCCCGCCCTACACAGGCAACGACGGCCGCACCCCAGGTCAAGAAACCGGCCCCGAACGGCTACCGGTACGGCGGATGCTGCACGGCTTCTAGTCCCTTGGGGCAATGTGCTGGCCTCGGCGAACCGGGCCGACTATCCTCCGTGGCCAGCCCTAAAAAACTACGTCTCTCATGGAGGACTCCCAATGATGCTGTCAATGCAAAGAATCGGTGTCGTACTCATGTTGATGTTGTTCTGCACGGTCGTCCGTGCAGACGAATTCGACGACACGGTCAAGGTATTTCAAAACGCCGGCGAGAGCGGCCAGTTCTTCAAGAACAGCTACGGCTACGCGGTCTTCCCGACCATCGGCAAGGGTGGCGTCGGCATTGGCGGCGCGCATGGCAAGGGCCGCGTGTACCAAGGCGGCAAATATGTCGGCGATACCTCGATGACGCAGCTCACCGCCGGCTTGCAGCTCGGTGCCCAGGCCTTCAGCCAGATCATCTTTTTCGAAGACAAGCGCGCGTTCGATGATTTCACGGGTGGGAACTTCGAGTTTAGCGCGCAGGCTTCCGCGGTGGCGATCACCGCTGGAGCTTCGGCCAGCGCCGGCGGCACTGGGACCTCTGCGGGTGCCAGCGCCGGAAAGAAGGACGCGTCCACTGTCGGTGAGTACCGCAAGGGAATGGCGGTCTTCACGGTGGCGAAGGGCGGTTTGATGTACGAGGCAGCGCTGGGCGGCCAGAAATTCAAGTACACACCCAAGTAAGTCGCGACTGCTCGAACCAAGAGGATCAACATGTCGCATTTGAATCTACGCTCGACGCTACTGCTCGCAGCGGCGGTGGCGGTCGCAGGCTGCGCCCCGCAGAAAGCACAGGACAGCGCCGCCGACGTGGCCGCCCTCGCATCGACCGCCGCCGGCTGGGAGAAGGCTTACAACGAAAAGAACGCGGATGCAGTGGCGGCTCTCTACAGCGAAGACGCACAGCTCCTCCCGCCTGGAACGCCGGTCGTCAGCGGTCGCCCTGCGATCCGCGACTACTGGGCGAACGATATCGCCGCCACCGGTGTGCCGGTGACGATCACCTCGGATGCGAGCAACGCCGGTGGCGACTGGGCATGGCGTTCCGGCTCGTGGAGCTCTCAGGACGCCAAGGGCGCGCCAGTGACCGGCAAGTACGTCGAGGTCTGGCATCGAACCTCGAGTGGCTGGCAGCTCCACCGCGACATCTGGAACGTGGACGAAGCACCTGGAGCGAGCGCGGCACCCGCCCCACCCTGACGGACGGTGATCATGTCCACTCGAGCGCGCGCCCTGCAAGGCACTCTCAAGTGTTGATCGGGATCCAGATCTCCAGCCCGCCCATGCCGGTCACGGAATCGAACTCCTCGCCATAGCGCTCGAAGTTCGGGCTGTCCGCGGCCTGGTGTCCAGACTCTGGAAGCCACTTGTTCCAGATCGTGTTCCAGGTACCGCGAATCGTCGAGATGTGATCGCGATGCTCGAACACCGCGTATCTCTGTCCTGGCAGCCGCAGGCGCGTGAATTCCGTCGGCACAGCGGCGGCATCCGCGATCTCGACACCGCACAGGTAGTCGAAGTCGCCCGCCTCGTCCGCGTTGTAGCTGACGCCGTAGGCCGTTCTCCCGACCTGCCCAGGTAACTTGCAGAAGTAAGGCAGGAAGCGTTGCCACTGCGCGGGTATGCCGGCGCTGGTCTCGCATGTGTAGCGCTGACTCAGCCCGGCAACCAGCAGTGGTTTGCCGCTTTCGAAGCGCGATGGTTTCAGGTTTGCAATAAAGGTCTCGTCCATTTTCACAGGCTCCACGAGTTCGATGCCGTTCAGATGTCCTCGCGCACGGACCATCTCGGGTGTAACACCGAACTGATCGCGAAACGCGCGGGTAAAAGCTTCGTGAGAGCTGTATCCCGCTTCGAGCGCAACCGCCAGGATGTCGGGTGCGCCGTCCGACAGGGAGCGCGCCGCTTCGGTGAGTCGTCTGCCGCGCACGTAGCGCATGATTGAGCGCCCCGTCGCCGCCCCGAACGCCCGTGACACGTGATAGCGCGACACACCCGCAAGACCTGCAATTTCTTCAAGCGTCAGCTCCCGCGAGAAGTGACTTTCCACGTACCAAAGGGCCTTTCCTGCCGGATTCATCTCAACTCTCATTCACTCCACGCGAGCGGTATACCCGCTTGCCGGACATGCCATTTGATCGGCCTTGCTGTAGCCGGAGCTATTTTGTCATGCGGCTGGTCGAACTCGGCCTCTGCCATTCGTCGTGCTGATAGGGACCAGATGCCTTTTCAGCCGTTAAGGAGATGACAATGCGATTCATGATCATCGTCAAGGCGACCAAAGACACCGAGGCGGGTGCAATGCCTAAAGAGGGAATGATTGCCTCGATGGCGACCTACCACGAGGAACTCGTCAAGGCGGGCGTACTGCTCGACGCGTCGGGATTGCAGCCCAGCTCCAAGGGTTGGCGCATCAGGTATTCCGGTGCGAAACGCACGGTGAGCGACGGACCATTCACGGAGAGCAAGGAGCTGATCGCCGGTTACACGCTCATCCAGGTGAAATCGCGCGCCGAGGCGATGGAGTGGACCCGACGCTTTCCGAATCCGGTCGGGGAAGGCCTGGCCGCTGAGATAGAAGTACGCCAGCTCTTCGAGCTGGAAGATTTCGGACCGAGCGAAGCCATCCAGCGCTTTCGCGAAATGCGTATGGTCGGCAAGTAAGCGCCCTGCCCGCTTGCGCGGGAAGAACATGGATGCTGTGATCGGTGGCTGTGACGGCCACCGACACCCATCGTGCGATCGACGCAGTCTGGAGAATTGAATCGCCGCGGCTGATCGCGGGTCTCACGCGCATCGTGCGCGATGTCGGCGTAGCTGAAGAGCTCGCCCATGATGCGCTGGTGATTGCGCTCGAACAGTGGCCGGGAGCGGGGGTACCGGATAACCCGGGCGCCTGGCTCATGACGACCGCGAAGAATCGAGCTATCGACCGTGTCCGTCGCGGGAAGCTCCAGGAACGCAAGCACGAACAACTTGGGTACGAGATCGAGCAGCAGGTCACGCCGGATATCGAGGCCCAAATCGACGACGACATCGGGGATGACCTGCTACGCCTGCTGTTCATCTCCTGTCACCCGGTGCTTTCGACCGAGGCACGGCTGGCGCTCACCCTGCGCTTGTTGGGCGGCCTGACGACCGAGGAGATTGCCCGGGCATTCCTGATGCCTGAGCCGACGATCGCGCAACGTATCGTGCGGGCCAAGCGAACGCTGGCGGAGGCGCGCGTCCCTTTCGAAGTGCCTCGCGGTGCCGAGCGCGGCACGCGCCTGGCTTCGGTGCTCGAGGTCATCTACCTCATCTTTAATGAGGGCTATTCCGCGACTGTCGGCGAGGACTGGATGCGGCCCGCACTTTGCGAGGATGCATTGCGGCTCGGTCGCATCCTTGCTGAGCTCGATCCGGACGAGCCTGAAGTGCATGGGCTCCTGGCGTTGATGGAGATTCAGGCCTCCCGCTCGGCCGCGCGCATCGGGCCCTCGGGTGAGCCGGTACTGTTGCTCGAGCAGAACCGCGCACACTGGGATCACCTGCTCATCCGGCGGGGCCTTGCCGCACTGGAGCGAGCCGAGAAGCTCGGCGGTGCATACGGCAGATACACGCTGCAGGCTGAAATCGCCGCCTGCCACGCGCGCGCACACACTCCTGAGCAAACCGACTGGGTGCGCATCGCGATGCTGTATGAGACCCTCGCCCGGATCGCACCCTCCCCGGTCGTCGAACTCAACCGCGCAGTCGCTGTGTCGATGGCATTCGGTCCGGCCGCGGGACTGGAACTGGTGGACGCGCTCACTTCCGAGCCGTCGCTCAAGACCTATCACCTGCTGCCGAGCGTACGGGGCGATCTCCTCGCCAAGCTAGGCCGGGCAGCCGAAGCGCAGGCGGAGTTCGAACGCGCCGCTTCGCTCACGCGCAATGCCCGCGAGCGCGAGCTGCTCCTCGGGCGTGCAGCATCGTGTGCTTCCAGATGATGCGGCTTCTTGTCTTGCGCCGCGTTCGCGACGCTGCTGATCGCCGCCACACGCGGGTACTGCGACGAAGCAGCATCGCCGGCGCCGAAGAGCGCCGCAGTCATGGACTTCGAACTGTTCGATGACATGAGTGCCTACGAGGATCCCGCGGTCATGCAAGCCGAGAGCCGCAGGATCACACTGATCAGCCAAGCGCTGCGACAAGAGCTGAGCGAACGCGAGCTGTTTCACGTCGTCGATAACCGCGCTGCCGGGGAGCTGATATCGGACCAGAAGGCGCGACAGAACCTGCGCGACTGCAATGGCTGTGAGATTGATATCGGCAAGGCGCTGGGCGCCGACATCATCGTCATCGGCTGGGTGCAGAAGGTCAGTAATCTCATCCTCAACATCAACGTCCGGCTCAAGGACGTCCACACAGGCGAGATGCTGTACGCGCAGTCGGTGGACCTGCGCAGCAACACCGATCAATCGTGGCTGCGTGGCATTCATTACATGGTCGACCGCATTGCCGAAGACGCGCAGCGCACGCGCTGACGGCGGACGCCTATGGGAGTATCGAGCCCAACCCGTATCACTGGAAGCCGGGGAATCGTGGCACAGATCCGGCTGCTGCCACCGACTTCCCCGGCGTGTAGTCTCAGCCCGGTGAAACCTCGAGCATGGTCTTGAGGTTCTTGAGGCCGCCCTGGTAGACGCCCTTGATCAGGTTGACCGCGCCGGTGTCGCTCTCGGCCTCCGGCGGGTTGTCGGCCGGATTCTTGCGCTTGAAGTGACCGACCCAGGTCACCACCGTCATGCCGTCCTTTCCTTGCTTCACCGAAACCGTCGCGACGTAGTCCTGCAGTGGCAGTGGTGATTCGATGATCCGGTATTTATAAGAGTGGTCTTTCTCGCTGAACGCGAGCAGTTCTTCCGTGAACGTTGGTCCGTCCTTGATCGTCAGCGCACGCACCGCGCCCGGCTTGTTGTTGGTCGCCCTTGACGATCTCGTCCTTGGCAAAGCCCGGATGCCATTTGTTCAGGCCGTCGTAGTCCTTGATCGTCGCCCAGACCTTGTCGACCGGCGCCTTGATTTCGATGGTTTCAGTGACGCTCAGCGGCTTCGGCGGTTCGGCGAGCGCGGATTCGCACGCAGCTATCGCGAACAGTGCCACCACGGCGAGACTCTTCTTCATACATGTTCCCCTTTGACGATTGATGCGAGCAGTTTGCCCGGCCTGCGCATGCAGACCCGCCCGGCGCGTCACTATACCGGAGTCGCGACGGATCACGGTCCCCGGCGTAACGCTCACAAACCGACCTGCGTAGAACATACTAGCGACATGGCCGGTTCATCTGCAGAGCCCGTAGCGATCAGTGTCGGCGATACGCACCGTGTCTCCGGACTGCTGCAGCGTCCACCGGATGCCAAGGGGTGCCTCGTACTCGCGCACGGGGCCGGCGCCGGCATGCAGCATCCATTCATGGCAGCGGTTGCCGCGGAACTCGAGGCGCTCGGCATTGCCACGTTGCGTTATCAGTTTCCGTACATGGAACGACGCTCGCGTCGGCCGGATCCACCCGCCCTTTGTCATGCCACGGTCCGTGCCGCGGTCACAGAAGCCACGCGGCTCGCGCCGGATTTACGGCTTTTCGCCGGTGGCAAGTCCTTCGGCGGGCGAATGACCTCGCAGGCGCAAGCGGCTTCGGAACTTCAGGGAGTCCGAGGCCTCGTGTTCCTCGGATTTCCACTGCACCCGCCGGGCAAGCCTTCAGACGAGCGGGCCAAGCACCTCTTTGACGTGCAGATCCCGATGCTGTTTCTGCAGGGCAGCCGGGACGAGTTCGCAACCCTGGACTTGCTCGAGCCGCTTATTGAACGACTGGGCAAGCGAGCCACACTGAAACTGTTTGTCGATGCCGACCACTCGTTTCATGTGGCGGCTCGCACTGGGCGAAACGATGCTCAGGTCAGGAGCGAACTGCTGCAGACATTGGTCATGTGGACTGGGCAGCGCTGACGCGCGCTGCGCTCAAGAGCTCAATTCTCACCCCGCAGATCACGATTCGATTTGAGGTACTCGATGATCTCCTTGCGCACACCGGCGTCGGCGATACCGGAATACGGCTTCATGCTGTTGTTCGAGATCACCTGATCAGGATTGGCAATGAACCTGTCCAACGTGGATTCATCCCAGATGATTCCCGACTCCGAAAAGCCCCGCGCCGAGTTGCGGTAGCCGGGTATCGACCCGGCTTCCGCACCATAGATCCCGTACAGCGACGGACCCAGGCGATGATCACCCTGCTTCACCGAATGACAGGTGCGGCAGTGATTGTTGAAGGCCGTCTTGCCATCGTTCGCCGTGCGCGCCCCGTGAACCAGGCCGGCCACGAACGATTGCGGTAGCGCTGCGAAATTGAGCATCTTTGCAATTCGGTCACCTTTCATTTCGACCAGCGCGAGCTGCCCGCGTGACCCGCTTTCAGTCGACTGCGCGTCGTACTGGACGAACACTGTATTGGCGTCATTGGTCGGAAAGATCCAGAGATTCGAGACACGCGAACTGGCGTTGTTCGCCGCGCAAGCCGCGAGCAGTGAACTCGCATCCATGCTGAGGTAAGTTCCGGGCTCATCCAGCGCGTACTCCACGCGGACCTGGCTGGTGGTCACACTGCCAAGAGCGCGAGCGTCACGCGCTACGCAGGCGGCAACAAAGCCGTTGATGGCGCGTTCGGCGCGAGAAATCAGCTTGGCAGAGGTCTGGGCCGCGGCGGTGCTGGGGACCTGAGCCGTCTGGTCCGCGCACATAGCGATGTCGGCCGCCAGGGTGAGTGCCACGCCAAGGACTGGAGCAAGCAAGTAGTAGCGTTTCATGACGAATTCCTCCCGGTTTGAGTCTGAAGGATGCAGTGCAACAGCGCGCTACATCGGCCTTCATGAATACAGACGCAAACGGGCTCGAATACGGCTCACTAGTCCGCGCCGGGACCTGCCGGGGTTCGACCGTTGAAGCTGGCGGATGCGCGCTGACTAAGCCAGTGCTATAAGCCGCGACTGGTCGGCCGTTCAGGGCGGACATCACGGAGAAAAACTATGGCTACACGTCGCAAAACGAAACGCACAGCCAAGCGCGGGTCCTCAAAGCCGAAGCCGCGGCGCCGCGAGGTGACGAAGACCCCGCGTCACTGGTCCCTCACAACGCGGGCGACCGATGACCTACTTCATCGTTAACCCGGGTGCCGTGGGTAAGAAAATCACCGTCAGCCCGGAAGGCGGCATCACGATCGGCAAGAAGTCAGGGACACGGCCGAGCAAGGGCCCGGCTCCAGGGCTCGGCCGCAAGGTCCAGAACGAATCAAGGCGGGCGCGCGCGCTGCAAATCCGCCTGCGTCTTGCGCGCCTGCCTCACGGCGGCGGACTCCTCGCCTTGCGTGCGGACGACGATGGCGTAGCTTTCGCGCAGCAGCGGCTCAGCTTCATCGTATTCGTGCGTTGCCACCAACGCGCTTGCCAGAGCACTGCGTGCAACGGCCAGCCTCGGGCTTTCCGGCGGCATCGACGCTTCTGCAATGCTCGTTGCGCGCCTCAAGAGTGGAATCGCTTCGCGCGCCTTGCCACGATCGATGAGGATCCGCCCAAGACCAGTGAGTGCACCCGACTGCATGGGATGATCGGGCGGCAAGGACTTGCTGAACGTCTCGAGCCCCGCACGGAACTGCACTTCAGCCTCATCCAGCCGTCCCAGGTCGTGAAGAACGGTAGCGAGATTGATCTGGCTCGTGCCCACCATCATGTGCCCAGGGCCTCGCACGCGTTCGTTGAGCTGCAGCACCTCGCGCAGTGCCGCTTCTGCTGCAGACAGATCGCCCTTGTGGCGCAGGAAGCGACCGTAGTTCGATAGCGCATCGATGGTGTAAGGGTGCTCGGGCCCGAATACACGGCGCATCTGTTCCATGGACTTGATAAACAGCGGCTCGGCAGCCGCAAGGTCACCTTGCGCCTGCAGCGCGTAGGCCAGGTTGTGAGTCTCCATGATCACGCGCGCATCATCTTCTCCAAGCGCGGGCCGATCGATATCGAGGGCGCCTTTGAGCAAGCGGGCCGATTCGCCGTAACTGCCGACGAAATTCAGCAGTGTCGCCAGGTCGTTCATCACGTGCGCCGCCTGCGGCGTCAACCCGCGACCCAGTCTTGAATATAGGGCGAGGCTGTCTCGGAAATACTGTTCGGCGACCTTATTGTCGCCGCGCGCCTGCGCAACGTTACCCAGATCCCTCAGTGTCTCGGCAACTTCAGGTGATTCGGCACCCAGCAGTTCACGACGCATTTTCAGCGCTTCCTGCAAGCGGGCTTCAGCAGGCTCGAATTTTCCCTGCGACACGAGTGCATTGCCGAGCTCATTTAACACCGCGGCAATCTCCGGGTCCGATGGGCCGCGAGCCTCGATGAGGCCGGCGAGTGCTTTCTCGAGCAGCGGCTGCGCTTCGGCGCCCAGTTCCAGGCGGTTGTACACGCGCCCCATCGCTTCCATGAGCGCGGCGCGCGTTTCCGGCTGTCCCGCGAAACGCGACTCGACCTGCCGCTTGCTCGCATCCAGCAGCTCGCGCGCGGTCACCTCGTTGCCGCGCGCCTTGTAGGGATCCGAGAGATCGAACACATCGACCATGAATGAGGACACCTGCTCGGCGCGCACGCGTTCGCGCGCGGTGCGCTGCATCTGTGCGTACATCGCGACCGCAAAGGCGGCGAGCAGCAGCACGCTCGCGATCCCTACACTCACACCGACGGCGTGCCGTGTGACAAATTTGCGAGTGCGGTATGCCCATGTGTCGCGGACGGCGAGCACCGGTTGTCCTGCGAGGTAACGCCCCACGTCCGCCGATAGCTGCTCGACTGTCGCGTAGCGGCGCTCCGGTTCCGCGCGCAATGCCTTCGCGACGATCGTGTCCAGGTCTCCCGACAGCACACGCTTGAGTTTCTTGGGCGTTGAACTTCGCTGTCCCGCAATCGTGTCGGCGCCCTCACCAGTCAGCGTGGCGCGGCCGAGAGGGAGCGCCTCTGCCATTTGTACGTCACGCTCCAGCTCCCGCCCCGTCATGTGTTGCCGGCTATACGGCCTGCGGCCTGACAACAGCACATACAGCAGAATGCCCAGCGAATAGACATCGGTCGCCGTCGTCACCGGCTGGCCCAGGATCTGTTCCGGCGCGGCGAAATCCGGCGTCAATGCTCGCCCACTCAGGCGCGTGAGCTCAGTTTCTTCGGCCGGCTTCTCCGACTCGACGAGCTTCGCGATGCCGAAGTCGAGCAGTTTGATCTCGCCCTGCGCGGTCACCAGGATGTTGGGCGGCTTCAGGTCCCGATGGATGACCAGGTGCGCATGGGCGTGCGATACCGCGTCGCATACCTGCAGAAAGAGTCGCAACCGCGCCGGAACATCCAGGCTCTGCTCGTCGCACCATTGATCGACGGGCTTGCCTTCGACGTACTCGAGAACGAAATACAGGACACCCAACGGTGTCGCGCCGGCATCCAGCAGACGAGCAATGTGGGGATGCGAAAGCTGCCCAAGAATCTTTCCCTCGCGAACAAAACGCTCGCGCGCCGCAGACTGCGCAACATGCGCATGCAGAACCTTCAGGGCGACGGCACCCTCGAACCGGCCGTCGATGCGGCGAGCCAGCCAAACCTCACCCATCCCACCAAGACCCACCTGTCGCTCGAGCTGATATGCGCCGAAGCGAGTACCGACCTCGAGAGCGGCCTCAGGGGCCCCGAAGTGATGCCGGCATCCTACTGCCGCGTCACCAGCGAGAAATTCATTGGCCTCCGCATCGCGATCCGCGCCGAGAAGCGTCAGGACGTGCGGATACAGATCGGGCCGTGCCGCGGCCAGCGCCGCGAGCTCCCGGTCCCGGTTCTGCGGCCCCAGCGCCAGCAAGCGCTCGAAACAGGCAAGTGCTTCGCGCCAGAGCTGCGCCGATGGCTGTGCAACGTCCATCAGTCAGTTCCGGGTCGAAGGATCTTGTAAAGGAATGCGCGCGCCTTTTGCCAGTCGCGCTTCACCGTCGCAGGCGAGGTCTGCAGAACCTCCGCGATTTCTTCTATGGAAAGTCCCGCGAAATATCGCATCTCGACGATCTGGTGCGCGCGTGTGTCGATCCGCGCCAATTGCTGAAGTGCAGCGTCCAGCGCCTCGACTTCTGGCGCCGGTAACGCGACTTCTGGATCGTTGCCCGTCAGCGTGACGTGAACGTCGCCACGCCCGCGCTTCTGCGCGCCGCGTTTGCGCACGTAGTCGATGATGACGCTACGCATGACGCCAGCGGCATAAGCATAGAACATGCGCCGGTTTGCGCCCGGGATCTCCGGCTGACGAACCAGGCAGAGATAAGCCTCGTGCACCAGGCCTGCCGCATCGAGATCGGTAAATGCCGCTGCGCGTGCCAGTTTCTGGCGGGCCAGGCGATTCAACTCGCCGTAAACGCTCGCGAACAGCTCATTGCTCGCCTGGGCGTCGCCCTGGTGCGCGCGTTCGAGTAAGACGGTGACGTCACCCAATGCGCATCCCCCGTTGCAGGCCAGCGCTGACTGGCTGCCGGACAATAGTAATGAAACGGGAGCACTGCGCGCCATTGACGCGGCGCAGTTCATTCCTTAGAAGTCACGCATGGGTGGTGCCTCACTCCTCTCACGACGCGATGTTTTGCTGGGCGGCGGATGTCTCTGCTGCCTTCGAAGTCTTTCAGCGCGCGGGGACGCAAGCGCCACTGCCGCGCATGAGGTCGCGCCCGGCATTCACATTCGTAGCGGAGTGGACGAAGAAACAACGGCGCAGAACGCCGGCGCGATCGCAAATATCGGTTTCATCGTCGGACGCCAGGCGGTGGCGGTCGTGGATCCGGGAGGCAGCCTCGCCGACGGCGCGAAGCTGCGTGAGGTCATCCACCAGACCACGAAACTCCCGATCCGGTACGTCATTCTTTCGCACGTGCACCCGGATCACATCTTCGGCGCCGGTGCTTTCACGGCGGACAAGCCGACGTTTGTTGGTCATGCCCGCCTTCCATATGCACTCGCACAGCGCGGCGAGTACTACCGCCGCCGACTCGAGCAGGTCCTCGGACAAGGTGCCGCCGGTCCGATCATTGAACCGACGATGCTGGTGAAAGACCGCGCTGAAATTGATCTTGGCGGCCGGGTTCTCTCGCTCACGGCGCATTCCACCGCGCACACCGACTGCGACCTTAGTGTGTTCGATGCTCAGACCGCCACGCTGCTGCCTTCCGATCTGCTGTTTGTGCGCCGCGTCCCCTCCCTCGATGGCAGTATCACAGGCTGGCTGAAGGAACTCGGCGTACTCAGGGGGCTGAACGCCCAGCATGCTGTTCCGGGCCACGGGCCCACATCAGTGGACTGGCCTTCAGGAGCGGCGGACATCGAGCGCTATCTCAAAGTGCTGCTGCGCGAGACCCGCCAGGCCGTGGCGAAGGGCATGGAGATCGGTGAGGCTGTGCAGGCGGTCGGGCAGTCCGAGCGCGGTCGATGGGCATTGTTTGATGAATACCACGGCCACAACGTCACGAAGGCCTTCAAGGAACTCGAATGGGAATAGCCGGGCGCGGGCACTTCGTTGGCGTGAACAGGAGCGGTATGCTGCGCAGGTACCGACTCGAGGTTTTGACATGATGAACATGAAGGGCTCGATGCTGGCGGCAATGATCTGCGTTCTCGGATCGTTCTCGACCGTTGCGCACGCGCAAGTCCCGGATGACGAAGTCGCCGCGCGCGCAGAGCGCTGGAAGACGCTCCAGGAGGCCATTTTCGGCGATCGCAAGATGCGAGATGGGAGTGGCGTCATCGAGCTCGACGTTCCGCCACGCGCGCTCGACGCGGCACTGGTTCCAGTGAGCTTGCAACTCCTCGGCAACAAGCCCGTCAAAGCCGTGTACCTGATCATCGACAACAACCCATCGCCTCTCTCTGCGCACATCACCTTCGGGCCCAGCGCGGACACGCGCAACATCAAGCTGCGCGTGCGCGTGGATGAATACACGCTCATGCACGCCGTCGCTGAAACACCGGACGGGCAGCTCTATCTCAGCGAGAAGTTCGTCAAGGCCGCCGGCGGTTGCTCGGCGCCCGCAGGCTTCTCCGAAGAGGAAGCACTGAAGGAAATGGGCCGCATGAAACTGCGGCTGCTGGGTGAATTTGCGGCCGGCAAGCCGATCGAGGCGCAGCTCATGATCCGCCATCCGAATTTCAACGGCATGCAGATGAACCAGGTCACACGCTTCTACACGCCGGCGCGCTTCATCAAGAGCACCGAGGTGACGTACGAAGGAAGCCGCGTGTTTCACCTCGATTCCGACATTTCGATCAGTACGGATCCTGTGATCATTTTCGGGTTCGTGCCGCAAGCCAAAGGCAAGCTCAACGTCACCGTTCGCGACAGCGACGATGCGACATTCGCGCACAGCTTCGAGGTACCCGGGCTCGCAACGTCAGCAGACGCAGCCAGCCTCCAATAGCAATGTCGACTCTCAGGGCCTTGGGCTGCGCGCTCGCTCTGTTCGTGCAAGCTGCCCCTGTCTCAGCGGCTAACCCGCCGACCAATGACGCACCCGAGGCAGACGCTGCGGTTCTTCCCGACGAGCCGGTCGATTACTGGACCGGGCCGATCAACGGGCCAGTTCCTGCCACATTGTCCGGGGCCACCGTAGTACATACGGCTGAGCTCAGTGCCTTGGTGAAGCAGGGCGATGCTGTCCTGGTGGAGGTGTCAAATCTCCCGCACCGCCCGGAGAAACTTGCCGAGGGCGCGTTGTGGCTACCGAAACCCCACCAGGTGATTCCCGGAAGCCTGTGGATCCCGGGCGCCGGCGTGGGAGTGATTGCGCCGGGAGTCGATGCTACTTTTCGTGATCGATTGGCGCACGCGACTGGCAATGACCTGGATCATGTTGTGGTGATCTACTGCCACGAACGCTGCTGGCTGAGCTGGAATGCGGCGAAACGTGCGATCCGCTACGGCTACCGGCAGGTGCACTGGTATCCCGAAGGCATCGAGGGCTGGAACGCCGCTGGGCTGAAGAGCGTGATCGCTGAGCCGACAGCCGGCTCCTTTGGAAGCTCAGTGACCGTTGCGCCGCCTTGAACAGCGGCCCGCCGACGCGTCACCGGTTGACCCCGCCAGCCCGGAGGCGGCTCACCCACAGTGATGTCGCTCACAAGCGCTCTAAGGTTTCCGGACTGATGCGGACGCCGAGCTCAGCTGCGCAGTGACTTGAAGAAGACCGTGGTCGCGCAAGGCGTTCCGTCGGGCCACAAGGCATAGTCTGGAATCTGCCCGCAACGCTGCCAGCCTTGTCGCGCATACAGGCGCTCGGCATCGCCACTGGCGGTATCCAGTACCAGCAGAGTCTTGCCTGCCTTGAGGGCCATGCGCTCAGCCGCCACGAGCAGCGACGCGCCGATTCCCTGCCGGCGCGCGCTTCGATGCACCAGCATCTTCGCCAGGTCAGCGCGGTGCGGTTGATTTTCAGGCTCGGCCCAGATGACCTGGACGGTGCCAACGATCCTTCCTGTTGTGTCTTCGGCCGCGAGCACGATCCGCTCACCGCGTGCCACGCTCGCTGACATCTCGCGCCAGTACGCCTCTACCCTGGTGCGCGATATCGGCAGCATGAAGCTGACAGACGCACCGCCTTCCACGCAATCGATCAGAACGTCGCTCAACCCCTGCATCTCACGATCACCGATGGTGTCAAGACGCCTAACCCGGATGCCGCCCGTCACCATCATCTCCTCACGCCTGAGCGCTCGGTCGCGACGACCACAAGGTAACGCGCTGGCTTGCGCGTGCGGTTGCGAAACTCGGTCGTCTGGTTAAGTTGCATGGCAAGGCAGTCATCTGCCGCAAGTCGATGCGTCGTGCTGCCCACCGTCACTTCGATGCTCCCCTGCTGCACCCAGATCTGTTGATGAATGCTCACCTCGCGCGCACCCGTTTCGTAGGCCACTCTCGCGCCTGGGGGCAAGACAACCTCGACGATCTGGATGGGCGAAGGAAAATTGCCCGGCGAGATATTGCGCCTGATATAGCCGGACTGCGGATCGCGCCACGGCGTCCGATCTTCTCCGCGAGACACCGGGCTTGCAGAGGCGCTCGAGTCTTCGAACAGCGTCGCGAGAGGGGCGCCTAGTCCGGTGGCGATCTTTTCCAGTACAACGGCGGTCGCGCTGCTTTCGCCCCGCTCGACCAGCGAAAGCATCGAACGGCTCACGGCACTTTTCGCCGCGAGAGCATCGAGACTGATGCCGAGTTCCCGGCGCAACGCGCGCACTCGCCTCGCGATGCGCGAGTTGATGCCCTGAGCTGTCTTCCTGGCGAGCCTCTCCTGCATACTGGACGCAAATGTCCAATAAACTGGATATGAAGTCAACCCAGGCGGGGCAGGGTGTCCTGCAGTGCTCTCCCCAAACGGCAAGGCCGAGGCGGCCGCCGGGCTCAGAACCCGGCGCATTTCACGCACGGCCCGCAGGGGATCGGGCACGTACATGAGTCCAAGCGCGCAGAGCGCTACATCGAAACTCGCATCCTTCAGGGCCAGGCTCTCGGCATCCATGCGCATGAAGCTGGCGTTTGACAAGCTCTGCTACTTGCGGCCAATCTGCTCTGTCGCAGCAGCGCACCGCCGGCACGTATTGCCGAGGGTGTCGGGTACCAGACCGACACGGCCTTCAGCCGGGCGTTTCGCCGCGAGTACGGCGCACCCCCTGCGGCGTGGCGACGCAGTCAGCCGACGCGCGAACACGTTCGTTAGGGACACATCAAGTCTCACGCGTATAGATCTCGATCTTGGGGAGTAGAACAATGAAGACTCTGGGATTGATCGCCTTCTGTGTGGCCTTGGTCTTCGGCAGCGCTGCCGGGGCCGATGAGACCTGCAACTCGCCCTACATGTCCGGCCTGATCAAGGGCCAGGAGACCTACGTTCACGTGTGGACGCTGGGAGCCGAGGGGCTCGGTGACGGCTCCGACAAGTTGGTCACCATCGATGCCGATCCGAAGTCCAAGACCTACGGCAAGGTGATTCACAGTGTGTCGGTCGGAAAGCGCGGCGAAGCCCATCACATGGGATTTACCGACGATCGCAAGTACCTCTGGGCCGGCGGGCTCGATGACAGCCTGATCTATGTCTTCGATGTCGGATCCAATCCCGCCAAACCGAAGCTGGTTCGGACCGTATCGGACCTCACGGCACGCACCGGCTACGTCGGACCGCACACCTTCTATGCGCTGCCCGGACGCATGCTGATCGGGAATCTGTCGAATTCGAAGGACAAGGGCGGCGTGACCGGCATGGCCCAGTACAACAACCAGGGAGGGTTCGTTGCGAAGTTCGACATGCCGGTGGGTGATATCGGTGGCGTCAAGGGGGATGGCTACGGCTATGACGTCGCCATCAACCCGGCGAAGAACGCACTGCTGACTTCCAGCTTCGCCGGCTGGAATAACTACATGCGCGATCTCGGAGAGGTCGTGAACGACCCGGAAGCAATGAAGCACTTCGGCGGCACCATGGTGATGTGGGATCTGAAGGCGATGAAGCCCACACAGGTCTTTAACGTGCCCGGCGCTCCGCTCGAGATTCGCTGGTCGCTCAACGCCGGCGACAACTGGGCCATCACGGCCGCGGCACTGACCTCGAAGCTCTGGCTGATCAAGCAGGACGCTTCCGGCGCCTGGCAGGCGAAGGAGGTCGGCACGATCGGCGATCCCGCCAAGATCCCCCTGCCCGTCGACATTTCGATCAGCGCGAATGGCAAAGGACTGTGGGTGAATACCTTCATGGATGGCATGACGCACTATTTCGACCTTTCCAATCCGGAGCAACCGAAGGAAACCTACGCGAAGCACACGGGCATGCAGGTCAACATGGTTTCGCAGAGCTGGGACGGCAAGCGCGTCTACATCGCATCCAGCCTGCTCTCGAAATGGGACAAGAAGGGCGATGACAACGAGCAGTTCCTGCGAGCCTTCAACTGGGACGGCAAGGAGCTTGCGCCTGCGTTTGAGGTTGACTTCACCAAGGAACAACTCGGACGACCTCACCACATGAAATTTACGGCGCGAGCTGCAGGCCATGCGGCAATCGACGGCAACAAGGTAGCGCTGCGTTGATGCGCTGGAGTCGGCTAGGTGTAGCGGCGACCTCGGTCGCCGCGATTGCCATTTCGCAGGCCGGCGTCGACCCGGTCGGAGCCACCGCTCCGCGCATGGACTTCGTGCCGCCCACTGCCGGCAGCTACCAGCTGCAACGAATCCAGCTGAGCCCCGGATGGCGAGCTGCTGGATGCGCAGGCCCGTGTGAGCCGCTTGTCGGCTCACACGACGGGCAAGATCACGCTGCTCACCTTCTTTCTATACGTACTGCATGGACCCATGGGGTTGTCCGTTTGCGTACGAGACCCTGACGAACCTTCGAGGACAACTGATGGCCGATCCGAAGCTCGCGGGGCGCGTGCGTTTCGTCAGCGTGAGCTTCGACCCAACGAACGACACGCCCCCTGCCCTCGCGCGTTACGGTGCAGACCTGGCTAAGGACGTGCGACTGGAGTGGACGTTTTTGACCGCCCGCTCAGTCCATGAGCTCCTGCCCGTACTCGAGGGTTTCGGTCAGGACGTCAGCGTCGAGGTCGACGCACGCGGCCAGCCGACGCGCACGATGCACCACATGCTCAAACTCTTCCTGATCGACCGTAACGGCATCGTCCGCGAGATCTACTCACTTGCCTACCTGCAACCTCAGGTGATGCTCAACGACATCAAGACCCTGGCGCTCGAGGAGACTCGGGAATTCGCAGCCGTTCGCTAGCCGAGCGCTCGTTCAGCGTTGGTCGCGCCGTTCTTCCCTTCGCTTGCGCATAGCCGCCACGCGCTGGGCCATGCCAGGATCGTCCTTCGGATCGGGGAGCGCCGCGAGCACGCGGTTATGCAGTTCGATGAGCGGCTCGCGGAACTCGGCGTAGGGAATCACGTACAGATCGTTGTTCAGCACCGCCGCCACAACCTTCTCACCAAGCTTTTCGGGCTCGTATCCGGGCTCGATGACCTGTTTCAGACTTCGCATCACTTGCGGATCGGCGCCGTAGTAGCCGGTGTTTGCCAGGTGCTTCGGCCGCGT
>CAVOLM010000024.1:0-161383 GCA_963696675.1 uncultured Gammaproteobacteria bacterium | reverse complement strand
AGCGCTTCATCCAACGCCTTGTCGAGGCGCCCGATGTGGGACTGGCGATCGTAGGCCCATTCGCGCGTGGCATCGGTGTGCCACACCAGCCCTGCAAACCGCGGGCCGCTTCCGGCCGCTGTGATTTCCAACATCTGCTGATCCCCGTCGGAATTGCCAAAGGCGAAAATCGGTCGGCGCCCGATCGCACGGTAAATCCCCACGGGCTTCCCCGGCCCGTCGTCGACGAACGAAATCCTGGGCTCGCGCAGCAGCTCGGGCTTGCCGTCCTGCATCTGAAATTTCACATCAGAAATGGTGCCGACGATTTGCTCCGGTGGAATGCCGTAGGCCTTCTCCGCCCAGGGACGCATGAACTCGATGCTGCCGCCCGACACGATGAAGGTCTTGAAGCCGTTGGCACGCAGGTAAGCGAGCAGTTCCTGCATCGGCTTGTAGACGAGGTCGGTGTACGGGCGCTTGAACCTCGGATGACGCGCTGTCTCGAGCCAGTCTCGAATCGTCTTGTCGTACGCCTCTACGGTCATGCCGCTGTTGGCAACCGCCAGCAGTTCCAGTATCGGCTTGTGCCCCATCTCGGCGAGCGCCTTGCGATCGTTTGCCGTGAGCGCTTTGAATGCCGCGTTATCTTTCCACTCCGGGTGCTTTGGCGCCGCTGCCTTGACCTGATCCAGCATGAAGAGCAGTTGGAAATAGAGCGGCTGTTCGCTCCACAGCGTGCCGTCGTTGTCGAAGGTGGCGATGCGTTCGGGCGCTGGCACAAAGTCCGGCGAACTCTCCGTAGTCACTTTCGTGACAAAGCTGACGATCGCCTGCTTGGTCGGTCCGTCGTTCCAGGAGGGCAGCGCATCGGCGGCATTTGCCGCCGCAGCCAGTGTTGCGGCGAACAATACGAGTCCAAGAGACCAGGCTGCCCGCTTGTACGACGCCTTCACTGGCGGCTCCCCTCAGTGGAACGCTGCGATTCGCACTGACGGTTGCACGTTCGCGGGCGCATGGTAACTGTACCTTGGTGCAGGCTCAGGACTTGCCCCACGAGGGTGGAAGCTAACGATCCGCGCCGGCGATCCACCAAAGGGCAGGATGCGGTGAACCGACTAGTGCAGCCGGATTGCGCTGTCGATTGCGTCGAGCAATTGGCGTCTGCCGAATGGCTTGGAAAGAAACCCGGCGGCCCCGAGTTGTCCCGCTTGCGCCCTTGCGTCCGGGCCATCGAACGCCGTGATGAAGATCACGGGCGGATGGATTCCTTCGCGCAGGAGTTGACGTCGCAAGTCCAATCCCGACTGGTCTGGCAAATGAATGTCGAGGATGAGGCACGCTGCCGATGCCGCAACGTCATTGCCCAGCTCAGCCGCAGTTGCAAACGATCGGACCGGGAACCCTGCGGTGCCGAGTACGCGTTCGATCGCGGAGCGCATGCTGGTGTCATCCTCGACTACCACGATGGTGTGCGCTGCCCTGCGCGCTGATTCCTGCTCGCCGACAGCGGCGAGCGAGGGGATGGGCTGTGCCATCTTCTTAGAGTGCGCGTCTCGGAGCAGTTTGGAAATTGGTCTCTGGGCCAGCTTGCCATTGCACGTAAGGGCAATTCGTTGCAGCTACAAAGGCTGCGAACGCGCCCTGCATCGACGAGGCTCAGGAGTCGTGCGCAGTGGCTGCATTGAGGCCGAGCTGTCCAGCGAACTGCACCAGCTCTGCCACGGAAGTGGCCTGCATTTTTTGCATCACGTGCGCGCGGTGCGCTTTGACGGTTCGCTCCGCCGTGCCCAATTCCGCTGCGATCTGCTTGTTGAGTCGGCCAATCACGATCCTGGCGAACACATCGCGTTCGCGCGATGTCAACGTAGCGTAGCGGGCACGCAGCTCATTTCGGCCCTGGTATCGCTCGCGTCGTGCCGCATCGCGTTGCACAGCATTGGCGACGGCGCCGAGCAAGACCTCACGCTGGATCGGTTTCGTCAGGAAGTCGACTGCGCCCGCCTTCATCGCGCGCACGCTGGTCGGAATGTCGCCATGCCCGGTCAGAAAGATGATCGGCAGGTGACCGTCTCGCTTACCCAGGGCTTCCTGCAGTTCCAGGCCGTTCGGGCCAGGCATGCGTATGTCGAGGATGATGCAGCCTGGCTCATCGGCCGGTGGTGAGAGCAGCATTGCACCGGCCGATGGATAGCCGCGTACACCGTAGCCGGCCGCATGCAACAGGCGCGTGATCGCCGTACGCATGGAATCGTCATCATCGACGACATGGACTACAGGAACCAAGCCGTTCATATCGCCGCCCTAACGCCCGAAAGCGCAGGCCGCGCCTCGGACAGGGCGACCTCGACCATCTGAGTCACCGGCAGGGCGAAGCGGAATGTCGCCCCGCCCTGCAAGTTGTTCTCAGCCCAGATGCGTCCCTCGTGCGCCATAATGATCGAACGCGCAATCGACAGACCCAATCCCAGGCCGTCCTCTTTGGTCGAATAGAAGGAGTCGAATAAGTGGGTGCGCAGCTGCGGGGTGATGCCCGTGCCGCTGTCCGCTACTGCAACCTCGACCTGGTTATCCACCAACCTGGATCTGACATGCAGATGCCGCTCGCCCGCTGGCTTTCTGGCCATCGCATCCATGGCATTGAGCAGCAGGTTCAGGAGGACCTGTTCTATATGGACTCGGTCGGCCGCAACCATGGGCAGCGCGATCTCGAGTTCGGTGCTGAGGTCGATGCCATGACGGCGTGCGTTCTCCAGCAGGAGCCGGACGACGTCATTGATCGTGCGGTTGATATCCAGCGGCTGCAACGTGAGCTCACGCTTGCGCAGCAAAGTCCGCATGTGGCGGATGACCTCGCTGGCGCGCAGATCGTCGCGGCGAATGTCGACCAGGATCTGTCGCACTTCATCGAGCTGAGAGGGTCGCGGTCAAGGAGCAGCTCCGCGGTATCCGCATTGCTCAGAATGGCGCCCAGTGGCTGATTGATCTCGTGAGCGATGCCGGCCGCCAGCTCACCCACCATTGCCAGCCTTGCCGCGTGCATCAGCTCGCCGCGCTGGTGATTGAGCTCGAGCTCGACGCGATGGCGTCGCCGGCCCTGTATCAACAGCGCAACGAGGAAGCCGCACACCAGCACGCCGGCGGCGATGCCGGCAATGATCGTCCCGCGATTCGCCTCCCAGAATGTCGGCGTGCTGAAGCGCACATCGCAGCCAGGCGGGAGCCGGCTCTGCGCGACTGACCAGCGCGCTACCTCGCGCGCATCGACCATGCAGGCCGGAACGGGTATCGGGGGCAGTGTCGCGTCCTCGGCCTTGCCGCCCTCCAGGACCCGCCCTGCGAGCGCACCCGCGAGTCTGCCCTGCTCCTCCCAGCTCGAGATCGATCCACCGAGAATGCCGTGGCCGAGATAAGTATCGAACATGCTGAAGATCGGCACGCGCGTGGCCTTGGACAGTTGTTCCAACACGTCGCGCGGCAGATATCTCTGGCCCGACGCATCGTTGAATACGCTGGTGAACAGGATGACGCTGTCCTCGCTCAGGTCGCCGACGCTCTCCAGCATTTGTGGCACGGACTGGTTGGAAATCTGCCTGACCTCCACTCGCTGGCGCAGATTTCGCAGCTGCCGCTCCGCGCGCCCGAGCCAGTCCTGGTCGTAGTCTGACGTCCCGCTGATGATGACGACGTTGCGAGTGCCGGGACGCAGCTCCATGGCGAGCTCGATGGTTCCAGCCATGTCAAAGCGCATCGGCACACCGACAATGCCGGCTTCCGGGCTTGGCGAGAGCTCTTCTTCAGGGACGCCGCTGAATACGACGGGTACGCCCGGCCACAGCTGCGAGCGATTTCGGCGTACGAATTCGAGCGCGCTGCCGCGCACCGCGATGATCAGATCCGGCGCTTTTTGACGCTGTTCCTGCGTCAGTGCTCGGTGGGTCGCGGCTGGCGGAGCTGGGTGCTGCGCAGCGAATCGAGGGTCTCGGAAGAAAACTCGACGCCGCTTCCCCACTCTGCCGCAGGGCCGCGCGAACAGCCTGATCCTGCTCCACCACTGAAGGCTCGAACAGGTCGCCGCCGTGCAGGATGAGCACATGACGGATCAGCGATGTCGAACTTGGCGGAGCGCCCGCCGCAAGCGACGCGCCGGCGGCCAATACGCTGATGGCCGTCGTCCACGCACACAGCAATGATTCCCTTTGCGCGTGATGGCTATTCCCTCGCTATCTCGCCTCTGCTGCAACCAGGATTCGATCGGCCGCGCGATCGTTGTTTTCGCTATTGCGGGGCCGCCCTTGGCGCGCCTTGACGCAATATTGACATCGCGAATCGCCCCAAGTCCACCCGACGCGAAACTGACTCTGGGTCTGATGGCCTGGAGATAGCTTGAGGGCCGCGTATTGCGGCTTTGCGATTCCGAACCGAAGTCAGGCCCGGGGGCGTTGCAGCGGGCGAATCGCCAAGATAAGGAGGGCGCACCCCGAAGGCGCCCCCCTCTCTAGGGTCTCAGGGTTGTCCTACCAGCGGCGCGTTCGAAAGAACATTCAGGTCGAGCACGGTAGCGATCTCGTTTTCGATCTGCAGAAACTGAGCGGCACGCACCGGGGATACCGCGCGCGAGATCTTCCCCGCATAGGTCTCCCATAAGTTGATCCGCTCATGCTGCATCTTGAGCCAGCGCTTCGTGAGCTCCTTGGCCTGGTCCTGATCGAAGGTCGTCGCGCTCTGGGCGATGGTGAAGTCGTTCGCGAACTTCAGGCGCTTGTCGCTGAAGGCGTTGAGCTTCGACTCGTATTCCTGATAGATCGGCCAGAACTTCTGCGCTTCCGCATCGTTGAGCTTCATAACCTCGTTGATCGTCTCCTTCTTCGCCGCATTGAAGTCGGCCCGATACTTCTCGATCAACGCTTTTGTCTGCGCATCCTGCGCGACCGCGGCTCCCGCGCCGGCGAGCAGTGACACTCCCAGAAGCACGGCCATGATCCCTCGGGTCCAATGCTTGACCATCGTCGTTACTCCTCTAATCAATCGCAAACGGTAGCGGTGCGGCGCTCAGCTGGCGTCCTCGCGTTTCCAGCTGCTGTCCGGATCAAACACCTTGATCTCGGGCGCGAGTTTCTCGCGTGTCCGGCCCGAGGTCCTTGGAGAACACGACGCCATCGTGATTCACCATGAACGTCATCACGCCGCTATCCCGTATTGCGCGGGGTACGCGATCAGCGCGAAGCCGCCGATCATCTTGTCACGCGACCATGTAGTCGTACGCTCCCCCAGCGGCACTCGGTCCCTGCGCCTTCAGCAGTGCGTAGTAGTAACCATGGAATGGCTCGTGGCGGCTCTTGTCGTCTTTCAGATAGCCCTGGCTGCGCGCTTTGCGAACGCCGGGCCGAGCGGGCTCGGTTCCTCGCTCGCCGCTCGTTTCCCAGTAGAGGCCGTCGTGCTTCCCGGGGCTGCTCAGCAACACTTGCGCGTAGTGCAGCAGAGGATCGTTGTCGGGATTGCGCGAGTAGTACTCGCGTTGCGCGTCGACATACGCAAGACATGCCTGGATCGCCGACAGCTCATTGCGTCCCACGCGCCGGTCGATGACCTCTTCGGCACCGGCCGTGCTGTCGAAGTGCCACTTGCCGTTCACCTGCACCAACGGGAACGGGAATGGCCAATTGTCAGGGCCAACCTGAAGCACTTGGGACCCATCCTCCTTTTCGACCAGAGAGTGCGAGGCGCCATAAACTCCACGAACTGCGCGCGCTGCGTTTCGGTCCTGCACCGGATCACCTGATTCGATCACGGGCTTGGAGTCCGTGCCCAGCACCCGAAGCACCGGCCCGGTCTTTTCGGACTTGAGCGCCGCGATGAGCGCATCGACCGCCTCCTGCGGCGACGCATAGGTCTTCTGCTTGCCGACGAGATCGCAGCCCGCCCAGAAGAATGCAAGCACGCAGCCGACGAGCACGAAGCGCATACGCAAGGTGTCCAGATTCATGGTTTTGGTCCTCCGCTCAGCGACGGCGGCCGCCGCCGCGGGACATTCCGCCCGCCGCGCGGCTTGACGCGCCACGGCTGCTCGCCGCGCGAGTGCCGCTGCCACTGTTCATGCCGCTGTATGCACTCGGTGAGCGACTGCTGCTGGCGCCGCGCGAGCTCCCACCGAAGTCTTGACTCTGGCCCCCAGCGCTGCGGTTCTGCCTACCGGAATCGCGCGTTTGTCCGCCGAGATCGCGTGTCGCTGCGGTATCGCGGGTCTGTCCGCCGAGGTCGCGGGTCGCTGCGCTATCCCGGGTCTGCCCGCCCGTATCCTGTCGACCCCGGTATTCATCGCGTGCCTGCGTTGCCTGAGGATTGCTCCCCTTGCCGAACTTCTGCTGCGTGCCGCTATCGCGATACTGCACGCCCTTGCGGTGGTCCGGATTGTGCTGCCAGGACTGGTTGTTGCCGCGGTTGCTGACGTTGGTGTCCCGGTTGTTGATGTTCGTGTTCCGGTTATTGATGTCAGTGCGGTTGAAGTTGTTGTACTTGTTGACGTTGATGTCCACGTCACTGCCTCCCCAGTTGCAGTTACCCCAAAGGGCGCCGCCCACGATCACGCCCGCGGTGAAGGAGAAGAACGCCGCACCCGGTGGGTATGCGTACACGGGATAAGGCGGATAAGCGGGATATGCCCATGCGCCATACACGACCGTCGGGTTATAGGTCGGTACGTAAACGACCTCTGGATCGGTGGGCGCGATCTCGATGATCGTGGTCGTCGAAGAGCCGGCGGGCGCAGGTTCTGTTGTGACCTTTTGCTCCTTCGAGCTGGCGAGATTTCCTTCAGCTTTCGCCTTCGCCCTGAGGCGTTGGACGGCATCCATCACGCCCTTTTGATCGGCGAGAAAGGCATCGCCAAGCTTCTGCGTCCAGTCGAGCTTGTCGCTCATTCCGGCGAGCACGTCCGGGAACGCGGTCAGCGACTTGACGGCAGGATCCCAAGTCTGTTTTTCCAGGGCCGTTTGCAGCGCGTCGCCGGTGACCTTGGGGTTTGCCTTCGACCAGCGTGCAGCCTCCACGATCTCGAGCGGATACGTGGACGCCATGAATATCTGCGCCAGCAACGAATCCGGATATAGCGCGATCGGCGCCACGATCTGCTCGAGTTCTTCCGCCTTGAACGTGGGCTGCTGCGGCGGTGCGTCCTGAGCCGAGAGCGGAAAAGACATAGCCCATCAGTGCCCACAGGCACCACGGCAGCCGGCTAGCGAACGAGCGTGCGAGCTTCATATGCTCACCTCGCGCAGTTGTGTGTCATCCCCAGGAGCCGTTAGTCCGACTCCCACTTGTCAAACTCGTCACGGACCAGTGGCCGGTCCATGCCTGTGTATCTACTTGGCGGGCGGATTCGGGAAGTTGCTGAAAATCTGGGCGATCACCGCGTCGACCGCTGGGCCCGGATTCTTACGCATTTCGTCCGACACGCGGCCGTTCGCGACGCCCTGCCAGACCAACTGACCCTTTTTTGCATCGACAAGGTCTACGCTCAGAGTGCCCTCGCGGTAGTTGTACGTCTGAACATCCTGTGGGTATCCAGACCAGGCGCCGTAGTAGCCGGCACGGTAGCCGTAGAACCCCACGCCCGCGCTAGGTGTCGAGTGAATCTCCTGCTTCTCCTGCACCTTGAGATAGAAATTGGCTTTCAGGTCAGGGTTCGCCTCGTCGTAGCGGTACCCCTTGCTCTCGAGCTGCGTGCGAGTCGCCTGCTTGAGACGGCTGGTGATGATCGTGGAGTACTGAGCGCGATCTGTGGCAACCGCGTCGAAGAAAGCGAAAGTCTTGTAGGCGGACATGTCGGCTGTCGGGTCCTTGTCCACGCGGATGTCCGGCCCGGTTGCACAGCCGGCGAAACCGAGGACACCCACAAGGATGACCGCGGAGCCGAGGGTGCGGAGATGACGCATAAAGAGTTCCTTGTGTTGTTCCCGTGACAGCTCGTCAGAGGTTCGCTATGAGTCGACCCGCGTTGGCGCATCGACACGAAGCAGCGCAGCTCTTGCCGCAGTGGGTAGCCTACCCGTTGCGCGCTCCCAACCCCAATAGTCCTCCGGCCCAATTGCGCCTGCCAGAGTGATCGCGCTACGCTCCGTGCGCCGCCGCGGCCTGATCGCGAGCCGTCACACTATCCTCAGTTTTTCCGCGTCTTGCTTCGCCTGTTTTCCGACCCCAGCCCGTTTCGCGTGTCTACCATTACCCCGCGCAATTCGATTCTGCTCAGTGTAGCCCTGCTCTCGAGTTGGCTCGCAGGCTGTGCGACAACCGGCTCCAGCCCCGTAGGGCCGGACATGACCGAGGATGGCCTGAAGAAAATCGATGTCAGAGGCGTCGACGCGGCCTACGTTCGTCCGGGCGCCGGTCTTGGCGCCTACAAGCGGATCCTGCTGGACCCCGTGCAGGTGGCCTTCAGCAAGGACTGGAACCCGGACGAGACCGGATCGCATCTGCCCCTGAGTAACGAGGATCGCGAAAAAATTCGCAGAGACCTGGCAGAGCTGTTCGTGACCACAGCCACCGAAGTGCTCGAGAAAGGGGGATATCCAGTCGTGACTGAGGTCGGACCCGATGTCCTTCGGGTGACGGCCCAGCTGGCGGATGTGTACATCAACGCTCCGGACACGATGTCTGCCGGGCGCTCCTACAGCTTCGTCATGAGCGCGGGCCACATGACCCTGGTGGCGGAACTACGCGATTCCGAGACCGGGCAGATCATGGCACGGGTGTTCGATAGGCGTGAAGCACGCAACGATCAGTTCCTGCGACTCGCCACGAGCGTGTCCAATTCGGCCGAAGCCCGAGATATCGTCAGGACCTGGGCAAACATCCTGCTGGGTCGTCTGAACGCTGTACGCGTTCAGACGCCGCCCTAGACCACCACAGGTAGCTTCCGCAGGGTACCCGGTAGATTTGCCTACTTGTGTCCCCGCAATGGCGGTGAGCTATCATGCGGCCTGTCGTTCATCCGATCGGCGCCGTTCGTGAGGTCACAGCAAGATGATCCGGTTACTACGTTTCACACAGATTCTGGCCCTGACGGCCTGTTGTGGATGGGGTCTGGCGCAGGCGCAAGGGTTGCAGGCTGAGGGAACGCCAGCCCGCGGCCCGATCGACCAGGACTGGCAGTTCAGCCTGGGAACATTCCTCGTCACCAGCGATACCCAGCTGAAAGTGAACGGAGAGACCGTAGCGGGGAGCGACGTCAACTGGGAGAATGAATTCGGTCTCGCCGACAAGGATCAATTCAGGCTCGACGCGTTCTGGCGCTTTGCCGAACGCCACAAGCTCCGTGTGATGTGGTTCGAGAACAACCGCACCGGGTCGCGGACCCTCACGCGGGAAGTCGACTTTCAGGGCGAGATTTTTCCGGTCACGACCACTGTCAGTGCCGGCCTGGACGAACAGATCATCGAGCTCGCCTATGAATACGCCTTCTACAAGACCGACAAGCTCGAGCTTTCCGGCTCGGGGGGCGTCCACACCCTGAAATTCGACGCCAGCCTGAGCGGAGTCGTCTCGACGCCTGGCGGCGGTGCCGAGACCAGGGCAGCGAGTTCGGACGTGACCGGTCCGCTGCCGGTGATCGGTTTTCGAGCGCTGTGGGACATGGGCCACCACTTCTATTTGGATGGTCTGGTGCAGTTCTTCTACATCAGTTTCGACAACTTCGACGGCAGCATTACGGATTTCAAATTGACGGCCACCTGGATGCCGTGGCGCAACTTCGGTATCGGACTGGGCTATAACAGCTTCCAAACGCGCGTAGACGTCAGCAAGAACGACTTTGATGGCCGGCTCAAATTCGGCTACCGCGGCGGCATGGCGTTCGCGACCTTCGCCTTCTGATGCAGACGTTCGACGGGCGCGATCAGTCGAGAGGCAGACCGACGTAGTTCTCCGCGAGCGTCTGCTGCGCGGCGCGCGATGAGGCGATGTATTCGAGCTCGGCGAGCTGTCGGCGTCGATCGAACGCGTTGTCGGTATCGAAACGATGCAGCAGCGCCGTCATCCACCACGAGAAGCGTTGCACCTTCCAGATCCGTTGCAGGCACACCTCTGAGTAGCGCTGCAGCGGCTCCTCGCTCCCGTCCCTGCAATAACTGGTCAATGCGCGCGCGAGGACATGGACGTCCGCAATGGCAAGGTTCATTCCCTTGGCGCCGGTCGGAGGCACGATGTGCGCGGCATCGCCCGCCAGGAACAGCCGTCCGGACTGCATCGGCTCGACGACGAAGCTGCGCATCGCGGTGACCGATTTCTGCTGAATGGGTCCGGTCGTCAGTGAGAAACCGTCGCGCGTCTCTAGCCGCAGCTGCAATTCCTCCCACACCCGCTGATCGGGCCATTCGTCGAGATTCTCGTCCGGTGCACATTGCAGGTACAGCCGGCTCAATGTCGGCGAGCGCATGCTGAGCAGCGCAAACCCGTGGTCGTGCAGCGCGTAGATCAACTCCTGGGAGGCTGGGGGTGCACCAGCGAGAATTCCGAGCCAGGCGAACGGGTAGACGCGCTCGAACATCTTCACGCCGGGAAGGTACGAGCGGGAAATCCCATGAAACCCGTCGCAGCCGGCAACGAAGTCGCATTCGAGTACGTGCGTTCGGCCCGCAGCTCGAAACTGCACACGTGGCGTCTTGCCACTCAAATCGCTGAGCTGAACATCGGCCACTTCGAACACCAAGGGCAGGTCGGCCTGCACTCGCGCCGCAATCAGATCCTTCACGACCTCGTGCTGGCCGTAGATCATCACGCTCTTGCCGGTGAGCGCGTCGAAGTCGATGCGATGACGGCTCCCCTGGAAGCGCAACTCGATCCCGTGATGCAGAAGGCCCTCGCGCCGCATCCGCTCGCCGACGCCCGCGCCATCGAGGATATCGACGCTCTGATGCTCCAGGACCCCGGCCCTGACGCGGCTTTCGACATGTGCTCGGCTCGTGGTCTCGAGCACGACCGAATCGATCCCGTTTCGACTTAGCAATTGCCCGAGCAGGAGCCCGGCCGGGCCGGCGCCGATGATTGCGATCTGCGTGCGCTGCACGTTCACTTGCGTCCCTTCGCTCTCATGACCCCAGCGGACAGCTTATCCAGCAGCCTGAGCAACGCCGTCCGCTCGCGTCCGGAAAGGCCGTCCGTTGCTTCCCGGTCCATCAGCGCGGCATCGCTCGCAAACCGCTCGACCTTGCGCATGCCCGCGGGCGTCAAGGCGCAGAGACACGCCGCGGCCGTCGTGCTGCGGAGTTTGCCGTGCAAGCCAGCCGCGACGCTCGAGCGAGTCGAGGAGCTTGGTCATGTTCGGCCGCTTGACGACGAGTGCCGCCGCCAGCTCACCGGGTCGGATGCCGGGGTTGCTCTGAATGACCATCAGCGCCGAGTACGCACCCGGGTGCACATGATGACGCCGCCACAGCTCGCGATGAAAGTGATCGTAGACATGGAGCTGGGCGATGCGCACGGCGAAGCCGACCAGGCTCGTCAGTGCCGACAGGTCGATCGGGGCTGCTGCACGCGTGCTTCGCGGCAGGTGAGTGCGCCTTTGACTGTCCGCCATGCCCGCAACCGCTGTTCAGCCGGCCTGCGCCTGCGTCGCCGCGAGGGCCGCGTCCCGTTGCGCGAAGGTGCCGTTCGCTCTTGCAAGCTGTTCGAGGAGTGGTGCTGGCTTCCAATAGTCGCCATACACGGCGTGAAACCGCGCGACCTGCACGTAAACCTCGCCCACGCCGAGCGTATCCGCATAGAACATCGGGCCGCCGCGAAAGCGTGGGAAACCATAGCCCGTCGTCCAGATGACATCGAGATCGCTGGCACGCGCAGCGATGCCCTCCTCCAGGATCCGTGCCCCTTCATTGATGAGCGGGTACACGCAGCGCATCGCGATCTCGTCGTCTCCAATCGAGGAGCGCCGTGCAATTCCGAACTTGCGAGCGAGCCGCTCACTGATCGCGTTGACTTCGGGATCCGCGAGTGGTGTGCGATCGCCGGGCTGGTAACGATAAAAGCCCGAACCGCTCTTCTGGCCGAGCCGCCCCAGGCGCACGAGCTCGTCCGTGACTTCGTGATAGGGCGCGGCGCGGTGGGCCCGGATCCCCACCGTCTCGCGCGCCTTGAAGCCGACATCGTTGCCCGCCATATCGCTCATCACGAAAGGGCCCATAGCGAAACCGAACGACTCCAGCACTCGATCGACCTGCTCCGGGGTCGCGCCTTCGAGAACCAGTTGGTCTGCTTCGCGCAGATACCCTTCCAGCATCATGCGATTGCCAGCGAACCCGTAGCACACACCCACTACGACGCCGACTTTGCGCAGTTTCTTGCCGAGCGCGACCGCGGTCGCAAGCGTCTGCGCAGAGGTCCGGGTCCCGCGCACGATCTCGAGCAACCGCATGACATTCGCCGGGCTGAAGAAATGCAATCCCACCACGTCTTCGGCTCGCCCCGACTCGAGCGCAATCTCATTGAGATCGAGCGTCGAGGTATTGCTGGCGAGCACGGCATTGGGGCGTGCGAGTCGTCCGAGTTCACGGAAGATCTTCTTCTTGAGGGCAAGGTCTTCAAAGACTGCTTCGATCACGAGGTCGACGTCGCCGAGGCGGGAGAAATCGACCGTCCCGTCGATGAGACCAATGCGCTCTTGCGCCTGCGCGCCCGTGATGCGACCCCGGGCAACCGAGCTTTCGATCGTCGAGCGAATGCGCCCCAGCCCGTGTTCGAGCAGATCCGGTGCAGACTCGATGAGTTGCACGGCAATGCCGGCGTCCGCACAGGCGACCGCGATCCCTCCACCCATCGTGCCGGCGCCGATGACCCCGACGCGATTAATGGGGCGCGCCACCACGCTTTGCGACAGACCGGGTACGCGGCTCACTGCGCGCTCGGCAAAGAACAGGTGTCGAAGCGCCCTGGACTCCTCCGAGAACTCTGCTTGCCTGGCAATTTCCGCTTCCTTCTCGAGGCCTGCATCGAAGGAAAGCCGCGCGGCCGCGCTGATGGCATCGGCTGCCCACTGCGGCGCTTGTTGCCCGCGCATCCGCTTGGCGGCAGCCGCCAGACTCTTTTGCAGGAAGGCTGCATCGAACCCGGCTGCATCAACCGAGCGGTGACTGGTGGGACGCGATCCCGCCTTCGTCGCGATCAACTCCTCGAGGTAACCCAGTGCACCGGTCAGCAAGTCGCCTTCGATCAGGCGATCGATGAGCCCCATCTGGCGCGCTGCTTCGGCGGAGATTGGGGCGGCGCTGAAAATCATTTCGAGTGCAGCCTTTGCTCCTATCAGCCGTGGCAACCGTTGCGTTCCGCCCGCTCCCGGGATCAAACCGAGCGTCAGCTCAGGCAAACCCAGCTTCGCCTCGCGCACAGCGCAGCGATAGTGGCATGCCAGCGCCAGTTCCAGCCCCGCTCCCAGGGCAGTGCCATGAACTGCCGCCAGCACGGGTCGTGAAAAACCTTCGATGGCCGCAAACAGTTCGCGAAAAGTCGGTGGTGGCACCGCGCCGAATTCGCTGATGTCAGCTCCGGCGCAAAACGTTCGACCCTTGCAGGCAATCAACACACCCTGCACAGCCGAATCCGCGGCGAGAGCGGTGATGGCATCGAGAAGTCCTGCGCGCACCTTTGCGGATATCGCGTTGACCGGCGGGCTGTCGATGCTCACGACGGCAAGCGGGCCGTGTCGCGCGATTGAAACCAGTGCATTCATTGGTGAAGTCTCGGGGTCTACGTTGGGTGCATCGCCGCGTGGTGACGCCGATAGTGCCGGACGGTGCCAGCAAAGATCACCGCCGCGAGGCAAGAAGCGACGCCTATGGTCCAGAACATCGAGCTGCCGACCCGTTGCTCATCCTTGAATACATAGTCGGTCAACAAGCCGGGCACGAGCGGGCCAAGTCCCAGTCCCACCACGTTGAGCACGAATACGAACAGGGCGCCGATCTGACCGCGGATCTGGTTCGGCACGATCAGCTGCATGGCTGCAAACGATGCGCCGGTCGGGGCCGCACTGAAGAACAATGCGGGCGCAAGCAGTGTCAATGTCCCCGCCGGTGAACCGGCTTTGAGAGCGAGCGGATAGAAGATTGCGCAACCGATGGCACTCACGATCGCGGTACGCAAGCCCGCCTCACGCACGCCCCGCGCCTGCCAACGATCGGTCATCTTGCCGCCCCAGTACACCCCGATGCAGCCCGCGCCGACCGTGATCACGCCCAGCAGGAAGCCGGCGCGCCCGGGGCCCCAACCGTATACACGCTGAAAAAACGTCGGCGCCCACGCCGAGAACGAGTAGTTGACGGACGCAATGAACGCCATGCCGAGGCCAAATCCGACGATCGACTGCCACTTCAAGCGAACCTGGACGAAGACTTCTTGGACTGTCAGGCGAGACACCGCGCCATCCGAATCTCGCAGCACATCTTTGCGTACCGGTTCGCGGAGCGTGAGTACCCAGAGTGCGAAGAGCACTCCTGGCAGGCCGATCACGAGGAAGGTGGCACGCCACGAGGCGATGGTCCCGATGAGCGGCACATCGACCTGGGGCCGCCCTGTTACCGCAGCGACCACCGCTCCCCCGACGATCAGAGCGAAGCCGATTCCGATGAACAGGCCCATCGAGTAGATGCTGAGCGCGGTGCTCAGGCGATGGCGCGGCATGTAATCGGCGATCAGGGAAAACGCTGATGGCGCGAGGGAAGCCTCACCGACGCCGACACCGATACGCGCGGCGAACAAGGACCAGAAGCCGCGTGCGGTACTGCACAGTGCCGTCATGGCACTCCAGGCCACGATGCCGATCGCGATGATGTTGCGCCGGCTGTATCGATCGGCGAGCCACCCCATCGGCAGGCCCAGGAACGTATAAAAGAGTGCGAAGGCGAAACCCTGCAGCAATCCTACCCGCGTGTCGCTGATCCCGAGATCGGCCTTCATCGGCGCAACCAGCAGGCTGAGAATCTGCCTGTCTATGAACGACAGCGTGTAGCAGCCCATCAGCACCACGACGACATACCATGCATATCGCGTCGCATGCGTGGTCGCGGTGCCCTCGCCTGCGCCGGCCGGTCGTCGCACGGCGAGTTGCGCTTCGACGCCCATTCCACCCCCTTGCGTCATGGAGCGGCAGGTGGCGAAGCGGCCAGCTGCCTGCGCTGACATGTGTAGCGTGGGTAGTTATACTTTTCAACTATCTTCGGAGGGGCCGCAGTGAACATTGCAGACCTCGTCGCGATCGACGTGCATACGCACGCAGAAGTCTCCTGCCGCCAGCCGCACGACGACTACGGCAAGGAGTTCGATGAAGCGGCGGCGCGCTACTTCAAGATCGAGCGCCGCCCGACGATCGCCGAGACCATCGACTACTACCGCGAGCGACGCATCGGCCTGGTGATGTTCACGGTCGATACCGAATTCGAGATCGGCCGCCGGCGCATCCGCAACGACGAAGTGCTGGAAGCCGCCGCGAAGAATGCCGACATGATGATGGCATTCGCGCAGCATCGATCCGCACAAGGGCAAGATCGGGCCTGCGCGAGGCGCGGCGGCTGATCGACGACGGCATCGTGCGCGGCTTCAAGTTTCACCCGACCTGCGCAGGGCTTCTTCCCGAACGACCGCATGGCCTACCCGTTCTACGAGCTGATTTCCGCAGCCGGGCTGCCGACGATCTTCCACAGCGGCCACTCGGGCATCGGTACCGGCCTGCGCGGCGGCGGCGGTCTGCGGCTCAAGTATTCGAACCCGATCCACCTGGACGATGTCGCGGTGGATTTCCCGGACATGACGATCATCATCGCGCACCCGTCCTGGCCCTGGCAGGACGAAGCGCTGTCCGTATGCCTGCACAAGCCCAATGTCTATATCGACCTGTCGGGCTGGTCACCGAAGTACTTCTCACCCTCCCTGGTGCAATACGCGAACACTCAGCTCAAGCACAAGATGCTGTTCGGGTCTGACTTCCCGCTCATCACGCCGGACCGCTGGATGAAGGATTTCGAGACTGCCGCCTTCAGGCCGGAAGTGCGGCCTCTAATCCTCAAGGAAAACGCGGTGCGCTTGCTCAAGCTCGCAGCCTGAGCACTGGTTCGCCGGGTGGCTGGTCGCCGCCCGAAGCGATCAACCCTGGTCTATTCGGCCCCGTGGGTCGAACGGTAGCTACCCTTCATGCGGCCTTGCTCTTGATTGCATTGACGCTTAGGCGTATTCCGATGGTCACGCGCGCAGGCCGCACTGCCCGTACAAAAACAAGATACTGCCAGGAGCGTCAGAAGCCGTGTCACTTCGCCGCCTCGTCGTCATCGTTCTTTCCGTCGTGGGAGCTCTGCTCCTCGCGATCGTGCTCTACGTCGCTTTCGCCGATCTGGGTGGACACAAGGGCCGCATCGAGGCCTTCGTCACCAAGCAGATAGGCCGGCCTTTCGCGATCGATGGGGCATTGGAGCTCAAAGTGCTCCCGTCAGTCTCTGTCCTCGCCGAGCGCGTCCGCGTCGGCAATGCGGAATGGGGCTCGAAGCCGCAGATGGTCGAGATCGGGCGCCTCTCGACGCAGATCGGGCTGTGGTCGCTGATCTCAGGACCCGTGGACGTGCGCTCATTCGAGCTGAGTGACGTCTCGGTTCTCCTCGAAAAAAACCGCGAGGGCAAGGGCAACTGGGCGTTCGGCGGTGCACCAGAAGAGACACCCGACTCGGAAGTCACCAAGTTCCCGGCGGTCATCCTGCACGCCAAGGTCAGCAATGTGCAGGTCACATATCGCGAGCCCGAGAAGCCGGACCGCGTCGCGCGCCTTGAGACGTTGACCATCGATCCGGGACCGGACGGCCTCTTGGCGATCTCCGGGAAAGGAAAGCTCGACGACTACCGGACTTCACTGGAGGGACACGTTGGGCCCATCGACGCGCTCT
This sequence comes from uncultured Gammaproteobacteria bacterium, assembly GCA_963696675.1. Lineage (GTDB taxonomy): Bacteria > Pseudomonadota > Gammaproteobacteria > Steroidobacterales > Steroidobacteraceae > DATBVX01. The sequence goes on along the minus strand of CAVOLM010000024.1, from coordinate 144,491 downwards.
TCTCCGGGCGGAACATCCGCATGGCGATCCAGGGCGCGATCGAAAGGCTGCAACTCGACCTCAACGGCAGCCTCGGCCGTCTCGATCCGCTGGACGGTGCGGATCTCGCCCTGAAGCTCGACCATCCGGACCTCGGCGGGATGCTCAAGAACCTTCGATTTCCGGTGGTCGCGACGGGTGTGCTGAGCGTCGACGCCAAGCTGAAGGACGCCGGCAAGCTTACGCAGCTCGATGTCGACGCGAAGCTCGGCGACATCACGGCCAAGACAAACGGAACGCTTCAAACTCTCGGCCTACCCGGCTCCGACCTCAAGTTCGAGGTCTCGGTCGCGGACGTGGACCGGCTCGCGAAAGTATTCGATGTGACCGGCCTGCCGGCCGAGGCCCTGAACGTCAGCGGGCACGTCGCGTCCTCGAGCAAGGAAATCAAGCTCGACGGGCTGAGCGCCAAGTTGGCCGGCGCACAGGTGAAAGCCGACGGCACGATCCGCCTGGCTCGCGAGCGGGACGCCGACATCCGTTTCGAGCTCAGCGCCGAGAACCTGATGAAGCTGCGCAAGGGGTTGCCGGACAAGCCCTTCGCCATGAGCGGAAATTACCTCGAAAGCCGCGACAGGCTCGAGCTGAAGAATCTCAAGTCGAGCATCGGTAAGACCGAGATCTCTGGATGGGCGTCGATGGCCCGGAATGGCAAGAAACATATCGAGGCTGACCTTGCCTCGCCTCTTATCGACCTGACACCTCCTGCCACCGAGCAAGCGGACGGCAAGGCAAAGACGAAATCGCCCGGTGCTGCGAGCGCCCCGCCCGCAGACGCGAAACAGCCCGCGAAAGAGCCGAAGCAGAAGTACGTCTTCAGCGAGGAGCCGATACCGCTCGACAAGCTGAAGAGTGCCGATGCGAAGCTGCATTTCGTCGTTACCGAAATGAAGCTGTCCGCGGGAGTGCTGAAAGACGTCGATGGCACGCTGATCGTCGACTCAGGTCAACTGGTGTTCGAGGGGCGCGCGAAAGGCGGGATCGAGGGCACGCTCGACAGCGCGGTCAAGCTGAAGTCGACCAGCGACGGAGCCGCTGACCTGAAGCTTGATCTCGCCATCAAGAACATGCGCGCCGGCCTCGTGACCGGCGACGAGATTGACCCGCGCCTGGTACCGCCGACGAGCATCGCCGCAAACCTCCAGGCGAGCGGCGTCTCGGCACACCAGATTGCATCGAGCGCCAACGGGCAGGTCCTGCTGACGCAGGGACCCGGCAAGACCAAGGATATATTCACCATGATCGGGGGCGACATCTTCGCCCAGCTTGCGAGCAAGCTGAATCCGTTCTCGGCGCAGGATCCGTACACCCAGCTGGATTGCACCGTGGCCCGTGTCGACATCGTGCACGGCAAGGCGACGGTCGAGCCCGTGTTGATGCAGTCGGCGAAGGTCACCATCACCGCAAAAGGCAACGTGGATCTTCACACGGAACAGCTCACCGTCGATTTCAACACCCGTCCGCGCGAGGGCATCGGCGTCAGCCCGGGAATGTTTACCAACCCCTTCATCAAGCTCGAAGGAACACTCGCGAGCCCGAGGGTGGGGATTGGCGGCAAGGGCGTAGCATCTGGCGCCCTGGCCGCAGCGACCGCCGGCGTGTCAGTAGTTGCGAAAGCCGCTGTGGACCGCGCCCTCGGAGAGGCGGACCTGTGCAAGCAGACGCTCGAAGAGGCCGCGCACCCTGCTGCAGCTGCGGATAAAGCGGCCAAGGACGGCGCCAAGCAATGACTCATGTTGCGCAGTCCTGGCGTAAACTGCGCCATACCGACCCGCGATATCGATCCAAAGACGACTAAGCACAACAAACACGGGGAGAAGAATCATGGGAAATCGCTTCAGAATATCGTGGGCCGTTCTCGCGGCCCTCGCGCTGACACTGCTCGGTACGGGCGGGGCTACCGCGCAGACCCAGACCGTGAAGACCGACGTCCTCATGTTCGAGGTCATTGCGGTGGACGGCAACAACGTCGTCGTCCGTGATCAGAATGGCACGCGTGCGTTAACGGTGCCTGAGGACTTCAGGTTCACGGTGGACGGTAAGCCGATGTCTGTGCATGACCTCACGCCGGGCATGAAGGGCAGCGCCACGGTCACCACCACTACGACGGTTCGCCCCGTGTATGTGACTGAGGTGAAGAAGGGTGTGGTCGTGAATCAAGTCGGTAATTCAGTCAGCGTGCGTACCGAGCAAGGTATCCGCCGCTTCACGCAGAGCGAGCTCGACAAGCGCGGTGTCCAGATCATCATAGACGGCAAGCCCGTCAAAGTGACCCAGCTGCAGAAAGGCGACCAGTTGACGGCAACCATCATCACGCCCGGCCCGCCGGAGATCCTTACAGAGAAGGAAGTGCAGGCCACACTCGCTGCTGCCCCTGCGGCGGCGGAACCCGCCATGGCGGCGCCCGCCGAAACACCCCCTGCCGAAACACCCGCTCCGGCTGCCGAGACACCCGCGGCCGCCGAGACGCCCCCGGCCGAGACCATGACCGAAGCACCCCCGGCCGAGGCGCCGGCAGCTGCTTCTGATGAGCCGGTTGTGATCACAGGTGAAGAAGGCGCGAAATCCGATCGGCGGTGGGTCTGGATCGTGGTGATCGCGATTATCGCGATTGCGGCGTTTCTGCTGATGCGCAAACGCCGCGCCCAGCAGTAGCGCATCAAGCCTCGGCGACCGCAGGCCACCGCTGCGGTCGCTACTTCCTCGAAGGCCTCGGCGCAACACCGGGGCCTTCTCATTTATCGAGGTCCAAAAGGCATCGACGGGCGGTGACGGCCGAAAGCGATGCCGTCATCATGTTCCGTATTCCCTGACACGCTGCCGATGGCAGCTGCGCCATGAGACTTCTGTTGGTAGAGGACGATGCGATGATCGGCGATGCCGTGCAACGCGGTCTGCGCGCCATGGCATTCACAGTCGATTGGGTTCGCGATGGCGAAACCGCCCGGATCGCGGTACGCGAGGCGGACTATGACCTGCTGGTTCTCGATCTCGGCCTGCCCGGTCGCGATGGACTCGAGGTTCTGCGCGAACTGCGCCGTGCAGGAAATGATCTTCCGGTGCTGATTCTCACCGCTCGAACCGAGGTGTCCGATCGTGTGGTGGGTCTGGACGCCGGTGCCGACGACTATCTCGTGAAACCATTCGAGCTCGAGGAGCTTGCTGCGCGTGTCCGCGCGCTCGGCCGCCGTCGCAGCGGACGCGCTCAACCCCTCATTGAGCACTTGGGCGTGAGCCTGGATCCTGCGACGCATCGAGTCACCCGCGATGCTCGCGAGGTCAATCTGTCCGCTCGTGAGTACGCCGTACTCGCGGCGCTCCTCGAGCGCCCGGGTGCGATCCTGTCGCGTGCACAGCTCGAGGAGCGTCTCTACGGATGGGCGGACGAGATCGAGAGCAATGCGATCGAAGTGCATGTGCACGCATTGCGACGCAAGCTCGGGCGCCGATTTCATCCATACCGTGCGCGGCCTTGGCTATCGCGTTCGTACCCAGGGTCAGCGTCGCGCATGAATTCTATTCGTGCACGACTGACGCTGTGGCTCCTGCTAGCCGTCGCACTCACCGGTGCAATCGGCGCATGGCTCATCTACAGGAACTCCCTCGCCGAGGCGGACGTCTTCTTCGACTACCAGCTGCGCCAGACCGCGCTGACATTGCGCGACCAGGCGTTCGAATATGCGGCCGCGCCGACCCTGACGCCTGCTGAAGCGGGCTATGACTTCGTCGTGCAGGTGTGGAGCTTCGAGGGAGTTCGCGTCTATCTCTCCCAGCCGCACGTCAGCCTCCCCGGACTGACGCCGCTCGGAATCTCGACGGTCAGCACGCGCGAGGGTGACTGGCGCGTGTTTGGAATTCGAGCGCGCGGCGGCGTCATCCAGGTCGCGCAGCCCATGCGCGTTCGCCAGCAGCAAGCGGCTCGATTGGCGCTGCGCACGCTCTGGCCCTTTGCGTTGCTCGTGCCTGTTCTTGCAGCCATCGTTGCCGTCGTCGTGCGCCAGTTGCTCGATCCGCTCGAGCGTCTCACGCAGACAGTTCGCTCCCGCGCTCCCACCGCCCTCGAGCCCTTGCCCGTGGCCGGCCTGCCTTCCGACGTGCGTCCACTGGTGGAAGCGCTGAATGATCTGCTCAAACGCCTGGCTCGCGTGCTCGAGCGAGATCGCGCGTTCGTGGCCGATGCGGCCCACGAGCTGCGCACCCCGCTCACGGCACTCAATCTGCAGCTGAGCGCACTCGACGTCGCGCACAGCGACACGGAACGCGCTGACGCGCGTGCGCGACTGAGTGGCGGCCTGCAGCGCGCCGCGCGCCTGGTCGAACAGCTCCTGGCGCTCGCTCGCGTGGAGCCCGGGCAACAGGAACCGGCGGTCGATGTACAACTCGACGCCGTCGTACGTGAGGTCGTGGTCGAGGCGCTGCCGCTGGCCGATGCCCGGCACATCGATCTGGGAATCGGTCGCCTGGATTCGGTCTCTGTGCACGGCAATCGCGAAGCCCTCGCCATCCTGCTACGCAATCTCGTCGACAACGCGATTCGCCACACCCCGGAGGGCGGGGTCGTCGACGTGGTATTGGAAGGTACCCCACAGCATGCGAGCTTGCGGGTCACGGACTCCGGTCCCGGTATTGCACCAAGCGAGCGCGAACGGGTCTTCGATCGTTTCTATCGCGTCCCGGGAACCTCGGCTGTTGGCAGCGGTCTTGGGCTCGCGATCGTGCGAACGATTGCCACGCAACACGGTGCTCAAGTCAGCCTGGGTTCAGGTTCACACGGCCGGGGATTGCTCGTGACGGTTGAGTTTCACCTTGAATCATCACGCGCCGAGCAGTCTTAAGCCTCGCTTAAGCGTGCTCATTTATCGTGGCTGCCATTCAGGTGCTGCGGCACCGTTTTGAGTTCGTAGTGAGGAGTTGTACATGACTATGGAACCTGGATATCGGCTGCCACGGCGATCGATCCCGTGGATTACGGGCGGTTTGCTTGCAGGTCTCGTGGGCGCAATCCTGCTGGTCGGCGGCTGGACTTCGGTGAGAGGCAACGCAACGACAAACGCGTCGCCGACAACGCAGTCTCCGATACAAGTCGCGCAGGCGCAGGGCGAATCATCGGCAGCGACCGAATCCGCACCGCAGGCGCTGGTACGTGGAACGCTTCCCGATTTCACGGCGCTCGTCGAACGCTTTGGCCCGGCCGTCGTCAACATCAGCGTCACCGGAACGATCAAGACCGCGGGTGGACCGCAGATTCCGAATCTTCCGGACTTCGGCCCGGATGACCCGCTCCGCCAGTTCTTTCGCAGCTTGCCGCGACAACCTCGCGACGTGCCGATGCGCGGCGAGGGGTCAGGATTCATCGTCGATCCGAACGGCATCGTGCTCACCAACGCACATGTCGTGAACGACGCCAAGGAAGTGACGGTGAAGCTCACCGATCGCCGTGAATTCACGGCGCGCGTCTTGGGCAAAGACACCGCCAGTGACATCGCGGTACTCAAGATCGATGCGCACAACCTGCCGACAGTTCGTCTCGGTCGCACCTCTGACATCAAGGTAGGCCAGTGGGTCGTCGCGATTGGTTCGCCTTTCGGCTTCGAGAACACCGTGACGGCTGGCATCGTGAGTGCCAAGGGCCGGACGCTTCCGGGCGGCGGCTACGTTCCTTTCCTGCAGACCGACGTTGCGGTCAATCCCGGCAACTCCGGTGGGCCACTGTTCGATCTCAACGGCGAAGTCGTCGGGATCAATTCGCAGATCTACTCCAACTCAGGTGGCTATGAGGGCGTCTCGTTCGCCATCCCGATCGACGTCGCCATGAACGTGAGCCAGCAATTGCAAACGCACGGCCACGTCACGCGTGGCAAGCTCGGGGTCATGATCCAGGAAGTGAACCAGTCGCTCGCCGACACTTTTGGCCTGGAACGACCGCGGGGGGCGCTGATCGCCAAAGTCGAAAACGGCGGTCCCGCGAGCACCGCCGGACTCAAGCCCGGCGATGTAATCCTCGGCGTCAACGGTCAGCCGATCGAGAGCTCGACGGAATTGCCGGCACGGATTGCCGCGCTCGAGCCTGGCACCGACGCGAAGCTCGAGGTGTGGCGCGATCGACACGCACGGGACATCACGGTGCGCATCGGCACGCTGGCGGAGACTCAGCTCGCCGACAATTCGGACGATTCGGATTCGCAGGGCGGGCGGCTTGGCCTCGGCGTGCGCCCGCTTACTCCGGAAGAGCAACGCGAGTCGGACATCCACAAGGGCCTGCTCGTGGAATCGGTGAGCGGCGCTGCCGCCGAAGCGGGCATCCAGGAAGGCGACGTGATCCTTTCCGCCAACGGCAAGGAAGTGGCGAGCGTCGAGGACCTGCGCAAGATCGTCAAGAAGTCGGACAAGCATGTCGCGCTACTGGTCCAGCGCGGTGACACTCAGATCTTCGTTCCGGTCGCGAGCGGTTGATAAGCAACACCCGGGCATGGCGCACCGAGTCGCAGCCAACCAAGGTTGCGGCGCTGATTGAGCAGGCCGCCCAGAAAGTCGTCGCGGCAAAGTAACCGCTGTCCAGGCGAAAGATCCCGGCATCCTTATCGATGCCGGGATCCTTCGCAAAATCATGAAGTCCGAGATTGGTCGGGGCGGCGAGACCTGAACTCGAGACCCCCTGCAACCCATGCAGCGCTGACCTTCCAGCCGTTTCCGCATTCTTCTCGCTCTGAGTGCACCCAAACCCTGTGTCGGCCGACCGACGCTTGATGACCTTGATGACCTCGTAAACCGACCCCGCACCAGCCCCAAGCTATACTCGGTTGGGAAGCGTGGAGCGCCATGGTCAAGGACAGCCGAAAAATAGCTGCCATCCTGGCGGCCGATGTCGTCGAGTACAGCCGGCTCATGGGTGCCGACGAGCCGGGCACACTTGCCGCGCTCAAGATCCGCCGCGCCGTCTTCGATGAACTGGTCAACGAATTCGACGGGCGGGAATTTGGCAGCGTCGGCGACAGTCTGATGGCAGAGTTCCCGAGCGCCGTGAACGCCGTGCTGTGCGCGCTGGCGATCCAGCAGCGCACTGAAGAAGAAAATGCATCGCTACCCGCGGCGCGGCGCATGCACCTACGCATCGGCGTCAATCTGGGCGATGTCATTGAAGAGAACGGCACCGCGTTTGGCGATGCCGTGAATGTCGCCGCCCGGTTGCAGTCGCTTGCCAAGCCGGGTGGCTTGCTGATTTCGAGGTCAGTCTATGATCAGGTCCATCTGAAGGTCCAGGCGCGTTTCATCGACGCCGGCACGCGCCAGGTCAAGAACATTGAGGAACCGGTAAGGACATTCGAAGTTCTTCCGGCTGAGCCCGCCGGGTTTGCCGGGAGGATCTCCGACTTTCTCGCGCGACTGACCTCACGGCGCGTCCGTCGTGCGGCGGCCGCTGTGGTCGTATTGGCCGCGGCTGTTACGCTTGGTCTCCTCGTCCGCGAGCTCGCGCTGCCGAGGACCGCTGAACGTCTGGGTGCTGTGCTGGGTTCGCGGGACGCAGAGCCCATGCAGTACTCGATCGCAGTCTTGCCGTTCGTGAACATGAGCGGTGATCCTCGCAACGACTATCTCGGCGACGGGCTGTCCGAAGAGCTGTCCAATCGTCTGACCAGGATCCCCGAGCTGCGTGTGGCGGCGAGAACATCCGCGTTCGCATTCAAGGGCAAGAATGTGGATGTGAGTGAGATTGCCGACAGACTCGGCGTGCGCTACGTAGTCGAAGGAAGCGTCAAGTGGCAGGCGAGTCGCATCCGGATCACTGCTGCGCTCGTCGAGGGTGCAAGCGGGTCAAATCGTTGGGCCAATTCATACGAACCGAAGTCCGCCGATTTTTTCGTCATCGAGAACGACATCGCCGCCCAGGTCATCACGGCGCTTGAGCTTGTGTTCGGGGAACGAACCAAGCCTACCGCGGTCACCACCGCGTAACAGCAGCGGCATGGCGTACGACTTCTACCTGCAGGGACTTGCATATCTGCGGCAGGCCAAGAGCGCGAAGCCGCTCGAGGTGGCCGAGCAGCTGTTCGAGCGTGCGCTTGCGGAACAGCCGGATTTCGCGCGTGCGCAGGCCGGATTGTGCGAGACGCGCGTAGAGCGCTACGTCCTCGAGAAGGTTCCGGTATACGTAGCGGCGGCCGAGGAGGCGTGCGCCAATGCCGAAGCGCTCGATAGCGGCGCGCCAGAAGTGCACATGGCGGTCGGCAGGCTGCGCCTCGCGACGGGCGATGACGGCGGAGGCGGAGGCTTCGTATCGGCGCGCGCTTGCACTGGTGCCCCAGTCTCCCGACGTGCTGATTGGACTTGCCGACGCGCTTGCTGCCGGCGGAAAGAGGACGAGGCCGAGAGCACGTATCGGCGTGCGATCGCCGCGCAATCCAGCTACGCAGCCGCGTACGTTGCATATGGCAACTTCCTCCTTTCGCACGGGCGTGCCGCCGACGCCGTCCCCGAATACGAGCGTGCCACCATCCTCACTCCGGACGACCCCAATGCATTGAGCAATCTGGGCGGCGCATATTTTCTCCTGGGCAACCTCGAAAAGGCCGCGGACGCCTTTGCGCGTTCATTGGCGCTTGAGCCGCGTCGGGCGAGCTACTCGAACACCGGACTCGTGCACTACTACCTCGGCCAGTATGGCGAGGCGGCGGAGATGTATCGCAAGGCGATCGAGTTCGCGCCCTGCGGATCACCGGTTGTGGGGTAACCTTGCCGACGCCTTGCTCTTCGACTCGCGACCCGATGAGGCCAAGCAATCCTACCGGCGGGCGCTCGAGCTCGTGGACGGCGAGTTGGCCGTGAATCCGAAGCATGCGGTCAATCAGGCGCAGTCGGCGTACTATGCGACGCGACTCGGCGAGAAGAACCGAGCGCGGCGCTCCATAGCAAGCGCTCTTTCCGAGGGAGAAGGCGATATCTACGTACAATATTACGTCGCGCTCGCCGAGCTGGGCCTCGGCGAGAAATCCAAGGCGCTCGCGCATGCAAGGCGCGCGCGCGAACTGGGATACCCGCAGAACCTGATGCGGGTCGCGCCGGAGTTGGGGGAAATTCGAAAGATGCTCTGAACAATCAAATTTAGGAGTACAACCATGAGCAATCTTGATCTCAACATCGTGCGGAAGGGCAGCAAGACGCACACGACGTTTAGGATGAAGTGGTACGAAACGTCATCTTTCCGCAACTGGGATCTGGAATTTCCCCTTGACGTCACAATTCAGCCGGAACCGAGTATTGGCCCGTTGTGCTCGTTAAGCAGAAGGACGTGGCGTCGAAGCTATCACAGTTCCACCTCGCGACAGCATGGAGCTTGCGATACCTACGGAGTATGACGGGACGTACTTCAAGTATACGGCCAAGATTGGGGACGCGGCTATGGAAGATCCCATTGTCATCATAGAGAAATAAGTTCTCGTTCCGCGATCATGCGGAGAATCCGGAGCGGGACGAGCTCACGCGTTACGGCCATTCCTCGAATGGCCAGATTGTGCATCGACGTGAACGATGCGATCTCAGCGGCGATCGAACGGCTATAGCGCGGGGCCTACGTCACGCGGGCTGGTGAGAATCGCGGCGTTGAGCGTGTTGAGTAGCAGGCACGCGATGGTCATCGGACCAACGCCGCCCGGAACGGGCGTGATTGCGCCGGCCCGACTCAGTGCACCATCGAAATCCACGTCCCCAACGACGCGGTTACGGCCCGTGTCATCCGTCTGGCGATTGATTCTGAGTATGAACGGGTTACTCACCTTGCAGGTGGTCCTAGTTCGACATCGATGACGATCGCACCCTTGCGAATCCATTCACCGTGAATGGCTTTGGGCCGGCCCAGGGCTGCGGCAGCCGAGCGGGATGCACGGAACGACCGAATCCATTCCGCAGGCCAAGCGGCCGACGTTCAAAGCGTGAAATCCGTCGACGTCCTTGTGCACGTCGATCGTCAACAACGCCGCGGTGTCGTCGACCTGCTTGGGTAGCGGCAACACTGCGAATCCCCACCGCGCCGGCCAGCTTGCGCTTACTCTCGACGTAGAGACGGCTAGCGGGATCGTCACCGGCGAGAACGACCGCAAGACCCGGCCCGATGCCGTGCGAGGCTTGAGCTCGCTGGCGCGGCGGGCGACGCGACTGCGCAGCTTCTGTTTTATTTGGTCGGGGCGGCGAGATTTGAACTCGCGACCCCTTGCACCCCATGCAAGTGCGCTACCAGGCTGCGCCACGCCCCGAACCGGGAAGAAATAAGGTCGCGTTGAACCGCGGCGCGCATGATAGCCGTAAGGGCCAAGAAGAACCTGCGGCCGTACACGCCGTAGGCAGCGGTTGGACGTGCGATGCGCGCTTGCGCTTGTCCAATGAGCTGTTGACCGCGGCGACATGCGGAGCCGATGCCGAAAGCGCGACGGGAGTTTCAGCGGCGCAAGATGCGCAGGATTTCTTCGAGCTCGCTGCGGAGCTGGCGCACGATCTGGACGCTCATGCTGAGGTCTTCGCGCGCCTCATCGCCGGTCAGCCGATTACGCGCGCCGCCGATCGTGAAGCCCTGTTCATACAGAAGGCTGCGAATCTGGCGAATGACGATCACGTCCTGGCGCTGGTAGTAGCGGCGGTTGCCCCGCCGCTTGACCGGCTTGAGCTGCGGGAATTCCTGTTCCCAATAGCGCAGGACGTGCGGCTTGACGCCGCACAGGTCGCTCACTTCGCCGATCGTGAAATAGCGTTTGCCGGGGATCGGCGGAAGCTCATCGTTATTGCTTGCTTCCAGCATAGGCCTCGACCCGCGCTTTGAGCTTCTGGCCCGGACGGAACGTCACGACGCGCCGTGCGCTGATCGGGATCTCCTCCCCCGTTTTGGGATTGCGGCCGGGGCGCTGATTCTTGTCGCGCAGATCGAAGTTGCCGAAGCCGGAGAGCTTCACCTGCTCGCCCATCGCCAGGGCTGCGCGCACTTCCTCGAAGAACATGTCCACGAGCTCGCGTGCTTCGCGCTTGTTCAGCCCCAGCTGGTTGAACAGTGCCTCCGCCATTTCCGCTTTTGTGAGTGCCATGCTTTATTGATCTCTTATTGAGGCGTTCAGCTCACGCCGCAGCCGGTCCACCACTGCGGCCACAATTTGGTCCGCGTCCTGGTCAGTAAGCGTGCGGGAAGATTCTTGTAAAATCAAGCCTAAAGCGACACTTTTTCGTCCAGAATCTACACCTGCCCCCCGGTAGATATCGAACACACGCAGGTCGCGTAAAAGGCTTCGGGCGCCAACACTAACATGTTCGCGGATTGCCGCCAGCGTGACCGCTTCGTCGACCACGATCGCGATATCGCGGCGGATCAAGGGGTAGCGCGAAATTTCTTCGAAAACAGGCAGCTTGCCTTCACATGCTGCTGTCACTTCGAGTTCAAACAACACCGGTGCATATGTCAAGTCGAGTGCACGCACCAACTCCGGATGCAGCTCTCCGATCCAGCCGACCGCGTTTGTTGAGCGCGAGAGATCCGCGCGGTGCGACCCGGATGAAGGCACGACAATGTCCCTGGCGTGAACGAGAACTCATCTGCCGCACCGGTAAGCTCGAGCAAGGCTTCGACATCAGCTTTGATGTCGAAGAAATCGACGTTGCGCTTCTTCTCTCCCCATTGCTCAGGCAGCGCAGTGCCCGCCGCCACACCGGCGAGCGTCGGTATCTCCGTCAGCCCTTCGGAGCCCGGCAGAAACTTGCGGCCTGATTCGAACAGCCGCACGCGATCCTGCTGACGTCGAAGATTTTCGCGCAGGGCGACGATGAAGCCCGGGCCAGAGCGAAACGCGCATGGCGGCAAGGTCGGCGGCGATCGGATTGCTCAGCACCAGTGGCGTCGCGTCTGGGAACAACTGCTTCTGCAACGCGGGGTCGACGAAACTGTAGGTAATAGCCTCGAAGTAACCGCGATCGACGAGGGCCAGCAGCAGGCGATCCGGGCTCACGCGATTTTCCGCGAGCGGTTCGAATCGCTGCGCGATCCGCGCATCGACTTCAGCGATGCGCTCGTAGCCGAATATGCGCCCGACTTCCTCGACCAGGTCCGCCTCGATGCCAATGTCGAAGCGGTGCGAGGGCGGCGTCACCTGCCAGCCGTCGGCGGTTCCTCGCACGTGCATCTCCAGCGAATCGAGAATGCGCGTGACTTCATCATTCGCGACCTCGGCGCCCAGCAGGCGCGCGAGCTGGCGCTGGCGCAGTCGGAACGTAGGTGCGCTCGGCAAGCGGGCCTTGTCGATCGCGATGGTCGTTGGTCCCGCCTGACCCCCGGCGATCTGCAAGAGGAGCTCGGTCGCCCGCTCCATCGATTCTTCCTGCGCGCGAGAGTCGACCCCGCGTTCGAATCGCTGCGCCGCATCCGTGATCAGGCCATGGCGACGCGCGCTGGCACTGATGCCAGGTGGCGCAAAGTACGCAATCTCGAGAAAGACCTCTCGCGTGGCCTCGCTCACAGCGCTGCGTTTTCCGCCCATGACGCCGGCCAGGCCGACGGCTCCGCTCGCATCGGCAATCACGAGGTCCTCTGCGTGCAACGTCAGTTCCGTTCCGTCGAGCAACGTGAGCTGTCTCGTTCGTTCGTGCACGGCGCACATCGATGCCGCCGTCGAGACGTGCGAGATCGTAGGCATGCATCGGCGTACCGAGCTCGAGCATCACGTAGTTGGTCACATCGACGATCGGGTTGATCGCGCGCAGGCCGCAGCGACGCAGTCTCTCCCGAAGCCACAGCGGAGAACTCGCTCGAGCATCCAGACCGCGAATGACCCGGCCTACGAATTTCGCACAGCCATCGGGTGCCGACAGCGTTACGGGAAAGTGTGCATCGACCTTGGCTGCTACTGGCGCTCGCGTCTGGGTCTTCAGGCGCCCGCCACTCAGCGCGGCGACTTCGCGCGCGATCCCACGCACGCTCATCGCGTCTCCACGGTTCGGGGTGACGTTGATCTGCAGAACCTGGTCGTCGAGGGTCAGCACGTCGCGCAAATTGCGGCCGAGAGGCGTCGCACCAGGCAAGTTCGAGAATGCCTTCCGACTCATCGCCGAGGCCGAGCTCGCGCGCGCTGCACAGCATCCCGTTCGATTCCACGTCGCGAAGTCGTGCGGCCCTGATCGTCACGTCACCGGGAAGCTTCGCCCCGACGAGTGCCACCGCGGATCTCAGCCCGGCGCGCGCATTACTCGCACCACAGACGACCTGGAGCGATTCTTGCCGTCAGTCGTGACGCTGCACACCGACAGCTTGTCAGCCTGCGGGTGGCGCGCGCATTCCACGATTTCGCCGACCACGACGCCTGAGAACGGCGGGCGCGGCACTCGTGCGTCCTTCCACCTCGAAACCCGCCATCGTGAGACGCGTCGCCGAGTGTCGCCGAGTCCCACGACGGACTGGCCCATTCGCGCAACCAGGCTTCGCTGAGCTGCATGGTCAGCCCGCGCGAAACTGCGCCAGGAAGCGCAGGTCGTTCTCGAAGTACAGGCGTATGTCGTTCACGCCATAGCGCAGCATCGCGAGCCGCTCGATGCCCATGCCGAATGCGTAACCGGTCCAGCGTTCGCTATCGACGCCGGCAGCCTCGAGCACATTGGGATGGACGACGCCGCAGCCCAGCACTTCGAGCCAGCCGGTCTGCTTGCAGACACGACAGCCCGCACCGTTGCAGAACAGGCATTCGATGTCGACTTCCGCGGAGGGCTCCGTGAACGGGAAGTACGAAGGACGAAAGCGGATGCCGAGCTTGCGCTCGAAGAACTGCTCCATGAAACCGTGCAGCGCCGCTTTCAGATTGGCGAGACTGACGTTCTCATCGACCATCAGTCCTTCGATCTGATGAAACATCGGCGTGTGGGTGATGTCCGAATCGCTCCGATACACACGACCCGGCGCAATCACGCGCAAGGGAGGCGGCGTCTCGCGCAGCGTGCGGATCTGAACCGGCGAGGTGTGCGTGCGCAGGAGCTTGCCATCAGGAAAAAAGAACGTGTCCTGCATGGCGCGCGCCGGGTGATTCAGCGGGAAAGTTGAGCGCATCGAAATTGTGGAAGTCATCTTCGACTTCCGGCCCTTCAACGACGCGAAAGCCGGCCGCGCGGAACAGCGCCTCGGCGCGCAACCGCGCCTTGGTCACCGGGTGCAGGCCGCCGCTGCGTGTGCCACGACCGGGAAGCGTGACGTCGATACGTCCCGCGGCGAGCTGCGTCGCCACTTGCGCCGATTCGAGCTGTCCGACGCCGTGCACTGATCGCGTCGGTCAGGGCCTGCTTGGCGTCGTTGATGCGCTGACCGTGCGCGGGCCGCTCTGCAGCCGGGAGTTTGCCGAGCGCCTTGAGCTGCTCGGTGATCACGCCCGTCTTGCCGAGCACCCGAACACGGATCTGCTCGAGCGCCGGCAGGTCGGCGGCCTGGGCGATCTCGCCCAGCACCGCTTCGACGATGGCGCGCAGGTCGGCCACTCAGGCCGCTTCCAGAGCCGCCTTCGCCTGCTCGGCGATGGCGCCGAACGCTGCTGCATCATTCACTGCGATATCGGCCAGCATCTTGCGGTCGATCTCGATCCCGGCCTTGCCGAGACCATTGATCAGGCGGCTGTACGACAGGCCGTACACGCGCGCCGCCGCGTTGATGCGGGCGATCCACAGCGCGCGAAACTCGCGCTTCTTCTGCCGTCGGTCGCGGTACGCGTACTGGCCGGCCTTGATGACCGCCTGCTTGGCGGCACGGAATACCTTGCGTCGGGCGTTGAAGTAGCCCTTCGCCTTCTTGAGAATCTTCTTGTGACGGCGTCCTGCGATGACGCCACGCTTGACTCGTGCCATGACTCACTCTCCTCGAAAAAAGTTTACTGCTCAGCTGTTCGGCAGCATCTGCTTCACGCGGTCGACATCGGTCTTGTGGACCATCATGCCGGTGCCGCAGCTGACGCTTCCGCTTGCTGGGCTTCTTGGTGAGGATGTGACGTCGGTGAGACTGGCCGCGCTTGAAGCCTTTCGCCGTCTTGCGAAAACGCTTCGCCGCCGCCCGGTGTGTTTTCAACTTGGGCATCGATCTTTACCTCTTTCGTTTAGCCCGATCACAAGTGGCGCACCGAATCACCGGCGTGCCGCCGCTACGGGCGGTGCGATCAACGTCCCGCGAGGGACCGAGCGATCGCTCACTTCTTTTTTGGTGCGAACAGCATCACCATCTGCTTGCCCTCCATCAGCGGCTGCTGCTCGACCATGGCATGTCCTGCCAGGTCCTGCTGCACGCGATCGAGGAGCTTGCGTCCGATGTCCTGATGCACCATTTCACGGCCGCGGAAACGTAACGTCACCTTGGCCTTGTCGCCTTCCGACAGGAACCGGAGCAGATTGCGCAGCTTGACCTGGTAGTCAGCCTCCTCGGTTCCGGGCCGAAACTTCACTTCCTTGATCTGTATCGTCTTCTGCTTGCGCCGCGCGGAGTGGGCCTTCTTGTTCTGTTCGAACAGGAACTTGCCGAAGTCCATGATGCGGCACACCGGTGGTTCGGCAGTCGGCGAGACTTCGACCAGATCCAGTTCCGCCGCAGTGGCCATCTGCAGGGCCTCGTTGCGGGTCATCACTCCTGCCTGCCCACCATCCGCGTCAATGACGCGTACCGAGGGAGCGGAGATCTCTTCATTGCGCCTGACGCGCTTAGCTGTCGCGATACTTCAATCCTCCAAAACAGTACGGCCGCGGCTCGCGACTTCGCGGGACAGACGCTCGGCGAGCGTGTCGAGCGGCATCGTTCCGAGGTCCTTCCCGTTGCGCGTGCGCACGGCCAGAGAATTCGATTCGACTTCCCTGTCGCCCGCCACCAGAAGGTACGGGACGCGCTGCAACGTGTGCTCGCGGATTTTAAAGCCGACCTTCTCGTTTCGCAAATCTGTTTCGACCCGAAGCCCCTGATTTTTCAGGAATTCAGCGGCGTGCCGCACGTATTCAGCCTGTTTCTCGGTGATATTGAGCACCACGGCCTGCACCGGCGAGAGCCAGCTGGGCAAGCGTCCGGCGTGGTGCTCGATCAGGATGCCGAGGAAGCGCTCCAGGGAGCCGAAAATCGCCCGGTGCAGCATGACCGGCGTGTGCTTCTGGCTGTCCTCGCCGATGTATGTCGCGCCCAACCTGCCCGGCATCTTGAGGTCCACCTGCAGGGTCCCGCACTGCCAGTCCCGGCCGATCGCATCACGCAGCACGAACTCCAGCTTGGGCCCGTAGAAGGCGCCCTCGCCCGGATTCAGCTCACACTCGATTCCCGCTGCGACGGCGGCAGCGCGTAACGCTGCTTCGGCCCGGTCCCAGGTCGCATCGTCGCCCACTCGCTTTGGCGGGCGGTCCGCGAACTTGACCCGCACTTCGTCGAAGCCGAAGTCCTTGTAGATCGACATCAGCAGGTGGATCACCGTCGCGGATTCCACCGCCACCTGGTCTTCCGTGCAGAAGATGTGCGCGTCGTCCTGCGTAAACGCGCGCACGCGCATCAGTCCGTGCAGCGCTCCGGACGGCTCGTAGCGATGGAGCTTGCCGAACTCGGCGAGGCGCACCGGCAGGTCGCGATAGCTGCGCAGTCCGTGCTTGAAGATCTGCACGTGGCCGGGGCAGTTCATCGGCTTGATCGCGTACACGCGCTCATCGGCGTCCGCGTCATGTACATGTTCTCGCCGAACTTCTCCAGGTGACCCGACTGCTGCCACAGCTCACGTCCATCAGCTCCGGCGCATTCACCTCGCGTGAAGCCGGCAGCCGCCTGGCGCTCGCGCATGTAGCGAATCAGGGTCTGCAAAATCGTCCAGCCCTTCGGATGCCAGAACACGGCGCCCGGCGCCTCTTCCTGCATGTGGAACAGGTCGAGCTCGCGGCCGATGCGGCGATGGTCGCGCTTCTCGGCCTCTTCCAGTCGGAGCAGGTAAGCCTTGAGTGATTTCTCGTCCGCCCAGGCCGTGCCGTAGATGCGCTGGAGCATTTCGTTGCGCGAATCGCCGCGCCAGTAGGCGCCCGCGACCTTCATCAGCTTGAAGGCCTTGAGCTTGCCGGTGCTCGGCACGTGCGGGCCGCGGCACAGGTCGACCCAGTCGCCCTGCCCGTACAGGCTGATTTCTTCGTTCGCGGGGATGCTGCGATGATCTCGGCCTTGTAGTGCTCGCCCTGCTTGCGAAAGAACGCCACCGCCTCGTCGCGCGGCATCACCGTGCGGTTCGACCTTCAGGTCGGCCTTGGCAATCTCGTGCATGCGGGTCTCGATCGCGGCCAGGTCTTCCGGCGTGAAAGGCCGCTTGAACGCGAAGTCGTAGTAGAAGCCGTCCTCGATCACCGGACCGATCGTGACCTGCGCTTCGGGGAACAACTGCTTGACGGCCTGCGCCAGCAGGTGCGCCGTCGAATGACGGATGACTTCGAGTCCGTCCGGGTCGCGATCGGTGACGATGCTGACCCTGGCGTCCCGGCTCGATGACGTACGAGGTATCGACCAGCTTGCCGTCGACCCGGCCGGCGAGCGCCGCCTTGCGCAAGCCGGCGCCGATGCTGGCCGCCACCTCATCGACGGTCACGGGACGGTCGAAGTGCTTCTGGCTGCCGTCAGGCAGCGTGATGACCGGCATCGGGCGCTCTTGCACGTCAACAACAAAAAAGGGCGCTCCCGTCAGTGAGACCGCCCTTCGTCTTTCTGGTGGGCGCGGCTGGGATCGAACCAGCGACCCTTACCATGTCAAGGTGATGCTCTACCGCTGAGCTACGCGCCCGTCCTCAGACTGTCCTGTCAAAAAAGGGGCGCCAAAGATACTGAACGACCCCGTACCGCGCAAGCAACTCAGCCCGCTTTGCTGTCGGGCAGACCGAGTTCGGCTTTGCGCAATTCAGCGATCTCGTCGCGGATCTGCGCCGCTTCCTCGAACTCGAGGTTGCGCGCCTGGCGGAACATCTCCTGTTCGAGCTTCTTGATCCGCTTGAGGATCTGCTCCGGCGCCATGCGCTCATAGCGCGGCGTGCTCTCGGCAACGCGACGATCGCGTCCCGGCGGCCTCAGGCCGCGCGCCCTCCATGATGTCGGTGACCGACTTGACGATGCCCCGCGGCGTGATGCCGTGGCGCTCGTTGAACTCGACCTGCTTACGGCGGCGGCGTTCGGTTTCCTGTACCGCGCGCTGCATCGAGCCGGTGATCTGGTCGGCGTAGAGAATCGCCCGGCCGTGCAGGTTGCGCGCCGCCCGGCCGATCGTCTGGATCAGCGAGCCCTCGGAGCGCAGGAAACCCTCCTTGTCCGCATCCAGTATCGCGACCAGCGACACCTCGGGCATGTCGAGGCCCTCGCGCAGCAGGTTGATGCCGACCAGCACGTCGAACTTGCCGAGCCGCAGGTCGCGAATGATCTCCGTCCGCTCGACGGTCTCGATATCCGAATGCAGGTAGCGCACCCGCACGCCGTGCTCGTGCAGGTAGTCGGTCAGGTCCTCGGCCATGCGCTTGGTGAGCGTGGTGATCAGCACGCGCTCCTGCAGCGCCACGCGCAGGTTGATCTCGGACAGCACGTCGTCGACCTGCGTGCGTACCGGCCGGATCTCGACCTCGGGATCGACCAGCCCGGTCGGTCGGACCACCTGCTCGACGATCTGTCCCGAACGCTGGCGCTTCGTAGGGGCCCGGCGTTGCCGAGACGAAGATCATCTGCGGAGCGAGCTGCTCGCACTCATCGAAGCGCAGCGGCCGGTTGTCGAGCGCCGACGGCAAGTCGAAAGCCGTACTCGACCAGCGTTTCCTTGCGTGACCGGTCGCCGCGGTACATCGCACCGAGCTGCGGAATCGTCTGATGACTCTCGTCGACGACCAGCAGCGCGTTACGCGGCAGGTAGTCGAAGAGGCAGGGCGGCGGCTCGCCCGCCTGGCGTCCCGACAGGTACCGCGAGTAGTTCTCGATTCCCGCGCAGTAACCGACCTCCTTCATCATCTCCAGGTCGAAGCGCGTGCGCTGTTCCAGCCGCTGCGCCTCGACGAGCTTGCCGGCGGCGCGCAACTCCTTCAGCCGCTGCGCAGTTCGTCGCGGATCTGATCGATCGCGCCGGTGATTCGCTCCTTCGGCGTCACGTAGTGCGTCGACGGAAACACCGTGAGTCGCGGCACCTTGCGCGAGAACTTCGCCGGTCAGCGGATCGAAATAGCTCAGCGACTCGATCTCGTCGTCGAACAGTTCGACGCGCACCGCTTCGCGCTCGGACTCCGCCGGGAAGATATCGATGACATCGCCGCGCACGCGGTACGTGCCCTGCGACAAGTCCAGCTCGTTGCGCGTGTACTGCATGTCCGCGAGGCGGCGCAGCAGCTTGCGCTGGTCGAGCGGCTCGCCGCGGACCAGATGCAGCACCATGCTGAGGTAGGCCTGCGGATCGCCAAGGCCGTAGATCGCCGAAACCGTGGCCACGATGATCGAGTCGGGCCGCTCCAGCAGCGCCTTGGTCGCCGAGAGCCGCATCTGCTCGATGTGCTCGTTGATGGAAGCGTCCTTCTCGATGTAACGTATCGGACGAAGGAACGTACGCTTCCGGCTGGTAGTAGTCGTAGTAGGAAACGAAGTATTCGACCGCGCTGCGCGGGAAGAACTCGCGGAATTCCCCGTAGAGTTGCGCCGCGAGGGTCTTGTTGTGCGCGAGCACCAGCGTCGGTCGCTGCACGGCTTCGATCACATTGGCGATCGTGAATGTCTTGCCCGAACCCGTGACTCCCAGCAGTGTCTGGTGCGACAGCCCGTTGCGTCAGACCATCGACCAGGTTGGCGATCGCCTCGGGCTGATCGCCCGCCGGACGATAGCCTGCAGTGAGTTTGAACTCGGGTTGTCTATCCATTCTGTGATCGGTGCGCTGACCGGGCGGAAGCCCTAAACTACGCGCTGATTCAACTTCGCGGTGGTGACCAGTGAGTGTACCAGTCTCCCGGCGCGTTCAACGCGTAAAGCCCTCTCCAACTCTTGCGGTTGCAGCGCGCGCCGCGCGCCTCAAGGCGGAGGGCCACGACATCATCGGCCTCGGCGTGGGCGAGCCGGACTTCGACACGCCGAAACACATCGCGGATGCCGGTGTGGCCGCGATCCGCTCCGGCTTCACGCGCTACACCGCGGTCGAGGGCATCAACGAGCTCAAGGACGCGATCATCGGCAAGTTCAGGCGCGACAACGGCCTCGAGTACTCGCGCGCGCAGATTCTCGTCTCCAGCGGCGCCAAGCAGACGGTCTACAACCTCTGCGCCGCCATCCTCGACCCGGACGATGAAGCCGATCATCCCGGCGCCCTACTGGGTCTCCTACCCCGACATGGTCCTGCTCTCGGACGGCAAGCCAGTGACCGTGTTCGCCGGACGCAGACCAGGGCTACAAGATCACGCCCGCCCAACTGGAGGCGTGCGATCACGCCGAGGACCCGACTCCTTCTCCTCAACAGCCCTTGCAATCCGACCGGCGCGGCCTACACGCGTGCGGAACTCGTCGCGCTCGGCGACGTGCTGCTGGCCCATCCGCGCATCGTGATCGGCACCGATGACATGTACGAGCACATCTATTGGGCGCAGCGAGCCGTTTTGCAGCCTGCTCACCGCGGTACCCGCGCTCTATGACCGTACTGTGACGATCAATGGCTGCTCGAAGTCCTACGCGATGACCGGCTGGCGCATCGGGTATTGCGGCGGCCCGCAGGAAGTCATCACCGCGATGGCGACGATCCAGGGTCAGTCCACCTCCAACGCCGCCAGCATGAGCCAGAAGGCAGCGACAGTTGCATTGAACGCTGATCAGACCTGCGTTGTGGAAATGAACCGTCAGTTCAAGGCCCGACACGACTTCATCGTGCAGGGACTCAACAGCCTTCCCGGCGTGTCGTGCCTCCCCGGCGCGGGGACGTTCTACGCCTTTGCCGACGTCACTGGCGCGATGGTCGCAACCAACTGCAAGGATGACGGGGCCTTTGCTGAGTACCTGCTCGCGAACGCCGGCGTAGCCGTCGTTCCCGGCACCGGTTTCGGCGCCCCCGGGCACATCCGCCTGTCGTTTGCCTGCAGCATGGCGACGCTCGAGGACGCGGTCGGGCGGATGCGACGCGCCCTCGCCGGAAGCACCGTGAACCGGGTCAAAACGGCGTAATTGCGCGCTTGGGGCTCGGTTGACGGCCCCGGGTCGCTCCCGCAGAATTCGCCGCCTTTCCGGTTCCGCCGTAGCTCAGTCGGTAGAGCGAGGGACTGTTAATCCCCAGGTCGGAGGTTCGAGTCCTCCCGGCGGAGCCATCCTGACAGAGCATTTTTCCTCTGGCGCCGTCGCGCCGGAATGCGGATACTGTTGCGCACAGAATTCCAATCCGGCACAACGCCCGACGAATTTTGAACCATCTTCCGCGACGCGCGGCTGCACGCCGCAGTCGCATTTGGACGATCCGCCTTACGCAAATCCAGTAAAGGGGTCAGACAATGGCAGCAAAGAAGACACGTATCCGTCGCAAGGTCCGCGCCAAGAAAGCCAAGAGAACTGTACGCAAGCGCGCAGTGAGAGCCAAAGTACGCCAGCGCAAGGCTGCCAGAAAACTGGGCCGCAGCGTGCGTAAGGTGGCGAGAAAAGTTGCCCGCCGAACGCGTCGGGTAGCACGTAAGCTGGGCCGCGCGACTCGGCGCACTGCGCGTCGCGTGCGACGCTCCGCCAACCGAGCCATCAAGAAAGCCGCAGTCTCGATCAATCAGGCCACATCAGCGGCCGAGCAAGGTGCGACGACCGCCGTCATTGGCGCGACCACGGCCGTCGAAAGCGCAGCCGACGCGATGCAATCCGCAGTCGTAAAGGCTACGGACAAGGTCTGAGTCGATACTGTAGGGTGGGCGGCGGCGAATGTCCTGCCGCTCACCCCTCATGACCGCCGAG
The DNA here is from genome assembly GCA_963696675.1 of uncultured Gammaproteobacteria bacterium. Taxonomy (GTDB): domain Bacteria; phylum Pseudomonadota; class Gammaproteobacteria; order Steroidobacterales; family Steroidobacteraceae; genus DATBVX01. The sequence goes on along the minus strand of CAVOLM010000024.1, from coordinate 122,532 downwards.
CGACGTGCCTGGCCATAAGCGGGCCGAACTGGCGCCCGCGTCACCACCCCGCTCTCTCTACTACTGCACTCAGGCCCGCTTGCGTCGCGTCGCTGCGAGATCGAGAAGATACTTCTCGAACTCGGCGCCAAGACTCGAATGATTCAACGCGTACTCGACCGTCGCCTGCAGGTAGCCGAGCTTGCTGCCGCAGTCATAGCGGCGTCCCTTGAACTCGTAAGCGAATACCGGTTCCTCGGCGAGCAACGCCGCGATGCCGTCGGTCAGCTGAATTTCACCGCCCGCGCCACGTCCGGTCGTCTCGAGCTTCTCGAAAATGCGTGGCGTCAATATGTAGCGACCGACGACAGCGAGCGTTGAAGGTGCGGTGGCGGGTTTGGGCTTCTCTACGATACTCTCGACGCGACTGACCCGACCATTCGGCGCGCTGCACGCGACGATGCCATAACGGTCTGTCTCATTGCGCGGAACTTGCTGAACCCCCAGGACGCTGGCGTGGTGCTGCTCGTAGACGCTCGCCATCTGGCGCAAGCACGGAATCTTCGCGTCGATGAGATCATCCGCCAGGTGCACGAAGAACGGCTCGTGTCCCACTACGGGTCGCGCGCAAAGAACCGCGTGTCCCAAACCCAACGGCGCCGGCTGGCGGATGTATACGCAACTGGCCCACGACGGCAGGATGCCCCGCAGCGTGGTGAGCAACTCGTGCTTGCCCTGCGCCTCGAGCGCGGACTCGAGCTCGTGATCTGAGTCGAAATGATCCTCGATGGCGCGTTTGGAACTGCCGGTGATGAACACCAGGTTGCGCGCGCCTGCGGACAAGGCTTCTTCCGCCGCGTATTGAATCAGCGGCTTGTCCACGATGGGCAACATCTCTTTGGGGCTCGCCTTGGTGGCGGGCAGAAATCGGGTACCGCGCCCCGCAACCGGGAAAACGGCGGCGCGGATCGGGCTGGAAGGCGCCATATGGATCTCGTTCAGCAACTTGAGGTTGCCGATAATACCCGATGCCCGTGCCCGATCCGCTACCGCAGTTGTCGTCCCTCAGGGCGTGCGCACCAGCGCGCCGCAAGCGACGTGCGTGCCCTGTGACGCGCGTCACTCGCTCGCTGCGGTCTTGTCCCCTGGCTTCGCAGCCGCCGCCTTGCTCTTTATCAGCCTTTTCGACCCGAATGTTGGCTCGATTCTGCTCGACCACCTTCATCCCGATACCTTTCACCTTGGCGAGTTCATCCGCGTTCTTGAAAGGACCGTTCTTCTCTCGGTAATCGACAATCGCCTGTGCGCGCGACAAGCCGATGCCGTTCAGCTCTTTCGCCAGCGTACGAGCATCCGCAGTGTTGATGTTGACGGGGTCGGCCAGCGCGGCCACCGACATCAGCAGGCCTGCCAGCACGATCGCCGGAATTGATTGCCTCATTGCTCCTCCTTGAGTCGACTGCGACTCCGCATCCATGCGATGACGCGGCATCACGCCGCGAGCCGACAATGTCCTTTAGTCGTGCCTGCGCGTGAATCCGCCAATGAAGTGTGAACGTGAAGTTTCAGCTTGCGTGCCGGACTGCTACCTCCCCCACGGCAGCGGCGACCGCCGCCTGCCCGGCCGGAGCCAATTGAGGCTTGAGGCTGTCCCAGCTCTTGCAACCGGGGCATTGCCAGAACCATGCATGACTTGCGAATCCACACTCGCCGCAGCGATAGCGCGGATTGCGCGAAAGCACCCTGCCCAGCAGCCTTGCAACACGCCGTAGCGTGTCGTCGTCCAGGCCGCGCGTACTGTCGAGCGGCTGCGCCAGCTCGCGCAGCAGACCATCGCTCAGCACGTAGTCGCGAATTGCGCCAAGCGCGTTGGGCTCTTCGATGACGTCAGCCAGTATCAGGGCGCTGGCGCAGCTCGTGCACCGGCCGACGATTGCGCTGCAGTGCTGTGATCGCCGCATCGAGAGGCTCGCGAGTCTGCAGCCGTCGTCCGCAGGCGTGAAGGCGTGGCAGGATTTCGAGCAGCAGCGCAGGTTCGCGCTCGAGGGCCAGCAGCAGAAGCCGCGATGCCAGCGCGTCATCCCCAGCATCACGTGCAATTTCTGCACGCAGGATCGCGGCGCGCGGAAAGCGGCGTTGCTCGCGTCGCGCCTCGCGCAGCAGGCGTCGCGCCTCGTCGAACTGACCGGAGGTGCGGGCTGCTTCCGCCAGCTCGCAGTGATAGTGAGCAATCGCGCCGGTCTGCACAGCCCCACCGGCAGATGCCAACTGCCGATGTGTGTTGATTGCCTGCTGCCAATCGTGTTGCTGCTCGTAAATGCCGATCAGCGCGCGCAAGGCCGTGAACCGGTGCTCGCGCGACTCTGCGAGTTTCAGGTACAGGCTCTCCGATCGATCGAGCAGGCCAGCGCGCAGATAGTCGATTGCCAGCTCGAGCAACGCCTGCTCGCGCTGTTCCGGTTCCAGCTGTGGCCGGTCGAGAATGCCCTGGTGTACGCGGATGGCGCGATCAACTTCCCCGCGGCGGCGAAACAGGCTTCCGAGTGCAAAGTGAATCTCGACAGTTTCGGTGTTCACATCGACCATCCGCGTGAACACTTCCAGCGCCCGATCGGGCTGCTCGTTGATGACATAGTTCAGCCCCGCGAGGTAGTCGGCCGGCAAGCGGCGGCGGCCGACGCGGCGCGCGGCACGCTGCATGCGTCGGCCGAGTCGCCACCCCACATAGCCTGCGATACCGACGGCCACGAGCGCGGCCAGGAGCGCAGATTCAGCCACGATCTTGGGGCAGGGGCCGCAGGTTCCTGATCTCGGCCTCTGCGAGCCGCAGACTGCGGCGCAGCTGCGTCCGTTCGCTCGTCAGCTTGCGCACGAAGCTCCAGGCCGAAGCAATCCCTGCCAGCCATCCCAGGACGAAAGCCGTGACCATGAGCTGACCACGCGTCAACTCGACCTCCGCGATCAGCAGATCGACACGCACCGGCGCGCCGTTGGCGGCGACCAGCGCAGTGCCGGTAAAGAACACGAGCAGGCAGATGAGGATAAACAGTGCGCGCGGCATGTCAGGTCTCGAGCCAGCGACACTCTACCATCACGCGGAGGACGTTGCGGGGCGCTCTTTCAAAAACGGACTTTGCCCGTAGCCTCCAGGGACGATTCGCGTTCTTGAACGATCCGCATACGGCGTCCTCTCGGAATACTGGCAGTCGGCATCAGTCGTGGATCGGCTCGCCCGCGCCGTCGTTGACGCGCTCGCGCAGGTCCTTGCCGGGCTTGAAATGCGGCACGTACTTGCCGGCGAGCGCGACCGCCTCGCCGGTCTTCGGGATTGCGACCCTGGCGCGGCGGACGAAAGTGCAGCGAGAAGCTGCCGAAACCCCGGATCTCGATGCGCTCGCCCTGCGCGAGCGCATCGCTCATGATCTCCAGGATCTGCTTGAGCGCCAGCTCCACGTCCTTGGCGGGCAGGTGCTTCTGCTTGGCCGTGATGATCTCGATCAGTTCCGACTTCGTCATGCGCAAGGCCCTTTTACCGTGCGAACGCTTCAGTCCTGGCCGCCGATCTGTTCCTTCAGCAGGTCGCCCAGGCTGGTGCCCGAGGAGGAATCGGTGCCGTCTGTAGTTCTGCACGGCCTCGGCCTCTTCGTGCGCTTCCTTGGCCTTGATCGACAGCGAGATGATGCGGGTCTTGCGGTCGACGCCGGTGAACTTGGCTTCGACCTCATCGCCGACCTTGAGCACCGTGCGCGCATCCTCGACGCGATCGCGCGACAGCTCGGAGGCGCGCAGCTGGCCTTCGACGCCGTTGCCGAGGTCGATGAGCGCGCCCTTGGCGTCCACTTCCCGCACCACGCCCGTCACGATGCTGCCCTTCGGATGCTCGGCGAGATAGCTCGAGAACGGATCCTTCGCGAGCTGCTTGATGCCGAGCGAGATGCGCTCGCGCTCCGGATCGATCGACAGCACCATCGCCTCGAGCTGCTGGCCCTTCTGGTAGTTGCGCACCGCCTCTTCGCCGGGCACGTCCCAGGAGATGTCGGACAGGTGCACCAGGCCGTCGATGTCGCCCGGCAGGCCGATGAAGATGCCGAAGTCGGTGATCGACTTGATCTGGCCCGCCACCTTGTCGCCGCGGTTGTAGTTCTCGGCGAACTCCTTCCACGGGTTGGTCTTGCACTGCTTGAGGCCGAGCGAGATGCGGCGGCGCTCCTCGTCGATGTCGAGCACCATGACTTCGACTTCCTGGCCGATGTGCACGACCTTTGCGGGGTTGACGTTCTTGTTGGTCCAGTCCATCTCGGAGACGTGCACCAGGCCCTCGACGCCCTCCTCGATCTCCACGAAGCAGCCGTAGTCGGCGATGTTCGTGACCTTGCCGAACAGGCGCGTGTTCGGCGGATAGCGGCGCGCGATGTTCTGCCACGGATCGGCGCCCAGCTGCTTGAGGCCGAGCGACACGCGTGAACGCTCGCGATCGAACTTGAGGATGCGCACGTCGATCTCATCGCCGACCTTGACGACTTCCGACGGATGCTTGACGCGCTTCCACGCCATGTCGGTGATGTGCAGCAGGCCGTCGATGCCGCCGAGGTCGACGAACGCACCGTAGTCGGTGAGGTTCTTGACGACGCCCTTGACGACCGCGCCTTCCTGCAGGTTGTCGAGCAGCGCATTGCGCTCGGCGCTGTATTCCTGCTCGACGACCGCGCGGCGCGACACGACGACGTTGTTGCGCTTCTGGTCGAGCTTGATGACCTTGAACTCGAGCGCCTTGCCTTCGAGGTAGCTCGGATCGCGCACCGGGCGCACATCGACCAGCGAGCCCGGCAGGAACGCGCGGACGTTGTCGATCTCGACGGTGAAGCCACCCTTCACGCGGCCGGTGATGATGCCGGTGACGATTTCCGCTGGATTCGAATGCCTTCTCGAGGCGGGTCCAGGTGCGGGCGCGCTTGGCCTTCTCGCGCGACAGGCGCGTTTCGCCGGAGCCGTCCTCGACGGTGTCGAGGGCGACCTCGACATCGTCGCCGGCCTTGACCTCGATCTCGCCCTTCTCGGTCGAAACTGGTCGATCGAAATGACGGCCTCGGACTTCAGGCCGACGTTGACGATCACGAAATCCTGGCCGACTTCGACCACGTGACCCATCAGGATGGTGCCGGGCTTGATGCGCTGGCTGGCGAGGCTCTGTTCGAAAAGCTGGGCAAAACTCTCGGTCATAAATTTGGGGTTACAAAGGTTCTTCAAGAACCGTCCGGTATGGCCCTGAGGGCAATCCAGCCCGTCGAGGGGAATTCAGTTACGAGACGCGCGTTCCATGCGTGTCCCACGTTTGACACTCCTTCAACAAAAGCGCCTGCGAGCGCCTCTACCCGAACCGTTCTCGCGCCAGGCGCAGGACGCGCGCCACGACCTCTTCGACGTCTAGTCCGGTAGAGTCCAGAACCACCGCATCGGCGGCTGCCTTCAACGGCGCGACCTTGCGGCCGGTGTCGCGGGCATCACGCTCCGCGATCTCTCGCGAAAGGGCGGCAAGGCTAACATCAAGTCCCTTGTCTTTCAACTGCTTATGACGCCGACGGGCCCGCTCCTCGGCGCTCGCCGTGAGGAAGATCTTGAGGTCCGCGGTCGGGAAAACAACAGTTCCCATATCCCGCCCATCGGCCACCAGTCCGGGCGGCTCCGCGAATCTCTGCTGGCGCCCGAACAGAGCGCTGCGTACGGCCGGCATTGCGGCGACCCGTGATGCTGCGTTCCCCGTCGCTTCGCTGCGCAGATCGCGGGTGACATCCGTACCCTCGAGGAAGATCTGCTCGCTGCCGTCCGGTCGTGCTCCCGAAGCGGATCCTCATCTGCTCGGCGAGGCGCGCGTGCCCTGCCTCGTCATCGGGGTCCAGGCCCTGCTTCAGTCCCTGCAGAGCGACGAGCCGATACAGCGCCCCGCTATCGAGGAAATGCCACCCGAGGCTCTGTGCCACGGCTCGACTGACGGTGCCCTTTCCTGAGCCGCTCGGACCATCGATCGCGATGACGGGAGCCTCTTCGGCCATCACATCAGCACTCCACAACCTCGATATCGAGCCCGATGCTTTGAGCGCTCTCGACAAAACCGGGGAACGAAGTCGCCACGTTCGCAACGTCGACGATCTCGATCGGCTCCCGGGCCCGCAGCGCTCGCGATGGCGAAAGCCATGGCAATGCGATGGTCTCCGTGGCTGTCGACGCGTCCGCCCTGAATCGCGCCGCCGAAGACGCGCATACCGTCGGCGCGCACCTCGGTCCGAATGCCCACGGCCTGCAGGCCCTGCGCCATGGCAGCGATCCGATCGCTTTCCTTGACTCTCAATTCTTCGGCGCCGGTGACCAGCGTTTCGCCCCGCGCACACGCGGCGGCGATCAGGAGTGCCGGGATTTCGTCGATGGCCAAGGGCACGAGCGTCGCGAGGCACCTCGATCCCTTGCAGCTCACGGCGCTCGATTTCGAGGTCTGCGAGCGGTTCGGCGCCGGAGACACGCGCATTCTTTACCCGTATTTCAGCACCCATGAGCCGCAGCGCGTCCAGCAAGCCGGTGCGTGTGGGATTGATGCCTACATTGCGCAGCGTGAGCACTCCATCCGCCGCCAGACAGCCGGCCACAATAAAGAATGCCGCGGATGAGAAATCGCCCGGCACGTCGATCCTGCATCCGCGCAGACGTGCGGGGCCTTGCAAGTCGATGCTTTCTGCCCCTGCGCATGCACATTCACGCCGAAGGCCTGCAGCATGCGCTCGCTGTGATCACGGGTTATCGCCGGTTCGGTAATCGAAGTGGTTCCTTGCGCGTAGATGCCCGCCAGGAGGATCGCGGACTTTACCTGCGCGCTCGCCATTGGCAGGTGGTACTGAATCGCGTGCAGGTGCCGTCCGCCTGCGATGCGCACCGGCGGGAGTCCGGATTGTGTCTCGATCGCCGCGCCCATCTGTCGCAGCGGGATCGCGACGCGTTCCATCGGGCGTCGCATGAGCGAAGCATCTCCGATCAGCTCGGAGTCGAAGCGCTGGCCGGCCAGCAATCCCGTGAACAGGCGCATCGCGGTGCCCGAATTGCCCATGTCGAGAGGCGCGCCCGATGCCTTGAGGCCGTCCCTTCCGACACCGTCGACTGACAACTCCTTGCCCGGTGCCGTGATCGATCGGCACTCCCGAGCGCTCGCATGGCAGCGAGAGTGGCGAGGCAATCCTCGCTCGCCAGGAAACCGTCGACGACAGTCCGACCTTCGGCGATGCCCGCGAGCATCAGGGAGCGATGCGAGATCGACTTGTCGCCGGGGACGGTGAGCGTTCCCCGGACTCGAGCAACCGGTTGCACTCTATAAGAGAGCCGACGTGCGGGGACTACTGCAGATCCGGTCGGAGTCCGTGTCACACGGTAGTTTCCGACGTACCGAGGCTAGCGCCTCGATCGCGCGTCGCGTCTGCTCGAGCGTGCCGGTCGTGATGCGCAGGTGATTCGGTAGCCCATAGTTGCCGACCGGCCGTGCGATCACGCCCCGGCGTAACAATCCTTCGAAGATCGGCCCGACCGGGCGACCCAAATCGACCAGCACGAAGTTGCCCGCCGAGGGCAGGACCTGGAGCCCGAGCCGGGCGATTTGCACTCGCAGCTCGGCGAGCGCCGCGCGGTTGAGGTCCACGGATCCACGCACGTGCTCGAGATCGTCGAGTGCTGCAGTCGCCGCCGCGAGAGCGATCGAATTCACGTTGAAGGGCTGGCGCAATCGATTCAGCGTCTCCGCGATCTGCGGTTGCGAGATTGCATAGCCAACCCGCAGACCGGCAAGTCCATAGGCCTTCGAGAAGGTTCGCAGCACGACCAGGTTGGGAAGCTCCTCGAGCCAGCTGGTCGTGTCCGGGCATTTCGGCATCACGTGAATATTCGAAGTACGCCTCATCCACGACAGCCAGCGTGCTGGCCGGCAAGTGCGCCCAGGAACGCCTGCAACCGATTCGATTCGACCCATGTGCCGGTCGGATTGTTGGGATTGGCGAGAAAGACCAGCCGCGTGCGTGGCGTGATCAGCTTCGGCCATCGCATCGAGATCATGTCCAAGAGGCATCGGGTCGTCCGTCGATAACGCGGGCGCGACGCGGGCGGTCGCACCCGACGCCTGCACCACGATCGGGTAGATGGCGAAACAGTACTGCGAGTACACCGCCTCGGTCGCAGGTGTCAGGAATGCTTCCGCCAACAGCACCAGCACATCATTGGAACCGTTACCGAGTGTCAGGCATTCGGGCATCGATGCCATGATGCGCTGCGAAGCTGCGCTTGAGCTCAAAGCCGCTGCCGTCGGGATACAGCCCGATCTCGGCGAGCGCGTCAGCCATGGCGGCGCGCGCGCGCGGTCCCGGTCCGAGTGGATTCTCGTTAGAGGCAAGCTTGACGATGTCGTGCACGCCGTATTCGCGCTCGAGTTCCGAGATGGGCTTGCCAGGTACATACGGCTGCAGGCCGCGCACCGGCGGTGCCACGAGATCGGCAATCGGGACCGTCTTCATTCGCTACTGCACTGCCTGCGGATAGGACCCGAGAACGCGAAACAGCGAGGCGCGCCGCTTGAGCTGCGCCAGGGCCTTTGCCAGCTTGCGATCCTCGGCATGGCCCTCGACGTCCAGGAAGAACACGTAGTCCCACTTGCGCCGATGCGACGGTCGCGATTCGATCCGTGTCACGTTGATCGCCGCCTTGGCGAGCGGCTCGAGCAGCCGATACAGCGCGCCCGGCGAATCTGTATGCGCAGCGGACATCAGGAGTGTCGTCTTGTCTTTGCCGCTCGGTCGGAAAGTCTTGCGCCCGACGACCAGGAAGCGCGTCGTGTTGTCCGGCCGGTCCTCGATCTGCGCCACCAGGACCTTGAGGTCGTAGACCTCCGCGGCAGCTTCGCCGGCAATCGCCGCCGTGCCCTTTTCATCGCGTGCGCGACGCGCGCCTTCGGCATTGCTCGACACCGCAACCCGTTCCACGCCGGGCAGATACTCCTCCAGCCATCCGCGGCACTGCGCGAGCGACTGTTGATGCGAGCACACGCGTTGCACGTCCGCCAGGGCATCCATGCGGCCCATCAGGTATTGGTGGATGCGCAGCTCGACCTCGCCGCAGATTCGCGCCGGTGAAGCGAGAAAGCGGTCCAGGGTATTGTTGACCGTGCCTTCAGTGGAATTCTCGATCGGCACCACGCCGAAGTCCGCAACACCGGCCTCGACTTCGTGAAACACCTCATCGATGGTGGCGAGCGGCAACGCGCGCACCGAATGGCCGAAATGCTTGAAAACCGCCGCCTGCGTAAAGGTGCCTTCCGGACCCAGGAAGCCGACCTTCAGCGGGTCCTCCTGCGCCAGGCACGCCGACATGATCTCGCGAAACAGCCGCAGCACCTCTTCGTTGCGCAGCGGCCCCTGGTTGCGTTCCAGCGCCAGGCGTAACACCTGCGCCTCGCGCTCCGGGCGGTAGAAATCGACGGTGTGTCCGTCCTGCGTGCTTGGAGATGCCCGCTTCGCGCGCGAGTCGTGCACGCTGGCTGATCAGCGCATGAATCTGCGCGTCCACGGCGTCAATGCTGTCACGCAGCTCCTCGAGCTTCGGCGTCTGGGCGCGCTTCGATGGCTTGCGCGCCATTGCTCAGAGTATCCGTGCCGAGAGCACGCCCTCGATGCCGCGACATCCGTTCGAACACCTCGGCAGGAATCTGCGCATCGGTGTCGATCAGCGTGTACGCCAGCTCGCCGCGCGACTTGTTGAGAAGGTCGGCGATGTTGAGCTTGGCCGTGGCGAGACAGGTGGAGATCTGGCCCACCATGTTGGGCACGTTGTCATTGGCGATCGCGATGCGTTGACCGCCGTTGGTGCGAGGCAGGATCGCTTCCGGGAAGTTCACCGAGTTGCGAACGTTGCCGTGCTCGAGAAAGTCGCGCACCGTGTCGGCGACCATGATCGCGCAGTTCTCCTCGGCTTCCTCGGTCGAGGCGCCGAGATGCGGCAGCGCGACGACCCGCGGATGGTTGCGGATCGGCGTTACTCGGAAAGTCACACACGTACGATTGCAGCCGACCCTGATCGAGCGCTTCGACGATCGCAGTTTCGTCGACGATCGGCGCCCGCGCGAAATTCAGGATCACGCCGCCCTTGCGCATCAGACGCAGGCGCGCGGCGTTGACGAGTCTGCGCGTGGCGTCATTCAGCGGCACATGCACGCTGATCAGGTCGGAGCGCGCAAACAGGTCATCGAGGCTGACCGCCTGCTCGACACCCGACGAAAGCTGCCAGGCGCGCTGCACGGTGATCTGCGGGTCGTAGCCCAGCACTTTCATTCTCAGACCCAGGGCGGCATTGGCAACCTCGACGCCGATGGCGCCGAGTCCGACGACGCCCAGCGTCCGGCCCGGGAGCTCGAAGCCGACGAATTTCTTCTTGCCCTTCTCGACCGCCTCTTCGACCGCGTGATCGTCGCCCTCGAGGGCGCGTACGTACGCCCACGCCTGGCAGATGTTGCGCGCCGCGAGAAACATCCCGGCGATCACCAGTTCCTTCACCGCGTTTGCATTCGCGCCCGGCGAATTGAACACCGGAATGCCGCGCTTGCTGAGGCTTGCGACCGGGATGTTGTTGACGCCGGCGCCCGCACGCCCGACCGCCTTGACCGAATCCGGAATCACCATCTTGTGCATGTCAGCGGAGCGCACCAGGACGGCGTCCGGATGGCCGATCTCGGATGCGATCTCGTAGCGGTCGCGCGGCAGCCGCTCCAGGCCGCGGATCGAGATGTTGTTGAGCGTCAGAATCTTGAACGTCATGCGTCTTGCGGTGCATGTCGATTGCGGTGCTAGCCATTCTTCCTCGCAAAGTCCTGCATGAACTCCACCAGCGCATTCACGCCCGCGATCGGCATGGCGTTGTAGAGACTCGCGCGCATGCCGCCGACGGAACGATGGCCCTCGAGATTCGTGAGCCCTGCGGTCTTCGCTTCGGCGATGAACTGCTTGTCGAGCTCGGGCCGCGCCAGCGTGAAGGGCACGTTCATCCATGAGCGGCAGTCCTTGGCGACCGGATTGCGGTAGAACCCTGAGCCGTCGATCGCGGCGTACAGCTTTGCGGCCTTGGCCCGATTGAGCTCCGCCATCGCGGCGAGACCGCCCTGGCGCTTCAGCCACTGGAAGACCAGGCCGGCGAAGTACCAGCCGAAGGTCGGCGGCGTGTTGAGCATGGAGCCTTCATCCGCCATGCCCTTGTAGTCGAACACCAGCGGGGTTTCCGGTCGCGCATGCCCGATCAGATCGTCGCGCACGATCACCAGCGTGAGGCCCGAGGGACCCATGTTCTTCTGCGCGCCGGCGTAGATCAGCCCGAATTTCGACACATCGATCGGGCGCGACAACAACGTCGAGGACATGTCCGCGACCAGTGGCGTTGCACCGATATCGGGCACGAAATGAAACTCGACCCCGCCGATGGTTTCGTTCGGCGTGTAGTGCAGATATGCCGCATCCGGGGTGCGCTTCCAGCCGGAGACGGCGGGGATCGTGTTGTAGCCGGAGTCGGCGGCATCGGCGACGACATTGACCTTGCAATACCGCCGCGCGTCGCCGAGCGCCTTCTTCGACCAGCTGCCGGTATTGACGTAGTCGACCACAGACTCCTGGGTCGCCAGATTCAGGGGAATCGCCGAGAACTGCCCGGTCGCGCCGCCCTGCAGGAACAGCACCTTGTAGTTGGCGGGCACAGACAGCAGCTCGCGCAGGTCCGCTTCGGCCTTCTGGGCGACGGCGATGAACGCCTTGCTGCGGTGGCTGATCTCCATCACGGACATGCCGCTGCCCTGCCAGTCGATCAGCTCATCCCGTGCCTGTTCGAGGACTTCCAGAGGCAGCGCGGCGGGCCCGGCGCTGAAGTTGAAAACACGCATGAATTTCCCGTGCTGAGCGCACTACAAAAGAGGCGCAAGAAGTGTATCAGGCGGGATCGGGTGTTTCAGCGGCCAGGCCGCCGGTGTCGATGTCGCCGGCGCCGTCGCCATTCAAACCTTCGACGCGCTCCAGGCCGACCAGCCGCTCGGCTTCGTCGAGGCGAATGAGGCGCACGCCCTGCGTGTTGCGGCCCACGACCGAGATCTCGGCCACTGGCGTTCGCACCAGTGTGCCCGTCGAGCTGATCAGCATGATCTCGTGGTCGCGCACGACATGCAGTGCGCCGACCATCTGGCCGTTGCGCTCGGTGGTCTGCAAGGCGATGACGCCCTGGCCGCCACGACCATGACGTGGGAACTCGTCCACCGGCGTGAGCTTGCCGTAGCCGTTTTCCGATGCGGTCAGATATGAAGCCGTCATCGACCACGATGAGCGCGATGACGCGTTGGCCGAGCGACAGCTTTACGCCCCGTACACCTGCCGCCTCGCGACCCATCGGCCGCACTTCGTCTTCACTGAAGCGAATCGCCTTGCCGCCGCTGGTGCACAGCATGATTTCGCGCTGGCCGTCCGTCAGCGCGACGCCCACCAGCTGGTCATCGGCAGCGAGATCGACCGCGATGATGCCGGTACTGCGCGGGCGCGAGAACGCGGCCAGCGGGGTCTTCTTGACCGTGCCGAGCGCCGTGGCCATGAACACGTAATGATGTTCGTCGTACTCGCGGATCGGCAGCACCGCATTGATGCGCTCGCCTTCCTGCAGCGGCAGCAGGTTCACCATCGGCTTGCCGCGCGCGCCGCGCCCGGCCTGCGGCAGCTCGTACACCTTGAGCCAGTACACCTTGCCGCGGCTGGAAAAGCACAGCAGCGTGTCGTGCGTGTTGGCGACGAACAGCTTGTCGATGAAGTCCTCGTCCTTGACGCTGGTCGCCGCCTTGCCGCGTCCACCGCGGCGCTGGGCCTGGTAGTCGGAGACCGGTTGCGACTTCGCGTAGCCGGAATGCGACAGCGTCACCACGACGTCCTGCGGCTCGATCAGGTCCTCGATGGTGAGATCGGAATGGTCGCGAATGATCTCGGTGCGCCGCGCATCGCCGTAGGAATCGCGCAACTCGATCAGCTCACCGCGGATCACGGCGAGCAGTCGCTCCGGCCGCGCCAGGATGTCGCCGAGATCGCGGATCTGCGTGAGCAGCTCCTGGTAGTCCGCGACGATCTTGTCCTGCTCGAGGCCAGTCAGGCGGTGCAGGCGCATGTCGAGGATCGCCTGTGCCTGTACTTCCGACAGTCGATAGCCGCCGTCCAGCAGGCCGAGCTCGCTGCTGATGCCGTCCGGTCGCGTGTGTATGTCGCCCGCGCGCTTCAGCATCTCGGCGACTACACCCGATTCCCAGTTGCGGGATACCAGTGCGGCACGCGCTTCGGGCGGTGACGGGCGAACGCTTGATCGTCTCGATGACTGCGTCGATGTTGGCGAGCGCCACGGCCAGGCCCTCGAGGACGTGGGCGCGCTCGCGCGCCTTGCGCAGATCGAAAATCGTGCGTCGCGTGACCACCTCGCGCCGGTGGCGCAGGAACGCCTCGAGCAGCTCCTTGAGCGACAAGAGCCTCGGCTGGCCGTCGACCAGTGCAACCATGTTGATGCCGAACACCGTTTCCATCGGCGTCTGTGCATACAGGTTGTTGAGCACGATGTCGGGCACCTCGCCCTTCTTGAGCTCGATGACCACGCGCATGCCATCCTTGTCGGACTCGTCGCGCAGCCCGTCAGGATGCCGTCGAGGTGCTTGTCCTTGACCAGCTCGGCAATGCGCTCGATCAGCCGCGCCTTGTTCACCTGGTACGGCAGCTCGGTGACGACGATCGCGTGCCGCCCGCCCCGTTCCAGGTCTTCTATATGTGTGCGCGCGCGCACCGACAGGCGGCCGCGGCCGGTCTTGTAGCCCGCGACGATCTCCTGCGCGCCGTTGATGATGCCGGCGGTCGGAAAATCCGGGCCCGGGATGTGCTGCATCAGGGCAGCGAGCGACATCGATGGATCGTCGATGAGCGCAACGCACGCGTTCACGACCTCGGTCAGGTTGTGCGGCGGGATGTTGGTCGCCATGCCGACCGCGATGCCGGTCGACCCGTTGATCAGCAGGTTCGGAATGCGCGTCGGCAGCACCGCCGGCTCGCTTTCCGACTCGTCGTAGTTGGGGACGAAATCGACCGTTTCCTTGTCGATGTCGGCGAGCAGCTCGTGTGCCATGCGCGACATGCGCACTTCGGTGTAGCGCATCGCCGCCGGCATGTCGCCGTCGACCGAGCCGAAATTGCCCTGTCCGTCGACCAGCACGTAGCGCATCGAGAAGCCCTGCGCCATGCGCACCATCGTGTCGTACACGGCCGTGTCACCGTGCGGGTGGTACTTGCCGATCACATCGCCGACCACGCGGGCGGACTTCTTGTAGGCCTTGTTGTAGTCGTTGCCGAGCTCGCGCATCGCGTACAGCACGCGCCGATGCACCGGCTTGAGGCCATCGCGGACGTCCGGCAACGCGCGCCCCACGATCACGCTCATGGCGTAATCGAGATAGGAGCGGCGCATCTCGTCTTCGAGATTGACGGCGAGAATTTCGCGCGCGATGTCCGCCATTCAGGGGTCCGTTATCGAGCTCCGGACTGTGCCGGGAGCGTGGCCAAGAAAGCACTTTTTCAAGTGGAGTAGAAAGCGCGCAATCTTATCACAGCGAGTCACCCCACCGAACCTGCACAGCGTGTCGGCGCGAGGCGGCGCCGCTATACTTGCGCTCATTTCAGACAGGCTCCCCACTGAGCTCGAACCTCGCCCGCCACGGTACGCATGCAATCCATTGATCTCATCATCGACGCACGCTGGATCGTCCCGGTTGAGCCGCATGGCCGCGTGCTCGAGCATCACGCGATCGCCATCAACGGCGGTCGAATCGTGGCGCTGCTGCCTTCCTCCGAGGTGCGCGCCCGGTTCACGGCGCGCGAACACGTGCGCCGACCGTGTCACGTGCTCATACCAGGATTCGTGAATGCCCATACCCATGCCGCGATGAGCCTGCTGCGGGGGATCGCCGACGATCTGCCGTTCGACGCCTGGCTGCGCCGGCGCATCTTTCCGCTCGAGCAACGCTGGGTCAGCGCCGAATTCGTGCGTGCAGGCACGGAGCTCGCATTTGCAGAGATGCTGCTCGCCGGCACAACCTGCGTCGCGGACTGGTACTTCTTTCCGGAAGAGAGCGCGCGCGTCGCCGCCGAACTGCACGTACGAGCCTGTATCGGAGCGCCGATTGCTGACTTTCCCGCGCCCTGGGCAGGCGGCGCAGACGACTATCTCTCGCAGGGCCTTGCGCTCCACGACGCCTGGCGCGATCACCCACTCATCAGCACTGCGCTCGGGCCGCACTCGCCTTATCTCGTGAGCGATGCGACGTTCGAGCGTATTCGCATCTACGCCGACGAGCTCGATGCGACGGTGATGATTCACCTTCATGAGAGCGTGGCGGAAATCGAGCAATCCCTCGCAGTGCACGGTGTGCGCCCGATCGAGCGCCTGAGCCGTCTGGGCCTTCTTTCGCCGCGCCTCATCGGAGTGCACTTCGCTCAGGCCGAAGCCACGGACATCGCGACCGCCGCGCAGGCCGGCATGCCGGTAGTTCATTGTCCGGCATCGAACCTCAAGCTCGGCAACGGTATGGCGCCGGTCGGCGCGATGCTGGCCGCGGGACTCAATGTCGCACTCGGCACCGACGGCGCAGCGAGCAACAACAGCCTCGATATGGTGGGCGAAATGCGCCTGGCTGCCTTGCTTGCCAAGGGCCACAGCCACGATCCGACCGTGCTGGACGCAGCCACCGCCTTGCGCATGGCGACACTCAACGGAGCTCGTGCGCTGGGCCTCGATTCGGACACCGGGTCGCTCCTCCCCGGCAAGTGGGCGGACCTGTGTTGCATGAATCTCGATACACCGGCGACCTTGCCCGTCTACTCACCGCTTTCCCAGGTTGTTTATGCCGCGAGCCGTGATCAGGTGAGTGACGTGTGGGTCGCCGGCAAGCACCTGGTCGGCGACGGACAATTCACGCGCCTCGATCCGGATCGCCTGCGCCACCATGCGGCACGCTGGAGCGAACGTATTGCCGCGCTTACCGAGCGCGCCGCCTGAGGAACACCGGTAACGATGAACTCCATCCCCAACGTCGATGCCGGCGAGATCGCCAAGTTCGAAGCGCTGGCACAACGCTGGTGGGATCCGGCGGGAGAATTCCGCCCGCTGCACGAGCTCAATCCCTTGCGCCTCGCGTTCATCGAAGCACGCGCATCGCTCGCCGGCGCGAGAATCCTCGATGTCGGCTGCGGCGGCGGCATCCTTTCCGAAGCGATGGCGCGCAAGGGCGCCAGCGTCCTGGGTATCGACATGGCGCAGGCGGCCTTGCAGGTCGCGGAGCTGCACGCCCTCGAGAGCGGCGTAAAACTGGAGTATCGGCTGACGTCGGCTGAAGACCTCGCCGCCGCCTCGCCCGGGCAGTTCGACGTCATCACCTGCATGGAAATGCTCGAGCATGTCCCGGAGCCGGACCAGGTGCTCTCGGCGCTTGCCACCCTGGTGCGTCCCGGCGGGCAGGTGTTCATCTCGACGATCAATCGCAATTTGAAAGCCTTCCTGCTCGCGATCGTCGGTGCGGAATATCTCTTGCGCCTGCTGCCGCGCGGCACGCACGAATACGCGCGCTTCATTCGCCCGTCCGAGCTTGCCGGCTGGGCCAGAAGCTGCGGCCTCGATCTCGTAGATCTTGCGGGGATCGAATACAACCCGATCACGCCGGCGCTTTCTACAGAGTGACGATGCAACGGTGAACTACCTCGCGCATCTCACGCGTGCCGGAGCGTGATGGCCGCGCGCAGCGCTGTCAGCGGCGTGCTGTTCGATCTCGACGGCACTTTGCTCGATACGGCACCCGACATGGCGCAAGCCCTCAACCGACTACGCAGGGAGCAAGGCGAGCGCGAGATTCCCTTCGCCCAGATTCGCCCGCATGTCTCGCATGGCGCCCTGGCGTTGGTGCGAACCGGATTTCCGGACGCCGACGATGAACGGGTGGGCAAGCCTGCGTGCCCGGTTTCTCGAGTTGTACAGCGCGGATATCGCTGCCGAAACCAGGCTCTTTCCGGGATTCGAAGCGGTCCTCGCCCAGCTGGATGCGCGCGGCTTGCGCTGGGGCATCGTGACCAACAAGCCTGCATTCCTCACCGAACCGCTGCTCGCAGCAATGCAGCTCTCGACGCGGGCGAACTGCATCGTGAGCGGCGATACCTTGCCCCAGCGCAAGCCTCACCCAGCCCCACTGCTGCACGCGGCCGCTCTGCTCGGTATCAGGAGCAGCGACTGCGTGTACGTCGGCGATGCCGAACGCGATGTCCGTGCCGCCCACGCCGCGGGAATGCGCGCCCTCGTCGCGCTGTTCGGATATCTCGGCGAACACGATCAACCGCAGGCGTGGGGCGCGGATGCGCTGATCAATGAGCCCTCCGAACTGATCGGATGGCTGAACGGCACGGCGCCGCGAGCATGACGATGAATACACTGTGGATCTGGATTGCGTTCGCCGTGGGGATCGGCTTCATCCTCGGTTGGCTGGTGATGGCTTTGCGCGCCTCCCGCGCCCAGCAACGACTCGGGCTCGAGCTGGAGAATGCCCGTGCCCGGCTCAAGTCCCAGGAAGCGCTCGAGCAGGAGCGTAACAGCGCGCTGGAGCGCGCCCAGGAGCGGCTCACGGTCGCCTTCGATGGCCTGGCGCGCGCCACCCTGCGCAGCAACAGCGAGGTGTTTCTGAAGCTCGCGCACGAAAACCTGGGCCAACAGCAACTGCAGGCCACCCATGCGCTCAGGGAGCGAGAGCAGAGCATCGAATCGATGCTCAAGCCCATCCAGGAGGCGCTGGGCCGAACGCAGTCGCAGATCGCGAGCATCGAGAAGGACCGGCACGAAGCCTTCGGCGCCATGCGCCAGTACCTCGAGTCCGTCAATCAGAGCCAGTCCGCCCTGCAGCGCGAGACGCGCAACCTGGTGAACGCGCTGCGCCGGCCGGAAGTGCGCGGCCAGTGGGGCGAGATGTCCTTGCGTCGCCTGGTCGAGCTCGCCGGCATGACGCCCCATTGCGATTTCACCGAACAGGCGCACACGGCCGGTGATGAAGGGGCGCTGCGTCCCGATCTCATCATTCACATGCCGGATGGGCGCGATCTCGTCGTGGACGTCAAGACCCCGCTCGCCGCGTACCTGGAAGCCGTCGATGCGTCCACGGACGAAGCACGCGTGCTCGCCTTGCGCCGGCACGGGCAACTGCTCGCCGAACGGGTGCGTGCGCTCGCGGGCAAGGCATACTGGAAGCAATTCGAGAAGAGCCCGGATTTCGTCATCCTGTTCATACCGGGTGACCAGTTTCTCGCCGCAGCGCTCAACGAGAACCCGGGGCTGCTCGATGAAGCGATTCGCCAGAACGTCATCCTCGCAACGCCGACCAGCTTCATCGCCATGCTCAAGGCGATCGCGTATGGCTGGCGCCAGCTGGCGCTGGCGCAAAATGCCGAAACCATCCGCGATCTGGGTGAGGAGCTCTATCGACGACTGAGCGTCTTCGGGGCTCATCTCGGCAGGATCGGCAAGAGCCTCGATGCGAGCGTCGAAGCCTACAACAGCGCCGTCGGCTCGCTCGAACGACAAGTGCTGCCGGCCGCGCGCCGATTTACCGACCTCGGTTTGAAGCCTGATCGCAACCTCGAAGTACTCGATCCGGTCGACAAGCTCGCGAGAACGCCGAGCAGCGATTCGCCGGACCAATCCGCGGAGTCCTGAGTCATTTGGCCGCCATCGATCTCAAGAACTACCAGCCATCCAGCGGCGAGTTGCGCGAGCGCATCATTCTCGTCACCGGGGCCGGTGATGGGATTGGCCGAGCAGTCGCCCTCGCGCTGGCGGCACATGGCGCGACGGTGATCCTGAGTGGCCGAACGGTACGCAAGCTCGAGGCGACCCACGATCAGATCCTGGCCGCAAATGGACCGAAGCCGAGTATTGCCCCGCTGAATCTGGAAAGGGCACTGGCGAACGACTACGACGCGGTCGCGGCGGGGATTGAGAGCACCTACCGGCGACTCGATGGCCTGCTGCACAACGCTGCAGTACTCGGGCAGTTGAGCCCGATCGATCACTATGACGTGCCGACCTGGACCCAGGTCCTGCACGTCAACGTCACAGCGGAGTTCGCGCTCACGCAGGTGTGTCTGCCGCTCCTTCGCAAGTCATCCGATGCCAGCGTGCTCTTCACCTCGAGCAGTGTGGGTCGGCGCGGCCGCGCACTGTGGGGTGCGTACGCCGTCTCCAAGTTCGCGGTCGAGGGGCTTGCGCAGGTGCTCGCCGACGAGCTGGCCTCTACTCCTATCCGCGTCAATTGCATCAACCCGGTGCGCGCACGCACACTCATGCGCCTGCAGGCATACCCCGCGGAGGACAGAAGCGCACTGCCCGATCCTGCCGCTCTCGTCGGCCCTTATCTCTATCTTCTGGGTCCTGCCAGTCGCGGTATCTCCGGGCAGAGTTTCGACTGCTTCTGATGCAGCGCAGTGCGCCGTGGCGATCATCCGTTACTGCCGATGCCGCTGACGCTGACCCGCACGTTTGGCACGGGCCAGCGTTGCACCGCTGCGACCTCGAGCGGGACGCGATGCCGCTCGCCCTGACGGCCGTGGCATCGCTGCCGCCACCGTCATACCAGCGCTCTCATAGACCTGCGCAGTCTCTCCGGAGGTCAGGGCGCGAAACCGTTCTCGCGCCAGTGCGCGATCCATGCGTACCGGACCCAGGCCGATGCGCATCAGCCGGCTGACTTCGATACCCGCCGCATCCATCAGGCGGTGCACATCACGCGCCCGCGCACCGCGCGTACTCAAGGTATACCAGCGATTGACACCTTCACCGCCCGCAGATTCGATCGACTCGATCTCAAGGGTTGACTCCTCGTCGATGACGCCCGACTGCAGACGGGCAAGCTGCTGCTCATTGAGGACGCCGCGCACACGGACCGAGAAGACGACACGTAACGTCGTCAACCGACGCATGAGGCTCTGCGCCAGGTCGCCATCGCTCGTCAGCAGCTCCAGCCCCCCGTCATTCGGCGGTAACGGGCTGATCGGCACCCAGCGGCGGCCGGCGCGCTTGGGGAGCTTGTCGAACAGACGCCCGGACTCCGCTGACTCGGAGGGAGTCAGCTCGCGGCCCGGGGTGCGATGATAGACGACGACTCGCGCCGCCGATTCCGGTTCACGCAGCCGGACGGTACGCCCATCCAGCGTGACTTTGTCCCGCGAACGGAGTTGCGCGCCCAGGGTTGCCGGCACGCCGTTGATCGCAAGGCGGCCGGCCTTGATCCACTCTTCGACCTGTCGGCGCGATGCCACCCCGGCGCGCGCCAGCACCTTCTGAATCCGCTCGCCCATCAGGAACTCCGCACGCCCGGGCGGGCGTGACCAGAAATGCGACCGCGCACGACGTATGGCGGGGCCGCGCTCCGCCCGGCTTCGACCTTAGTCCTGAACTCCGCGCGCCACCATGTCCGGGCGCGTGTCTCTCGTCGAGAGCGGAGTCGTTGCCGTCAACCGCCTCGTCGTCGGCTGCTGCCGAGACCCGGCCTTCGTCCGCCGGATCGCCCGCCGCATCATCCGCCGGCAGTTCGCCCACCTCCCCCGGCAATTCGAGCTGCACGCCGAGGTTGTCCATGTCGCGCAGCTCCGCCAGGCTCGGCAGCTCGTCGAGGCTCTTTAGATCGAAGTAGTCGAGGAATTCGCGCGTGGTGCCGAGCAGTTCGGGGTGACCCGGCACTTCCCGGTGCCCAACCACGCGGATCCAGTTGCGCTCGAGGAGCGTGCGTACGATGTTGGGGTTCACCGTGACGCCGCGGACCTCTTCGATCTCCGCGCGCGTGATCGGTTGCCGGTACGCGATCAGCGCCAGCGTCTCGAGCAACGCGCGCGAATAACGTTGCGGACGCTCCTGCCACAGGCGCGACACTACATCGGTCACGGTGTGCCGGATCTGGATACGAAAGCCGCTGGCCACTTCCCTGAGCTCGATACCGCGATCGGAGTAGTCGGCTTCGAGCGCTTCCAGCACCGCCGAACTTCCTCGGCTGCCGGTTGTTCACGCGCATCGAATACCTCGATCAGCTCCGCGACCGACAATGGCCTGCCGGCTGCGAGCAGCGCTGCTTCGATCACGTTCCTGAGGTATCGCTCCTGCATTCATCCGCCTCCACTCAATGATCCAGGCCGGTGTTGTCGGCCACGACGATCAGGTTCGGTACGCCGCTTCCCGGCCGCACGTGAATCGGCGCATAGGCGTCGGCCTGAACGATCTCGATCAGATTTTCGCGTGCAGCTCGAGGATGGCGACGAACGTGACCGTCACGCCCATGCGCCCTTCCTCCGGACGGAACAGGCGGATGAACTCCACGAAACTCGATTCTCTCAGCTGCCCCAGGATCTCGGACATGCGTTCGCGCACCGACAGCGGCTCGCGCTGCACATGGTGGTGCGCGAACATCGCCGAGCGTGCCAGCACTTCCTTGAACGCGACCAGCATCTCCTGCAGCGTCACCTGCGGCACCAGCCGCACGACCTTGCGCTCGATGAGCTCGGCGGTAGCGATCCAGCCATCGCGCTCGAGCCGTTGCAGCGCGTCGATATCCTCTGCTGCCTTCTTGAAGCGCTCGTACTCCTGCAGGCGTCGCACCAGTTCAGCGCGCGGATCGTCTTCCTCTTCGTCGCCAGATGCGCGCGCGGCAGCAGCATGCGCGACTTGATCTCGGCCAGCATCGCGGCCATCAGCAGGTATTCGCCGGCCAGCTCGAGCTCGCAGCTCCTGCATCAGCTCGATGTACTCCATGTACTGGCGCGTGATCTCGGCGATCGGGATGTCGAGGATGTCGAGGTTCTGGCGGCGGATCAGGTACAGCAGCAGATCGAGCGGTCCCTCGAATGCCTCGAGGAACACCTCGAGCGCCTGCGGCGGGATGTAGAGGTCGCGCGGCAGTTCGGTGAGTGGCTCGCCTTCGACGACCGCGAACGGCATCTCGCCCTGTTCCGGCGGTGGTTCGACCGGCGGCGGAGCCGGTTGGGTGGTTTCGACGACTCTGAGGTCCGGTTTCATCTCGTTTCGATGGCGCCTCAGCGGTAGTTGAGACTCATCGCCTCGCGCACGTCGTTGAGCGTCTGGCGCGCTGCTTCGCGCGCCTTGTCGCAGCCTTCGTCAATGATGCCACGAACGAGGTCGGGATTGTCCTCGTATTCCTGGGCACGCTTGCGGATCGCGGTGACTTCTTCGACGACCCTGTCGATCAGCGGCTTCTTGCATTCGAGGCAGCCGATGCCCGCGGAGCGGCAACCCTGCTGCACCCACTCCCGAGTTTCATCGGAGGAGTAAATCTTGTGCAGGTCCCACACGGGGCACTTGTCGGGATCACCCGGATCGGTGCGGCGCACGCGCGCCGGGTCCGTCTGCATGGTCTTGAGCTTCTTCGCGACTTCGTCGGGATCTTCGCGCAGGCCGATGGTGTTGCCGTAGGACTTGGACATCTTGCGGCCGTCGAGGCCCGGCACCTTCGGCGATGCCGTGAGCAGCACCTGCGGCTCGGGCAGGATGGCGACCCCGGTGCCTTCGAGATACCCGAGCAGCCGCTCGCGATCGGCGATCGTCAGCCGTGCATTCGCTTCGACCAGCGCCCGCGCCTTCTCCAGCGCGTCGGCGTCGCCGGCCTCCTGGAACTTGCGGCGCAGGTTGCGGTACAGCGTGCTGTTGCGCCCGCCGAGGCTCTTGATGGCCTTCTCCGCCTTCTGCTCGAAGTCCGGCTCGCGGCCGTACAGGTGATTGAAGCGGCGCGCGATCTCGCGCGTGATCTCCACGTGCGCGACCTGGTCCTCGCCCACCGGCACGAACGCCGGCTTGTAGATCAGGATGTCGGCGCTCTGCAGCAGCGGGTAGCCGAGGAATCCATAGGTCGTGAGGTCCTTTTCCTTGAGCTGCTCGATCTGGTCCTTGTAGGTCGGCACGCGCTCCAGCCACCCGAGCGGCGTGATCATCGACAGCAACAGGTGCAGCTCCGCGTGCTCGGGTACCCGCGACTGAACGAAGAACGTCGCGACACCCGGATTCAGTCCCGCGGCCAGCCAGTCGATGACCATCTCGCGAACGTTTTCCTCGATCTGGGAGGTATCGTCGTAGCCCGTGGTGAGCGCATGCCAGTCGGCGACGAAGAAATAGCACTCGTACTGGTACTGCAGCTCAATCCAGTTGCGCAGCGCGCCGTGATAGTTGCCGAGGTGCAGTCGCCCCGTCGGCCGCATGCCGGAGACGACGCGCTTGTTGCCTTGTGTGACCGCCAAATCGGCTCCTTCAGCCCATGTCGACGCCGCCGAGCGTCGTCACCAGCCGCGCGACCGCATCCAGCAGCGGCATGAGCAGCGGGTTGAGGACACCGGCGTACAAGAGCCCGAACAATATGAAGAAGCCGAATGGCTCCAGTCGATCGAGCAGCCTTCCGACATCGGGCGAAACGAAGCTGCGCAGGACGCGGCTGCCATCGAGCGGTGGGATCGGCAGCATGTTGAACACCGCAAACAACGCATTAACCAGGATTCCTGCAGTGCACATCGACACGAGCAACGATGGCCCGTTGCCGGCAGCACTCATTCGCTGCAGAGCGGCGAGCAGCAACGCCCACAGGAAAGCCTGAACCAGATTCGAAAGTGGACCGGCGGCGGCGACCTTGGCCATGTCGAGGCGCGGATCGCGCAGCCTTGCCGCATTCACGGGGACGGGCTTTGCCCAACCGATCACAGGGATGTTGAGCAAGAGCGCGAGGCTCGGCATGACGATCGTGCCGATCGGGTCAATGTGCTTCAGTGGATTGAGCGTGAGGCGCCCAAGGCGTTCGGCCGTGTCATCGCCGTAACGACGTGCGACGAACCCGTGCATCGCCTCGTGCACGGTGAAAGCCAGCACCATCGGTATCGCCCAGATTGAAACCTTAGCTAGAAAGTGGATGAGGTCGTCCGGCATAACCTATTGTTTCGCCTAGATATGCCAGGCGGCTCACGCCGTGGGGCCTGAGGGCGGGCGCTCCCCTGCAAACCGGCGGCGATTATACGCGAGAAGCCAGAGCGTCCCCGCCCTGTCGTTCGAAGGCATCGATGGCGCCGCGACCGCGCCTGACGATCACCGGCACCTCGCCGGCCAGGTCAATGACGGTGGTGGGTTCGAGACCACAGCTACCGCCATCCACTACTGCGTCGACGAGCTGTTGCAGGCGCTCGCGAATCTCGGCGGCATCGGTCATCGGCAGCGCATCGCCGGGCAGCAGTAGCGTCGAGCTCATGATCGGCTCGCCGAGCTCGCTGAGCAGTAGCAGCGGGACCGGGTGATCGGGAACCCGGATGCCGATGGTGCGACGTTTCGGATTCTGCAGCCGCTTCGGCGTCTCACGTGTCGCGCGCAGCAGGAAGGTGTAAGGCCCTGGCGTGAACTTGCGCAACAGCCGGTACTGGGTGTTGTCGATCCGCGCGTAGCGCGCAATCTCCGACAGGTCGCGACACACGAGCGTGAAATGGTGATCCTTGCCCGCCATGCGGATTCGCCGGATGCGCTCGAGTGCGTTCTTGTCGCCGAGCTGACAGCCCAGTGCGTAGCAGGAATCAGTCGGATACACGATCACGCCGCCCTGGCGAATGATGTCGGCGGCGCGTCGGATGAGCCGCAGTTGCGGGTTCAGCGGGTGAATCTCGAACAGCTGACTCATCCTGCTATGATACGCGGCCTTTCGGCGGCTCCTTGGCTACACGTGGATCATGCAGCACCTGATCGATTTCCTACCGCTCATCGCCTTCTACGTGGCATATCTGGTGGGTGGCATCTACGCGGCGACCGCAGCGCTGATCGTTGGCTGCCTCCTGCAGCTCGGCATTGACTGGTGGCGACACCGCAAGATCAAGCCCATTCACGGCATCACAGCGGTCCTGGCAGTCATTTTCGGCTCGGCAACGCTGCTGCTTCACGACCCGCGCTTCATTCAATGGAAATTGTCGGTCCTGATGTGGCTGATGGGCGCAGCATTTCTCGTCAGCCAGTTCATCGGCCAGCGACCCCTCGCGCAGCGGTTGCTCGAGAGCACGCTCGCGGAACATCTCGCGCCCGTGAGCATGGGCCGCTGGCGCTGGATCAATTTCACCTGGGTGCTGTTCTTCGCGGCGGTGGGCGCATTGAACATCTACGTCGCGCGCACGTTCAGCGAGCAAGCGTGGGTGAACTTCAAGGTCTACGGAGTCACCGGGCTCACGGTGATTTTCATGTTCACCCAGGTCCTGTGGCTTCCAATGCGCGGCACCGAGGCTGCCGATGCGTCGCGACTGGACGAGCCCAGGAGCTGAGCCACCGCTCGCGATGCACATGAACGGCCGACCGGAACGAATTCGCGCTCGCCTCGAGGAAGCCCTGGCGCCCGACGAGCTCAGCGTCGAAGATGAGAGCCACCTGCACGCGGGCCACGCCGGCGCGCGCAGCGGCCGCGGCCATTTTCGCGTGCGCATCGTGTCGCAGTCCTTTGCAGGACTGAACCCGTTGCAGCGCCATCGTCTGGTCTATGAGGCGCTCGGCGAAGTCATGCGCGATGAGATCCACGCCCTCAGCATCGAGGCATACGCGCCGGCGGAAGCGGGACGGCGCACTGGATGAGCCTCGTGGCGTCCAGCCGCACCTTCCACCGATTTCACACGACATCCAGTCCTATCTCGAGGCACACAATGAAGCACTTATCGACCCTGTTCATGATGCTTGGCATCGCAATGCTGACCGCCTGCCAGCAGAAGC
Source organism: uncultured Gammaproteobacteria bacterium (assembly GCA_963696675.1). Classification (GTDB taxonomy): domain Bacteria; phylum Pseudomonadota; class Gammaproteobacteria; order Steroidobacterales; family Steroidobacteraceae; genus DATBVX01. Next base: position 96,684 of record CAVOLM010000024.1, on the reverse strand, counting down.
CGGCCGCACCAGCCGCCGAGACCGCGGCTACGAGTGCACCCGTCGTGCTCATCAACGGCAAGCCGATATCGACGGAGACATTCGATTTCTACGTCAAGATGCGTGCGAACAAGTCGGCCTCCGAGCTCACGCCCGACCAGAAGCAGCAGCTCCTCGATGAATTGATCCGCATCGAGCTCGCGGCTCAGCAGGCCATGAAGGAAGGGCTCGATAAGCAGCCCGATGTGGCGAACCGCCTCGATCTCACCCGCCAGAACGTGTTGGCCGAGACCGTGTTCCAGAACTACCTCAAGGGCAAGACGCCGACCGAGCAGGAGCTGCGCGCGGAGTACGAGTCGCAGGTCGCCGCGATGCCGAAGACCGAATACAAAGCACGCCACATCCTGGTCGCTACCGAGACCTACGCGCAGACGATCATCGACAAACTGCAAAAGGGTGGCGACTTTGCCGCCATCGCGCGCAAGGAGTCGATGGACAATTCCAAGGACCAGGGTGGTGAGATCGGCTGGTTCACGCCTGCGAAGATGGTGCCGGCATTCGCGGAAGCGATAGCGGCGCTCAAGAAGGGTGAGATCACGACCAAGCCGGTGCAGACACAGTACGGCTGGCATGTGATCCAGCTCGAAGATACGCGTGAGGTGTCAGCTCCGGAGTTCGAGCAGGTCAAGGACCGGCTCGGGCAGATCGTGCAGCAGAAGAAACTCCAGGCGTACATCGACGAACTCAAGAAGACCGCGACGATCGAGAAGAAGATCTAAGAGCCGTGGCCCGGTCGGGCCACAGCCGACTCACGGAGACTTCGAGGCGGTGCTGACAAGCTCGCGGAATTGTGCTTCGTCGAGGATGGTCACACCGAGCTGCTCGGCTTTCTTGAGCTTCGAGCCCGCCTCGACGCCCGCGACAACGTAATCGGTCTTCTTCGAGACACTGCCACTCACCTTGCCGCCAAGGTCGAGGATGAGTTGCTGTGCCTGCTCGCGCGTCAGCTCCTGAAGCGTTCCTGTGAGCACGAAGGATTTGCCTGCCAGGGGCGACGCACCTGCGGCGCTCTCGCGCGCCACAGCGGGCCAGTGAATGCCGCCGCGCTTGGGATCGACCAGTGCTTCAATGACCTGCCGATTGTGCGGCTCCTGGAAAAAGCGCTGCACGCTCGCAGCGATGACCGGCCCGATATCAGGGACTTCCTCGATCTGTTCCGCGCTCGCGTGAAGCATCGGCTCGAGGTCCCCGAAGTGCTGGGCCAGCGCACGCGCGGTAGCTTCCCCTACGTCCGGTATCCCGAGCGCGAGCAGGAAGCGCGGCAGTGTGGTCTTGCGACTGTGCTCGAGGGCTTCGACCAGGTTCGCCGCTGACTTTTCTCCCATACGCTCGAGTTCCGCGAGCCGATCCACCGTCAACGCATAGAGGTCCGCCGGCGTGCGAACGGTTCCGTTGTCTACGAGCTGATCGATGAGTTTTGTCCCCAGGCCTTCGATGTCCATGGCGTGACGGGACGCAAAGTGCCGCAACGCCTCCTTGCGCTGCGCGGGACAGAACAGGCCGCCGGTGCAGCGCGCAATTGCACGGTCAGGAAGGCGTTCGACCGCCGATCCGCACACCGGGCAGCGTTCGGGCAAGCGTACCGGTGCTGTCCGTGCAGGACGCCGCTCGAGCACGACCTTCACGACCTCCGGGATCACATCGCCGGCGCGCCGGATCACGACCGTATCGCCGACACGAACGTCCTTACGCTCGACTTCGTCCATGTTGTGCAGCGTCGCGTTGCTCACCGTGACACCGCCGACGAACACCGGCTCGAGCTTCGCCACCGGCGTCAAGGCGCCGGTCCTGCCGACGTTGAACTCGATCTCGCGCACAATCGTGGTCTCCTCCTGCGCGGGAAACTTGTGGGCGATCGCCCAGCGCGGCGCTCGCGAGACGAAACCCAGGCGGCGCTGTGCCGCAATGTCATCGACCTTGTACACGACGCCATCGATCTGGTACGGGAGCTGTGCACGCTTTGCTCCGATCGCTGCGTAGTACTCGAGGCATCCCTCCACGCCCTGCACGAGCCGAACCTCGCCCGAGGTCTTCAGCCCCCAGCTGCGCAACGCCTGCAGTAGTTCGTGCTGTCGATGCGGAAGCGAGCCACCCTCGCTGAAGCCGACCGCGTAGAAGAAGATGTCGAGCGGCCTGTGTGCGGTCAGGCGGGGATCGAGCTGTCGCAGGCTCCCGGCCGCAGCGTTGCGCGGATTCACGAGCACCTTTTCTCCGCGTGCCTGCGCCTCGGCGTTGAATCGCCTGAACCCCTCGAGTGGCATGAACACCTCGCCACGCACTTCGAATACACGCGGAAATCCCTCCCCGTGCAGGCGCAGCGGTATTGCGCGGATCGCTTTGAGATTGCGCAGTGACATCTTCGCCCTTGGAGCCGTCGCCTCGAGTGGCGCCTTGCACCAGCTCGCCGGCCTCATAGGTGAGGCTCACTGCCAGGCCATCGAGCTTGGGCTCAGCCGTGTACTGCACGACCTTCACGCCTGGCTGGCGCTCCCTCACCCGTCGATCGAAATCGCGCACTTCCTCTTCGCTGAATGCATTGTCCAGGGACAACATCGGCACGCGATGCTGGACTTCGCCGAATGCGGCAACCGGTTCACTGCCGACGCGCTGCGTCGGTGATCGCGGATCGACCAGCTCCGGGTGACGCTCCTCGAGCGCCTGCAGCTCGCGCAACAGGCGGTCGTACTCCGCATCGGAGACCTCGGGGTCGTCGAGGGCGTAGTAACGGTAATTGTGATGCTCGATCGCCTCGCGCAGCTTTGCTGCGCGGTCTCGATCCTCGCGCGATGCGGGCATCTGTGCTTCAGCTCAGGCGCGGACTCGCCGACTGTGTACGCGCGTGCCACTCCGCTACGCTGGCGCGCAGGTCCGCCAGGCGTTGGGCGTTCAAGATCGCGCCACGCTCATCCTGCAGCACGCCCTGCAATTCCTCCGCCAGGCGTCGCCCGGCGCCGATCATCTCCTCGACGAGCGCCGCAGCTTCGAGTGGCCCCGGCAGCACGGCGAACAGGGTCACGCCTGGAAATCGGCGACCTTCGATCCGTTCGAGATCAAACGTGCCCGGCTCCACCAGGCTCGCTACGCTGAAGATCGTTGCGCCGTCAGGCGCGGTGCGATGGAAGATCGAGAACTTGCCGTGCTGCAGCCCGACGGCTTGCAGCGCTTCGACGAGCCGGCGACCCTCGAATCGCTCCAGGGGCGGCGCCGTCAGTCGCAGGGTAATGATCTTCTCCTCCGGCGGTTCGATGCGTGGCGGCTCGGGACGCACGATCTCAGTGTCGCCGAGCACCGGCTCGATGCGGGCAAAGGCTTCGGTCAATACGGGAATCGCCTCAGCGGGTTCGTCCGCCACCGTGGGAGCCGATTCGACAACCGGGTCCGAAAACGAAGGTTCGGTCACCTCCAGCGGGACTTCCGCACGCCGAGCCGGGAGCGAGGGCTCGATGAGTCGGTCCGGAAGTCTGCCGAGCTCCGAGTCTGAAGCCTGGTGCTGCCGGCGCGTTTCCCACCACCACAGCCCGATCCAGAACAGGACTCCGAGGCCGAGCAGAATCCAGCGCAGTTCTGGCATGAGGGGCCGCGGCTACATGGCCGCCATGCGCACGGCTTCGTCGACGTCGACGGCGACCAGCCGTGAAACGCCCGGCTCACTCATGGTCACGCCAATGAGCTGTGAGGCAAGTTCCATGGTCGCCTTGTTGTGCGTGATGAACAGGAACTGCACACGCTGCGACATGTCGCGCACGATCTCGCAGAACCGGCCCACATTGTGATCGTCCAGCGGTGCGTCGACCTCGTCGAGCAGGCAGAACGGCGCCGGGTTCAGATCGAATATCGAGAACACGAGCGCGACTGCGGTGAGAGCCTTCTCGCCGCCTGACAGCAAGTGAATCGTGCTGTTGCGCTTTCCCGGCGGCCGCGCCATCACGGCCACTCCGGCATTCAGGATGTCCTCCCCAGTCATCTCCAGATAGGCGTGTCCTCCACCGAACAGGCGCGGGAACTTTTCCTTCAGACCCGCGTTGATGCGATCGAAGGTGTCCTGGAAGCGCTGGCGCGTCTCCTTGTCGATCCGGCGAATCGCCGACTCCAGGGTCGTAAGCGCCTCGGTGAGATCGGCGAATTGCCGGTCGAGGTATTCCTTGCGCTCGGACTGCTCCTTGAATTCATCGATCGCCGCCAGATTCACCGAGCCGAGGCGCGCAATACGCTCGGTCGTCTCCGTGAGGCTCAGCTCCCAGGCGGCGATGGTTGCCTCTGGCATCAGCCCGCCCAACACGGTCTGCAGGTCAAAGCGGGTCGCAGCAAACTGTTCCGCGAGCGACTCGCGACGAACGCGTATTTCCTGGGCCGCGAGCCGCGCCTGTTCCATCGCGCTACGCATCGCATCGGCACTCGTTTCGCAGCCGACCCGCTGCTCGTCCAGGCCGCGCAAAGCGGCCTCGGCCGCTTCCAGCGACTCGCGCGCGTCGCGCAATTCCTGGTCGACAGACACCTTCGCCGAGAGCGCCTGTTCCAGGGATCGCTCCATCTCTACCAGCGGTGCAGCCGCGCCCTGAATCTGGCTCTCGAGCTCAAGGCGCCGCGCTTCGAGTTGCGCGAGCTGCGCTACGCATCCGTTCCAGCGCCGCCAAGGTCGCGCTCTGGGCTGCACGGCGCGATTCGAGCTGGATTTCCACATCGCGTGCCCGAGCTGCGATCCTGCTCCGTTTGAGCACGAGCCGTCGAAAGATCCGTGCGCAAACGCTCGCGCTCATTTTCGAGAGTCGGGCCGCGTTCTTCCAGCACGCGCAGGCTCGCAAGAGCCTGCTCGAGTCTCTGCTGCGCCGACAGGAGATCTTCCTCGGCACTCTGAACCTGTGCGTCGAGAGTGGCATGCTCTTCAACAAGCGCCTCGACGCGGGACGCCGTCTCGCTCGCGCGCTCCCTCGAAGCATCGAGCTGTGCATTCAACCCTGAATGTTCGACATGCAGCCGGTTGACGTCCGCCTGCAGTGCGTCGCGCTGCGCCTCGAGACCACTGGCCCGCGACCGGGTATCGCTGAGAGCGCCCTCCAGTTCTCGAACCGCCAGCCCGGCCTGTGAAACTTCGGTGCGCAGTCCGCGCATGTCGTGCTCGCGCTCGATGACGCCCGCGTGCGTGTCGCGATCGCGGCTCACACGCAACCACTGCTGGCCGATCCAGACGCCGTCGCGCGTGATGATCGACTCTCCAGGATGCAACCAGGCACGACGTACCAACGCAGCCGCCAGGTTGTCGACGGCATAGACCCCGCCCAGGACGCGCGTCGAGCGCTGCCGGACCTTCAACCTTGGCGAGCAGACTTTGGGGCGGCAGCTGTCCGCGCTCGCCGTCCTGCCCGATCATGAAGCTCACCTGCCCGGCATCGAGCTGATCGAGGACTTCCGTGACGGCGTCGAGGCCATCGACGCACACAGCCTCGAGATAACCACCGAGGACAGTTTCGACCGCGCGCTCCCAGCCTTTCTGCACCCGAATCTGCTGTGCGAGGCGTGGTCGCCCCGCGAACGAGTGCGAGGCGAGCCACTCCATGACGCGGCCCTGCGCCTGACCCAGCGCGGCCTGCTGGAGCGCCTCGAGTGACACGAGTCGCCCCTGCGCGGCTTGCCAACTGGCACGCGACTCGTCGAGCTGTGCCTGGAAATGGCCTTCCTGGGCTCGAGCCGCCTGCAGATCCTGCAGCACGCGCTCGAGCGCCCTGGCGCGCCGCTTCGCCCGCCTTGCGCGCGACCAGTTCGCGGTCGCTGAGCAGCTCGAGCTGCACGGCTGCTTCGCTTTGCTCCAGAGCGCTGCGTTCGGCTTGCACGCTTTCGAGCTGCGTACGCAGGTGGCGGAGTCGATTCTCGATCTCCTCGATTCGCGCGCGTTCAACCTGTGCACTCTGTCCGGCCGCGCCGCACTCGCGCCCGTGCTCTTCCCAGCGTCCTTGCCACAGCTGCATGGAGGCTTCCACGCCTTGCTGGTGCTGCGCCGACGCCGTCTCGCGCTCCCGGGCCGCCACGTGATCCGGCTCGAGGCTGCGCAGGGCTGAAAGCAGTTCGGCGACCTGCGCCTCATCACGTTCGAGCTGCACCGCAAGCTCTTTGCTGCCGAGCTGTGTCTGCTCCAGGTCCGTCCGCTGCCTCTGGCGAAGCTCACGTGCGTGCTGAATCGACTGCTCGAGGCGCGTCGCGTCGGCGCTAAGCTGGTAGTAGCTGGCCTGCACCTCGTTGAGACGGTCCGCCTGCTCGGACTGGTGTGAGCGAGCTTTCTCGATCGAAGCCTCGACGGCACGCAGGTCGGCGAGCGCCGCCTGCATGCCCGAGCTCGCGATCCCGGGTGGCCTGCTCCCGAGTCGCGGTTTCGGCTTCGAGATCGCGCATCCTGAGCGCCAGCAGTTCCGCGCGCCAGCTTGCGCTCTTCCTCCTTCAGCGCCTGGAAGCGTCGCGCGACGGCGGCCTGGCGCTGCAGGTGACGGATCTGCTTCTCGACTTCGTCGCGCAGGTCGTTCAGGCGCTCCAGGTTCTCGCGCGTGTGAGCGATGCGGCTCTCGGTCTCGCGCCGCCGCTCCTTGTAGTTCGAGATGCCGGCCGCTTCCTCGATGAACGCGCGCATGTCGTCGGGCTTCGCCTCGATGAGGCGCGAGATCATGCCCTGCTCGATGATCGCGTAGCTGCGCGAGCCGAGGCCCGTGCCGAGGAACAGTGCGTGATGTCCTTGCGCCGGCAGCGCGCGCCGTTGATGAGATAGACCGAGGTGCCGTCGCGCGACACCACGCGCTTCAGCGACACCTCGGCGTAGCTCGCGTACTGGCCGCCGATCTTGCCGTCGCCGTTGTCGAACACCAGCTCGACCGAGGCGGTGCCGACCGGCTTGCGCGCGCTCGAGCCGTTGAAGATCACGTCCGCCATCGAGTCGCCGCGCAGGTGCTTCGCCGAGATCTCGCCCATCACCCAGCGCACGGCGTCGATGATGTTCGACTTGCCGCAGCCGTTGGGGCCGACGACGCCGGTGAGATTGCTGGGGAAGTGGATCGAAGTTGGGTCGACGAAGGACTTGAAGCCGGCGAGCTTGATTCGGGTTAGCCGCATGATGTCCCTGGGCTGACTCCGCAGGCGTGGTTCACGATGGCGGCGTAGTGTAAAGTAAATTCACTGTTGGTTCGATACGTTGCAGGCCTTCCATGAGCGCACCGGCGAGCCGTGCGCGACCGAGCACGGCGCTCGAGACTTTCCCCAACCCGCAGCGCGAGCGCGATTACACGATCCGGATGTCGATCCCGGAGTTCACCTGCCTGTGCCCGCGCACCGGGCAGCCGGATTTTGCGACTCTCGAACTCGAATACGTGCCCGATGACGAGCTGCGTCGAGCTGAAGGCGCTCAAGCTCTACATCTGGTCGTTCCGCGATCGGGGCGCATTCCACGAAGCAGTGACCAACGAGATCCTCGATCACCTGGTGGGCGCCGTCGCGCCGCGCTTCATGCGCCTCACCGCCGCGTTTCAATGTCCGCGGCGGCATCTACACCTCGGTGATCGCCGAACACCGCAAGCCCGGCTGGCAACCCGCCGCCGAGATCAGCCTTCCGTAGGCGCGAGCAGTGGAGCGTCGACTGCTGGACACTCACCCCCCGGCTATGCACAATTCGCGCGCCCCGAAACTGCCCCACAGGACTGCATGGCCAAAGAAGAAGCAATTCAGATGGAAGGCGAGGTCGTCGAGACCCTGCCAAACACGACATTTCGCGTGCAGCTCAAGAACGGGCACCTGGTAACGGCGCACATCTCCGGCAAGATGCGCAAGAACTACATCCGTATCCTGACCGGTGACCAGGTGACGGTTGAAATGACGCCTTACGATCTCACCAAGGGAAGAATCATCTACCGCGGCCGTTGAGCCGCATGCCTGCGGGCTGCTCGCCCCGCCCTCTAGTCACTTCCCTGGGTCAGCAGCTCCGGTTCGTGGGCTGCGCGGCTGACGAGCACCAGCTCCGTCCCGGCTTCGTTCACGGTGACCCTCACGTGGCCGCCGCCTACTAACTTGCCGAACAGCAGATCCTCCGCCAGCGGGCGCTTGATGTGATCCTGGATCAGTCGCGCCATCGGCCGGGCGCCCATCTTCGGGTCGTACCCCTTGCGCGCGATCCAAGTCCTGGCGTCATCGTCCACCGTGAGTGACACACCTTTCTGTTCGAGCTGCGTCTCCACCTCGACCAGGAGCTTATCGACCACACGCTCGATCGTGCCCGGGCCCAGCGTGCTGAACTGGATGACGGCGTCGAGGCGATTGCGGAATTCGGGCGAGAAGATGCGGCGGATCGCTTCCATGCCGTCGCTGGCCGTGTCGGACTGGGTAAAGCCGATCGCGGGCCGATTCATCTCGAAGGCACCGGCGTTGGTCGTCATCACGATGATGACGTGGCGAAAATCTGCCTTGCGGCCGTTGTTGTCCGTCAGCGTGCCGTGATCCATCACCTGCAGCAGCAGGTTGAACACATCCGGGTGTGCCTTCTCGATCTCATCGAGCAGGAGCACCGAATGTGGATGTTTGGTGATCGCTTCGGTCAGCAGCCCCCCCTGGTCGAATCCCACGTATCCAGGAGGTGCCCCGATCAGTCGCGAAACCGTGTGCCGCTCCATGTACTCCGACATGTCGAAGCGGATGAATTCCACGCCCATCGCAATCGCCAGCTGTCGCGTGACTTCAGTCTTACCGACCCCGGTGGGTCCCGCGAACAGGAATGAGCCGACCGGCTTGCGCTGATCACCCAGGCCGGAACGCGACATCTTGATGGCCGCGGCCAGCGCGTCGATCGCGGGGTCCTGGCCGAAGATCACCAGCTTGAGGTTGCGCTCCAGGTTCTTGAGCACGTCCTTATCGGAAAGCGACACATTCTTCGGGCGGGATACGCGCGATGCGAGCGACGACATCCTCGATGTTTGCGACCGTCACCGTGGTGGAACGCTCCGCCGGCGGCTTGAGCCGCAGGCTCGCGCCAGCCTCGTCGACGACGTCGATCGCCTTGTCCGGGAGATGCCGATCGTTGATGTGGCGCGCGGCCAGCTCAGCGGCCGCCTTCAAGGATTCGTCCAGATACTTGACGCCGTGGTGCTCCTCGAATTTCGGCTTGAGTCCCAGCAGGATATCGATGGTCTCGGCAACGCTCGGCTCGGTTACGTCGATCTTCTGGAAACGGCGGGCGAGCGCATGATCCTTTTCAAAGATTCCGCGGTATTCGCTGTAGGTGGTCGAGCCAATGCAACGCAGCTCGCCATTCGCCAGCACCGGCTTGATCAGGTTCGATGCATCCATGACACCGCCCGAGGCGGCCCCGGCACCGATCACCGTGTGGATCTCGTCAATGAACAGGATGGCGCCCGGATTCTTGCGCAGCTCCGCCAGCACGCCTTTGAGTCGCTTCTCGAAGTCACCGCGATACTTGGTGCCAGCGATGAGCGCCCCCATGTCGAGCGCATAGATCGTGCAATCACTCAGCACGTCGGGCACCTGTCCCTCGACGATCAGGCGGGCCAGACCCTCGGCAATCGCCGTCTTGCCGACGCCAGCCTCGCCGACATAGAGCGGGTTGTTCTTGCGTCGCCGGCACAGGATTTCGATCGTGCGCTGAACCTCCATGCGCCGCCCGATGAGCGGATCGATCTTGCCGTCGGTCGCGAGCTTGTTCAGGTTGGTCGTGTACTTCTCGAGCGGACTCGAGCCGCCCTCGATCTCGCGCTCACCCTCTGTGGATGGCGTGTCATCCTTGGAGCTCGTCTCATCGCCTACCCGGGTGAGACCGTGAGAGATGTAGTTCACGACATCCAGCCGCGCGACGTCCTGCATGCTGAGCAGGTATGCGGCGTGCGATTGCTTCTCGCTGAAGATCGCCACCAGGACGTTGGCGACGGTGACTTCCTTCTTGCCGCTCGACTGCACGTGGAACACGGCCCGCTGCAGCACGCGCTGAAAACCCAACGTCGGCTGGACTTCGCGGTCATCGTCTTCCGGGAGACGCGGCGTGGTCTGCTCGATGAACGCTGCCAGGTCGCCCTTGAGCTTCGTCATGTCGGCCCCGCAGGCACGCAGGATCTCGCGCACCTTGGGCGTATCCAGGATGGCCAGCAGCAGGTGCTCCACCGTCATGAATTCATGACGCGCTTCGCGAGCGTTCTGAAACGCTTCGTTCAGGCAGTATTCAAGCTCGTTGCTCAGCACTGTCAGGTCTCTTCCATCGTGCACAACAGCGGATGCTGGTGTTGCCTCGCATAAGTCGTCACTTGGGCCACTTTGGTCTCTGCAATCTCAAACGTAAACACTCCACATACGCCCTTGCCTTTCGTATGCACCTCCAGCATCACACGCGTCGCCGTGGTGCGGTCCAGGCCGAAGATGCGTTCCAGCACATCGACAACGAACTCCATTGGCGTGTAATCGTCGTTCAGCAGCACGACCTGGTAGAGCGGTGGACGCTTGAGGCGCGGTTTCGCCTCTTCCACCAGCAACCCGGATCCTGTCTGCCCCTGTTCCTCCTCGCCCATATCGACCGTGCACGGCCTCGCGCGTTCGCTTGCACGTTCATCGTCACGACACGCTGCGGCGATGCAGACGCAAGCGAAGCGATTTATAGGGCGCGTCGACCGTCAACACAAGTGCGCATGCTGTGCGTTGATTGTGTGCATTCGGCGACATCACCCCAAATTGACCGGCGCTCGTTGAAGCACTGATCAGGCGCCTGTGCCGATGCAATTCCCGCACCGTTTTACGGTTTTGATGACCGCTCGTTGACATATCTTGAGGCGTCCCGAGCGAGTGTTGGAATCCAAGGGAAAACAATTGCTTGAGAGCAAACCTGCAGAACCCGTATGATTGCCGAAATCATTCGGCCGGTGCCTGCGCGCCGGCGCGGGTAGTTCGACAGCGCCAATGAATGCAAGCTCACTGCTCGGCAGCATCAAGGAATTCAACCCTGAATCGCTGTTAGGCCATCTCACTCCGCGGCTGCCGCAGATCGTCACGTGGGTGCTCGCGGCAGCAATTGGAATTCAGGCAGCGCTGATCGTGCGTGATCTGCTGCCACAATCCGCACCGGCCGCAGCCGCGACAGGCCCGGCAACCCCTTCGACATCGCCGACGCGAGACGCGCAGTCTGTCGATGCACAAAGCATCATCAATGCCCACGTGTTTGGCGTCGCCACACCGGACGCTGAAACAGACGCCGATCCGTCCGATGCGCCCGAGACGCGCATGAGCCTGGTGCTCGCCGGAACGATCGCATCCAGCGATCCCAAGGGCGGACTCGGCATCATTGGCGAGACCGCGGCGACCGCCAAAGTTTACAAAGTTGGTGACAGCATCGTGGGCGGGGCGCGGCTCAATGCGGTATATGACGACCGTGTGATCCTGGAACGAGGTGGTCAGCTGGAGGCATTGCTCCTGCCGCGAGAGTATCGAGGCGGGGCTGGTGTGAACCCAGCGCTGCCGCCGCGCCCGATCGCGAACGCCCCTGCCGGCGCGGGTGCTGAGGTCGCGGATCGGGTGCGACGCCTGATTGCCCAGGATCCGGGGTCTGTTTCCGAGATCATGCGGCCGCAGCCCGTGTTCACCAACGGGCAGCAGCGCGGCTACCGGGTCTATCCTGGCCGCAACCGGCAGCAGTTCACGCGGCTCGGGTTGCGCCCCGGAGATCTCGTGATGTCGATCAACGGCACGCCCCTCGATGATCCCCAGCGCGGAATGGAGATCTTCAGGTCGATCAGCAGCGCAGACCAGGTGCGGGTCACGGTCGAGCGCAACGGTAAGCCGCAGGAGTTGGTACTCAACATGGCACAGATCGCCGATGAACTGCCGGAGGATCAGGCGAGCGCCGAGGGCATGGTTCCGATGGATCAGGCCGCACCGGTTCCACCGGATCCCAACAACGATGACTGATGCTCCGCCGCAATCGTATGAATCAGAGGCCTCAGTAGACATGAAGACCATATCCACTCAGGCCGAAGCCCGTCCGCGCGTGCTGCAAATACGCCTGCTCGCAGCGCTTGCGGCGTGGGTCATGTGTTCCCTCGCCTTCGCTCAGGGCCAGCCGACGATCACTCCGAACTACAAGGATGCTGACCTCGCACAGATCGTCGAAGCCGTGAGTGAGATCACCGGCAAGAACTTCATCGTCGATCCGCGTGTCCGCGCACAGGTCACGATGCTGTCGCATACGCCCATGACGCCCGATGCGTTCTACCAGGCGTTCCTCGCCATCCTGCAGGTACACGGCTTCGTGGCAGTACCCGCAGGCAAGATCATCAAGATCATTCCCGATGCCAACGCCCGACAGGTACCGGGCGATGATCTGCCGGACCGGATCAGCTCCTCCTCCGATGAAATCGTCACGGAGGTCATTGCAGTCAAGAACGTCAGCGCCGCGCAACTGGTACCTGTGCTGCGGCCGCTGATTCCTCAGTACGGGCATTTCACTGCCTACCCCGGCTCGAACATGCTGATCATTTCCGATCGCGCCAACAACGTGAACCGGATCGTGCGCATCATCCAGCGCATCGATCAGAGCGGCGACGAGGAAGTGGACGTCCTTCCTCTCGAGCATGCCTCCGCCGCGGAAGTCGTACGAGTCGTGAACGCCCTGTATCCGCGCACAGGCCGCGGAAGGCGGTGCCGGGGCGCGAATGGTGGCCGATGAGCGCACGAACAGCGTCCTGATCAGCGGTGAGAAATCACAGCGCCTGCGGATCAAGGCGCTCGTCGTCCACCTGGACACGCCGCTCGAGTCCGGCGGCGACACGCAGGTGCGCTACCTGCGCTTTGCCGATGCCGAGAAGCTCGCCGCCAAGCTCAAGGAACAGGCGACGGTCACCGCCGCAACCACCCAGGGCGCTGCGCCTGCCGCGGGGGCCGCGGCGGCAGCGCAGGTCGACAAGAACATCACCATCTGGGCGGAGCCGGAGACCAACGCCCTGGTCATCACCGCGCCTCCCAAGGTGATGCGCGCGCTGATGACGGTCATCGACAAGCTCGACATTCGCCGCGCGCAGGTGCTGCTCGAGTCGATCCTGGTGGAGGTCTCCGCAGACAAGACCGTCGACCTTGGCGTCAACTGGGCAATTGATGGCAGCCAGGACAGCAATGCGGTCGGCGGGTTCATTCAACCCATCGGCGGCACCAGCATCGTGGACCTCGCGCGAGCCATCAACGACCCATCGACGGTCACCTCGGCACCAACCGGTCTGAGCGTCGGCGTTGGGCGCATCATGGATTCGGGCACGAACTTCGCCGCGATCCTGCGCGCCCTGCGGACCGATTCGGACAACAACATCATCGCGACGCCGCAGATCGTGACCATGGACAACCAGGAGGCGGAGATCAAAGTCGCCCAGGAAGTGCCGTTCCTCACCGGGCAGTACGCCAACACGGGCAGCCAGGTTCCAGGCGTGAATCCTTTCCAGACGATTCAACGCGAAGAGGTGGGCAATATCCTCAAGATCACGCCGTCGATCGCGAGTGAAGGTGACCTCGTGATCCTCAAGATCTCGCAGGAGGCTTCCAATGTCGCGGCCAACTCGTTCAATGCCGTGGACCTCGTCACCAACAAGCGCACGATCACCACTAATGTGCTCATCGAGGACGGCGGCATCATCGTGCTGGGTGGACTGATCGCGGACCAGGTCACGGGCAGCGAACAGCGCGTGCCGATCCTGGGGCGCATCCCTCTCATCGGCGAGCTGTTCCGGGTACGCAATACGCAGCGGCACAAGAGCAACCTGATGTTCTTCATTCGCCCGAAGATCCTGCGCGATGGCGTTCAGACGGCGGTCGAGACCAACACCAAGTACAACAACCTGCGCGACCAGCAGCTCAAGCTCCACAACGGCAAGGCCCCGCTCCTGCCGTTTGAAAAGCAACCCGTGCTTCCGCCGCCACCGCCACCGCCGGCGGCGACTCCTTCGGCGCCCGCGAGCTCTGCTCCCCAATCGCCGCCCGGCCAGGCGACCGACAAGGAACCGCCAGGGGCCAGCACGACGCCTCTCGAATCGGCTCCGCAGGAGCCGGCGACGGCGCCGCCGCCACCACCCGAATCGCCCAAGCAGCAAGAGTCCACCACCCCAAGTGGCTAGGCCGGCAATGGATCAGGCGACCAGCAGCGACACACGATCGGAGCGCGAGCGCCGCCCGTCGTTCACATTTGCGAAGCGCCACGGGGTGCTCGTCAGCGGGATCGAGAACGGAATCGCCCGCACGGTGTATCGCGCCGACGCCTCTCCGTTGAGCGTCGCGGAGCTGCGTCGCTTCATCGGCGTTCCCCTGAAGCTCGAGCGCGTCGAGCCCGAGGCATTCGATGCGCTGCTTCGCCAGATTTATGAAACCGGCTCCAACGCTGCGATGCAGATGGTCGAGGGATTCGAAGACACTACGGACCTCGCTCACCTCGCCCAGGAACTGCCGGAACCCTCCGACCTGCTGGAAAGCGAAGACGACGCCCCCGTCATCCGGCTGATCAACGCCGTACTCACGCAGGCGGTCAAGGAAAACGCGTCCGACATTCATATCGAACCGTTCGAGAATCGGCTGGTGGTGCGCTTTCGTGTCGACGGCGTGTTGCGGGAAGTCTTGCAGTCACGCCGCGCGGTGGCGCCGCTCGTGGTATCGCGCATCAAGGTGATGTCGCAAGCTCGACATCGCCGAGAAACGCCTGCCACAGGACGGACGCATCAGCTTGCGGGTGGCCGGGCGCGCGGTCGATGTGCGCGTCTCCACGATTCCGGCCGGTCATGGCGAGCGCGTAGTCCTGCGTCTGCTCGACAAGCAGGCCGGGCGGCTCGATCTCGGCTCGCTGGGCATGGACCCCGAGACCCAGCACATCATGGACGAACTGATCCACAAACCCCACGGCATCATCCTCGTCACCGGGCCCACCGGTTCAGGCAAGACCACCACGCTTTACGCTGCGCTCGAGCGCATCAACGACAACACTCGCAACATCATGACGGTCGAGGATCCGATCGAGTACTACATCGACGGCATCGGCCAGACCCAGGTCAATACGAAGGTCGAGATGACCTTTGCGCGCGGTCTGCGCGCGATCCTGCGCCAGGACCCCGACGTGGTGATGGTCGGCGAGATCCGCGACGTCGAGACCGCGCAGATCGCGGTGCAGGCCAGCCTCACCGGGCACCTGGTGCTTTCCACGCTGCATACCAACACCGCGGTCGGCGCCGTCACGCGCCTGCGCGACATGGGCGTCGAGCCGTTCCTGCTCTCCTCGAGTCTCATCGGCGTGCTGGCGCAACGCCTGGTGCGGGTGCTGAATCCCGACAGCCGCCAGGAGTATGTCGGCGGCGAATACGAACGCCGGCTCCTCAACGTGTCGGCCGATGATCCCGCCCCGCATCTCTTCCGGCCCGGCAACGATGCCGCAGGCGGCTACCGTGGCCGTACCGGGATCTATGAGCTGGTCAGCGTCGATGACACGATGCGCACCATGATTCATGACGGCGCCGGGGAGCATGAGCTGGACCGCTACGCCCGCACCTTCAGTCCCAGCATCCGGGACGACGGCCGTGCCAAGGTCCTGGCGGGCGAGACCTCGCTCGAAGAGCTCCTCCGTGTCACGCGCGAGGATTGACCGACATCCTGCCCCCGTAGCCTGCGGTTCGCGCGCAGGACACGCCCACGGAGATTGACGGTTGGGCGCATTCGAATACACGGCCGTCGACACGACCGGCCGGGAACGCAAGGGTGTCATCGAGGGCGATACCGCGCGCCAGGTCCGCCAGCTCCTGCGCGAGCAAAAGCTCCTGCCGGTCAATGTCGCGGAGGTCGTGCAGACCGAAACGCGTCGCCAGCAGAGTTTCGGGATCGGCATCGCACGCGGAGTCTCCTCCACCGATCTTGCCCTTCTCACCCGGCAACTCGCCACGCTGGTGCGCTCCGGGTTGCCGCTCGAGGAATCCCTGCTCGCTGTTTCGCAACAGACCGAGAAGCCCCGCATCAAGAGCATCCTGCTCGGCGTGCGCTCGCGAGTCATGGAGGGCCACACCCTCGCCGATGGATTCGCCGAATTTCCCCAGGTGTTTCCCGAGATCTACCGCGCGACGGTCGCCGCTGGCGAGCAATCAGGACGCCTGGACGCGGTGCTCGAACGCCTGGCGGATTACACCGAGAACCGCCAGGTGATCCGCCAGAAAGTGAGCAATGCCCTGGTCTATCCGGTTGCGCTCACCCTCATGTGCTTCAGCATTGTCTCGGTCCTGCTGGTGTTCGTGGTGCCGAAGGTCGTCAAGGTGTTCGAGACCGGCAAGCGCGAGCTGCCGCTCGCCACGCGGATCCTGATCGGCTCCAGCGACTTCTTCCGCGAATATGGCATCTACGCCCTGATCGCCCTGGCCGTGCTTGGGTGGCTCATCGTTCGCCACCTGCGCCGCGAGGGACCGAAGCGCCAGTTTCATCACGCGCTACTGCGAATCCCGCTGATCGGCCGCCTGGTCCGCGGGGTGAACACGGCGCGCTTCACCCGCACGTTCAGCATCCTGACCGCGAGCGCAGTACCGGTCCTCGAGAGCCTGCGCATCTCCGCACAAGTCGTTACCAACGTCCCGATGCGCGAGGCAGTCGGTGAGGCCAGCGAACGGATTCGCGAGGGCTCACCGATCGGCAAGTCGCTCGGCGCCAGCCGCCTGTTCCCGCCCATGACGATTCACCTGATCTCGAGCGGCGAGACCAGCGGTGAACTCGAGACGATGCTTGAACGGGCGGCCACCAACCAGGAGCGCGAGCTGGACGGGCTGATCGGCACGCTACTGGGCCTGATGGGGCCGGTACTGATCGTCTTCATGGGATTGCTGGTCATGGGCATCGTCTTTGCATTGCTCCTGCCCATTTTCCAGCTCAATGAGCTGGTGCACTGATTCGGGGCTTCTGCCAAGAACGCACTTGCCTCCGTTTGCGATTCGCTTTATAACCGCGCGCGTCGCGATCCACTGTCGGTGTTGCGGAATCGCGACGGTGCGTATCGATGAGCGAGAAAAGCGAGTCGGACGAATACGAAGAGGACGAGAACGACGAGGCCGCGGAGGAATCCGAGGACCTCGACGTTGATCATCTGATCAAGGATCTCGAGTCCATGAAGCGCCGGGGACCCAAGGTCACCGATCCGGCGTGGCGACGGCTGGAACGCTACATGGAGGAGAAGCGCACTTCCGAACAGCTCAGCGATTTCGACGATTACGACATCGGCGGCGGCGGTGACGGTCACGGATCGTCCAAGCGCCGCAAGAAAAAGCACTAGCCCCCTCGTTTGGCTCGTACCGCCTGGGCCGCGAGAGTCAGCAGCTGCTCCGCGTCCGCCTCGCTGAGCACGGCTTGCACCGGCACGTACCAATGACGCCGGTCAACGATTCCAGCGCATTTCACCGCGTCCTTTTCGGTCATCAGTACCGGAAGCGAGTCGCCGAATTCAAGATCCCTGCGCCTGAACGCATGGTGATCTGCAAAGGGATGTGGAATGAGATTCAGGCCCTTCTGGCGCAGCATCGCAAAGAAACGTTCCGGGTTGCCGATCGCGGCTAGCGCGTGAACCGGGCCCGGGGCGAAAGCGGACAGTGCGCGTCGTTCGCCTCCTGCAAGCGACACGGCCTCTGCACCGGCGAGCGACATTTTCAGTCCGCCGACGCCGTCGGTTCCGCCGTTCACGACGACTGCATCGACGCTCTCGAGGCGATCGAGGGGCTCGCGCAACGGTCCCGCCGGCAGCAAGCGCCGATTGCCGAAGCGCCGCTCACCGTCGATCACCACGATTTCCAGCTCGCGACGCAGGCGCAAGTGCTGCAGCCCATCGTCAGCGATGATCACATCGACCTCTCCCTCCAGCAGGCGCGAGTCAGCGATACGATCCGCTCCTGCCGCAACCGGGCAGCCACTCCTTGCAGCCAGCAGGGCGGCTTCATCTCCCACGTCGCTCGCACTGGCAGCGGCATGGACGCGGCGCGATGTTCGAGTACCCCCCCGATAGCCCCGCAATATGATTCCCGGCCGCAGACCACGCTCGCGCATTCGCGCGGCCAGCCATAGCACCAGCGGCGTCTTGCCAGTGCCTCCGACGGTGAGATTGCCTACCACGATGACCGGGCGGGCGACCGCGACGGAGCGTGCCCAGCCCCGAGCGTAGAGCCAGCGTCGCAAGCGCACGAGACCGCCAAAGATCCACGCCAGGGGCAGGAGCACGACACCCGAGGGGGCTTTCGCATACCAGACGCGTTGCAACCAGTCGTACACCCGCTTCTCCAGCGGATCAGGCTTTGAATTGCATGCGATGCAATGCGGCGTAGTAGCCGTTTCGCGCCAGCAGCTCGGCATGCGTGCCGGTCTCGACTACCACACCCTCATCGAGGACAAGGATGCGGTCCGCGTTTTCCACGGTGGACAAGCGGTGCGCAATCACGAACGTGGTGCGGTTGCGCATCAAAATGGCGAGCGCCTGCTGGATGTGCCGTTCCGACTCACTGTCGAGTGCCGAGGTCGCCTCATCCAGAATCAGAACCGGAGCATCCTTGAGGAGAGCTCTGGCGATGGCGACGCGCTGGCGTTGGCCGCCCGACAGTCTGCCACCGCGGTCGCCCACGTGGGTGTCGAGCCCTTCCGGCAGTTCCTCGGCGAACTCGAGCACATGCGCCGCCCGCGCAGCATCGCGGATGGCGGCCTCCGAGCATTCGATGCCGCCGAACGCGATGTTGTTGCGAATCGTGTCATCGAACAGCACTACGTCCTGGCTCACCAGGCTCACCTGACGACGCAGGTCCGCGAGGCGGTACTCGCGCACGTCCTGACCGTCGAGTCGCACGCTGCCCGACTGCGGGTCATAGAAGCGTGGCAGCAGGCTTACCAGCGTAGTCTTGCCGCTGCCTGACTTGCCGACGATCGCCAGCGTCTCGCCGGCACGTACCGTGAAGCTCACATTCCTCAGAACTTCACCCTTCTCAGCTGCGTATTCGAACGAGACGTTCCGATACTCGACGTCACCGCGCGCGCGCTGCAGAGCACGCCCGCCTCCCTGGTCCTCCGGCGGCACATCCAGCATTTCGAACACGCTGGCGCCCGCCGCGATTCCCTGCTGCAGCGGCCCGCCCATGCTGACCAGCCTGCGAAGCGGTGCCGTGAGGAGCAGAAGCGCCGTGAGGAATGCCATGAATTGATCGACACGCAGCTGCTGGCGGATCGCCACGAACAGCACTGCGGCGAGCGCGACTGCCGCGATCTGCTGCACCACCGGGTTGCTGATCGACTTTGCCATGATGAGCCGCATGTTGTTGTGGCGATGGCGCTCGTTGACCTTCTCGAACTCCCGCGCCTCGAAATCCTGCGCGCTGAAGACCTTGATCAGGCGCTGGCCATCGATCGCCTCTTTCGCCACGCGCGTCACTTCGCCCATCGAGTTCTGGATGCGCGCGCTGTAACGACGAAATGCGCGGTTGGCCACCTGGATCAGCCACGAAATCAGCGGCGCGGCGATGAATGTGAAGAGTGCGAGTTGCAGGTTGAGATACAGCAGGTAAGCGACCAGGGCGACGATGGTGAGGGTGTCACGAATCATCACCGTGATGGCATTGGTGGTCGCCTCGGCCACCAGCTCGATGTTGTAGGTGAGCTTCGACAGCATCTGGCCGGAAGCCTGCCCGTCGAAATACAAAGACGGCAGGTGCAGGTAGTGCGTGAACAGCTCGCCGCGCAGCCGCTTGATCACCTGCCGGCCGACCCAGCCGGGAAAGTAATTGGAGATGTAATCGCCCACGCCCCGAACCAGGAACAAGATGAAGGCGGCCAGCGGCACGAGTGCCAGCACCTTGAGGTCCGCCTTGACGAAGGCACCATAGAGAAACTTCTGCGTCAACCACGCAATCGACGCGTCACTCGCGGCAAACAGCGCCATGCCGACGACGCCGATGCTGAACATTCCCCAGTGGGGCGCCGCGTAACGCAGCAGGCGCCGATAGATGCGAAAGGCGTCGTCAGCACGCGCTGGTTGCGCCAAGGCTCACCCGCCGCCCTGCTCGTTCAAAGTGGCGATGTTGATCTGGGCGAAACCCAATCGGCCAACGACATCCATGGCGGTGACGACCGACTGGTGCGTGGCGCGAGCGTCGGCGCGAATAGTGACGGGAATCTTGCGGCGCTCGCCCGCGATGCGTTGCAGCGCCGTGCGTAGAGTTTGCGGGCTGTTGTTGATGAGGCTGCGCTCGTTCACGCGATACGCGCCCTGCGCCGTCACGGTCACCACGATGGGATCAGCAATCGTGGAGTTGACCGGTACCGAACTCGCATTGGGAAGCTGCACCTTGATGCGCCCTTCCACCACAAAGGTGCTCGAGACCATGAAGAACACGACCAGCAGCAACACCACATCGATCAGCGACACGACGTTGATCTCGGGTTCGTTGATACCCTGCGACTCGCTGTCTCGATTGAGATTCATGAGGTGCCCGTAGCGCGTGCGACTGGCGCACTCACGCTCGTGCTGCGGACGCCTGCGCCCTCCATGGCATCGATGAGCTTCATCGCCTCCTTTTCCATCTGGATGACGATGCCGTTCACCTTGCCGCGCAGAATGCGGTAGGCGAACAGGGAGGGAATTGCGACACACAGGCCGGCCGCAGTCGCGATCAGGGCTTCGCCAATGCCACCCGCTAGGACGCGCGGGTCGCCGCTGCCTTCCAAGGAGATCGCATTGAAGGCACGAATGATGCCGATCACGGTACCGAGCAGGCCGAGGAGCGGTGAGACCGACGCGATCGTGCCGAGCGTGTTGAGGAATCGCTCCAGCTCATGCACCACGTGTCGGCCCGCGTCCTCGAGCCGCTCCATCATGATGTCGCGCGTGCGATGCCGGTTGACCAGCCCCACGGCCAGCACGCGGCCGAGAGGCGAATTCTGTTCGAGTGCCGCGATGAGCTTGTCGGTGACCTGGTTATTCTGAACCCAGCGCCACACCTGTTCGGTGAGCTCGCGCGGCAGGACGCGCTTCTGCTGTAAAGTCCATAAGCGCTCCAGAACGATGGCTGCTGCCATGATGGAGCACAAGATGATGGGCCACATCATGGGCCCGCCGGCTTGAATGATTTCCCACATGCATCGAAGCCACTTTCTGCACCGCGACGGCGGCGGATGATACTGCATCAAGGGATGTGCATAAACAATTGATTTGGTTAGCACAGGCCTCGCGTCATGAGCACAGCGATCGGCCGGCGAATGGCGCGGGCGCGCTCCAGTAGTGGCGATGCGCAGCGCGATAAGACCGCGGTGGCTGCATACCGGATCGGGCACTGAAATCGACACCGATCGCACCCCAATCCGCCGTATTGATCACCTGCGCATCGGAGCGACACCAGCGCTCGACGACCTCGGCGTGAGGAAAGTGCCAGCGATTGTGCGCGCCTGCGGAAACGATCGCGTAGCGCGCGGCGATCGAGTCGACGACGGCGTCGGATGAAGAACTGCGACTGCCGTGATGCGGAACAACGATGAGGTCGGCCACACGCCACAACCCGAGTTCGGCGAGGTGGCCCTCCGCGTTCGCTTCGATGTCGCCGGTCAGTAGCGCGCGGCCATGCATATTCCCAATCTCGAGGACGCACGAACCATCGTTCTCGCTCCACTGCTCCCCTCTGCCGGGACTCAGGAACTCAAAGCGCACGCCGTCCCAGATCCACGCTTCGCCACGCTGACATGCTGCCGCTGGGACATGCAGGCCCTGGACGCCGTTGCCTCGACGCACTTCCCGCAACATCAGAACTCGCTCCACCGCGGGAACTCCACCCGCGTGATCTGCATCGGCGTGACTCACCACCACCAGGTCGAGCGCCCGCACGCCGACCTCATGCAGGTACGGGAGGACGGCGAGCTCGCCGGTTGAGCGCCCATTTCGAAACCGCGGTCCGGCATCGAAGAGAAGCGCATGCGACCTGGTCTGCACGACTACTGCCAGCCCCTGCCCCACATCCAGGGTCGTGATGGTGAAATCTCCAGGCGTCCGCTGCGCGGGACTCGCGAACAGGAGTGGTATCAGAAGTAGTGTCGGCGCACGCAGGCTCCAGGGAAGCGGCGCGAGAGCGCCCAGCGCGCCGATCACGAGCAGGACGGAAGTTGCGAGCGAAGGCGTGGCCGGATGGATGATCGCCACCGGCAGCCGCGCGCCCCATTCGAGGGCCGGCCAGAGCTGATCTACGCACCATCCACCGAGAGTAAACAGGCTGTGCGCCACAGACGGAGCCAGCCCCAGGACCAAGGTGCCAAGCAGCGTCACCGGCACGAGGACGCAACTGAACGCCGGTATCGCCACAAGGTTTGCGAGTGGCGCCACCAGTGACACGCTGCCAAACAAGAGCAGCGTTGCGGGAAGCAACGCCAGCGATACGACGTTCTGCGTGGTGAAGAACGCGCGCAGTGGCTGCGCCGGCAATACCAGGCTCCCGAGCATGGCGAGGATTGCAGCAACGGCGAGGAATGAGAGCCAGAAACCCGCCGTCAGTGCCGCATGCGGGTCAATGAGCAGAACAGCGATCAGGGCAACGGACAGGACCTGAGATGCTGGCGGCGCGCGGCGCAGCCAGGTGGAACCCACTCCGACCAGCAGCATGGCGAGCGTGCGCTGAGTCGGAACGGAGAACCCTGCGAGAAGCGCGTAACCCGCCGCCGCGAGGGCGCCACACAGGCAAGCGACATTCGCCTGGCAGGTGCGCGGCAATCGCCGACGCGGCAGTTGCCAGAACCGACGCGCTGCCAGCATGGCGAGCGCTGCGACCATGGTGACATGCAGTCCCGATATCGCGATGAGGTGCGTCGTGCCGGTGGCCGAGAATACCTGCCATTGCGCCGCTGAGATGTCCTCGGTAGCTCCGACAGCCAGCCCCGCAATCACTCCTGCAGCGGCGCTGCTGTGCAGTGCCACGTTGATATGTCGAGCGACAGTGGCCCGGACCGCGAGTACCGGGTACGCCGGCGCACGGTCCCCCAGCTTGAGGTTGTCTGGCGAGTTGCGCACATAGCCGGTCGCACCGATTCCGTTGCGAAACAGGCTTCCCTCGTAGTCGAACCCGCCGGGATTGGCGAAACCTCGCGCAGCCCGCAGCCGAACGCGCAGTTGCCAGCACTCGGCGGCGCGCGGCGGCTGACCTGGCGTCGAACCACGTCAGCTGGAGCTTGCGTGGCAGCCCGGGCTGCGGATCCGGAGCAAACTCGAACCTTGTCTGTCCGGCGTTCGCCGCGGGCAGGGAGACCACATCCCCGCGGATCAGCCAATCAGTCCCGTCCAGCTCCGCAGGTAGTTGGTGCGCCAGGAGACTCAACGCACGGACCAGCGCCCAAAGTGTTCCCGCGGCGCACCAGCCAACAACTCGCGGACCCCAGATCCCGGAGGCGAGGAGGATGCCGACGAGCAGCGGTGCAGCGTCGCAGGAATCCTTCCAGGCCGCTGGAATGCTCCACGCACAAGATCCCCGCCAGAAACGCCAGGGCGTGTCGCGGTAACATGCGTGCGCTAAGCTCTTGCTGCTAGAGTCCGTCCCCCGATCATGCCGCGCCCATTCCTGAAGAGAATTCTGCCCGACCGACACTCACTGGCTCGCCGCTGGTACCTGCGGCCTTTTCGCGGCGCTTTGAGCAACCCGGCCTACTGGACTCTGCACCGGCGCAGCGTCATCCGAGCCGTAACGCTGGGACTGTTCATCTGCTTCGTCCCTTTGCCCGTTCATCTCCTGCTGGCGCCAACGGCGGCGATACTCCTGCGCGCCAATCTGCCGCTCTCGATGTTGACGATTCTGCTGGTGAATCCACTCACGATGGTCCCGGTATTTTTTGGCGCCTACTGGGTCGGGACGGTGCTCACCGGCAGCAACCTGGAGTCCTTTGACTTCGCACTCACATGGGACTGGGCGAGTGAAAATCTTGTCGCGATCTGGAAACCGTTCCTGCTCGGCTGCCTGGTGAGCGGAACAGTGGCAGCGCTGTTCGGCTATCTCGCGATGTCGATGTGGTGGCGCCAGCATGTCATGCATCGTTACCAGCGCCGCGTAGCGCGGTTAAGAGCGCAATCTGGCGCGATCGACCAGAATCCCGCCCTCTAACTCCAATACCCTGTCCATGCGCCCCGCCAGGCGGGGATCGTGAGTCACGACCACGAGGCTGGTCCCGAGCTCCCGATTCAGTTCCAGCATCAGCTCGAAAACCGCTGCCGCATTCTGGCCATCGAGGTTGCCGGTCGGCTCATCGGCGAGCACCAGTGCCGGCCGCGTCACGAGCGCACGCGCCACTGCTGCCCGCTGGCGCTCGCCACCCGACAGTTGTGACGGGCGATGACGCAAGCGCGCGCTGAGACCGACACGGTCGAGCAGATGAGCCGCCGCATCCCGAGCCTGCGCTGATGGCATGCGCCGCACCAGCAGGGGCATCGCAACGTTCTCGAGGGCGGTGAATTCCGGCAGCAGGTGATGGAACTGGTAGACGAACCCGACCGCGCGATTGCGCAGTTCGCCCCGCTGCGCATCAGACAACGCGCTCATTTCACGGCCCTGGATAGACACGCTGCCGCCAGTCGGCAGATCGAGCCCCCCCAGCAACTGCAGCAGCGTCGTCTTGCCGGAGCCGGACGCGCCGATGATCGCGACGCGCTCACCGCGGGTCACCTGCAGGTTCACCCCGTTCAGGACATCGAGAGTGACGTCACCCTGCGAAACTGCTTGCGCAGTTCGCGTGCGCTGAGCACCGAAGTCGCGGTCACGGTCGGCGCCGGTGTTCATTCATGGCGCAGGGCCTCGGCCGGCTGCGTGCGCGCCGCACGCCAGGCGGGATACAGCGTCGACAGGCAGCAGAGCACGAATGCCGTGCCTGCGATCCGCACCACGTCGGCCAGCTCGACCAGCGCCGGCAGATCGCTCATGAAATACACGCTCGCATCGAGAAACCGCGTGTGCAGCAGCCGTTCAAGACCATGCACCAGGCTTTCCAGGTACCGCGAGGTGAGCACACCGAGCGTCACACCGGCGAGCGTGCCGACGAGACCGATGATTGCCCCCTGTACGATGAAGATGCCGAGGATGCTGCGCGGCGTGGAGCCGATGGTGCGCAGGATGGCGATGTCCGACTGCTTGTCCTTCACCACCATCACCAGCGTCGACACGATGTTGAACGCGGCGACGCCAACGATCAGCAGCAGGATCACGAACAGGATTCCCTTGGTGATCTCGATGGAGCGAAAGAAATTCGCGTGCTTGCGCGTCCAGTCGCTGACGAAGAATCCGCCGCCGAGTGCCAGGGCAACATCGCGCACGATCACAGGCGCGCGAAACAGGTCCTGGAGGCTCAGCTGCACGCCGGTAACCGCATCGCCCATCCGATACAGTCGCGCCGCATCCTGCATCGAGATCAGCGCCAGTCCGCGGTCGAACTCGTACATGCCGGCGGAAAAAATGCCGCTGACCGTGAACCGGCGCAGGCGCGGCACGACGCCCACCGGCGTCACGTTGCCCTGTGCGACGACGACAATCACCATGTCACCGATCCCAACGCCGAGCTCCTGCGCGAGCGCCGTGCCCAGTACGATGCGATAGCGGCCTGGCACCAGCTCGGTCAACGAACCGGCGCTCATGTGCGCGCCCAAGCTTGCGACCTGGCGATCTTCCCCGGGCACGATGCCACGAATCAGCGCGCCACTGACGTGCGAGCCGTTCACGAGCATTCCCTGGTCCTCGATGTAGGGTGCCGCCCCTGTTACCGCGGGCATCTTTTCGACCCGGTCGCGAATCTCTCGCCATTCCTCCAGCCGGCCCCTCCAGGCCCATGATCGTCGCGTGCGATGTCATGCTGAGGATGCGATTGCGCAGCTCATGCTCGAAGCCGTTCATCACCGACAACACCACGATCAGCACCGCGACTCCGAGCATCAGGCCAGCGATCGAGATCAGCGCAATGAAGGAGATGAAGCGGTTGCGATGGCCGAACGCAGATAGCGCGAGCCCACGTACCATTCGTAGCTCGTGAACACTATTCGTACCGCAGCGCTTCGGCCGGCTCGGTCAGTGCCGCCCGCCGGGCCGGATAGAGCGTCGCGAGCACCGTGAGGCCAAAAGCGACCGTTGCGATGATCGCGACGTCGGCGATCTGCAGGTCCGACGGGATCTGGGTGATGTAGTACACGTCCGCGTCCATGATCTGAAAGCCGAAGGTGTGCTCGAGCCAAGGCGCGACCGTTGCGACATTGAGCGCAAGCAGGACACCTGCGATGACCCCAAGCGCTGTTCCCAGCCACCCGATCACGACACCCTGCGTGAAAAAGACGCCGACCACCGCGCGCGGCCTCAAGCCGAGCGTGCGCAGGATCGCGATGTCGGTGCGCTTGTCCGTGACGACCATGACGAGCGTCGCGACGATGTTGAACGCCGCGACGGCGACGATCAGCAGCAGGATCAGCGTCATCATGGTCTTCTCGATGCGGATGGCGCGGAAGTAGCTGGCGTTCTCCTGGGTCCAGTCGCTCACCGAGAAGCGCCCGCCCAGCGAGCTGCCGATTTCGGGAGCGAGGCGCGGCGCTGCGAACACGTCGGCGAAGCGCAGCCGTATGCCCGTGGGCGAGGAGCCCTGTCCCTGCAGCGCGAGCGCGTCCTCGAGACTGACCAGCGCCAGGATGCTGTCATGATCCTGCAGGCCGACTTCGAACACTCCGGACACCGTGAACCGCTGGATACGCGGGTTCAGTTCGCCGGTCGTCGGGATCTGCCACCGGCACCATCACCGTCACGCTGTCGCCGGCCGAGAGCGATAACTGATAGGCCAACACCCTGCCCAGCACGATATTGCGAGCACCGGCGACCAGAGACCCGAGATCCCCTGACACCATAGAACCTGAAACTGTTGAGACCGAAGACTCGGCCACCGGATCGATACCCCGGATCAGGGCGGGCTGCAGCTCGGGCTCATGCGCGAGCAGCCCATGCAATTCGACGTAGGGAGCGGCGCCTGTGACACCGGGAACGCGACGAGCCTGCTCAACCAGCTGCGGCCAGTGTGCCAGTGCCTGCGGATCGCCTGAGAGCTTCGCGTGCGCAGCGAGGCTCAGCAGGCGGTTGCGCAGCTCGTCCTCGAAGCCGTTCATGACCGAGAGAATCGTGATCAGCGCGGCGACACCCACGCCGATTCCTAGCATCGACACCCAGCTGATGAAGGAGACGAAGAACTGGCTGCTGCGGGCACGCACGTAGCGCAATCCGATGAACAGCGGCAGGGGAAGCGACATGCGGTGGCGCCGTGCGAAGGTGCGGGAATTAGAACATATGAGACGCCCGTCACACAAAAACCCATTGCCGATGAATTGCTTGCGTCGAAATGTTCCGAGCGCTTCTGCCGGTTGCTATAGTCGCGCCGGGCTTGAAATCCAGGGAGTGAAGTCATGAAAAGTGGACTACTCGCCGCTGCGGCCCTGGTTGCGACCGCGCTTGCCGGCGCCGCCTCCGCGGAGACCATCGTGATGGGCGACAGCATCGCCGTACGCGAGAGCACAATGGCGCATCCGAACCGCGGCATGTCCATGTCCGCCGTCGAAGCGAAATTCGGCCAACCGGCCAACCGCCACAACGCGGTCGGTCAGCCACCGATCACGCGGTGGGACTACCCGGGCTTCAGCGTGTACTTCGAACACCAGTTCGTGATTCACGCGGTGGTCTCCGGCTCCTGATCTTCCAGGCGGCGCTGGTTCGAAGGCCAGCGCTCGCCTTCCTCTGGTTCTTCGCTTGAGATTTGCGGCGCTGCGCCGTCCGGGTAAGCTTGCGCGCCTTCGATTCGACGATGCGTGTGCCGCCCCTGATGATTCTCAACCCGCCCCCGCCCTTGCCGACAACCCTGCGCCAGCGCTGGGGACAGCTCCACGGCGCCGCCGCTGCGCTCGCCATCGCACAGCATGCTGAGCGCTCCGCACGTCCGTTGCTGGTGATTGCTGCGGGCGCGCGGGAAGCCGAACGTCTGCACGGGGAGATCGAATTCTTCGCGCCGCGCGACTTGCCGGTGCGTCTGTTTCCGGATTGGGAGACTTTGCCCTACGACCTGTTCGCGCCGCATCCCGACATCGTGTCGCAACGGCTCACGACGCTGCACGGATTGCCGGAGTTGTCCCGCGGCGTGGTGCTCGTAGCGCTGGGCACGCTCCTGCAGCGGCTGCCACCGCGACAATGGATCGACGCGCACGTGCTGGATCTGGCGCGCGGCGAGAAGCTCGAGCTCGAGGCATTCCGCGAGCGTCTGGTCGCTGCGGGTTATGCCCACGTTTCGCAGGTCACCGCTCATGGTGAGTTCGCGGTGCGCGGCTCGCTGCTCGACATCTTCCCGATGGGCAGCGAAAGCCCGGTGCGCATCGACCTGTTCGACGCCGAGATCGACTCAATCCGCGGCTTCGATCCGGAGACGCAGCGCTCGACCGGCCAATTCGAGAAGCTGCGCTTGCTGCCGGCGCGTGAATATCCCCTCGATGCGCCGGGTGTGCGCCAGTTTCGCCGCCGCTATCGCGCGCGCTTCGAAGGCGACCCGACGCTCAGCGCTATACCGCGACGTGAGCGATGGCATTGCACCGGCCGGCATCGAGTACTACCTGCCGCTGTTCTTCGAGCGCCTCGAGACACTGTTCGACTACCTGCCGCGCGATATCGCGCTGATCGACGCCGCGGACACGCCGTCACGCGCTGGCCTGCTCTGGAATGAAATCGTCGAACGCTACGAGCAGCGACGCCACGACACCGAGCGCCCGGTGCTCGCTCCAGCGGAGATCTTCCTTCAGCCCGAAGAACTCCTGGCGCGGATGGGCGCGGGGGCCCTCGTCGAGTGTCGCCTCACAAGATCGAGCCCGGGTCGGCGGCGGAGGCTGCCGTGAACTTTCCGTCACGCCTGCCGCCCTCGTTGCGCCCGGGAACGCATACGGATGATCCCGGCGCGGCGCTGCAGGCCTTTCTTTCGCAATTCCCAGGGCGCGTGCTGTTTGCTGCCGAGTCTGCGGGTCGACGCGAAATCCTGCTCGACCTGCTGCGTGGGCGAGGCATTGAGGTCACGGTCTTCGACAACTGGCGTGCGTTTATCGACGGTACTGCGCCGATTGGCCTGACGGTCTCCTCTTGCCGCGGGCGCACTGCTTCTCGACACCCCGCCACTAGCGCTCATCACCGAAGAACAGCTCTTCGGTGAGCGTGCCCAGCAGGAGCGCCGACGGCGCCGCGCGGAACGGGACCCGGCCACACTCCTGCGGGAGCTCACTGACCTGCGTCTCGGCGCGCCGGTGGTGCACGACGACTACGGCGTCGGGCGCTACCTGGGTCTGGTCACGATGGAAATCGCCGGCCAGCGCGGCGAGTTCCTGGTGCTCGAGTACGCCGACGGCGACAAGCTGTACGTGCCGGTGCATGCGCTGGATCGGGTGAACCGCTATACCGGGGCGGCGCCCGAGACCGCGCCGCTGCACAAGCTCGGCAGCGATCAGTGGGCGAGGGCGCGTCGCAAGGCGGCGCAGCAGATCCGGGACGTTGCAGCGGAACTGCTCGACCTGTATTCGCGCCGCGCGGCGCGTCGTGGCACCAGCCTCAAGGTCAGTGATGCCGATTACCGCGCCTTTGTTGCCGGCTTCCCGTTCGAGGAAACCGCCGATCAGCAGCAGACGATCGAGCAGGTGATTGCCGACCTCGAGTCGGAACGACCGATGGACCGCGTCGTCTGCGGCGATGTCGGCTTCGGCAAGACCGAGGTCGCGCTGCGCGCCGCGTTCGTCGCCGTGCAGGCCGGCAAGCAGGTCGCGGTGCTCGTGCCGACTACGCTGCTCGCCCAGCAGCATCAGCAGACTTTTGCCGACCGCTTCGCCGACTGGCCGGTGCGCATCGAGATGCTGTCGCGTTTTCGTTCCGGTCGTGAGAGCGCGGAAACCGTCGCGGCGCTCGCTGCGGGACAGGTCGACATCGTGATCGCCACGCACCGGCTGCTGCACGCCAATGCCCGGTTCAAGAACCTCGGGCTGGTCATCATCGACGAGGAACACCGCTTCGGCGTGCGCGACAAGGAGCGGCTCAAGGCGCTGCGCGCCGAAGTCGACGTGCTGACGCTGACCGCGACGCCGATCCCGCGCACGCTCAACATGGCGCTGGGCGGGCTGCGCGACCTGTCGCTGATCACGACGCCGCCGGCCGAGCGGCTCGCGATCAAGACCTTCGTGAGCGAATGGAACGGGCCACAGGTGCGCGAAGCCTGCCTGCGCGAGATGCGCCGCGGCGGCCAGATCTACTTCGTGCACAACAGCGTCGAGACGATCGAGCGTCGCGCCGCGGAGATTCGCGCCCTGGTGCCCGAAGCAGGAGTGCGTGTCGGCCACGGCCAGATGCGCGAGCGCGACCTCGAGCAGCTGATGCTCGATTTCTACCATCGGCGCTTCAACCTGCTGGTGTGCACGACGATCATCGAGAGCGGCATCGACGTGCCGACCGCGAACACCATCATCATCGACCGCGCCGACCGGTTCGGCCTCGCGCAGCTGCACCAGCTGCGCGGGCGCGTCGGTCGCTCGCATCACCGGGCCTATGCCTACCTGATCACGCCGCCGCGCCCCGTCATGACTGGCGATGCCGTAAAACGGCTCGAGGCGATCGAATCGCTCGAAGACCTGGGCGCCGGCTTCGTGCTGGCCACGCACGACCTCGAGATCCGCGGTGCCGGCGAGCTGCTCGGCGAAGACCAGAGCGGCCAGATCCAGGAGATCGGCTTCGCCTGTACATGGAGCTGCTCGAGCGCGCCGTGCACGCGCTCAAGTCGGGCGCAGAGCCCGAGCTCGAGAGGAGCGTGCGTGCGGGTCCCGAGATCGACCTGCACCTGCCTGCCTTGCTGCCCGAGCACTACGTCGCCGACGTGCACCTGCGGCTCGCGCTCTACAAGCGCATTTCCGGTGCGCCGGACAACCAGTCGCTGGATGATCTGCAAGCCGAGATGATCGACCGTTTCGGTCCGCTGCCCGAGCCGGCACGCAACCTGTATCGAATCGCGGTGCTGAAGCTTCGCGCACGAACTCTGGGCATCGCCAAGATCGACGCCAGTGCACAGGGAGGTTACGTGCTCTTCAACGAGGGCAATGCGATCGAGCCACAGACCGTCATCCGGCTGGTGCAGTCACAACCCAAGATCTACCGGCTCGACGGTCCCCTCAAGCTGCGCTTCATCTGGCGCTGCGACAACGACGCTGAACGCTTGCGTCGGACAGCGGAACTGATCGACGCGCTGGCAGTCGCCCCGCCGGCCGAGCGCCAGAACGCGAGCCGCTCCGCTTCAAGGTAGACTCCACGTCATGCTACGGTCCGTCGTCGCCCTACTCGTTGCCGCGTTCGTCCTCACCGTTTCCGCGGCGGAACCGCCGAGCCAGGCCGATACGCGTTACAGCGTCGAGCTCATCATCTTCCGGCCAACCGCGCCCCTCGGCGTCACGGAAGACTGGCAAAGCGAGGCGCGGGCGATCAGCAATCCGGCCCTCGGTGGATCCGAGAACGGTGAGTCGGGCGCGGAACCCTCGCCACCTGCGAATGCCGGCGCCATCAACGTGGGCCCGATGTCGCCGGCCCTGTTCAAGCTCGCGGGAATCGAGTCGAGCCTGCAGCGCAGCCGCGATTACGAAGTGCTGGGCCACATCGGCTGGACACAGCTCGCGGTACCGCGCGGTTCGGGTCTTGCCGCGGACCTTTCGCAACTCGGACTTGGAGCAGCAACGCTCGAGGGAACGGCCGCAGTCGAGCGCGGCAAGTATCTGTACCTGAGGATCAACCTCGCCTACACGCCGGCCGATCCGCCCGCCTCGCTCGTGGGCACAGCAGCGCCCACAGGTCCGGTCACATTCACGCTGGATCAGGTGCGGCGCGTACGAAATTTCGAACGCCATTACTTCGATCACCCGGCGTTCGGCGTCATTGCGATGGTCGCGCCGCTGTCCGGCGCGCGTTGAATATTGCGCCGTTGTCCGGCGCGCGTTGAATATTGCGCCGCTGTCGGGCGCGCGCTAGCGGCCCTGGCTACTTCGCCGATACCGCGACTCGATTCCTGCCGCCGGACTTCGCGACGCGCAGCGCGGCCTTCGCCCGCTCGAGCAGGATCTCCGGCGCACCGTCGCTCCCTGGAACCATGCTGGCCGCACCGCAACTCACGGTCACGTAGCGTTCCACGGGCGAGCGCGGATGGTGGATGCGCTGCTCGCGCACCCGGTCGCGGATCGTGTCGGCAAAGGGCAGCGCCTGCTCTACGGTCATGCCCTGCACCAGCGTGATGATCGTGCCGCCTTCCCAGCGAGCCATCAGGTCGCTGCTGCGCCGCAGGCACCCGGCGATCGCACGCCCCACCCGTTTGACGCACGAATCGCCCGCCGTGCGCCCAAACGTGTCGTTGTAGGCGCCGAGCGCATCGATATCGAACATGAGCAGCGCCAGGCGTCGGTTGTCACGCTGCGCAATGGCCCAGTCGCGCTTCAGCAGCTCTTCGAAATAGACGCGGTTGTGCAGGCCAGTCAGCCGGTCGTCGCGTGCGACGTTGAAGCCGCGCCGCCGCCGGCCGCAGCCGGGCTGCCGTTCTCGCGCGGCATCGTGGCGCGATTGTCGAGCCGCATCCGCTCGCTCGCATCGCGATGAAAGCCGGCGTAGTGGGTAAGTCGCCCTTGGCATTCCTGATCGGCACCAGGGTCATCTCGTTCCAGAAGCGCGTGCCGTCGATCCGGTAGTTGCGCATCAGCACACGACAGGTCGTGCCGTCTGCCATCGCCTGGCGGATGCGCTGGCGCGTCTCCTGCTCCCGATCCTCGGCCTGCAACAGCCGCAGGTCGCGACCTTGCAACTCCTTCGCCTTGTAGCCGGTCAGCTTCTCAAAAGCTTCATTGACGAATACCACCGGCCAGCCATCCGCGCCCTTCTCGCAGATCGCGATACCGTCCGGGCTCATCTGCACGAGCCTCTGCAGCAGCTCCGGGGTGAGAGATCCGCTCATGCGCGCCCCGCCTCGAGACTGAGCTGGGGCGGCTCGAAGCTGCTGCGCAAACGTTGATTGACGTCCTGCCATCGCGCAGAGGCCAGCAGGGTTCTGCGATCGGGCGCTGACCGGCCATGCAGGCGCATGAGCCGCGCCTGGCGCGCGGGATCGCTGACATCGCCCAGATCATCGATCAGCCTCACCGCCGCCGGCCGATCGTTGCAAACCGGCAATACGTCGCAACCCGCGGCGAGCGCGAGCCGCGCGCGTTCGAGCATGTTCCCGGCGATCGCAGCTCCCGCCATGCTGAGGTCGTCGGCGAAAACCACGCCATGAAAGCCGAGCTCGCCACGCAGGATGTCCGTGATCCAGCGTGCCGACAGGCTCGCTGGCAAGGAGTCAACGGCGGGAAATACGACATGGGCCGCCATTACGCCGGAGATGCCGTTGGCGATCAGGCGACGGTACGGCGCGAGTTCCGCATCGAGGTCCACCAGTTCGCGACGATCCACCGGCACCGCGACGTGCGAGTCGGCAACAACCGCCCCGTGACCCGGAAAATGCTTGGCCACCGACACCATCCCCGCTTCGCGCATTCCGCTCATGATCGCGACGGCGAGCGCGCAAACGACGTCGGGGTTTCGATGCAATGCGCGATCCCCGATGATCTCGCTCACCGCATAGTCGAGATCGACCACGGGCGCAAAGCTCAGGTCGACTCCCACCGCCCGCAACTCTGCCGCCAGCAACCAGCCACACAGTCGCGCCAGCTCAGTTCCAGCCTCGGCGTCGAGGTCGTATTGGTGACCGAGAAAGCGTGCCGGCGGCAGGGCGGAGAACGCCTTGCGAAAGCGTTGCACGCGTCCCCCTTCGTGATCGACGGCGATAATGAGAGGGGGATCGCGTAGCGCATGCACCTCGTCCGTCAGACGCTCGACCTGCTCCGGGCTGGAATAGTTGCGCGAAAACAGCAGCAAGCCGCCGACCGACGGGTGTCGGAGCAGCTCGCGGTCCGTGGCATCGAGTTCCTGGCCGCGGACATCGATCATCAAGGGTCCGAGTGACATACGGACTTCCCACCTCCTAAACAGCGATTCTGGCGCTCTCAGCGCCCAAAGACTGCGACGGATTCCACGTGACTGGTGTGCGGGAACATGTCCATGACCCCCGCCGAGCGCAGATTGAGGCCCAGCTCGTGCACCAGGATGCCCGCGTCGCGTGCCAGGCTCCCCGGATGGCAGGAAATATACACGACCCGTTGCGCACCGGATTGTGCCACCAGGGGCAGCGCGCCACGGGCGCCGGCGCGCGGAGGATCCAGCAGCACGCGGTCATAGGAGCGCCGTGTCCAGGGCAGATCCGGGTCGATCGCCTCGAGATTCGCGGCGTGAAACTCCACGTTCGCGATGTCATTGGCGCGCGCGTTGGAGCGAGCCCGCTCCAGCAGCGCCGAATCGCCCTCGATACCGACGACGCGCGCGGCGCGGCGTGCGAGCGGCAGCGTGAAGTTCCCGAGGCCGCAGAACAGGTCGAGTACGACATCGTTGCTCGATGGCTCCAGCAGAGCGATCGCCTGCGACACCATGAGACGATTCAAGGCGCCATTCACCTGGATGAAGTCGGTGGGACGAAATTCGATCTCCACCCCGAACTCTTCCAGCCGATAGTGAAGGGCGGCACCAGCCGCTATGGGGCGCACGGACTCGATGCCACCGGGCTGCAGGTGAATCTGGACGCCGTGCCGTTCGCCGAAGGCATGCAGCAACTCGAGATCGCCATCGGCAGGAGCATCGAGAACGCGGAACACGAGCGCAACGCCGTCGTCCGCCGCAGCGACTTCAACCTGCGGCGTGCGCGCACGAATGCTGAGCTTCGTGAGCAAGTCCGAGAGCGGAGCGATGAGCCGCCCGAAGGGCTCCGAGAGGATTTCGCAGCCCCTGAGGTCCGCGACCAGCGGCGCGGCACGCTCGCGAAATCCCACCACCACTTTTTCCTTGCGCGCTACGAAGCGGGCTCCCAGTCGCGCGCGACGACGATAGCCCCAGACCGGTGCCGACAGAGGCGCGAGCAGGCTGCTCAGGTTCCACGCGACCAATACGCTGCAGCTCCTCGAGCAGGTGCTCCTGCTTCATGCGGAGCTGCGCGGACGGCTCGAGATGTTGCAGAGAGCAGCCGCCACAAACGCCGAAATGCGCGCAGCGCGGCGCTACGCGCTCTGGCGAAGCGGTGAGGACCTGATCGAGCTCGGCTTCATCGTAGCTGCGCCGGCGGCGCAGGTTGCGCACGCTGACGCGTTCGCCCGGAAGTGCGCCCGTGATGAACAGGGTCTTGCCTGCGCGACGCGCGACGCCCCGCCCGTCGTGCGACAGCGAGGTGACCTCGTGGAATTCGGCTTCGGCAGGCGCTGCGTTCATCGACCCGGCGGTGTCGCGCCCTCGGACCAGGCGGCGCGAAATTCCTGCAGGTGACTGCCGTCCTCTTGCGCCAGGTATTGGCGAACGCGCGCAATCTCCTCAGCATACTGCTGCGCGTTCAACCGGCCCCGGATCAGCTCGAAGCGCAAGAAGATCAAGTACGTATTGAGGACATCGACTTCGCAGTAATTGCGGATACCCGCGAGATCGCCGCCGATGTAGTGCGACCACACCTGGTTGCCGCGCATGCCGATCTTCCCCGGCAGGCTCAGGAGCACCGCCACGTCTTCCAGGCTGGCACGCGCGCGTCCCTGGAATCCCGACAGCACATCCATCAGGTCGAGGTGACGCCAGTGATAGCGGTTGAGGTAGTTGTTGTAGCGAAAGGTCTGCTCTTCGTCGCCCGTTTCCCAGTAGCGCGGAGCCGGCACGCCGTGCAGCAGCGCGCGGTAATGCAGGACCGGCAAATCGAACGCCGAGCCATTCCACGATACGAGATCTGGCGTGTAACGATCGATGCCGTCGAAGAAACGCTCGATCAGTTCCCGTTCGCCCGAGGCGGGTTCACCCAGGCTCCACAGCCGGAACGTATCGCGGGTTCGCAGCGCCACCGAGATCGCGACGATGCGGTGCTGCTCCAGCGATAGAAACTCGGTTCCCGTCTCCTGCCTGCGGTGCGTCAGCATGATCTGGGCGACCTGTTCATCGGCCAGGTCATCGAGCCCATGGAGCCGTCGCCCGAGGGCCACGTCGGGAATCGTTTCGATGTCGAAGACCAGGCAATGCATGGGTTGGCGCGTCGGCCTCACGCCTGCTGCGGGCCGGAGCCGCTCTTCAACAGCACGGCGACGGCGACCACGAGCCCCGCTTCATCGGTCAGGGTGATGTGACAGTCGCCGATGCCGAGCTCGTCGCGCAGCCGTTGGCCGCGCTCGGAATAGATCACCTCGGGCTTGCCCCAAGAGTTCTGCACCACGCCGACATCGCGAATCCACATGCCGTGCGCGAAGCCCGTGCCCATCGCCTTCACCACCGCCTCCTTGCCGGCAAAGCGCATCGCGAGGAACCGAGCCGGGCGCGCCGTGCGCCGGAACTGACGCTCTTCGTCGGGAAGCAGCAGGCGTTCCACGAAGTGCTCGCCGTGCTTTGCGTAGACCCGCTGGATGCGCTCGAGCTGCAACACGTCGATGCCGATGCCGTAGATCATGCGTTGCGCGCTGCGAGCATCAGGTGCTTCATCTCACTCACCGCCGCAGCGAGACCATGAAAGACCGCGCGTGAAATGATGGCGTGCCCGATGTTGAGTTCCACGATCGTCTGGATCGAGGCAATCGGCTGCACGTTGTGATAGTGCAATCCGTGTCCGGCATGCACCGTGAGGCCGAGGCTCGCGGCCTGCCGTGCGGCTTCCTGGACGCGATGCAACTCGGCGCCACGCTCCCCGCCCTTTGCTTCGGCGTAAGCGCCCGTATGCAGCTCCACCACCGCAGCTCCAGCCTGGGCCGCAGCTTCGAGCTGGTGAGCGTCTGGATCAACGAAGAGCGAGGCGCGAATGCCGCGTGCCTTGAGTTCAGCGCAGGCATCGCGCACACGTGTGACCTGGCCCGCGACGTCGAGTCCGCCTTCGGTAGTGACCTCATTGCGCTTCTCGGGCACGAGGCAGCAGTCTTCCGGTCCTACTCGCAGGGCGATCGACAGCATCTCGTCGGTCACCGCCATCTCGAGGTTCATGCGCGTCTGGATCACGGCGCGGATCGCACGTCAGGTCCTCGTCCTGGATGTGGCGTCGATCCTCGCGCAGATGCAGCGTGATGCTGTCGGCGCCCGCCTGCTCAGCCATGAGCGCGGCGTAGACCGGATCCGGATAGCGCGTCCCACGTGCCTGGCGCAACGTAGCGACGTGATCGATGTTCACGCCCAACGCAATCCAGCCGCGAGCCTGCTTGTTGCTCACAGCTTGATCTCCTGTCGGCGCAGCGCGGTGAGAACCTCACGGCTCTTGAGGCTGCGTCCTTCCAGGCAGGCATCGAGCGCGGCGCGCAACACATGCCGTGCATCCCGCAGACTCCCCTGATCCGCGAGCTGTTCCCCGGCGAGCGACAGAAGCGATGCACCTCGATACGTGGCCGGAGCCTCTGCCACCGCGGGCTCCAGCCCGCGGTCGGGTCGAAAATAGTAGTAGCGCTCGGCCTGCAAGGGCGTGCCGCTGGTCGTCTCCCGCTCGCAATCTGGCCACAACCCCAGCGACTGCAGCAGGCGTTTTTCGAAGATCCGCAAAGCACGTGCAGGTGCACTGCCATTGCCTCAATGCTTGCAGTGCCGTGCTGTAGTCATCAAAAAGCTGCGGATGCGCGTCATGCCGGGCGAGGAGCTTCAACAGCAGTTCGTTCATATAGAAGCCGCTGATGACCTGCGCCGATGGCAATACGGTCCAGGCTCCGTCCCGTTCCACTCCAACCAGCGTTCCGGCCTCGCCGCGACCACTCCACGAGATCAGCAACCGTTGAAAGGGCTGCAGGAGCGGTCGGGCCTCGGAGCGTTCGCGACGCACGCCGCGGGCAAACAGGCTGATGCGCCCGTAGTCGCGTGACAGGAACTCCAGGATCCGGCTCGAGTCACGCCACGGCATCTGGTGCAGCAGGAATGCGGGGGCCAGGCTGATGCGGGTGCTCTTCATCAGGATTCGTAACCGAAGGATCTGAGGGCCTGCTCACTGTCAGACCAGTTTTCCTTGACCTTCACCCACAGTTCGAGGTGCACACTGGTCTTCAACAGCTCGTTGAGCTCGAGTCGCGCCAGGCGCCCGATCTCCTTGAGCCGCTCGCCACCCGCGCCGATCACGATGGCTTTCTGGCCGGTACGCTCCACCCAGATGACCGCGCGGATGTGCAGGCGATCGTCCACGCGTTCGAATGTCTCGATTTCCACGGTCAATCCGTAAGGCAGCTCTTCGCGCAGCCGCCACGTGAGCTTCTCGCGGACGATCTCGGACGCCAGGAAACGTTCGCTGCGATCGGTCACCTGGTCGGTCGGAAAGAGTGGCGGCGATTCCGGCAGCAGATCCGCAATGAGCGCGGGGAGCTTTGCGAGGTTGTCGTGCTTTTCGGCCGAGAGTGGCAGCAGCGCGGTGAAATCGGCGCGTTTCGCCAGCGCTTCCATGAATGGCAGCAGCAGGGCCTTCTCGTGAACGCGATCGACCTTGTTG
This sequence comes from uncultured Gammaproteobacteria bacterium, assembly GCA_963696675.1. Lineage (GTDB taxonomy): Bacteria > Pseudomonadota > Gammaproteobacteria > Steroidobacterales > Steroidobacteraceae > DATBVX01. Next base: position 58,026 of record CAVOLM010000024.1, on the reverse strand, counting down.
ATGATGGCGAGCGCCGGGCGCCCGGATCGGCGGACGCGCTCGAGCACCCGCTCGTCATCATCGGTCCATGCCAGCGCCTCGACGACGAACAGCAGCACGTCGGCATCGTCGAGCGAGCTGAGCGCCGAACGATTCATGTACTGGTTCATTACGCGGCGTCCGTGGGAGTGAATCCCCGGCGTATCGACGAACACGATCTGTGAATCGGGCCGGCTCAGGATCCCGAGTATGCGATGGCGCGTCGTTTGCGGCTTGGGCGCGACGATACTGACCTTCGTACCGAGCAACGCGTTGAGGAGCGTGGACTTGCCGACATTCGGGCGCCCGACGATAGCGGCAAATCCGCAGTGGTGCGTGCGCGGACGATCGGCACTCATGATGCAGGGACGGCCGATCCCGCTGCGATGGCCGCGAGAACTTGCTCGGCCGCGTGTTGTTCCGCGGCGCGCCGGTTGGGGCCGATGCCCGACCCGCTCAGCCCGAGTGCCGCAACGTCGCAGCTCACGATGAACACCTGTTCGTGGCTCTCGCCCATGACTCGATCGATTCCGTACACCGGCAACTGCAAGCCCCGCGCCTGAAGATACTCCTGCAAGCGCGTCTTGGGGTCCTTGAGCTCCGCCACCGCCTCCAGCTCGGCCAGCTGTGGTGCCATCACCCGATCAATCGCCGCACAGGCAGCATCGAATCCACCGTCCAGGTAGATCGCCCCGAGCAGGGCCTCGAGCGCGTCGGCAAGGATCGAGCTGCGGCGAAACCCACCGCTGCGCAGCTCTCCTGCACCGAGGATGAGCTGCTCGCCCAGCCCGATCCGCGCCGCGATGTCGGCGAGCGATTCACGTCTTACGAGGCGCGCGCGCAGGCGACTCAGCTCACCTTCCTGCGCCGCGGGATACTTGCGATACAGGTGATCGGCGATGACGCAGTTCAGCACGCCATCACCGAGGAACTCCAATCGCTCGTTATTCTTGCCACCTGCGCTGCGATGAGTGAGTGCAGCGATCAGCAGCCCTGAGTCACGGCAGCGATAGCCGAGCGCCTGTTCGGCCCAATCGGCAGTGCTGCGGTCGGTCTCCGTCGTCACAGCGCCCGCCGCAGTACCCAGCTCGAGCGGCTACTCGATCTGCACCGTCTTGTCGAAGTTGACCAGCAGCGACACATTGGAGATGAACGGCGCAGTGTCCTGATAGATAGCCTCGACCGTGTAGCCATTCCCTTGCTTGGTGATCTTGAGTTTGTCGGTGTCGCGAATGGTCATCACAGTGACGTCCTCGACATCGAAGCGCTTCTCGATGGCATTACGGATCATGCTCGCGTCCGGCTGATCACCCTTGAGCTCGTCGCGAACCTGTTCGAGGGTCTTAGTGACCTTCATGTATTCCAGGTAGATCGGGGTGAGGCGAATGCCTGCGTACAGCAGCACCGCCACCGGCAAAAGCAGGATGATCCACCCTAAGAACGTTACACCGTGCTCGTGCTGCCGCATCGTGCCCTTACTCCTCATGGTTGAAGATAGTGGAAGCTGCGGTTACCGGATTGCAGAGCCGATACGGCTCCAGATCGGCCCGCCCGGGCCATCCCAATTGAACCAGATTCGTACCGCCTTGCCGACCAGGTTTCCCTCCGGCACGAATCCGACGCCCTCGTAGCGGCTGTCCTGGCTGTTGTCACGATTATCACCCATGAAGAAATAGTGGCCTGCGGGCACGATGTACGTGCCCTCGCGGCTGTCGCGCCCAAGCAGATAGAGCACTCGATGCTCGACGGCACCGATGTCCTCGACGCCGATCTCCGCCCCGTCATGTCCGTGACCTTCATAGGTCCCGTCGAGCGTTACCGGGAGCTCGGTGCCGTTGATCGACACGCGCTTGTTGCGCACCACGACGGTATCGCCCGGCAGCCCTACCAGGCGCTTGATGTAGTTCGTGCCCGGATCGGAGGGCTTGCGAAACACCACGACATCGCCACGCCGCGGAGAACCGAGGTCAACGATGCGCGTGTTGAGTACCGGCAGTCTCAGCCCGTAGGCGAATTTGCTCACGAAGATGAAATCGCCGTCCAGCAGCGTCGGCATCATTGAGTCAGAGGGGATACGAAAGGGCTCGAACAGGAACGAGCGAATCAGCAACACCAGCAGGATCACGGGAAAGAACGAGCGGGCATATTCGACCACGACAGGCTCGGCGGTGCCCGCCGGCCGTTTCGGTTTCAGTACCCATGCATCGAGGGCCCAGATTGCGCCCGTGAGAAATGTGGCAATGACCAGGATCAGCGCAAAGTCGACAATCATTCAGTACACCAGCAGAAAAACCGCGCGCAGTATTGTTGATTTCTGCTTTTGAGGCAACAACTTGCGACGCGATTCAAAGTCCGCGCCCGCACCTACTTGCGCCCGACCTTGAGTACCGCGAGAAACGCTTCCTGCGGAATCTCGACCTGGCCGAGCTGTTTCATGCGGCGCTTACCCTCTTTCTGCTTCTCTAGGAGCTTGCGTTTGCGCGTGACATCGCCGCCGTAGCACTTCGCCAGCACGTTCTTGCGCAGTGCCTTCACGGTGGCGCGCGCCACGACCTGGCTGCCGATGGCGGCCTGCACCGCCACTTCGAACATCTGCCGCGGAATCAGTTCCTGCATCTTGTCGACCAGCTCGCGACCGCGCGCGTAGGCATTGTCCCGATGCACGATGATCGATAGCGCATCGACACGCTCATCGTTGATGAGAATGTCGAGCTTGACGAGTGGCGCTGCCTGGAAGTGGCTGAAGTCGTAGTCGAAAGACGCGTAACCGCGGCTCACCGACTTCAGGCGATCGAAGAAATCCAGCACCACTTCAGCGAGCGGCAGCTCGTACTGCAGGGACACCTGGCTGCCGAGATAATGCAATTTCTTCTGTGTGCCACGCTTCTCTTCGCACAGCTGCAACACCCCGCCGACGTGAGCGGGCGGCATGAGGATGTTGGCGACGATGATCGGCTCGCGAATTTCAGCGATCAGGTTCGAGGCCGGCAACTTGGCCGGATTGTCGACGTAATCGATATCGCCGTTCTCCCGCGCGACTTCGTAGACCACCGTGGGTGCGCTCGTGACCAGGTCGAGGTGGTATTCACGCTCCAGGCGTTCCTGGACAATGTCCATGTGCAACAGCCCGAGGAATCCGCACCGAAAGCCGAAGCCAAGCGCTGTGGACACCTCGGGCTCAAAATGCAGTGACGAATCGTTTAGCCGCAGCTTCTGCAAGGCGTCGCGGAAGCTTTCGTAGTCTTCGGAGTTCACCGGAAAAAGGCCCGCGAATACGCGCGGCTTGATCTGCTTGAAGCCGGGCAGCGCTGTCGGGCTGGGCCTGCTCTCGTGAGTGATCGTGTCGCCGACGGGCGCGCCATCGATCTCCTTGATACCGGCGATGACAAATCCCACCTCGCCGGCGCTCAGCGATTCGCACGTTTCGGATTTTGGGGTGCGCCGGCCAAGACGATCCACGAGATGACTGCGCCCGGTGGACATTACCCGGATCTTCTCACCGGTGCGCAGAGTGCCGTTCACGACCCGCACCAGCGAGACGACACCAACGTAGTTGTCGAACCACGAGTCGATGATGAGCGCCTGCAACGGCGCCTGCGGATCGCCACGTGGCGGAGGGATTCTCTGCACCAGCGCTTCGAAAAGGTCCGGCACGCCCTCGCCCGTCTTCGCGCTGACCAGCAGCGCGTCATGCGCTTCGATGCCGATGATCTCCTCGATCTCCTGGATCACCTTGTTCGGATCCGCGGAAGGCAGATCGATCTTGTTGATCACCGGCACCACGGTCAGGCCCTGCTCGATCGCCGTGTAGCAGTTCGCGACGCTCTGTGCCTCGACCCCCTGCGCGGCATCGACGACCAGCAGCGCTCCTTCGCAAGCCGCGAGGGAGCGTGAGACTTCATAGGAGAAATCGACGTGCCCGGGCGTGTCGATGAAGTTGAGCTGGTAGTGGGTTCCATCCTTGGCCTCGTACTGCAGCGTGACGCTCTGCGCCTTGATGGTGATGCCGCGCTCGCGCTCCAGGTCCATCGAATCGAGGACCTGTTCCTGCATTTCGCGCGCCTGCAGGCCGCCGCACAGCTCGATGAAGCGGTCAGCCAGTGTGGACTTGCCGTGATCGACGTGGGCGATGATGGAGAAGTTGCGGATGTGCTGCATCGGGGAGGGGGTCTGCTTCGGGCGCGCGGATTATACGTGTTGCCACGCGAATTGCCCGTGCGCGCTTCGGGACGCAGGCCGGCCGGGCTTCAACGCAGGCTGGCGCGCAACTGGTCTGCGGTGAGGGTCCAGCCGAAGAACGACTCGACATTGAAGATGGTCGCCTCATGCGCGGCTGCAGGCCCGGCCTGCAGCGCGCCATCGGTGACGAGAATGGGCCAGTATTCGTGGAAATAGGCATCGCGGAGCGTCGATTCAACGCACACATTGGTTGCGATGCCGACAAAAAACAGGTAGCGGATGTCGCGCACGCGCAGCACGGAGTCGAGCGTCGTTCCCGCAAAGCCGCTGTAACGCGTCTTCAGCACGACGACGTCGCCCGCCCGGGGTTGGAGCTCATCAACGATCTGAAAATCCCACGTCCCTTCGACCAGGAGCTTGCCCCTGAGCTGCGGTTGCGCTCGCATGAGGCACAACGCGGTTTCCTTGCGAGGATTCGGCGATGCGTCGCCGCCACCGTTACTGAGATCCGGCTTGTAACCGGTCTGCAGATAGACGACCTGCACGCCCTTGCTGCGCGCCACGTCCAGGATCGAATCGATGGTGCGAACCACGCCGGCAGCGGCCACCGAGATATCAAAACCCGCGAGATCCAGCAGGCCACCTTTGCTGGCGAAGGCGTTCTGCATGTCGACGACGATGACGGCTGACTGCTCGAGCGCCACGTCGATCGGCTCGGGCCTCGTGTTGAGTTTCACTGTCCCGACCTCTTACTGTGCAATAGAGACGGATGGTACTTTTTTCACGGCCTGCCGCGCGAGCGGCGGGCGCCGTTTCGCCGTAGGATGCGGGCCCTTGAGGAGGAGTTGCTCACCATGAAGAACGACGTTCGCGATCCTGAATTCGTGAGTTTCCTGCCGGCCGTGTCACTCAACCGGCGCGACATCCTGGTGACGACCCTCGCCACCGGATTCGCCCTGGCCGTCCAGCCCATCTCGGCTGAGACCATCACTACGGATTCCACCGGGCTCCTCGCCGGCGAAGTGAAGATTCCGGTCGCAGATGGCGAGGTGCCCGCGTATCGCGCCATGCCCGCGAAGGGGAGGAACTTTCCGACGGTCCTAGTCGTGCAGGAAGTGTTCGGCGTGCACGAGCACATCAAGGACCTGTGCCGCCGTTTTGCCAAGGCGGGCTACTTCGCGGTGGCAACGGAGCTTTATGCGCGCCAGGGTGATGTGTCCAAGATTACCGACATCAAGGAGTTGATGCCGATCGTCGGCAACGTACCCGACGTCCAGGTGATGTCGGATCTCGATGCGACCGTCGCCTGGGCGAGATCGACCGACAAAGCCGACGTGAAGCGCCTCGCAATCACGGGATTCTGCTGGGGCGGGCGCATCGTCTGGCTGTATGCCGCCCACAATCCGAATCTCAAGGCCGGCGTCGCATGGTATGGGCGGCTCGATGGCAATCGCACTGAACTGCAGCCGAAATATCCGCTCGACATCGCGAGCGACTTGAAAGCGCCCGTGCTCGGACTGTATGGCGGGATGGACAAGGGAATTCCTCAGACCGACGTCGAAAAAATGCGCGCGGCGCTCGCGGGGGCGAATTCGACCTCACGAATCGACGTCTATCCGGATGCCGAGCACGGTTTCAACGCAGACTATCGCCCCAGCTACAACGCTGAAGCCGCCAGGGATGGTTGGGCAAAGGCGCTCGATTGGTTCAAGAAGAACGGTGCCGGCTAGTCGCCGAACCGCTGGGTCGCGGACTGCGAATGACCTCACCGCTCGCGCAGGAGCCGGCGCAGTTCGTCAGCATCGAACTGACCGTGACAGACCGGCAACCCGTCGAGCAGAAGCACCGGCACGCGGTGCCCGAAACGGGTGCGCAGCCGCTCGTCAGCGTCGACATCGACTACTTCGACCTGCCCGGAACTCGACCCGCAAAAGGTCTGCAACTCGGCGAGCATTTCCTCGCAGAGCTCACAGCCATCGCGTGAAAGGAGTGTGAATTGCGGCGCCCTGTTCATCGGCACCACTTGTCGGGAACTCGTCGGTGAGCCCGCTCAGGGCTTGGGTCCGAAGGCCGCTGCCGGCGGGGGAGACTGCGGAGCTTGAGTCGGGAGAGTCGCAGGAGCCTGAAGAGTCTGGCTGTCAGGCTGGGTGGAATGCGCAATCAGCTGAACGGTCTGTGCCGGCACTTCGCCGACCGCGGTCACCTGATGGCCGCGGGTGGTGGTCGAGAAGGTGAACGCCGATCCCACCTTCGCGAGGCCTTTTAACTGATCGGCTTCCGCAGGGTTGGTCTCGATGAATACGGAAACCGAAGCCAATCCATCGGAGTAGACCAGGTGGGTCACCGGCGATGCAGAGCCCTCCAGCACCTGGGTGCTCGTAGCAGTGAGCCTGAACCCCGGCGGTACCTTCGCAGCCCGCCAGCTTGACGCGAACGTCGTGCCCTTGGCGCTCGAGGTCGGCTGCTTGACCCACTGCATCCCCTCGGTATTGACGTGCGGTTCCACAGCGGACTTTGGCAGGCTATCGGGAACGGTAATATTCGCGAACAGGATCTGCTCGACGACATTGCCCTTCTCGTCGCAGAGCTGTGTCTTGAGCGGCAACGCGGTACCCTCATCGATCCACAGCCGGTATCCGAATCGGAAGGCATCGCGGGGATTGACGGCAATGACCTGAGTCGGTCGACCAAGCAAGCGGCCCGGCGCAAGCTTTTCGACGCCGATAATGATCCGCGAGTCCGGCATCGAAGGTAGGTAAGGTGCCCAGCAGCGAACCTGCCTCGACGCGCGATTCGACCAACACCCGCCGCTGATCCGGCAGGTAGCACGTCAATTCCTCATCGTTGCGGATGATCTCGCGCCCGCTGCCGTCGAGGGAGACAAGGCGCTCGGCGACCTTGCCATCCTCCACGCGGTGCACGATGCGCAGTGTCTCCACCTTGCCGTTGCGAAGATGGAAGAACGTACCGTCGTAATTGCGGGTGGCAAGCGCTTCGTTCATGCGCTCCAGCCAGGCCCGGGCGTCGTCGTCATCAGCCCACGCGATGCTCAGCGCGAGCAGCAGAAAGCAACCGGTGGCCAGGCGCGCGCGCATGAATCAGGGCGGGTTCTGGTCTTCAGCCGGCACGGGTGCAGGCTCATCCATGGGTGTCGGATCTTCCGCAATGATGCCTGAAAGCACGTTGCGCCGCCCGAGCGGGGATGAGTACTCACTATGCGCCACGACGTAGCTCGTCAGACGTCCCGCCGGCATCACCGGAGCGCCGGTGCTCGGTGCCGGCACCGTGTAGCTCAGCGCTTCGTCGATCGCGGGCCCACCAATCGCAGTGGCTGGAGCTGACGATCGAGGCAACCACGGCTGGCGTCACCGCCGGATCCAACTGTTGCGTGCGCTGCAGTCCGAGGATCGCCACGGTCGCGACGGTGGCTGCAATTGCCAGACCACCGACCGGGCGCAGCCAGGGCCCAAGTGACCGCACACGATCGACACCCTTACGGGTCCCCTCCGCTGCCACGGCAGCGCGCACGCGTCCCGCGAAGCCGCGGGTCACGCTCTGCCCGGGCGCGTTGCGCAGGCATTCGCCGATAACGACGTAGCGGCTGAGTGCGATTTGCAGCTCGTCATTTCCCGCCAGACGTCGCAGCAACAGCTCTACTTCCGGACGCGGCAACTCCCCGTCCAGAAACGCCGACAGCTGGTCGCGCAGATGTTCAGTCATTGACGTTCATTCCTCTAATCGTCCCAGGCCACCTTCGAAGATCGGCCTGAGGCGCTTGTCGATCGCTTCACGCGCACGGAAGATCCGTGAGCGCACCGTTCCTACCGGGCATTCCATTGCGGCGGCAATTTCCTCATAGCTCAGCCCCTCGATCTCGCGCAGCATGATGGCGGTGCGCAGATCTTCCGGAAGGTCGGCAATCGCCGCATTCACCGTATCGCGAATTTCGTCGGTGAGAAGGAGTCCTTCCGGAGTTTCCGAATCCTTTAGACGCGCCTGCATGTCGTACTGTTCCGGATCCTGCAGGTCGAGATCGTAATCGACCGGCCGGCGGCGGCTGGAGACCAGGGCGTTCTTGGCGGTATTGATGGCGATGCGATACAGCCAGGTATAAAAAGCGCTGTCGCCGCGAAAGCTGGGGAGTGCACGATAGGCCTTCAGAAAAGCCTCCTGTGCCACGTCTTCGGCTTCAACCGGGTCACGAACGTACCGCATGATCAGCTTGAGCACCTTGTGCTGATACCTGAGCACCAGGTAGTCGAACGCACCCGCATCGCCTCGTTGCACGCGTTCGACGAGCATCAAATCGCTGGCGTCGTTGCCCATCCAGGCCCGTCACTCCGGTGTCGGAGCCAGTCTGAGCACCCCCTGTGACCCTCCCTGCACAGGAAAGTTCTCCCAGGAACGCGCTGCAGCCGGCTGTGATTGGATTCACTACGCAAAGTTCAACCCAGTTCACATTCTAGGGCCTGAAGAGGCTTCACTGGGAAGCTCGAATCGCATCCGCACGCGCAGCCGCCGGAACGGCACGTCTCCGACGGTGCCACGAGTGACGATCGCCGTCCGCCGAGTCATCCCGTCATCCCACACCAGGATGGCAATGCGACTCCAGCAACGAGCGGGGCGAGCGAGCCTCGATTGCCACGTACGTCCGGCTCCATCGACAAGGCGCCACTTTCCGTCGGACGTCCAGGTAGCCCGCTGAACGGCATGGCCCGCCCATCCCGTAGCGAGCATCCACAGCCCCCAACCACCGGTTGTCAGCGCCGCGAAACCGAGTAGTACACGTGTCGTGGTCGGCCATTCGAGCTGGCCAATCGCGACCACCAGCCCAATCAACCATGCAAACAGCAGGCTGAGCAGCGTCCACGGCGGCGTGAATTCAAGCTCGATGCTCGCGAAGGATGCGGATGACACTTTTCATCTCCGGATCCGATGGCTCAACGTGATTCAACACGTAGGCTTGCAGTTCAGTATCCTGAACGCCGAGCAGGCGCTCGAATGCACGCCGCTCGTCATCGGTGGCTCGTGGGTAGCGCTGCTCGAGATACCGCTGCAGCAGCTCGTCGAGCTCGCGCATTCCGCGCCGGCACTGCCAGGCGAGTCGGCTCAATGGCGCCGCTCCGCCAGCAGCTTCTTGATCTCGCGCGATTGCCTTGGCGGGGTTGAGGTCCTTCGGGCAGGCCTCGGTGCAATTCATGATCGTGTGGCAGCGATACAGCCTGAACGGATCTTCCAGCGCATCGAGTCGCTCACCAGTCGCCTCGTCACGGCTGTCGATAATCCAACGATAGGCGGCCAGCAGCGCCGCCGGCCCGAGGTAACGATCGCTGTTCCACCAGTAGCTCGGGCAGGCAGTGGAACAGCAGGCGCAGAGGATGCACGCGCTTGGCCGGTCGATCTTTTCCTGCTCGTCCTTGGACTGCAGCCGCTCCCGGTCCGGCGGTGGCGGCGTGACGGTCTGCAGCCAGGGTTTCACTGATGCGTACTGCGCGTAGAACTGCGTCAGGTCCGGTACCAGGTCCTTCACTACCGGCATGTGCGGCAGCGGGTAGATGGACACCTCCCGACCGACATCCTTGCACGAGAGTGTGCAGGCCAGCGTGTTCACTCCCTCGATGTTCATCGCGCAGCTGCCGCAGATGCCTTCGCGGCACGAGCGCCGGAACGTCAGGGTCGAATCGATCTCGTTCTTGATCTTGATCAGCACATCGAGAAGCATCGGGCCGCAGTCGTCCATGTCGATGCCGAAGCTGTCCATGCGCGGGTTCTCGCCGGCATCCGGGTCAAAACGATAAATGCGAAACGTCTTGACGTTGCGCGCGCCGGCCGGCGCCTCGTGCTTTCGGCCCGGCCGGATGCGTGAATTGGGTGGCAGACGAAACAGCGCCATGGTCCTTACCTAGTAGGTCCTCGCCTGCGGCGGGATCGTTTCGACTGTCATTGCTCAGCGTCTGCGAGGTGCACGGGGCGGTAGTCGATGCGCACCGCGCCCGGGCCGCTCACCCATGCCAGCGTGTGCTTGAGCCAGTTGTGATCGTCGCGCCGGGGGAAATCCTCGCGCGCGTGGGCGCCACGACTCTCGGTTCGATTGGCGGCGCCGTGAATCGTGGCGGCCGCCTGCAGCAGCAGGTTCTCGAGCTCGAGGGTCTCGATGAGATCGGTGTTCCAGATGAGCGAGCGATCCGACACACGCACGTCCTGCAGCGAGTGGTGGGTGCGCGCGAGCTGCTCGATACCTTCCTGCAGGACCTTGCCGGTGCGAAACACGGGCGCGTGCGCCTGCATGAGGTGCTGCATCTCCAGGCGAATCTCAGCCGTGGGCCGTCCGCCCTGCGCGTTGCGAAAGCGGTCGAGTCGCTGCAACGCCTGATCTGCGGCATCCTTCGCAAGCGGACGATGGGCCTGGCCCGGACGCACGGTCCGCGCACAGTGCGCCGCTGCCTCGCGTCCGAATACGACGATATCGAGCAGTGCATTGGAACCGAGGCGATTCGCACCGTGCACCGACACACATGCGGCCTCACCCGCCGCCATGAGTCCGGGCACGACCGCATCGGGATCGCTACCCCGCGGGGCCAGCACCTCGCCGTGCAGGTTGGTGGGAATGCCGCCCATGTTGTAGTGGACCGTCGGCACAACCGGAATCGGCTCCTTGCCGACATCGACACCTGCGAAGATGCGTGCAGTCTCGGCAATGCCGGGCAGGCGCTCCTCGATCACATCCGTGCCCAGGTGCTCCAGATGCAGGTGAAGGTGATCCTTGCGCCTCCCAACGCCGCGCCCCTCGCGAATCTCGATGGTCATCGCCCGGCTGACCACATCGCGCGACGCGAGATCCTTCGCCGTGGGGGCATAGCGCTCCATGAAGCGCTCGCCGACAGCATTCGTGAGATAGCCGCCCTCGCCTCGCGCACCCTCGGTGATCAGGCAGCCCGCGCCGTAGATGCCGGTCGGATGAAACTGCACGAATTCCATGTCCTGCAGTGGCAGCCCCGCGCGCAGCACCATACCGTTGCCGTCACCGGTGCAGGTGTGCGCGCCGGTACACGTAAAATAGGCTCGCCCGTAACCGCCCGTGGCGAGAATCACGACATGGGCGCGAAACCGATGCAGCGTACCTTCCGCGAGGTTCAGCGCGATGACTCCGCGGCACGCACCATCTTCCATGATGAGATCGATGGTAAAGAACTCGACGAAGAATTCCGCGCGGTGGCGAATCGACTGCTGATAGAGAGTGTGCAGCATCGCGTGACCGGTTCGGTCCGCGGCTGCGCAGGTGCGCTGTGCAATGCCCTTGCCGTAATGCGTCGTCATTCCGCCGAACGGACGCTGATAGATGTGACCGTCCTCGGTGCGCGAAAAGGGGACGCCGTAATGTTCCAGCTCGACCACTGCACTCGCCGCTTCTTTGCACATGAACTCGATCGCGTCCTGATCGCCGAGCCAGTCCGACCCTTTGACGGTGTCGTACATGTGCCAGCGCCAGTCGTCTTCGCCCATGTTTCCCAATGCGGCGCTGATGCCGCCCTGGGCAGCGACCGTGTGGCTGCGTGTTGGAAACACTTTGGTAATGCACGCCGTGGACAGCCCCGCCTGCGCCAGCCCGAGCGTCGCACGCAACCCGGCACCTCCCGCGCCGACCACCACGACGTCGTAGGTGTGGTCGACGAAGCTATAGGCGGCGCTCAAGGGATCGACCCCGAAGGCCACTCTGAGGACCGCGTAGATTCCCGCTGCGCCGAGCAGAAAGTGAGCGAAGTCGCTCAGCATCAGCGCGACGAGCTTGGTGGCTGGCCGATGCACATAGTCTTCTACGACCACCTGCACGCCGAGGCGTGAATGTATGCACATCACGACGACGAGCAGCAGCACACCCACGGCGTGCAGCGGCTGTGCAAGCCAGGCACACGCGGTTTCGAAGTCCAGCGCTTCAGCCCGCAGCAGCGAGACGAGAAACCATAGTGTCAGCGGCACGAGCGCTACGGCCGTCAGTCGCTGAGTCCACCAATGCGACACACCATCTCGCGCAGCACCCAATCCAAGCACTCGCCCCAGAGGTGTGCGCAGGCTCACGAGAAGCCTCCGCGCATGTGCACGACCCACATGACTACGAGCACCGTCAAGACGACCGCGCCAATGAACACAACCCAGCCGCTCGCGCGGGCCTGCCTACGCTCGAACCCCAGTCCGCAGTCCCAGGCGAGATGGCGGATGCCGTTGCAGAGATGAAAGCAGAAACTGAACAGCCAGCCGAGCAGCAGCCATTGCGTCAGCGGCGAACGAAACCGCTCGAGCGCCGTGTTGTACATGCCTGGACCGCCAGCAAGTGCAATCAACCAGTAGGTCAACATGATCAGGCCGATCGACAGCAGCGACTCCCGTGATGCGATGGGAGATCGACAGCACCATGGTGTACATGGGCCGGTAGATCCCGAGATGAGGCGACAGCGGTCGCTCGCGGCGTGCCATCAGAAGTCGATACAACGACCGGACTTTTCCCAGTCGCCGTATCGGGTGGGATCCAGACCCGCGCGCCCTCCGATCTCGCGAGGAGGCAACGCGCGTAGCGCCTGGCAGTGGCTGCGCGGGCGGTTCCTGCGTGGGCTTGGGAGAGACCGGGAATTTCCGGTGAGTTCGGACTGCCGGACATGCGGCAAGTCTGCCAGAATCGCCTGTGCATAACCACATGGCTTCATTGGAGAAAGGAACAGATTTGAACGCGTACGATGATGCGGCTGCCGGCGCTCGGCATCATGCGCATCGAAGGGGCGGATGCGCGCGCCTTTCTGCAAGGACAGCTCAGCAACGATCTGCGCCTGCTGACACCTGCGGCATCGCTCCTGACCTCGTACAACTCACCGCAAGGTCGCGTGATCGCGCTGCCGCGCCTCATCGAGCGTGATCAGGAAATGTTCGCAATTCTGCCGCGCGAGCTGATCGGCAAGGTCATCGAGCGACTGCGCAAGTATGTGCTGCGCGCCAAGGTCGTGCTCAGTGACGTGAGCGAGGAGTTTTTTGTCCTTGGACTGATCGACTTCGATGCATCATGCGCGGCAGGCTACGGCCTCCCGCATGCGGGGGTTCCCGGCGCGCACCACCTGGAGCACGCGATCAGCTGCGTGCGTCTGCCAGGCGCAACTCCTCGACATCTGCTGCTCGGGCCTGCCCATGTCTTGCCCGCCCTGCGCGAACGATTACCGGCAGAGCTCCCCGATGACGAGGTGTGGCGCGCCGCGGCGGTCGCTGCCGGAGAGCCGCAGATTTATTCTGAGACGAGCGAGCTGTTCGTTGCGCAGATGCTGAATCTCGATCTCATCGACGCGCTCAGCTTCTCGAAGGGCTGTTACACCGGGCAGGAAATCATCACGCGCACGCAGCACCTCGGTCGCATCAAACGCCGCATGCTGCCCTTCCGATTGCTGCCGGGTATCGATGCGAGACGCGGTGAACTCGTGACGGTGAGCCCGGAACGCTCCGGACGGGTGGTGGAGAGCGCGCGCAATTCCGCGGGCGGGCTGGATATCCTGGCAGTCGTTCCCGTGGCGAACGTGGATGGCGAAGTGACGCACGACTCCTCGCCTCCCAGCGCCACGCCGCTTTCGTTGCCTTACGCGATACCGGGATTCAACTAGAGGTCCACCGATCTCGATACTTTGCGAATCGATTCGCTCGCCTAGGAACGTTCCGCCCACCCGCGCAAAGCGCGCCGCGCCGTCGGTCGCGAGCAGTTGCGTAGTGCCTGGTCCACTGACGCGATTCAGGCGTGCGCCGGCGAGCAGTCGTTGGACGGCGGCGGCGGTCGTGGCCGCCGAATCGACGATGGCGATCGACGGTCCCGCCACTGCGCCGAACACGGGGCGCAGTACCGGGAAATGAGTGCAGCCAAGCAGCAGGCAATCCGGGTGTTCCTCGGCGGGAGCACGCAGGATCGGTTCGAGGTAGCGCTGCACGATCCCGGTGACCAGGGGGCCGTCAACCCAGCCTTCCTCCGTGAGGGCGACGAACAGCTGGCACGCCTGGGCAATCACCCGCGCGGTTGGCCGCAGCGCGTGGATCGCCGCTTGATAGGCGCCGCCGCGCACGGTTCCTTCCGTCGCCAGCACCGCAATTCGACCACTGACCGACGCCGCGCACGCAGCCTCGGCGCCGGGTTCCAGCACTCCGATCACGGGCAGCGGAGCATAGCGATCCTGCAGAGCCCGCAAGGCCACTGCGGAGGCGGTATTGCACGCCACCACCAGGCACTTGATGTCGCGCTCCACCAGGGCATCGCTGGCCTGAATCGAGTAGCGCACGACGGACTCGGGGCTCTTGGTGCCGTACGGCAGTCGCGCCGTATCGCCGAGGTAGATGAAATCCTCTGCAGGCAGCGTCGCGCGCAACGCGCGCAGCACGGTCAGTCCGCCAATGCCCGAATCGAAGACGCCGAGAGGTCGATCCGCCGACACGCGGAGCTATTCCGGCCTCAGGTGCGGGAACAACAGCACGTCGCGGATCGACGCGCGGTCGGTGAAGAACATCACCAGGCGATCGATACCGACGCCCAGACCCGCCGCCGGCGGCATGCCGTACTCGAGCGCGCGAATGTAGTCGGCGTCAAAGTACATGGCCTCCTCGTCGCCTGCGGCCTTGCGTGCGGCCTGGGCGCGAAAGCGCGCCGCTTGCTCCTCGGGATCATTGAGCTCGGAGAACCCATTGGCAAGCTCGCGTCCCGCGACGAACAGCTCGAAGCGATCGGTGATGAAGGGGTCCTGATCGTTGCTGCGCGACAACGGCGAGACCTCAGTCGGATACGCGTAGACGAAGGTCGGGTCGAGCAGCCGGTCCTCGACAGTCTTCTCGAAGATTTCCATCTGGAGCTTGCCGGCGCCATCGGTTTTTGCATACGGCGATGTCCAGCTTGTCGCAAACGCGGTGCAGATAGTGCTCTTCGCGCAGTGACATTGGGTCGAGGTCCGGGTTGTGCTCGAGCAATGCCTGCTCGAGCGTCATGCGCCGAAACGGCGTGTCGATGTCGTAGGAGCGTCCCTGATACTGGAGTTTGCGTGAGCCCCGGATCGCATCCGCGAGGCCACGGAAGGCCTTCTCGACCCAATCCATCACGTCGCGATAGTCCCCATAGGCCCAGTAGAGCTCGAGCATCGTGAATTCGGGGTTGTGCTGCGTCGACAGGCCTTCGTTGCGGAAATTGCGGTTGATCTCGTACACGCGCTCGAAGCCACCGACCACGAGGCGCTTGAGATACAGCTCCGGTGCGATGCGCAGGAACATCTGCATGTCGAGGGCGTTGTGATGCGTCACGAACGGTCGCGCTACCGCGCCGCCCGGTACGGTCTGCAGCATCGGTGTTTCGACCTCGAGGAAATCGAGCGCGTCGAGGAAATCGCGCAGGTACCTCACGATGCGCGTGCGCGTGCGAAACACCTCGCGGCTCTCTTCGCTCATCGTGAGGTCGACGTAACGCTGCCGATAGCGCAGCTCCGTGTCGGCCAGACCGTGCCACTTGTCGGGTAACGGCCGCAACGACTTCACCAGCAGGCGCAATTGAGTCACCCGGACCGACAGCTCACCGGTGCGGGTTCTGAAGAGCGTGCCCTGCGCGCCGAGGATGTCGCCGATGTCCCAGGCCTTGAACGCCTCGTACGCCTCGCCGAGCGCATCCTGCTGCAGGAACAGCTGGATCTCGCCGGTGCGATCCTGGATCTGCGCGAAGCTCGCCTTGCCCATGACGCGACGGAGCATCATGCGTCCGCCCACGCTCACGGGCTGCGGATTCTTGTCCAGCCACTCGGCGCTTTTCTGGCCGTACGCCGTGTGCAATTGACCGGCGAGCACGTCGCGCCGGAAATCGTTCGGGAACGCTACGCCCTGCGCGCGCAGCTGCTGGAGCTTCGTGCGCCGTTCTGCGATCAGCCGGTTTTCGTCGCGGGGTTCAGTCGGTTCGCTCATGGTGATGATTCTCTACAAGCCCTGTTTCAGGCTTTCTAGCAGGAATGGGTCCAGGCCCCCATCCAGCACGGCCTGCGTATTGCCGATTTCGACGCCAGTGCGCAGGTCCTTGATACGCGATTGATCCAGCACGTAGGAGCGGATCTGGTTGCCCCAGCTCACGTCGGACTTCGATTCCTCGAGCACGCGAGCCGCGGCGTTGCGCTTGTTGACCTCCAGCTCGTAAAGCTTGGCCTTGAGCATCTTCATGGCCGTGGAGCGATTCTTGTGCTGGCTGCGCTCGTTCTGACACGCCACTACGATCCCGGTCGGCAAGTGGGTGATGCGCACCGCTGACTCGGTCTTGTTGACGTGCTGCCCGCCCGCGCCGCTCGATCGGTACACATCGACTCGCAAGTCCGCGGGATTCACCTCGATGCTGATGTCCTCGTCGACCTCGGGGGAGACGAACACCGATGCAAAGGAGGTGTGACGCCTGTTTCCCGAATCGAAGGGTGATTTGCGCACCAGGCGGTGCACGCCCGTTTCAGTGCGCAGCCACCCATATGCGTAGTCACCGGTGAAGCTCACCGTCGCGCTCTTGATGCCCGCCACCTCGCCCGGGTTTTCGTCGATCACCTCGGTGCGAAAGCCGCGCGCATCGCCCCACTTCAGGTACATGCGCAGCAGCATCTGTGCCCAGTCCTGAGCTTCGGTGCCTCCCGCGCCCGCCTGTATGTCGAGAAACGCGTTGTGCGAATCCATCGCGCCCGGAAACATGCGCCGGAACTCGAGCTCGCGCACCGCCTGCTCGAGGCGCGCTGCATCGGTCTGCACGCCCTGCACGGTCTGCGCGTCGTCTTCCTCGACGGCGAGATCGAGGAGCTGACTGGCATCGCTCAACCCGGCGTTGAGCCGATCGAGTGTTCCGATCAGCGTGTCGAGTTGCGCCCGCTCGCGCCCCAGCTCCTGGGCGCGCTCGGGCGTATTCCAGATCCCCGGGTCCTCGAGTTCACGCGTCACTTCGTCGAGTCGATCTTTCTTTCGCTCGTACTCAAAGATACCCCCGTAAGGACGTCGAGCGTTCCTCGAGATCCTTGAGAGTGCGGCGTAGCTGATTGACTTCCATAAACTTTCCGGCCAGCTGAAAGGCTCGACATGCTATCACGAGCGCCGGGTCATCCACGAAATCAGCGCCGAGCTCTCTATGCCTCGCGTGCGAGATGCTCGACGACGAGTTGCAGACGCCGGGTGCCCAGATACTCGTTCACGTCGAGCCGATACGCCAGGCGCGCACGGCCGCGGGACAGGTCTGTCTGCCCGTCCTCGACATAACCAAACGCAATCGCATCGAAGGGCTCACCGCTCGTGAGCGGCCGCACTCGCAATTTGAGATGGCGCTCGCCCACGACTCGACAATCGAGCAGCTCGAACTCCCCGTCGAAAGCGGGTTCGGGGAAAGCCTGCCCCCAGGGGCCGGCCGCACGCAGCTCAAGCGCGGTAACGAGCGTGAGTTCTTCGGGTTCCAGCTCCCCGTCCGTCTCGATGAAGCCCTGCGCCGAGGGGTCGAGCCACCGATCCACCTCGCTCGCAAATGCTGCCGAGAATCGCTCGAGTTGCGCGTGCTGAAGAGTCACGCCCGCCGCCATGGCGTGCCCGCCAAAGCGGTCCAGCACTCCCGGTTCGCGTGATGCGACCGCGTCGAGTACATCCCGGATGTGAACCCCGGCCACCGAACGCGCCGAGCCTCGCAGTGCGCCGTCTTCGGCACGTGCGAATGCGATCACGGGGCGATGAACTCGATCCTTCACGCGTGACGCGACCAGCCCGACGACGCCCTGATGCCAGGACTCATCGAACAGGCACAAGCCACTCGCCATGACGCCCCGACCCTCGAGATGTAACTGCGCTACTGCTGCCAGTGCCTCTGCCTGCATGCGCTGCTCGATCTCGCGCCGCTCCTCGTTGAGCTCGCTCAGCTGCGCGGCCAGCCGGCGAGCCTCGCTGAGGTCGTCAGTCAGGAGGCACTCGATTCCCAGGCTCATGTCGTCGAGCCTCCCGGCGGCGTTGAGCCGCGGAGCAACGGCAAACCCCAGATCCTGCGCGACGATTCCAGAGGGTGTTCGGTTCGCCTGCTCGAGCAGCGCGGTGATCCCGGCGACACAGCGCCCCGCGCGGATGCGCTTCAGGCCCTGTGAAACCAGGATGCGATTGTTCCGATCAAGCGGCACCAGATCTGCCACTGTGCCCAGCGCGACCAGGTCGAGATATTGAGCCAGGCTGAAGTCAGCGGCCGTCGTCGAGCCGCGCTCCTGCAGACGCCGAACCAGGGCCGCGAGAACGTAGAACGCGACACCCACACCGGCGAGGGCGTGGCTCGCAAAGCGCGCTCCCGCGAGGTTCGGGTTGACGATGGCGCGCGCCGCCGGCAGCTCGGCTGCCGGCAGGTGGTGATCCGTGATCAGCACGTCGATACCCCGCCGTGCTGCCTCGGCGACGCCGGCATGGCTGGAAATGCCGTTGTCGACGGTGACGATGAGCCCGGGCGATTGTTGCGCGGCCAGGGCGACGATCTCGGGCGTCAGGCCATAACCGTACCGAAAACGGTTCGGCACCAGGTAGCCCACGTTTGCGAAACCCAGGCGCCGCAGCGTACGCACGACGAGCGCCGAGCTGGTGGCACCGTCGGCGTCGAAATCACCTATGACGAGCACGCGTGATTCACCGGACAGATGTTCGAGCAGTGCCTCGATTGCTGCATCGAGTCCTTCCAGGCTGCTGACCGGGAGAAGCTGGTCGAGACCAAGGGCGAGATCGTCACTGGAAGTGAGTCCTCGGGCTGCGTACACCCTGCGCACCACGGGATGCAGCTCGCGTCCGAAGTCTGCTGGCGCCACGCCGGCGCGGCGTCGAATCGCTCGCGCCCTCATGCAGCGGCCTCCAGCCAGTGACGACGAGTGCGCCAGAATCGGAAGACGTCGAATCGACCCAGCCGCAATAGTCGATCGTTCAGATGCAGTACCAGAGTCTCGAGGCGGCCCTCACGCAGCGCGCGCAGAACCGGCGCCATCCACTGTCGATCGATCTCGTCCAGGCGCTGGGCGAGATCGGAGCTCCTCGTACATTCCAGAGTCACCACCACGCGGTCGGGGTTGGAAGCACTCAAGGCATCGAAATGTCGTGCCTCAAGATCAACTCTTCCCTTCATCAGTCGCCATAGTCCCACCAGGTATGGATCTACCGACGCCAGGCGCGGCAGTGGGTGTGGGGAGAAGGGTTCCAGCTCCGGTCCGCCGCCCCAGATCCAGAACCCATTCACTGTCGGTTCGCCGCGCTGGCGGCGGGTCTCATTCAACGGATGGTCATGCAGCCACATCTGGATGCCGGTCATCAGGCGCCGCAGCACTTTGCCGTCAGGCCCAGTCGGCAGCTCCGGTTCGACATCCTGGCCAAGGACGCGCGTCGGATCAGTGGTCTGAGCATGGATCGGGCTCGACGTGGCGAGAAAAGCGGCGACATCCGTACCCGTGGCAAGCCGAAAGCCGTCCGCCGAAAACGACTCGATTGAAGTCCGCGGCAGCCACTCTCCACTCCTCGCTGCTCAGACTCACGGGCCGCGCACTCATGTGCACGTGCGTCAGGCCGGCCGCCAGGTGCACCGGAGTCGCGAGCCACCACTCGCGCGTGACTCCATCTGCCCCCGTCTTGGGGCGGCGCCGCGTGACGCGAAATCGACGCCACAGGTACCTGCGGCACGTCACGCCCAGCAACACCGCGCAGAACCCAGCGCCGCCAGTCGCCGGAGAATTCCACCTCGCCGCGCGTGAGAAGTGCGCTCAGCGCGGGCAAAGCCGGTACGGATTGCGGGCTGGCGGCACCCTCGGTGATGAACAGATCAGTAAAGATCAGAATGAGCTCGTGCACGATCGTGCTATCGGACTGCTGCGCATCGCCGCGCAAGTATCTCAGAATCCGTTGATCACTTAAGCTTGATCACATGCAGTTCAATCTGCAGTCGGATACTGAATCGAACCTGGTGCGCGCCTGTGCACCAGGCGAAGTGCGTGTAGGAGAGCACGTGATCCGCAGCAGCGTGATCCTCACGGCGAGCGAAATCGTCTTCGATTGGCCGCCGGGCAGCGTTGAGGACCTGCTGCTCGATCATCTCGAGGCGGTTTTCGCGCTCAAGCCTCAGATCATCCTGCTCGGCACCGGCGATCGGCTGGTGTTTCCGGCGCCCGCCATTGGCGCAGCGGTGCAGGCGGGCGGAATTGGCTTCGAAGTGATGGATACGCGCGCGGCGTGTCGGACCTACAACGTGCTGGTCCAGGAAGGTCGACGTGTAGCGGCGGCGTTGATCGTCAGCGCCACGCCGCCACTCAAATGAGGGGGACCAAGCGTGGGGCCACTGAAACGAGACCGGGAGAAGACACAGGGAACAAAAGCTTCAATCAACCAACCAATCATTCGAAGCTGACACATTCGAACAATTGCAACTTCTTCTTCTTGTTCTCACTTGTTCTTTTTATTCTTCTGACTTCCCCCTTCGCCCCTGTGTCTTCTCTCGGTATCGCTTCAATACGGTCCAAGTGCCTGTCTTTGTTTGGCGACATGTTAAGCATAGCCCTTGCTTAGAAGCAACTTTGGAAGAGCGCGGAAGTACCCGTTTCCTAAAGGCGAATGCGCCTCACGTCCTATTAGACCTGATCTAATGACACGCCTTCTCATCGAGGCGGCAGATACCAGCGCGGATCGACCGGTCGCCCGTTGTACCGAATCTCGAAATAGAGCATGGGCGCCTGGCCCGGACCCAACCCCATCTCGGCAACTTGCTGACCTGCCGCAACTTGGTCGCCCTCCTTCACTTTGAGCTCCCGGTTGTGCCCGTACGCGCTCAGAAACACGTTGCTGTGCTTGATGATGAGCAGGTTCCCGAACCCCCGCAGCCCGCTCCCCGTGTAAACGACCTTGCCAGCTGCCGTTGCCCGCACGGCCTGGCCTTCGTGTCCGGAGATGGTGAGTCCTTGAGATTCGGTCGGCGCATGGCGTACCGCCGCAATCTCTCCATCCGTCGGCCATAGCCACACCGCCACATCTTCTGCCGCCGGGGGTGCGGGGGGTTTGCTTGCGGGTGCGCCGGTCTTTGCGGCGGCGGACTGGGCTGGTCGTGGCGTGCCGGCCGGTCCTCGGAGTTTCAGCACCTGTCCGGGATAGATGCGGTAATCACCTGGCAGCTTGTTCCAGCGCGCAAGATCACGATAGTCGACGCCATGGCGCCAGGCGATGGAGTAGACCGTGTCTCCCGATCTGACAGTGTAAGTGTGCGAGTCAGGTTTGCGATACGGCGTGCCACAGCCTGCAACCAGGACTACAACCGTGGCACTCACCGCCGCCAACAGCCGGGGCATGCACGTCGGCCAGGACGCGCGCGACCTGCTCATGGCGGCCGGCTCACGCGATGGAAACCGGCCCCTGGATCAACGGGACGAAGGCGACCGCCCCGAGCTTTTCACGCTTCAGGCGACCCTCTTCGCGCGTGATGCGCACCAGCTCCTGCCCGCCTTCCGAACCGATTGGAACCACCATACGCCCGCCCGGAGCGAGTTGTTCGAGCAAGGCATCCGGCACGGCATGCGGAGCGGCAGCCACCAGGATCCCATCGAAAGGCGCCTGCGTGGGCCAGCCCTTAGTGCCATCGCCATGCTTGAGGCGGACGTTGCGAATTCCCAGCACCTTGAGCCGCTCGCGCGCTCGTTCGTACAGCGGTTCCAACCGCTCGATCGAGTAGATCCTGCCCACGAGCGGGGCCAGCACCGCAGTCTGGTAGCCGCAGCCGGTGCCGATTTCCAGGACCTTCTGCGGCGCCCCACCTTCGATCAACGCCTCGGTCATGCGGGCGACGATCCACGGTTGGGAAATGGTTTGACCGAATCCGATCGGCAACGCCACATCCTCGTAGGCCCGGCTCGCGAGGGCTTCGTCAACGAACAGATGGCGTGGCACGCCGCGAATCCGGTCGAGCACTACGGGATTGCGAATGCCGCTCTCCTTGAGCCGCTGCACGAGCCGTTCGCGGGTGCGTGCGGATGTCATGCCGATACCGTTGAGGCGCGAGTCAACCATCGATGCCTCGCAACCATTCCCCGATGGCGTCGATCGCAGCGTGGCGCGTCAGATCGATCTGCAACGGCGTGACCGACACGAACCCGGTCGCCACGGCATTGAAATCTGTTCCCGGCCCCGCTTCCTGCTGCGGACCGGCAGGGCCGACCCAATAGATCGGCCTGCCCCTGGGATCCTCGGCGCGCACGATGGGCGCGGAACGATGGCGAAATCCGAGTCGCGTTGCGGCGACTCCTCGCAGCGTCTCGTAGGGTCGATCCGGCACATTGACGTTGAGGATCGTCGAGGCGTGCAGCGGCGAGCGCGTCAGGTGCGACACCAGGTCGCGCGCGATTCGCCCGGCGGTTTCGAAGTGCCGCGCGCTTCCCGGCTCGGTGCACAATGAGACTGCAATGGTGGGCAGACCCAGGAAGCGCCCCTCGATAGCGGCGGCAACCGTCCCCGAATACAGAACGTCGTCACCTAGATTGGCACCATCATTGATTCCCGACACCACCATGTCGTGCTCGTAATCGAACAGGCCCGAGATCGCCAGGTGCACGCAGTCGGTCGGTGTTCCGTTGACGTAATACACGTTCGGCTCCACCTGGAACACTCGCAACGGTACATCGAGCGTGAGAGAGTGCCCGGCACCGCTGCGATTGCGTTCCGGTGCCACGACCGTGAGCTCGGCAAGGCCCTGCAGCGCCACGGCCAGGTGGCGGATACCTTCAGCACGATATCCGTCATCGTTACTCAGCAGAATTTTCACTGATGGCGGCAGCTGGCGAGAGAAATCCGTGCGTCACTATACTGGATGGGATCGGGCACCGGGTAGATTGCGGCGGAGTGGTCGATGAGCGATGACGGCGAAGAGAAGCGTCTGTTCCGCGACGCCGTACGCGGTGTGAAGCGTCTGCGCCAGCGCCCGCACCAACCGGTCCGGCCGAAACCACGGCCGCAGGCGCGCTTCGCCCGGCTCGACGATCTGGAAGTGCTGCGCGAGAGTCTGGCACTTCAGCCCGGCGACTTGTACAGCGAGGCAGGCGACGCGCTGACCTTTCGTCGTGCTGGCGTGCAGGACTCGGTATTGCGCAAGTTGCGCCGTGGACAGTACCGCATCGAAGCCGAACTCGACTTGCACGGCCATAGCGTCGCCCAGGCGAAGCAGGTGCTGCGCGAATTTCTGGAGGGCATGCTGCGCGCTCAGGCGCGTTGCGTGCGCATCGTGCACGGCAAGGGACTGCGCTCCGGCCATCGCGGACCGGTAATCAAGAATGCAGTGAATGCACTACTGCAACGAACTGATGCGGTGCTCGCCTTCTGCTCGGCGCGACCTGTGGATGGCGGAACCGGCGCCATCTATGTTCTGTTGCGATGGCAGTGAGGTCGCCACTCAGGTTCAAGTCTTGCGCTTCAGCCGTTCGGCGAGACTGCGCAGCGTCGTCTGCGTTTCCGCGCTGAACCAGGCTTCATTCATCGCCTCGTAGTCGGTGCGCCCCAGGTTTCCGACGAGATTAACGAGGTCAGCACGCGCCAAGGTACGAGTGCGCAATACGGCCTGCGGGGGAAGGGAGCCCATTTGGCGCGCCCATTCCAGCGCGGCCGGTACGACGTCGTTCTCCGCGGTCACCCGATCGATCAATCCTACCGCCAGGGCTTCTTCCGGCGTGATCAGGACACCGCCCGTGATCAGTCGATCGGCAACACGGGCGCCGACCAGCCGGCGCAATGCACCGTAGATGATGGGTCCCGGAAACAGTCCCACCTGCACCTCGTTAAGACCGATCCGATACTGACCTGCGGCCATTACACGGTGATCACAGTACAAGGCGAGAACCGCGCCACCCGCCGGACTATGACCAGTGATTGCTGCCACTACCGGTACGGGTGCAGCCGCAAGACGTGCCTGCGCACCAAAGAAGACCTCCCAGCCTCGCAGCATCTGCGTGCGATCGAGCGTCAGGAGCTCGGGTACGTCGAGCCCAGCGGTGAACATCCCGGGGCGGCCCGAAAGCACGACTGCGCGGCAACCGTGAGCCCACGCCGCGTCCAACGCCTCGTTCAGTCTCTCGAGCAACTCGACATTGAAGGCATTGACCGGCGGGCGAGCAAAGCGGATCTCACGCGCGAACTCATGATCGATGATCTCAAGCATCGTCAGCCTCCCCGGTCACATCCAGCAACTCGCGCAGCACTGTGGTCGCAAAAGCGCCCGCTGTCAGACGAAACCCCAGAGTGAGCACGCCGTCTCCGGCCTGCACCTGCAGATCGGCAACCCGCAGTCGCAACGCACGACGCTCCTGCTCCAGCCCGGCGCCTGCGAGGGCCATCGTAACTGTCTCGAATCTACGCCCCACGCTCGTCTCGATCTCGCTCACTTCGGATGCGGACCCGGGCATACCGGCACCCCAAAGCGGACCGGTCGGATGAACATCGAGCGTCTTGCAGCGCGCTTCGAGTTCCGGTGTGGGCGTATCGACTGCAAAGATACTGCCGGTACCATCGAGATTGGCCACATCACCGACTCGCAGCAGATCCCAACTG
Organism: uncultured Gammaproteobacteria bacterium; assembly: GCA_963696675.1. GTDB lineage: Bacteria > Pseudomonadota > Gammaproteobacteria > Steroidobacterales > Steroidobacteraceae > DATBVX01. Next base: position 33,249 of record CAVOLM010000024.1, on the reverse strand, counting down.
CGGTCGGCAACGCGCTCCGCCAGCACTGCGTTGAAGATGAGGCTCCGTGCCGCTGAGATCGTAAAGCTGCGCTCGCCGCGCGGCCGTGGCAAGTGCCCGGAGGCGACCCAGTCCTGGACGCGTGACAAGTTGCCGGCCTCACGTCCGAAACGTTGTGGGCCGAAATAGTTCGGAACACCGCGGCGTGCAATGCTCGCCAGCCTCTCTTCGAGTGCTCCAGTATCGGCATCGAATTGGCGGACACAGATGCGGAAGCGGTTGGCCGCGAGCGCGCCGCGCCGCAGCTTGCGGGAGTGTGGATGCGCTTCGTGCACCCTGAACTCCGGGTGCTGCAGGGCGAGCCAGTCCGCGATGCTGACCTTCGATGCCGGCACGCTGAACCATTGCCCGGTCACGGCATGCCGGTCTTTCAGTCCCGCGAAGCCGACATCGCTCGCACGGACACCCCCGAATCGCGCCAGCTGTCCCGCGACCCACTGCGTATTCGCCCCGCGTTTGACGACGCGCAGCAGCATGTGCGGTCCCAGGCCATCCGGCCGGAACGACAGCTCTTCGTGTACTTCGAAGTCCTCGGGGCGTGGCGCGCAGCCTGCCGCGTGCTGACGGAGCACCATGCGCGCGCGGCGGATCGAGCGCCAGATGGCGCCATTCATCCGGCACGGGCTGGATCATGCGTCGCGGGCGATCGAATCGACCAGAACCACTGCCATGGCGGCGATGCCCTCGCCGCGTCCGATGAGACCGAGTTGTTCAGTCGTCGTTGCCTTCACGTTGACTGCCTCCGGCTCCAGGCCCAGAAGCTCGGCGAGGCGGCGCCGCATTGCCTCGCGGTATGGACCGATTCGAGGACGTTCGGCGAGGATAGTGATATCGACATTGACGGGCGCGTAACCGCGCGTGGTCAGCAATTCGGCAACGCGTTGCAGGAAATCTGCGCTCGCCGCGCCTCGCCACTGCGGGTCGGAATCAGGAAAGTACTGGCCGATGTCTCCGAGACCCGCGGTCCCGAGCAACGCGTCGCACAACGCATGGATGGCGACATCACCGTCGGAATGCGCCGTGACGCCGCGGTCATGCGGGATGCGCACGCCCGCCAGCATGAGGTGATCGCCTGGCCCGAAGGCATGCACATCGATACCCATGCCGACCCTGGTGCTGGTACTCATCTCGTCGCCGCCGCGCGCAGCAGCGCCTGCTGCCAGGAGCAGGTCCTCGCGATGGGTGATCTTGATGTTGTGAGGCGAGCCGCGGACCAGTCGCGGCCGATGACCGAGCGCTTCCACTGCCTGCGCCTCATCCGTGACACCAGTGCCCTGGGTCAGCGCATGACTCAGCGCGACACGCAGCAGATCGTAGCGGAACATCTGCGGCGTCTGCGCACACCAGAGTCCTTTGCGCTCCAGCGTCGACTCGCAGCGCAGCCCGGCGGTATCGGCGCGTTTGAGCGTGTCGGCCAGCGGTACTGCGAGCAACCCTCCGACCCGATCGTTTTCCACTGCAACCATCAAGGTGTCGAGCGCTTCGCGTGTTGAGACAGGGACGCGCCCCGTCGTGGACCAGGATCCAGTCCTCGGCATCGACCTTGCCCTCGAGTGCGATGAGACCATTCAACACCGAATGTTGGCGTGCATCGCCGCCCAACGTCGTCAGCACACGCGGCGCAGCCGCGATCGGCAGCTGGTGCCAGAATTCATCGCCGGGAGCCAGCACCACCACTATTCCCGAGATCCGCGGATGCGACAGCAATGGCCGCAGCGCATGTTCGAGAACCGTGGCACCGGCGAGCTCCAGATATTGCTTCGGTCGTTCCGCGTCCATGCGCCGGCCCTGGCCTGCCGCGGCGACGATTGCCCAGATGCGCGGCGTTGCCGCCGGGGCCGTCATCGGGCTGCGGCTTGCTGAGTCGGGCGCGCCTTGCCCGTCGCCACGGCTGAGGAATCCGCCGGAGCGCCTTGCGCAGGCGTTGCATGATCCGCAGGCGGCGGCGAAACGACCTGATAGAAGGATTCGTTGGCACCCACCATGCCGAGGTCACTGCGGGCACGCTCTTCGACCGCGTCCAGTCCTTCCTTCAGGTCCTTCACTTCTGCAGCAAGCTGCTCGTTGCGCTCCTTGAGCTCAACGTTCTGCTGCGTCTGCGCAGTCACAGCATTCTGCAGGCGACGCACTTCGCGAATTCCCCCATCGGAAAGCCACAGGCGGTACTGCAGCGCCAGGGCAACGATCAGCAGGGCGGCAGCGAACAGGCGCAGCGACATCGGCTTCATGCACTCGCGGCGCGAATCATGCCAGCGGGCACCGGGAACGCCCTGCGCCCTGCGTAGCGTGCGTGCGCACCGAGCTCGGCCTCGATACGCAACAGCTGGTTGTACTTCGCCACGCGATCCGAACGCGACATCGACCCGGTCTTGATCTGCGTCGCGGAAGTCGCCACCGCGATATCGGCGATGGTGCAATCTTCTGTTTCGCCGGAACGATGCGAGATGACCGCGGAATAACCCGCCTGCGCTGCCATCTCGATGGCTGCGAGTGTCTCGGTCAGGGTTCCGATCTGGTTCACCTTGATCAGGATCGAGTTGGCGATTCCCTGCTCGATCCCCTGCTTCAGGATCTTCGTATTGGTCACGAACAGGTCATCGCCGACGAGTTGCACGCGCCGGCCGAGCCGTTGCGTGAGCAGAGCCCACCCTTGCCAGTCGCTTTCGCTCATGCCGTCTTCGATGGTGATGATCGGGTAGCGTCCAACCAGATCCGCCAGGTAATCCACGAACTGGGCAGCGCTGAACTGTCGCCCTTCCGATTCCAGCGTGTAGACACCCTCGCTGAAGAATTCCGAGCTCGCCACGTCCAGGCCCAGCAGCACATCGCCACCGGGCGTATAGCCTGCCAGTTGCACCGCTTCGATGATGGTTTCCAGCGCCGCCTCGTTCGACGGCAGATCGGGAGCAAAGCCGCCCTCATCGCCGACTGCGGTCGCCAGGCCCTTCTTATGGAGCACTTTCTTCAGCGTATGGAAGATCTCCGCGCCATAGCGGATCGCTTCGCTCAACGATGGTGCGCCGACCGGCAGAATCATGAACTCCTGGATGTCGACGCTGTTATCCGCATGTGCGCCGCCGTTGATGATGTTCATCATCGGCACGGGCAAATCGAAATCCTCGGCGCCCGTGAGGTATCGGAACAAGGGAAGCTTGCGATCGTTGGCGGTGGCGTGAGCCGCAGCCAGGGACACCGCAAGAATCGCGTTGGCACCGAGATGCGACTTGTTCTCCGTGCCGTCGAGCTCGAGCATGCGCGCATCGAGTCCTGCCTGATCGGCTGGATCACGATTCAGCAGCGCCTGGCGGATCGGCCCGTTGACGTTGGCGACCGCGTTCAGCACCCCCTTGCCCAGAAAACGCTTGGGATCGCCGTCGCGTAGCTCGACCGCCTCGCGCGTTCCGGTCGATGCTCCGGACGGCACGGCTGCGCGTCCCATTGCCCCACTGTCGAGAAACACGTCGGCCTCGACCGTCGGATTGCCACGCGAGTCGATGATTTCGCGCCCGCGGATGTCCGTGATGCGGCTCACAGGAGCGACTCCGCATAAGGCTGGGCCTTCACGGTGCGATCGATCTGCAGCAGCGTCTCCAGCAGCGCTTCCATGTGCCCCAGCGGCCACGCATTTGGACCATCGCTCAGCGCTTTGTCCGGATCCGGATGCGTCTCCATGAAGATACCCGCCACTCCGGCCGCCACCGCCGCGCGCGCGAGCACCGGCACGAATTCGCGCTGTCCTCCGGAGGCGGATCCTTTGCCCCCGGGCAGCTGCACGGAATGAGTCGCATCGAATACGACCGGGCAACCGGTTTCACGCATCACCGCGAGGCCGCGCATGTCCGACACGAGGTTGTTGTATCCGAATGAAAAGCCACGCTCGCACACCAGGATCTGCTGGTTGCCGGTACCGCGGGCCTTGTCGACGACATTCTTCATTTCCCAGGGCGACAGGAACTGGCCCTTCTTGATGTTGACCGGCCTGCCTTGCGAGGCCACGGAGCGAATGAAGTTGGTCTGGCGGCAGAGGAATGCCGGCGTCTGCAGGACATCGACGACTTCCGCGACCTCGGCGAGAGGCGTGTCCTCATGCACATCCGTGAGCACTGCGAGCTTGAGCTGCCGCCGCACCTCCGACAGTACGCGCAGGCCCTCGTCGATGCCCGGGCCGCGGAAGCTCGCTGCCGAGGAACGATTCGCCTTGTCGAAGGAAGACTTGAAGATGAACGGAATGCCCAGCCGCCGCGTGATCTCCTGCAATTTGCCGGCAGTGTCGATGACCAGAGATTCACTCTCGACGACGCAAGGCCCGGCAATCAGGAACAGCGGCTGATCCGGACCGACTTCGAAGTCATGCAGTCTCATGCGCTGGCGGCAGCGGGCAGCTGCGATGCCCGGTACTGGCGCGCCGCGCGAATGAATCCAGCGAACAGCGGGTGCCCGTCCCGGGGCGTGGAAGTGAATTCAGGATGGAACTGGCACGCGATGAACCAGGGATGCGAGGTGAGCTCGATCATTTCCACCAGGCCGTCATTCGAGAAGCCCGAGAACTTCAGTCCCGCTTTCGACATCCGCTCCAGGTAGCGGTTGTTGAATTCGTAGCGATGACGATGCCGTTCCATGATCAGGTCCCGCCCGTAGACGGCGTGGGTGAGCGTGCCCGGCACGATGCGGCACTCCTGTGCGCCGAGGCGCATGGTTCCACCCTTGGCCGAGCTGTCATCCCGAGTTTGCGCCCCGTGCTCCCGATCCTGCCACTCCGTGATGAGCGCGATCACCGGGTGCGGGGTGGCCCGATTGAACTCGGTGCTGTTGGCGCCCTCCAGACCCACGACGTGGCGCGCGTATTCAATGACTGCCACCTGCATGCCGAGGCAGATCCCGAGATACGGAATCCCGTTGCGACGCGCGTACTCCACCGCCCGGATCTTGCCTTCGATGCCACGCTCGCCGAACCCGCCCGGCACCAGGATCGCATCCATGCCGTCAAGCGCTGAGAGGCCTTGCATTTCAAGGTCGGTGGCTTCGACGTAGTGAACATGCACGCGCGTGCGCGTGCGCACGCCTGCGTGGGTGAGCGCTTCATTCAGCGAGATGTACGAGTCGCGGATCTGCACATACTTGCCGACCATCGCGACATTGACCTGTGCTTCCGGATTCATCTTGGCGCTCACCACGTGGCGCCATTCCGACAGGTCAGCCGGCGGCGCCTGCAGGCGCAACTTGTCCACGATGATGTCATCGAGCCCCTGCTCACGCAGCAGCAGCGGGATCTTGTAGATGTCGTCGGCATCCACCGCCGAGATGACCGCGCGCTCCTCGACGTTGGTGAAGAGCGCGATCTTGCGGCGATGCTCTTCCGGCAGCGGCTCACGGCAGCGGCACAACAGAACATCCGGCTGGATACCAATGCCACGCAGCTCCTTCACCGAGTGCTGAGTCGGCTTGGTCTTGATCTCGCCCGACGTGCCGACCACTGGAATCAGGGTCAGGTGCATGTAAGCGACGTTGTTGCGCCCGAGCTCCACCCCCATCTGGCGGATGGCCTCGAGGAAAGGCAGCGACTCGATGTCGCCCACCGTGCCGCCAATTTCCACCATGCACACGTCCGCATCCCCTGCGCCCAGGCGGATGCTGCGTTTGATCTCGTCGGTGATGTGCGGGATGACCTGAACAGTCGCGCCCAGGTAATCGCCGCGCCGCTCCTTGGCAATCACCCGCTCGTAGATACGCCCGGTGGTGAAATTGCTGTGACGGCCCGTCGTCGTGCGCACGAAACGCTCGTAGTGTCCGAGGTCCAGGTCCGTTTCGGTCCCATCCTGGGTCACGAACACTTCGCCGTGCTGGAAAGGGCTCATCGTGCCCGGATCGACGTTGATGTAGGGGTCCAGCTTCACCATCGAGATCTTGAGGCCGCGCGCCTCGAGAATCGCGCCGAGCGAGGCGCTGGCGATGCCCTTGCCCAACGAGGAAACGACGCCACCAGTGACGAAAACGAAACAGGTCATGCCAGACTCACCCGCAATGCATGCGATCCTGTATTGACAGGACCGGTTACTCGATCCAAGGGCCGCGGGCGGTCGTCGGTGAGGGAGATCAACTCCAGATCCCGTCGCTCAGCTGCGCCGCGTCAGCCGCTGATTTTCGACGGGCACTCAGGCTACCAGAATGAGGGTGCCTGCTCAATGAAACTCGCCGGTTCTCGAGCCGGACGCAGCGCTGAGGCGACCCGGCGCCTTCAGTCCAACGCTGGATGATCGAGCCACTCGATGAGAATGCCGGGCTGATCCTCAGCAGCACGAAATTCTGCTGCGACCCACAGATCACCGACCGCTGCCAGCGCCTCTCCCGCGTACAGCGAGTGGAATGCGCCCGCGCATCCACGGCACGATGCCCCACTCCTGCATGAGGCTTCGCAGCTCGCGATGCGGGCGATTGGCGGCGAGCCGCAGGGTTTCTCCGCCCGATCTCCATCGCACCCGCAGTTGGTCGGGAATACCGGCCAGCCTGGCGCCACGCCGCGGCTCGAAACGAGCACGAAGGCGGCCTGACCCAGCGGGCAGCGCGAGTTCGGGCTCTGCGCGCCATCGCCACGATGATTCCCCGGCAGGCTCGGCCTGGAGTTGAGCGGTCAGATACAGGCGATCGCGGTAGCGTCGGATGACCTGCTCACCCCATTGCACTTGCGGAGTGCTGTCGGCACGCAGCATCAGCATCTGTGCTTCGATCTGTTGCAGGACTGCGCTGGAGGGGAGCGAGCCCTCGCGCAGGCGTATCCAGAAGCGCAGAAGATTCCGCAGGCGCGCGGGTTGCAACGCGCGCAGAGCGGGAACTCTCAGGCGGTCACCTTCTGCCGCGACAGCGTGGTCGGCGCGCGCCAGATCATCCAGCAGCGCATGCGCGCTGGCCAGGTGATCGGCACTGCGCACGGCGCTCTCCGGGAATGACGGCCAGCGTTCCCCGAGCACGGGGAGAACGCGCTGCCGCACGAAATTGCGGTCATACCGCTGATTCTCGTTGCTCGGGTCCGCGACCCACGTGAGTCTCGCCGCCGCCAGGTAGCTTCGTAACTGTTGTCGGCGGAAATCAAGCAGCGGCCTCAGGTGCTCCCCGCGCCCGCAAGGGGCACGGCGCGGCATCCCCGCGAGACCCGCCACACCCGCACCGCGCGCCAGCTGCAGCAGCAAGGTTTCGAGCTGGTCCTCGGCGTGGTGGGCCGTCAGGAGACATTCACCAGGAGCAAGCGCTTCGGCCAACAGGCGATAGCGGACCTCTCGCGCTGCAGCCTCGAGCGATTCTCCACGTGTGGCCTGTACACGAGCATCGAGGAGCACGAATGGTACGGTCAACTGGCTCGCCAACCGCTTGCAATGCTCGCCCCAGAGGTCGGCATCAGCCTGCAGGTGATGGTTGATATGCACGGCGCGCAGCTCGAGTCCCGCGTGCTGCTCATGCAGGTCCGCCACACATTTGAGCAGGGCGGTCGAATCCGCACCGCCGCTGAAGGCAACACAATACCGAGCGGCTGCGGGATCAGAGCCGAGCGACACCAGGGCGGCATGCAGGGTTGCGGCGGAGAAGCCGGTCATGCCACACCGAGAGCGGCACTCAGTTGCCAGTGAACGCGCCGAAAGTCTTGAGTCGCGTTTCGCGTGCGGCGAGGAGCTGTTCCACCGACACCTGCTCGAGCTCGTTGAGATGGCGGAGCAATGCGCTCTTCAACGTCTCGGCGGTCGCGCCAGGGTCGCGATGCGCTCCGCCGAGTGGCTCACGCACCACCTCATCCACCAGGTTCAACTTGCTCAGCCGCTCCGCCGTGAGTCCCATCGCCTCGGCTGCCAGCTCCTTCTTGTCGGCGCTTTTCCACAGTATCGAGGCGCAACCCTCGGGAGAAATCACGGAGTAGATGCTGTATTGGAGCATCAACAGGCGATCGCACACTCCGATCGCCAACGCCCCTCCTGAGCCTCCCTCCCCGATCACGATGCTCACGATCGGGATCGCGAGCGTGCTCATCACGAACAGATTGCGTGCGATCGCCTCACTCTGGCCACGCTCTTCGGAGCCGACGCCGGGATAGGCACCAGGCGTGTCGATCAGCGTCACCAGCGGCAGGCGAAAGCGCTCGGCAAGCTGCATGAGTCGCAGTGCCTTGCGGTAGCCCTCGGGCTTCGGCATGCCGTAGTTGCGCCGCACGCGCTCCTTGGTATCGCGTCCCTTCTGGTGGCCGATCAGCATCACCGCGCGCCCATCCAGACGCGCCGGTCCGCCCACGATGGCGAGATCGTCGCCGTACATCCGATCCCCATGCAACTCCTGGAAGTCGGTAAACACCTGGCCGATGTGATCGAGCGCGTAGGGGCGCTGCGGATGTCGTGCGAGCTGCGTGATCTGCCAGGGCGTGAGATTCGCGAAGATGCTGGTGGTCAGCGCGCGGCTCTTCGCCTTCAGGCGCGCAATTTCCTCGCCGATGTTGATCTCGGTGTCGGAACCGAGGAATTTGAGCTCGTCGATCTTCGCCTCGAGCTCGGCGATCGGCTGTTCGAAGTCGAGGAAGTTCAGGTCCATGGGCGCGACATGCTAGGGCAACTGTGCACAAGTTTCATCCGGCGCGTTGCGTCGACCTCGGACGATCGTGCCCTGTGCAGTACCGGCAACCCGGCCGATCAATTGAAGCTTCTGCCGATACTGCTGCCGCCGTCCTCGCCCGCCCCGCGCGCTCCGTACACGACGCGCAGGTTTTCCGCTCCGACGAAGCGCTTCAGCTGCTCGATGAGTTCCTGTGTGGGACGCACCAGCCATTGTTCGTCGAGCACCAGCGCACCGCTTGCGCCCGCGCCACGGTAGCCGATCTGGATACTGCAGTTGCCGCCGACGTAGGGCTTGAGAATCTCGATCAGGCGGCGCACCTGGTCGCTCCCGTCTGCACCCGCTGGCCACTGCACGATGAGCCGCCGCGCCTGCTGCTCGCGTGCCCTGTCGATGTCGAGCAGTCGCTTTGCAGTGAGTCGCCAGCCTTCGCTGAATTCATCGAACCGCATCTGGCCATCGACGAGGAGGATCGCGTCCTTGGCGATGACGTCACGGTGCTGCTGATAAGTTTCCTCATAGAGCATCACTTCGATCCTTCCGCTGCGATCGTCGAGCACCAGCGTGACGCGGTTTGCGCGCTTGCGCACTTCCAGGACCAGACCGCCCACGGTGACATTGCGCCCCGGTTGCCATCTACCCCCTTCTCCCGCCCCGACCGGCCGCCCGTTCGCGAGATCGCCCAGGCGTCCGCTGGTGAGGAAGCTCAGTTCCGCCTCGTATTGCGCGATCGGGTGACCCGTGAGGTACAGACCCAGCGTGTCTCGCTCACCCGCAAGGCGCGTGGCTTCTGGCCACTCCGGCAACTCGACCTCGCCGAACGCTTCCGAATCCGGAGCCGGACCCGCAGCAAGGCCGAACAAATCGTTCTGACCGACGGCCTGCGCACGGGTCGTCTGCTCACCCATGTGCATCGCGGCGCCGAGGCGGCTCATCAGCGTATTGCGCGTGTGACCGAGGGAATCGAGACAACCGGAGCGGATCAGCGCTTCCAGCACGCGCTTGTTGACGCGATTGAGGTCCAGGCGCCGGCATACGTCCTCGATGCTCGTGAATGATCCGCGTGCGCCGCGTTCCGCAATGAGCGCTTCCACCGCCGACTGTCCCACACCCTTCACCGCGCCCAGCCCGTAGCGGATCCTGTGGGTACCGCTCACGGTGAAGTCATATTGAGACGAATTGATATCCGGCGGCTCAACCTTGAGTCCGAGGCTCACACACTCGTCGATCAGCGTCACCACTTTGTCGGTGCGATCCATGTCCGCCGACAGCACGGCAGCCATGAACTGCGCCGGGTAGTGCGCCTTGAGCCACGCGGTTTGATACGAGAGGAGCGCGTACGCCGCCGAATGCGACTTGTTGAAGCCGTAGCCCGCGAACTTCTCCATCAGGTCGAAGATGTGCCGGGCGCGCGGTTCGGGTACGCCGCGCCGTACGGCTCCTTCGGTGAACACCGAACGCTGTTTCGCCATTTCCTCGGGCTTCTTCTTGCCCATGGCACGGCGCAGGAGATCAGCGCCACCGAGCGTATACCCGGCCAGCACCTGCGCGATCTGCATCACTTGCTCCTGATACAGGATCACGCCGTACGTGCCGGCGAGCACGGGCTTGAGATCCGGATGCAGATAATCGATCGGCTGGTCGGTCCGCCCGTGCTTGCGTGCAATGAAGTCATCGACCATTCCCGATTGCAGCGGTCCGGGCCGGAACAGTGCCACCAGCGCAACGATGTCCTCGAAACGGTCGGGTTGCAGGCGGCGAATGAGATCCTTCATGCCGCGCGACTCGAGCTGAAAGACCGCGTTGGTGCGACAACTCTTCAGCAGCGTAAAGGTCGCCGGATCGTCCATGGGCAGCAAGGTGATGTCGAGCAGCGCCTCGTTCGCTGCCTGGCGCTGCGCATTGATCGCCTTGACGGTCCAATCGATGATGGTGAGAGTACGCAGGCCGAGGAAATCGAATTTCACCAGCCCGGCCGCCTCGACATCGTCCTTGTCGAACTGCGTGACGACGCTGTGCGAGCCTTCTTCGCAGAACAGGGGCGTGAAATCAGTGAGCATCGACGGCGCGATCACCACTCCACCCGCGTGCGTGCCCGCGTTACGGGTCAAGCCTTCAAGGGAGCGCGCCATGTCGATGAGGCTGCGGATTTCCTCTTCCGATTCATACAGTCGCTTGAGCTCCGGCTCATCCTGCAGCGCCTTGTCGAGCGTGATGCCGAGCTCGAAAGGAATCAGCTTGGCGATGCGATCGACGTACCCATAGCTCATGCCCTGCACACGGCCGACATCGCGCACCACGGCCTTGGCTGCCATGGTTCCGTAGGTGATGATCTGTGAGACCCGGTCGCGTCCATACTTCTCGGCCACGTAATCGATCACCCGATCGCGGCCCTGCATGCAGAAGTCGATGTCGAAGTCCGGCATCGAGACGCGCTCGGGATTCAGGAAACGCTCGAACAGCAGATCGTGCTGCAGCGGATCGAGATCCGTGATGCCGATACTCCACGCTACCAACGATCCGGCGCCGGATCCGCGGCCAGGGCCGACCGGAATGCCGTTCTCACGCGCCCAGCGAATGAAATCCGCGACGATGAGAAAGTATCCGGCAAAGCCCATGCTGCAGATGGTGTCGAGCTCCGTCGTGAGGCGCTGCTGATACACAGCCCGGTCGCTGACCGCGCCGGCGGGAGCATTGACGAGCCCCGCCAGCCTTTTCTCGAGTCCATCGCGCGCCTGCCCACGCAGGTAGTCCGCCGCCGTGATCCCGTCCGGTACCGGATACTCGGGAAGTCGTGATTCACCCAGCTTCAACTCGAGGCTGCAGCGACGTGCGATCTCCACCGAATTCTCGAGCGCCTCCGGCAGGTCGGCGAACAGCTCCGACATCTCCGCCGGCGAGCGCAGATACTGCTGTTCCGTGTAGCGTCGCTGGCGACCCCGATCGGCGAGCAGGCTTCCCTCCTGGATGCAGACGCGCGCCTCGTGGGACTCGAAATCCTGGGGGCGGACGAAACGCACATCGTTGGTCGCGACGATGGGTGTCGGGCACTGCGCCACCAGGCGCAACACCGCATCCAGGTACTCCTCTTCGTTAGGCCGCCCGAGCCTCTGCACTTCGACATAGAAGCGGTTGTCGAAGACTTCGAGCCAGCGCCCGAGGAACCGTCGCGCCTCGTCACGCGATTGGCGAGAAGGGCCCGGCCGATGTCACCCTCCTGCGCCCCGGAAAGTGCAATCAAGCCAGCCGTGCTCGAGGCTGAAAGCCAGTTGCGGTCGATCAGTGGCACACCACGGCGTTGGCCTTCGAGGTATGCCCGGGTGATGAGCTGCGTGAGATTGCGATAACCGGCGAGGTTCTGGCTGAGCAGCGTCAAGCGCGCGGGTTCCTGTCGCTCGGCCGCCTCGCGCAGGCGCACATCGACACCGACGATGGGTTTGAGTCCACGTGCCTGCGCGCCCCGATAGAACTTCACCATCGCGAACAGATTCGTCTCGTCCGTGAGCGCGATGGCCGGCATCGCCGCACGAGCCGTCGCGTCGATGAGATCCGGCACGCGCACCACGCTGTCGAGGAGCGAGAACTCGGTGTGAACGCGCAGGTGGACGAACTGGCTCATGGAAGGATCAGCAGTTGGACGGGCGCGATTGTAGCTGGCTGCACCGCCTCTGCGGCGCCGAGTTCTGACTGGTATTCCTCGAGCTCCCAGCCAGTCATCTCCTTGACTGGCATGAATGAGCGGCGGTGCAAGGGACAGGCCCCATGGCACTCCAGGGCTGCCAGATGTTCCGGGGTGGCATAGCCCTTGTGCGATGCGAAGCCATAGTCCGGCCAGATCTCGTGGAACGAGCGCATCCATGCATCTCTGTAGGTCTTGGCCAGGATCGAGGCCGCGCTGATGGCGGGAACCAGCGCATCGCCCTGAATGATCGGAACCGCCGGACACGCGAATGCCAGGCCATCGAGCGATGGACAGCGATCCCCGTCGATCCGCACCTCATCGGGCGCGATCCTCAGGCCGAGCAATGCCCGGCGCATCGCAAGCAAGGTGGCCTGCAGGATATTGAGTGTGTCGACTTCCTCGCGATCCGCCCAGGCCACTGACCACGCGAGTGCCCGCGCCCTGATCTTCACCGCGAGCTTCTCGCGTACTTCCGGTTCCAGCACCTTCGAGTCGGCCAGTCCGCGGATGGGTCGCCGGCGATCGAGAATGACTGCGGCAGCGACGACCGGTCCCGCCAGCGGACCGCGACCCGCTTCATCCACGCCGGCCAATCGGGTGGGGTCAGGAAAAGGCAGTCGCGCCTGTCGGCGGCGTCGGCGCTTCATGAAGCAGGCACCGCGCTTCGTGGCGAGCAGCGCAAGAATCGCATCAGCAGCACGATCGCTCGCGTTGCGCTCGAGCTGTCGATGGATGTCACTGAACACGCGCTCCTGCCGTTCGCGCAACGCCGGATCATCGAGCTCGCGCAACAGCTCTGCACCCAACGTTTCAGCGCTCACCTGCTCCTGAAAGAGTTCCGGCACGATGCGCTCGCCGGCCAGCAGGTTAGGCTGGGAAAAGAACGGTGCCTTCATCAAGTTGAAGGTTCGCAGCAACCACGCCGTCAGCCCGCCGAGACGATAGGCCACCACCATGGGCCTCCTGGTCAGCAACGTCTCGAGCGTCGCGGTGCCGGAGGCGACCAGCACGACATCCGCCGCTGCCAGCGCGCGATGTGACTGGCCATCGAGCACGCGGACCTCGATACCCGGTGGCATGCCTTTCCAGCGCCCGGGCGAAGATCGCGCGCACGGCCTCATTCGCCATCGGCGCGACGAACTGCAGCTGCGGCCGACGCGCCGCGAGCCAGCCGATTGCGCCTGCAAAGTCATTGCCCAGGCGACTCACTTCGCCAACGCGGCTGCCGGGCAGAACCGCCACGGTCGGGCGCTCCGGCGCCAGCCCAAGCTCCCGGCGGGCGGCGCGAGGGTCACTGTCTTCGGGAATCACATCGGCGAGCGGATGACCGACGAACTCGGCGCGAATGCCGGCCTGCGCGTAGAACTGCTCCTCGAACGGCAGCAGGCAAAGCACCAGATCGACGGCCGCGCCGATACCGCGCACGCGCCCCTGTCGCCACGCCCACACCTGCGGACTCACGTATTGCACGGTGCGAAGCCCCGCGGCTCGCAGATCGCGTGCCAGCCCGAGATTGAATTCCGGCGCATCGATCCCGATGAACACATCCGGGCGCTCCGTCAGCAATCGCTCGCGCAGGCCTTTGCGCATCTTCAGCAGCCGCGGCAGGTGCCTCAGCACCTCGAAAAGCCCCATGACCGCGAGCGCTTCGGAGTGCGCCCAGGCTTCGCAGCCCTCCGCCTGCATCTTCGGGCCCGCGACGCCGAAGAATCGCGCCGACGGACTGCGTGCACGCAGTGAACGGATCAGCGCTGCGCCGAGCTGGTCTCCCGACGCCTCACCGGCCACTAGGGCGAAGCGCAATCCACTGGGAAGACCCGGCACAGAGTCTCCCCTACCTCACGATGCTACGCGTAGTCTGTCCCAGAAAATCGACGAAGATCTTCAGCTCCGGCTGGGTCGGCACGAGTGCCTGCAGTTGCTCGACCGCCTCCGCGAGCTTGAGTCCCGAGCGATACAGTACCCGGTACGCGTTGCGCAGGTTCCGGATCTGCTCCGGCGTAAAACCGCGCCGCTTGAGGCCCTCTGCATTGATGCTGTGCGGCTGCGCCGGCTGCCCGGTGACCATCAGGTAGGGCGGCACGTCGCGCGTCACGGCGGTGTTGTTGGCGAGAAAGCAGTGCGCACCCACCTTGCAGAACTGATGGATCCCGGAAAAACCCGCCATGATCACCCAGTCACCGAGCTCCACGTGGCCGCCCAGCGTCGCAAAGTTCGCGAGGACACAGTGATCGCCGATCTGACTGTCGTGCGCGACGTGTGTGTAGGCCATGAACCAGTTGTCATTGCCGATTCGCGTGACGCCGCCGCCGTGCGTCGTGCCGCGGTTGACCGTGCAGTATTCGCGAAAGGTGTTGTGATCGCCGATCTCGAGGCGGGTCGGCTCACCCTGGTACTTCTTGTCCTGCGGCGCATCGCCCAGCGAGGCGAACTGGAACATCTGATTGTTGGCGCCGAGCCGGGTCGGTCCCTTGACTACCGCGTGCGGGCCGATGCGGCACCCAGGACCGACGCTGACCTGGGCGCCGATGATCGCGAACGCGCCGACCTCGACATCCGGGGCCAGCTCGGCCTGCGAATCGATGACAGCGCGCGGATCGATCATGCTGGGTGCATCAGCCGCCGCGGTGGCGACGCGCGCTTCGGGCGTCACCATCATCTCGGCCGACGCCACCTCCTCCCCGTCCACCTCAGCGACCGTCGCAAACTTCCAGATTCCCTTGAAGGCGCGCACCAGTTCCGCCTTCAATATCAGCTGATCGCCGGGCTCCACCGGTTTGCGAAATCGCGCCTTGTCGATGCCGACGAAGAAAAAGCGCGAATGCTCGTCGGGAAAGACGCCCGCAGTGCGAAACGCGAGTATTCCGGCGGCCTGAGCCAGCGCCTCGATGATCATGACGCCGGGCATGACCGGTCGGTGCGGGAAGTGACCTGTGAAGAACGGCTCGTTGTACGTCACGTTCTTCAGGGCACGGATGGTCTTTCCGGGCGTGCAGTCGAGCACCCGATCCACAAGCAGGAACGGATAGCGATGCGGCAGCTGCTTGAGGACCGCGTTGATGTCCATGTAGGCCGGCTCAGTCATCCTCGCCCTCTTTTCGATGTGTTCAGCTTTCCGACCGCCGAGCTGCTCGACACGGCGCACCAGCTCGTCGAGGTGGCGAAACCGCGCGCTGTTGCGCCGCCAGCGACGCGCCTCGTCGAAGGGCAGCCCCCCTGAGTACACGCCCGGCCGCGTGATCGACCGGCTCACCAGCGTCCGGCCGGTGATCACGACGCCATCGCAGATCTCGAGGTGACCGGCGATGCCGACCATACCTGCGATCATGCAATTGCGCCCAATAGTGGTACTCCCCGAGACGCCCGTGCAGCCGGCGATCGCCGTATGCGCACCGACGTGCACGTTGTGCCCGATCTGAATTTGATTGTCGAGCTTGACACCGTCATCGATGATGGTGTCTTCGATTGCGCCGCGATCTATCGTCGTGTTCGCGCCGATTTCCACGTCGTTGCCGATCCGCACGCCGCCGACCTGCGGTACCTTGAGCCAGCGGCCCCGCTCAGGCGCGAGGCCGAAACCATCGGCGCCGATCACGACACCGGGATGGATCAATGTGCGGGCTCCGACGCTGAACCCCATGACAGAGCGTCACGTTGGCGGTCAGGCGACTGTCCGCCTCCACGCTGCTGTCGCGCATGATCACGCAGCCGGCACCGAGTCGCACGCGCTCGCCGACTCGAACGCGCTCCTCGATCACGACGTTGGGTCCGATCGAAGCGCTCGGGTGGATCGAGGCATCAGCGCTGATGCGCGCCGAGGAATCGATCCCGGCGGGATATTGCTGCTCCGGGTATAGGAGCGCCGCGATGCGCGCGTAGGTCGCATACGGGTCAGCTGCGATCAACGCAGCGACCGGACAGGCGTCCGCCAGTTTCTGCTCGAGAATCACTGCCCCGGCGCGCGTCTGCGCGAGGTGTCGGCGATAACGCGGATTGGCGAGAAACGTGATCGCATGCGAGTCCGCATTCTGCAGCGTCGCGACGCAATCAACCTGGGTCGCCGGATCTCCCTTGAGCTCGCATCCGAAGCGTACCGCCAGCTCGCCCAGGGATATTGCCACGGTCGAGCTCAGCTCCTCAGCTCAGGGCTTTTTCTCCGCCGGCTTGGGCGCCGCGCCGGAGGCGCGGCTGCCCGGCTTGGTGCCCGCAGGCGCGGCTGCCGGAGCGCTCTTGGAATGCGCCTGCAGATTGCTGAGCACCGCAGGCGTAATGTTGATGTTGTCCTTGGCGTACAGCACGCCGTCACCGACGACGAGGTCGAAGCCCTGCGCCTTCGCATAGGTCTGCACTTCCTGCAGCAAGGTCCGCTGCAGCTTCCCCAGTTCCTCGTTGCGGCGCACGTTGAGGTCTTCCACGTATTCATTCTGGCGGCGCTGCAATTCGCGCTGCCCATCGCGCAGCTCCCTTTCCGCCTTGCCACGTTCGGCTTCCGACATCACCGCGCTGTCGCGCGTCAGCTTGTCCTCGCGCGCCTTGAGCTCTTTCTGCTGGTTCTCGATCTCGCGCCGGCGCGGCATGAACTCATCCTGCAGCGCCTGCATCGCACCTTTCGCCTGCGGCGATTCCTCGATGAGCTGCGGAACGCTCACCACCCCGATCTTGAGCTGCGCCTGCGCGGCCGGAACCGCTCCTCCCAGCAGCGCAACGGCCGCCAGAGACTTCAACAACCAACGCTGTGTACCGATCACTTATTGTTTCCTCAAAACGCCTGTCCGATAGAAAACTGGAACCCTTCCGTTTCGTCCTTGAAGTGAATGGCATCCCCCTCACTGGCATTCAACGGGAAGGCATAGCTGAAGCGGAAAATCCCCAACGGCGCCAGCCATTGCGCCGCAATGCCCGCGGACTGCTTCAACTCATCATACGCGAACTTGTACTCCACCGGCGTCACACCATCCTTGCCCGTGAAGTTGACGTGGCCGGTCGAGAAAACGTTGCCGATATCGAAGAACAGGCTGATGCGCGCTGTCGTCTTCCACTTCTCCGGTACCGGGAAGAGGATTTCCGCCCGGCCGACCACCTTCATATTGCCACCGTACGGATTGCCGAAACTGTCCTTTCGGGCCCAGCCGGCTTTCCCGGTAACCGCGCACCGAATCCGGCCCGCCGGCAAAGAACTGACGGTAGGGCGGTATCGAAGTCGTGTCGCCGATGTCCTCGCCATACGCGAAGTCCCCGATCAGCGCCAGCGTGAAGGGTCCTGGCAGTGGCAGGAACTGCAGATAGTCGTAGTTGACGATCCAGTATTCGACGTCGCTGCCGGGAACCGCATAGGAAAGCGACAGCGCATGGCGCGTGCCGTGATCGGCGAAGATCGCTCGATTGCGCGTGTCGAAGCTCCAGCCGCCGACCAGCTCGAAGGCCTTGTACTTGGTGCCGAAGAACGCGATGGTCGCTGAATCCATCGAACTCCGTATGCACGAATGGATCGCCGTTGTTCACCACCCACTCGACCGCCTGCCGCGCGCTCCCGGTCAGAGTCGTCACCAGCTCGTTCTGCGACGCCGACATCCCGAAGCGCAGCGCCTGGTATTCGGTGATCGGGTAGGAGTAGTCCAGCCCCGCGGTCATATTCTTGGTGGAGAAGTCCGATGAGGCCGAAACGAACTGCGTCACATCGCGATAGGCCAGCGAGATGGTCCGAGCGATGCCGTCGATGCTGCGGTAGGGGTCGGTGTGCGAAATACTGTAGACCTTGCTGTACTTGCCGGCGTTGATCTCCGCGGCGATGCGTTCGCCACTGCCCATGAAGTTGCTGTGGACGAAGTTGCCGTTGAGGATGATGCCCTGCGATTCCGAGTAGCCGAGTCCGCCGCCGAACTGGCCGGGCAGTCCTTCCTTGATGTTGAAATCGACGTCCACCTGATCGGCCACTCCCGGTACCGGGGTGGTTTCGTAGTCGACCTTCTCGACGTATGGGAGCCGCTGGATGCGCTCCTTGGAGCGTTCCACCGCCGCGTTGGACAACCAGCCGCCCTCCATCTGACGCATTTCGCGCCGCAGGACCTCATCGTCGATGGCGGAGGTTCCGAGGAAGTTGATGTGACGCACATAGACGCGATTGCCCGGCTCGACGAAAAACGTCAACGAGACTTCCCTTCTTGGCGTCGTCCGCGGTCGGGACCGGGTCGACCTTCGCGAACGCGTAGCCCTGCTCGCCGAGTCGATAGGTGATGAGCTGCTGCGACTGCGTCACCATCTTGTTGGAGAACGTATCTCCGGGACGCACCAGGATCAGGCGTTTGAGCTGCGGCTCGGGAACCACCATCGTGCCGGCGAGCTTGACCTCGCCGATCTTGTACACATCACCCTCGTGAACGTTGACGGTGATGAAGATGTCGTCCTTTTCGGGCGCGATGGCAACCTGCGCGGATTCGATCTGGAAGTTCGCGTAACCGCGGTCCATGTAATAGGAGCGCAGCTTCTCGAGATCGCCCTGCAACGATTCGCGCGAGTAGCGATCATCCTGACGATAGAACGACAGCCAGTTCGGCGTGTTGAGCTCGAAGTCGTCGCGCAGCTCCTTGTCCTTGAACTGCGTGTTACCCACCATGTTGATCTGGCGGATCCTGGCGCGCTTGCCCTCCACGATGTCGACGCTGACACGGACCTTGTTGCCGGGCAGCTCCTCGACATTGGTATCGACGCGCACCGCGTACTTGCCGCGGCTGAAGTACTGATCGGTGAGGTACTGCTTGACTTCCTCGAGCACTGACTGATCGTAGGTCTTGCCGGTTGCGAGCCCCACGTTGCGCAGGCTCTTCTGCAGATCCTCGGTCTTGATGTCCTTGTTGCCCTTGATCTCGAAACTCTCGATGGAAGGTCGCTCGAGCACAACCACGACCAGCGTATTGCCGTCGCGGCGCAGCTCCACATCGCGGAAGAATCCCGTCTTATAGAGCGCGCGCAAAGCCTCCTGGATGCGCTGCGAGTCGAGGCGGTCGCCGATATTGACCGGCAGGTAGTTGTAGACGGTGCCCTCGGAGATGCGCTGCAGTCCCTCGACACGAATGTCGCCGACCGTGAACTCGTCCTCGACGCCCGTTTGCGCGACCACGCGCGCGGCGAGCAGGCACAGGAACAGCGCAATGAGCTTGCGAATCATTAAGGGCCCGTTCTCGTGGGTTCTAGTTCAAGAAGCGCGAGGTAATGTCGTTGTAGAACGCGAGACTCATCAGCAGCAGCAACAGGGCGATGCCGACCTGCTGACCGAACACCTGCGCACGCTCCGACAACGGACTGCCCTTGGCGAGCTCGATCACCTGGAACAGCATCTGGCCCCCATCCAGGATCGGTATCGGCAGCAGGTTGAGCACGCCGAGGCTGATGCTGACGATGGCCAGGAACGTCAGGAACGGCCGCAGCCCGACGCGCGCGGTTTCACCGGCGAATGCCGCGATGTTGATCGGGCCGCTGATATTCTTCACCGAGACGCGCCCCATGATCATGTTCCACAGCATGCTCACGGTGAGCTGAGACATGATCCAGGTCTCGCCGCCCGCGCGCCCAAGAGCGGCGAATGGCCCGAGGCGCTCGAGTTCGGCGCGTTGCAACTCGACGCCGATTCGTCCCACGGTGCTCGCGCCTTCCTGCTCAGCGCGAATCGTGACCGCGACATTGCGCTCTCCGTCGCTACCCCGCAGCGTCAGGATCACCCGCTCGCCGGGGCGCTTGCTGATGTAGTCGCGAAACTCAGTGCTGGTCGCAACCGGATGCTCATCGACCGCGAGCACCCGATCGCCGGACTTGATGCCTGCCTGCTCGGCGGGACCGTCGGGAACCGGCTTGTCGACGATCGGTGGCACTTCCGGCGCGCGGAAGTCAAAGCCGATACCCGTCAGGAGTGCACCCGGCTCCGTGAGCCCGTGCCGCTCGCGAGGATCCGGTAACAGTGAGTTGCACATCGCGCTCGACGCTGTCAGTCCCACGCACGTGCAGATTCACGCGGCCGTCGTCCAGCAGATCCTCGAGCAACGCAAAGATCACGGCCTTGGGATCCGCCGTTCGCTGATCGCCGACCCGCAGGATCTCGTCGCGCGGCTTCAGGCCTGCCTGCGCGGCGTGCGAGTTGAGTACGACGTCACCGACCACCGGATGTGTTTGCGGCACACCCCACATGAACAAAACCCAGTAGGCGATGATCGCGAACAGGAAGTTGAACGCGGGCCCGGCGCTCAGTACCAGGAGCCGCTGCCAGACCGGCCGACGCGTGAAGGAACGATCGAGCTCCGCCGCGGCGACCGGTCCCTCGCGTTCGTCGAGAAGCTTCACATAACCGCCGAGCGGGATCGCGGCGATCACATACTCGGTGCGATCGGCGCCCGCGGTGC
The DNA here is from genome assembly GCA_963696675.1 of uncultured Gammaproteobacteria bacterium. Taxonomy (GTDB): domain Bacteria; phylum Pseudomonadota; class Gammaproteobacteria; order Steroidobacterales; family Steroidobacteraceae; genus DATBVX01. The sequence continues at coordinate 12,552 of CAVOLM010000024.1, read as the reverse complement.
GCATCCATAGCGGCCGGCCGAAGCCGATCGAAAAGCGCAGCACCTTGAAGCCGAGTCGTCTTGCGCGACCCAGAAATGACCAAACTCGTGCACGGCGACCAGGACGCTGATCGCGACGATGAAGGCGAGGATCGAGATGGCAACCGGCATCAGGCTAGGGCTCCCGCAACCGAGTCAGGGGCCGCACCATCCAGGCGCGCAATCAGGTTCGCGGCAGCCTGCCGCGCCGCGCGGTCAGCGGCAAGAATGGTTTCCAGGTTCGGCACGGGCGCCGCTGCCGAGCAGTTGAGCACGCCCTCAATGACCATCGGGATGGACGTAAAGTTCAGATGGCCCTCCAGAAATGCTTGCACTGCGGCTTCGTTCGCGGCGTTCAGAATGGCCGGCATGGTACCTCCCGCGCGCGCGGCACGCTGTGCCAGGCGCAGACATGGAAAACGCTCCAGATCGGGAGCCTCGAACGTCAATCGTCCCAGCCCGACGATATCCAGCGGTTCTACTCCAGATTCCCAGCGCTCCGGCCAGGACAGCGCATGTGAAATCGGTGTGCGCATGTCCGGGTTGCCGAGTTGCGCCAGCACCGAGCCATCGAGGTACTCGACCATCGAATGCACCACGCTTTGCGGATGAACGACCACTTCGATGTCGATCCGGCGTCACGCCGAACAGCCAGCAGGCCTCGATCAGCTCCAGGCCCTTGTTCATCAGAGTCGCCGAGTCCACTGATATCTTGCGTCCCATCACCCAGTTCGGATGCGCGCAGGCCTGTTCGGGCGTCACCCTGCACAATTCCGCGGATGGCGTGCTCAGGAAGGGTCCGCCCGAAGCGGTGAGCAGGATCCGGCGCAAGCCCGGCGGGCGTTGTCCGGCAATTGCGGCTGACGGCAGGCACTGGAAGATGGCGTTGTGCTCGCTGTCGATCGGGATGAGCTGAGCGCCGCTCGCGCGCACGGCCTCGATCAACAGGCTCCCCGACATCACCAGTGCTTCCTTGTTGGCGAGCAGCAATCGCTTTCCCGCCCGGGCGGCGGCAAGCGTCGGCAGAAGTCCTGCCGCCCCGACGATCGCCGCCATCACCACGTCGGTTTCAGGCAGGCGCACGACCTCTTCGAGAGCTGCTTCACCGCGCAGCACGCGCGTTGCGAGACCGGCGGACTTCAACCGCTCAGCCAATCGGGCGGCCGCGACCCAGTCGCACCAGCACAGCCAGATCCGGGCGATGCTCGAGGCATTGTTCGAAGAGCCGAGCGTCGTTGGACCTCGCCGTCAGCGCCACAACCCGCAGTGCGTCGCGATGGCGCGCGATCACATCGAGCGTGCTCGCGCCGACACTCCCCGTGGAGCCCAGGATGACGACGCCTTTCATGGAGATTCCATCCAGCTCAGCCCTAGCAAGAACGTCGGAGCCGCCGCGGTAATGCTGTCGATGCGATCCAGAACACCGCCGTGTCCGGGAAATACCGATCCGCTGTCCTTCAATCCCGCGTAGCGCTTGAACATGCTCTCGGTCAGGTCGCCGACGATCGAGATCAGCACGACCGCTACGCACAATGAGAGGAACGCGACGCGCCGCAAGTTGAACCACCACGCCCCGATGGCGGCGACGGCCACGGCAGCGGCAAGCCCACCCAACACACCCTCCCACGTCTTGCTGGGACTGACCTGGGGCGCCAGTTTGATTCGGCCGAAGTGCCGGCCGGCAAAAAACGCTCCCGTGTCGGCCGCCCAGACCAGCAACAGCAGGAACAGCACGAGTTGCGGTCCACGGGTCGAAAGACCGGCGCCGGGCTGCAGATACAGATGAGAGATTGCCACCCACGCAGGTACCAGCACGAGCAGCCCGCTCCCCGCGACGCCTGCGCGGCTTTGAGACGCAGGCGCGAGGCTCACCCAGAAAAACGCGAGAATCCACCAGACAAGCGCTATGAACAGCAGGGTATGCAGGTGCCGTTCGCTCTGCGAGTAAAACCACACCAGCATCATCGCGAGTGCGACAGCGAGGACATACCCCCAACGCGCCGTCACGGCCGGGAAGCGCGCGAACACCGACCATTCCCACGCGCCCGCGAGTACCACCGCCGCGAACACCGCGAGCGCCGCTTCGGCCGGCAGCCACAGGATCACGGCGAGCAGCGCCAGGCCCAGCACGACGGCGGTGAGAATCCGCTGCCTGAGCATCAGCGCGCGACCACGTGCGCATCCGTCATGCCGAAGCGGCGCTGCCGCCCGGCGAAAAATTCCAGCGCCCGATCGAACTCGCCACGATCGAAGTCCGGCCACAGCGTGTCGGAGAAATACAGTTCCGTGTACGCCAGGTTCCAGAGCAGGAAGTTGCTGATGCGCCGCTCACCACCGGTGCGAATGAACAGGTCAGGATCCGGCAGCTCGCCCAGAGCCAGCTCTGACTGGATGAGTGTTTCGTCGATTGCATCAGGCGCCAGCGCCCCGCTCGTACAGCGCCGCGCAAGAGCGCGGGCCGCCTGCGCGACATCCCAGCGCCCGCCATAGCCGACCGCAAGCACGAGGTTGAGCTTGCGGTTGCCTCGTGTCAGGTCCTCGGCTTCATTCAGCCGGCTCTGCAGGCGGACCGACAGGAAGCGCCGTTCGCCGATGAAACGTACGCGCACGCCCTGCGCGTTGAGCTCGGCTACCTCGCGGTCGAGCGCTTCCATGAACAATTCCATCAGGCGGCTGACCTCGTCGGCGGGTCGGCGCCAGTTTTCGCTCGAAAACGCGAACAGCGTCAGGACCTCGATGCCAATATCGGCACAGGCCTCGATCACCATACGCACCGGACCCAGACCAGCCTTGTGGCCCGCATGACGCATCTGACCGCGCGCCTGTGCCCAACGCCCGTTGCCATCCATGATGATGGCGACGTGACGCGGCAGTGAGTTCGGGACGGTGGCGGGGAGCGGTCGGGACATCGGCGCGGTCAGACTTGCATCAGCTCCTTCTCTTTTTCGGCAAGCACCTGATCGATTTCCGCCACGTGCTTATCGGTGAGCTTCTGCACCTCTTCATGGGCGCGCCGATCGTCGTCCTGGGAAATGAGTTTCTTCTTGAGCCGTTCTTTGAGTTCGTTCATGACGTCGCGACGCACGTTGCGAACGTGAACACGGGCGCTTTCCGCCTCGGCGCGGACCACCTTGGTGAGTTCCCGGCGACGCTCTTCGGTCAGGGGCGGCAGCGGAATCCGGATCACCTGGCCGGCTGTAGCCGGCGTGAGCCCCAGGTCGGACTTCATGATCGCCTTTTCGATCACCTGGACCATGGACTTGTCCCACGGGCTGACCGCCAGCGTGCGAGCATCCTCGACGTTGATGCTGGCGACCTGCATCAGCGGCACGTCGTTGCCGTAATACTCCACCTTCAGGTGCTCGACCAGGCTCGGATGTGCACGCCCGGTGCGGTGTTTCTTGAGGTCATTACGAAACGCCACGACGCACTTTGCCATGCGCTGCACGGCGTCCTTCTTGATGTCTTCAAGCATCGATGGACCCCCGGGCGCGCGCAGCCAGTTCACGCGCCATTGTCGACGACCGTCCCGACGTTCTGACCCAGCACGATTTTCATCAGTTCGCCGGCAACGTTCAGATTGAAGACCCGCAACGGCAGGTTGTTGTCGCGGCACATGACGATGGCCGTGGCATCCATGACGTTGAGCTTGTCCGTCAGCACCTGGTCGAACGTCAGGCGTCGAGTAGCGCTTGGCGGTCGGATTCCTGACCGGATCATCCGAATACACGCCATTCACCTTGGTAGCCTTGAGCAGCACCTGCGCGTCGATTTCGATCGCACGCAGGCTCGCGGCCGTGTCGGTGGTAAAGAAGGGATTTCCCGTGCCGGCGGCAAAGATCACGACGCGGTCCTTTTCCAGGTGCCGGATGGCCCGCCTGCGGATGTAGTCCTCGCACACCTCATTGATGCGCAATGCCGACATGACGCGTGCGAAGCCGCCGAGACTCTCGAGGGCATCCTGCATGGCGAGTGCGTTCATCACCGTGGCCAGCATGCCCATGTGATCCGCAGTCACTCGATCCATACCAGCGCGGGCAAGGCCGGCGCCGCGAAAGATGTTGCCGCCGCCGATGACCACGGCCACCTGGACCCCGAGTTGCGTGACTTCGCGGATCTCGGTCGCGATGCGCTTCAGCATCGCCGGATCGATGCCGTAGTCGGCGTTCCCGAGCAACGCCTCGCCGCTCAGCTTCACCAGGATGCGCCGATAGCGTGGCTGCTTGTCGTTCTGACCCATTCGAACGCCCCCGGGGAAGCAATTATAGAGAACCCTGCCTTGGCAGGGTTCTGAGGATCAATGCTTGCCGTGAACCGTCGCCATCACTTCGGCGGCGAAGTCGCCCTGTTTCTTTTCCAGGCCGAGCCCGACCTCGAAGCGGACCATCTCAGTGACGCCGGCGCTCCCCTGCTTGAGCAGTTTTTCAACGCTGACATCCGGATCCTTGACGAACGGCTGTCCGGTCAACGCAATTTCATTCAGGTACTTGCGCAACCGCCCTTCCACCATCTTGGCGAGGATTTCGGGAGGCTTGCCCTTCGCGTCGCCCGCGGCCTGATCCCGCAGGATGCCGCGCTCGCGCTCTACGATCTCGGCGGGTACGTCAGACGGCAGGACGTACTGTGGATTGGCCGCGGCGATGTGCATCGCCAGGTCCTTGGCGAGCTCCTCATTACCGCCCTGCAGCGCGACCAGCACGCCGATTCGCGTGCCGTGCACATAGGTTCCGAGCATGGTCGGAGCAGTCATGGTTGCCACACGCCGCACGTTGATGTTTTCCCCGATTTTGGCGACCAACGCACGCCGATGCTCTTCCAGCGTTTCGCCCGAGTCACTCTTCTGGCTGAGCAACTGCGCCACATCACCCGCGTGGCTCTTGAGCGCCAACCTGCCAGCGAGCGCTGCGAAGGCGCGAAAGTCATGCTCCCGCGCAACGAAGTCCGTCTCGCAGTTCACTTCCACGATGGCGGCGGTGAGCCGGTCGCTCGATCGTTCGACGACGATGAGACCTTCGGCAGCTACGCGAGCCGCCTTCTTGTCAGCTTTCGCGAGGCCTTGCCGGCGCATCAGGTCGGCAGCGGCATCGAGATCACCCCCCGACTCCACCAGTGCCTTCTTGCATTCCATCATGCCGGCGCCGGTGCGCTCGCGGAGCTGTTTGACCGCTTCTGCCGTGATTGTCATCGTCCTGGAACCTCGAAATGGAGTCCGCGGCGCGCATGCCGCGGAACGATATGTCTTAAGCCGTCTGGACCCGCCAGTGTGGCCTAAGCGCCTGCAGTGCCTGTGGATCCGGCGCCGGTATCACCGCCGCCCTCGGGCTTGGCGGCTACCTTACGTCGCGCCGGGACATGCCGGCGTGCAGCAAAGCGCTCAGCGGCACCGGCCACGTCATCGGGTTCGTCCACGTCACTATCCGCCACATCGACTGCAGCCGTCTCCGGCTCCGGCTCCGGGGTCGGCGCCTCGGTCGCCAGCGCTTTCGCAGCCGGCTTGCGACGAATCGCTGCCTTCTTCCTCGGCGGCGCCGGTCTGCGCCGCGCGGTCTTCTTCTTGGGGTTGCCTTCCTCGTCCAGTTCGACGAACTCATCCTCGCCGGCCGGCACTTCCGGAATAGCCTGTTTGCCCTCGTTGATGGCTTCCGCGATGCCTACCGCGTAGAGCTGAATGGCACGCATGGCGTCGTCATTGCCGGGGATGACGTAGTCAATGCCGTCCGGCGAGCAGTTTGTATCGACGACCGCTACGACCGGGATACCGAGCTTTTGCGCCTCGTGAACCGCGATCTCCTCGTGCCCCACGTCGATGACGAACAGCGCATCTGGCAGGGCGCCCATTTCCTTGATGCCACCCAGGCTCCGGTTGAGCTTGTCCATCTCCCGGCGCAACGACTGGGCCTCTTTCTTGCCGCGCTTGTCGAGCGCACCGCTCGTCGAGAGCTCGTCGAGCTCCGTCAGGCGTTTGATTGACTGACGGATGGTCTTGAAATTCGTCAGCATTCCGCCCAACCAGCGCTGGTTGACGTAGGGCATGCCACAGCGAGCGGCTTCCCTCTGCACCGCCTCGCGCGCCGAGCGTTTAGTGCCGACGAATAGCACCTTGCCGCCGTCCGCGATGACCGCCTTGATGAAGTTCGCCGCCTCCACATATAGCGGTTGCGTCTTCTCGAGATTGATGATGTGGATCTTGTTACGTTCACCGAAGATGTAGGGGGCCATCTTCGGGTTCCAGAAGCGGGTCTGATGTCCGAAATGAACACCCGCTTCCAGCATCTGTCGCATGGACACGCTGGTCATGAAAGGCTCCTTTTGGGGTTAGGCCTCCGCGCATCCCATGTGGAAACCGCTGTCGGTGCTCACGGGCCTTCAGGACCCGAGAGTTACCGTTGGCGGCACCCGTCCACATGTGACGATGCGCGTGTGGTTTGCATTGCCAAAAAACGGCGCGCTTTATACCATAAACTTGTTGAGCGAACAATGCGTTAGATTCACCGGCACAACTGTGCCCCTGCCATGCGCGAAGCAGCCTTCACACCCGCCATGAACGTGTCGATCAAGACTCCCGAAGATCAGGATCGTATGCGCGTGGCCGGTCGCCTTGCCGCAGAGGTGCTCGACATGATCGGCGAGCACATCGTGCCGGGCGTGACGACTGAGGAACTCGATCGGCTGTGCCACGACTACATCGTGAATCACCAGCAGGCCATCCCGGCGAACCTGCACTACAAGGGGTATCCGAAGACGATCTGTGCCTCAGTGAATCACGTCGTCTGTCATGGCATCCCGGGTGAGCGGGTCCTCAAGAGCGGGGATATCGTCAATATCGATGTCACCGTCATCAAGGAAGGCTTTCACGGTGACACGAGCCGCATGTACTTCGTCGGCAAGCCCGCCGTGCAGGCACAGCGCCTGACAGAGAGTTGCTTCGAGGCCATGTGGCGCGGAATCGAACAGGTGCGCCCGGGGGTCCACCTTGGTGATATCGGACACGCCATCCAGGTTCTCGCCGAGTCGCGCAACTTCTCGGTGGTGCGGGAGTACTGCGGTCACGGCATCGGGCGGATCTACCATGAGGACCCGCAAGTCCTGCACTACGGCGAGCCCGATACCGGCCTTGAATTGAAGACCGGCATGACCTTCACGATCGAGCCGATGATCAACGCCGGGCGCCGGCACGTGCGCCTGCTTCCGGACGGCTGGACCGTGGTCACCAAGGACCATTCGCTCTCTGCGCAGTGGGAACACACGATCCTGGTGACGCCCACGGGCCACGAGGTGCTCACCCTCGGCAGTCGCGATCGCAACGGCTGACCACGCCTCGATGATCACAGTCCCCGGGACCGACGATTACGAAGACAACGAGGCGATCACTGCAGGGCCGCCGGCAGTCTGGCGACACCTGAAATCTCTCAACGAATCACTCGATGCCGGCGGCAACTCGGTCGCGGCGTTCCGGGCTGCGCTGGAAGGCGGTGATGCTGAACTGCGCGAACGCTTCGGGCGTGATGAGCCCATCGAAGAGCTGGTCCGTGATCGCGCGCGCCTGGTCGATGGGCTTCTGGTGCGCGCCTGGTCGATGCATGCAGGTGAGCGCACGCACGAGCTCGCTCTGATCGCTGTCGGGGGCTATGGCCGCGGCGAGCTCCATCCGTGTTCCGACATCGACGTCTGCGTGCTGCTGCCAAAGGGGGAACCGTCCGCATGGGAACGGAGCCTCGAAGCGTTTCCTGACCTTCCTGTGGGACATCGGTCTCGAGGTCGGTCACAGCGTTCGTACCATCGATGACTGTCAGCGCGAGAGCCTGGCGGACATCAGTGTAGCGACGACTCTGCTCGAGGCACGGCGGCTCGCCGGCCCTGAGTCGCTGTTCGCCGCCATGAAACACGCGCTCGCGCCCGATCGCCTCTGGCCCGGGAAAGATTTCTTCGAGGAAAAGGTGAAGGAACAGGTCGCGCGACATCATCGCTTTTACGACACCGCCTACAACCTCGAGCCGAACGTCAAGTCCAGCCCCGGCGGTTTGCGCGATATCCAGACCATCGGCTGGGTTGCGAAGCGCCATTTCGGCACCGACACGCTCGATGGTCTGGTGGCGCATGGCTTTCTGACCCGCAACGAGTTGCGCAAGCTCAAGACCGCCCAGGCGTTCCTGTGGAAGGTCCGGTTCGCCCTGCACATGCTGACCGGGCGGCGCGAAGATCGGCTGCTCTTCGATCACCAGATCCGGCTTGCGAAGCTCTTCGGCTACGAGGACGCGACTTACACGCTCGCCGTCGAGCAGTTCATGCAGCGTTATTACCGCACTGTAATGGACGTCAGCCTGCTGAACGAGATGCTGCTGCAGTTGTTTCGCGAGGCGATCCTCACGCCGAGCGGGGAGCCGGTGCCGCTCAATGCGCGTTTCCAGACGCGCAATGATTACCTGGAGGTAACCGCGGATGACATGTTCGCGCGTAATCCATCGGCGTTGCTGGAGCTCTTCGGCCTGATCCAGCAGAACCCGCACATTCACGGTGTGCGCGCGGCAACGATCCGCCTCGTCGGCCGGAGCCTGTGGCTCATCGATGAGGAGTTCCGCCAGAACCCGCGCCATCATCGGCTGTTCCTCGACATGCTGCGCGCCCCGATCGGCGTAACACATGCGCTGCGGCGCATGAATCTCTACGGCGTGCTCGGGCGGTACATTCCGGCATTTGGCCGCATCGTGGGCCGCATGCAGTACGACCTGTTCCACGCGTATACGGTGGATGCGCACACGCTGTTCGTGGTGAGCAACCTGCGCCGCCTCGCGATTCCCAAGTACGACCAGGAATTTCCGGCTCTGAGCTCGATCGCGCAGTCGCTCCCGAAGCTCGAGATCGCATATCTCGCCGCGCTGTTTCACGACATCGCCAAGGGCCGCGGCGGTGATCATTCCGAGCTCGGCGGGGTGGATGCGGAAGCATTCTGTCTCGAACAGGGTCTGAGTCGCTACGACGCAAGGCTCGTGGCCTGGCTCGTGCGCCATCACCTCCTGCTGTCAGTGACCGCGCAAAAGAAAGACATCGCCGACCCGGAGGTGATTCGCGAGTTCGCGCGTGTCGTCGGCGATCAAACCCACCTTGACTACCTCTACGTGCTCACCGTCGCTGATGTGCGCGGCACGAATCCCAAGCTCTGGAATACTTGGAAGGCCTCGTTGTTCGAGGAATTCTACGAGCGTACCAAGCGCGCACTGCGGCGTGGCCTGGAAAGCCCGATCGACCAGGAGGAGCTGGTGCGCGAGACGCAGGCCGCGGCGCGGACCTTGCTCGCGCAACGCGGGGCGGATCCGCACGCGGTGGAACGCGTGTGGCAGACCTGCACCGACATCTATTTCCTGCGCCACACGCCCGAAGAGATTGCCTGGCACACCGCCCTGCTCGCAGCGCGCGAGCCCCAGGATGAATCTCCGCTGGTGGCGGTCAATCCGATGATCGAACGTGGCGGCACACCGATCTTCGCGTACACGCCGCGCCGCCAGCACAGTTTTGCGCGTACCACTGCGGTACTCGATCAGATGGGCCTGAACATCGTCAACGCACGCGTCACGCCGACCGCCGACGGCTGCAGCATCGAGACCTACCTGGTGCTCGAAGATAACGGCCGCACGATCTCCGACCCCTCCCGCATCCATGAAATCGAACGCGCGCTTTTGCGCAGTCTCCATCAACCCTTGCATTCGCCGCCCACCGTCACACGCCGAGCGCCGCGCCAGGTACGCATGTTTGCAACGCCTACGCAGGTCGTGTTGACCCGCGATGAGCGCAACAATACGCACCATCCTCGAGCTGATCGCCGGCGATCGGCCGGGCCTGTTGTCGGAAGTCGGCAAAGTGTTCATGAGTGAGCGCGTCGAAATCCACGGCGCGCGGATCATGACCGTCGGCGAGCGGGCCGAGGACGTCTTCTACGTAAGCCATGAAGATGGTCGACCGCTCACCGAAGAAGCCGGATTGCGGCTGCAGCAGAAACTGGTGGAGACGCTGGACCGGCGCGAATGAACCCGCGTCTCGCCTCGCTCCATCCGTATCCCTTCGAGCGCCTGCGACGGCTGAAGCCGGGATCGAGCCCCCCGCGGATCACGCCCCGATCGCGCTATCCATCGGCGAGCCGCGACACGCGCCGCCCCAGTTCCTCATCGATGCATGACGGCCCTGCTCGGCACGGCTGGGTCTATCCCGCCGCGAACGGGTCGCCAGCGCTGCGCGAGCCGCGGCTCATGGCTGGCGCGCCGTTTCGGGCTGCCCGCGGGCTGCGTCGACCCGGAGACCCTGGTGCTCCCGGTGAACGGCACACGCGAAGCCCTCTTCACCTTCGCCCAGGCGATCGTCGACCGCGGCCAAGCGCCCGCTGGTGCTGATGCCCAACCCCTTCTATCAGATCTACGAAGGCGCCGCGCTGCTCGCCGGCGCCGAGCCTTACTACCTCGACACCCTGCCCGAGAGCCGCTTTCTGCCCGACCTGCAGGCGGTACCGGCCGCGGTGTGGGAACGCTGCCAGTTGCTCTTCCTGTGCTCGCCCGGCAATCCAACCGGCGCAGTGATGAGCCAGGAGTATCTCTACGACCGCGCTCGCGATCGCGGATCGTTATGGTTTCATCATCGCTGCGGACGAGTGCTACGCGGACTGTCTACCTCGATGAGACCTCCCGCCCCCGAGCCTGTTGCAGGCGGCGCTGGGAGCCCGGCGGTCGCGCTTCGAGCGTTGCGTGGTATTTCACAGCCTGTCCAAGCGCTCCGAGCGTCGCCCGGACTGCGTTCAGGATTCGTGGTCGGCGATCCGCAGATCATGCAACAGTATCACCTGTACCGGACGTATCACGGCGCAGCCGTTGGCACGCACGTGCCCAGATGGCGAGCGCACGCCGCGTGGCGCGACGATGCACATGCAGCTGCGAATCGCGCCCTGTATCGCGAGAAGTTTGCCGAAGTCGTGCCGATCCTGGAGCCTGTCGTCCGACGTCAAGCGGCGCCCGATGCCGCCCCCCATTCTCACCTGTGGGCGGACACCGGCGAGGACGGATGAAGGCCTTCGTGCGCGAACTCTATGCGCGCAAGAGAACGTGCTGGTGCTAACCGGGCAGCTAACATGGGACGCGAGGGTGGTGCGCGGCAACCCGGACGTGGGGCAGGGTCCGTATCTGCCATGGTGGCGCCAGTGCGGCCGGATTGCGTGGTCGGGCGGCGCGCCGGAGGATTCGTGACTTGGGTGGAGCAACGCTGATGGCAGGATTTGTCCTCTCTGCAGACCATAAAATCGATTCCGGCGTTCGAGCAGCGCGCTTCTCTGGGGTCCCGCCTCGGCGCCCTCCGCGCTGCGCTTCGCCCTCCCCTTGATGAGGCGCTCGGGAGCTCCTCGACCCCGCGGAGCTGTGCGCGTCGCGGAGAAGCAGGCCGGTCGGCTGGGTCGTCAACCAATGGCTCAAGAGAGCTGTCCTGCCTCCATTTTCGGGTGCACGACAATCAGGGTGCTCGATGCGGGTTACACGCGTTTCTACGACAAGGTGCCACTGGAAGTTCGCCGGCGCATGACGGAGGCGGCCTTTCGCGCTTCAGGCGCACGAGTGGTCCCGCACGCCATCGTGCGCAAGGGAGCCTTCATTGCGCCGAACGTGGGTGCTGATGCCGAGCTACGTCAACGTTGGGGCATACGTCGACAGCGGCACGATGGTGGACACCTGGGCCACGGTCGGCTCGTGCGCGCAGATCGGCCGGCAACGTGCATCTCTCCGGAGGCGTCGGCATCGGCGGTGTGCTCGAACCGGTGCAGGCCGCGCCGACCATCATCGAGGACAACTGCTTCATCGGCGCGCGCTCGGAGATTGTTGAGGGTGTGATCGTCGGCGAAGGCGCGGTGATCTCGATGGGCGTATTCATCGGCCAGAGCACGCGCATCTTCGATCGCGCTACCGGAACTGTGTCGTACGGTGAGGTTCCGCCCGGCGCGGTCGTCGTGCCGGGCAGCCTGCCTTCAGCCGATGGGCGCTGACAGCCTCAATTGTGCCGTGATCGTCAAGCGCGTTGACGCACGTACGCGCGAGAAAACCTCGATCAACGAACTGCTGCGCGAAGCAGACTAGGTCGTTGGCGGTTGAGCGGGCTGGCTACTCTTGCCCGGGCTGTTCTTCCTTGATTACATCAACGGTGCGCCAGTGTGCAGCGCGAACGCGCGCGCCTGTCATCGCAGTATGTCTGGTTCGTGTCGGCCGAGGGCAAGAGTAGCCAGCCAGCCCGCTCAACCGCCCGCTCGGATTGCGCTAGGACTGCGCAGACTTCCTCGCACCTTCGGCGATGAGGACGGCCGTATCCTCATGACGCACGTCTCTGCCTTCGACGAGATACAGCACGTACCGGGCGATGTTCTTGGCGTGATCACCGACGCGCTCGTAGACTTGAGGGCTGTCACTGCGTCGAGCATTGCCGGAGCCGGCGCGGATCTTCCATGACCTGGGTTAGAAGCCGGCGCAGCGCCGCCTGAAATTCCGCGTTGAGCTCCTGGTCGCGGCGCACGAT